>CAYVYK010000009.1:0-4729 GCA_964455675.1 uncultured Methanosarcinales archaeon
TCATATATCCGGAATTCAGCAGCAACATACTCTATGAAACATTCGGGGGAGCGCCAACACAATCGTTTTCAAGCGGACAATTCGTGAAACTGCTCATCACTGGACAGATCCTTGACAGGACTCACAACTTCGGACTATCATACGAATCATTATTCCGTTGGGCAGATAATGCCCACATTTGGCGGCTTCCCGTTCTCACCATAGCGCTTCTCGTCGGACTCCTGTATCTCATCTGGAACTTTCGCACACACTTGGCATTGATACTGCTCTGGGCACTCACGATCATACTCGTCCTAGGGCCTGACGACATGATACTCCTTCGACTATTACCCTTCGCATCGTCAGTACAGTTCCTGAGGTTTGCGTTCCTCTTCCAGCTACTCTCCATCATCATCGCAGCGGTCGGAATCACATCGGCCCTCACATTTCTGTGGAGTACCCACTCACGCGTTGTACGGTACGGAGGAGTGCTCCTCATCATCGCTCTCGCGGTATCGCCACTGCATGAGCGGAACGTTAGCGCGACAGGGTATATTGAAGTCAAGCAGCCCCATGTTGAGCTCGGTTATGCGTTGCTCCTCAACCAAACCACTATTCGGACTGAAGGACGAGTGGTCCCGACAAGCGACTTCCCTTTCTATCTCTCCGGTATCGTCAAGTATTATGGCTATGAATCACTGCTTGACCTCTCCACGCACAACACAATCTATGGACCAATGATCAGCACCCTTTCCTTTGCAGAACCAGACTACCGCATGTACGAGCTGTTCAATATTCATTACATCCTCACGACCCGTGCATGGTATGAGAAGCACCGACCGAACGCGAGCATTATCGGCGAGACACCCGAACGGGTCATGCTTAGACTTCACGTTCCTTACGGATACTACCATGCTACAACAGACTACGCATCCACTACGAACATGAGCGCACTACCATGGCAGCTTGGTGACTGGATAAGGTCATATCAATCATCCAACGCGACATTCCAGGTGTATGGGAATGTTCCAGTAAGCAATGGATCGTGCAGAATCATTTGGGAGTCCCGCACACCCTTGAAATACACTGCCGAAGTTGACACCGATGCACCCTGCCTTGTCATCCTGAAAATGGCATATAGCAAAGCGTGGACAGCGTACATCGATGGGCATGAAGCACGACACTACCTTGTCACGCCAGGATACAACGGAGTGATCGTCGATCAGCCATGCCTCGTTGATTTCTCTATCTGAAGAATAAAAAAAAGTTAAAAAAATAAGAAAAAATTACAAGAACAGCGGCGCGAGCACGAGCGTGATCGTTGACAATAGCTTGATCAACACGTGCAATGAAGGCCCGGCAGTATCCTTGCAAGGATCTCCAACGGTATCACCGACAACCGCGGCCTTGTGAGCGTCCGATCCCTTACCACCGTACACGCCAGTCTCGATGTACTTCTTCGCGTTATCCCACGCGCCACCGCCGTTATTCAGCATGGTCGCCACAAGAATTCCCGTTATGGTACCAACCATCAGGAGAGCGGCAACAGCCTCGTACTTCAAGAGCAGGCCGACCACAATCGGGAAGAGCACGGCAAGCAAACCAGGCAAGATCATGTTACGCAAAGCGCCCTTCGTGGTAATGTCAACACACGCGGCATAATCAGGCTTGATCTTACCTTCGAGAATACGCTTGTCCTTGAATTGCCGACGCACTTCCTCAATGATGTAGCCAGCGGTCTTTCCGACTGCCTTAATCGCGAATGCGACGAACACGAAGACAAGCATTCCACCAAGGAGTGCACCAATGAATACCGGAACCTTCGCGATGTCAACAACCGAGAACGGTTTACCTGTCAGATTCGTGATCTCATCAAGATACGCGGAAAACAGCAGGAACGCAGCGAGCGCGGCAGAGCCAATCGCATATCCCTTGGTCAGTGCTTTTGTTGTGTTACCAACAGCGTCCAAGCGGTCCGTACGCTTTCGCACAGCTTCGGGCGCGTCGGACATCTCAATAATGCCACCGGCATTATCCGTGATCGGACCAAACGTGTCCATCGCGAGCACGTACGCGGCAGTTGAGAGCATACCCATCGTTGCAATCGCAGTACCATACAAACCACCGTGGGCGATACCACTGTGCGTACCAAGCCAGTACGACATGTACAAGGCAGCACTGATCGCAATCACCGTAAGGCCCGTGTTCTCAAACGCAACACCAAGACCAGAGATGATGTTTGTTGCGGAACCAGTCTTGCTCGCCTCGGCAATCTCCTTCACCGGCCGATACTTGTAATCGGTGTAGTAGTATGTAATGTAGACAATCGCAAGGCTCAAGAGGACTCCCACGATACCTGCTGCAAAGAACCACAAGTTACCTTTCAGCAAGATAGCAGTCGCCGCATAGAGTCCAGCGATCGCGAGCACCATGGAGACGAAGAAACCAAAGATGAGAGGTTTCATCGGGTCCTGATTCTCCTTAGGCCGCACTGACAGAATACCAATCGCGGAAGCGATCAGACCAAAGGCCCTTGCCACGAGCGGGAAGAGAACGCCTGCTACACCAAAGACAGGATAGAGAGCGACACCAAGAATCATCGCGCCAATGTTCTCTGCTGCGGTACTTTCAAAGAGATCAGCTCCACGACCCGCGCAGTCACCAACATTATCACCAACAAGATCAGCGATGACTGCAGGATTCCTTGGATCATCCTCAGGTATACCCGCCTCAACCTTTCCAACGAGGTCAGCACCAACATCGGCGGCCTTCGTATAGATACCTCCCCCTAGCTGGGCAAAGAGCGCAACAAATGAAGCACCAAATCCAAATCCAACGATAAGGAAAGGCGTATGCTGTGGATCAGCGCCAAACAGGAGGTATAACCCGGTAACCCCAAGCAAGGACATGGCAACAACGAGCACGCCAGAAACGGCACCTGCGCGCAGCGCAATCGTTAACGCACGAGCAAGACTATTCCTCGCGGCAGCGGCTGTGTGAATGTTCGCACGCACCGAAACAACCATGCCTACGATCCCCGCAATTCCTGAGAACACTGCACCTGTCAGGAAAGCAACCGCGGTCATAATCGCAAGGTCCATCTTCCCATAGAGCGCATATCCCCCAAAGAGCAGGATTGCACACACAATCGCAAGGATTGCGATTGTCTTATATTGACGTTTCAAGAACGCAGTCGCACCCTCACGGATGGCAGACGCGATACTCTGCATCTCGGCAGTTCCCTTCTCCTGCTTCATGACATAATACGCAAGATACACGGCGAACAACAGGCCAAGAATACTTACAGTGAACACAAAAGGCATTGCTAGCTGTTCTAAAGGCATTATTTCACCCCGGCGCTAGACCGTTGGTAGCTATTTAAAAATTTTACGATTTCCTCCATTTGACTTGGAAGAAAGAGCAGAATCTTAGGGGGGATACTGCACCACGAAGAATTTAAATAGGGCGAAGAGCAAGGAAAATGACATGGACGGCGCACAGAAACCAACAGGAGCACCGCAAGGCCAAAAGCAGGAAGTCAAGCCCACACCAAAATCCATCGGAATGCCAAAGCCGTACACTGACACAGAACAAATCCAGCATGAAAAGCACCAGGAATACCGGGAACTCTTGTCAAAAGGAGAAATCAGCCTGATGCTCGACACGTACGATGATATCTTCTCAGACTTTGATCCAAGGCCATACCATTCCAGGGCATTATCTGTGGACTTCCTTGATGAAGCATCACGCGCCGCGAGGGAAAAGTCGGGAACACTGCAGATCCACTTCCTCCTCCCCGCGCATGAACGCAAATACGCAATCGAAGGGATCATCAAGAAACGACTGCGCGCGCATTTCGAGCGGCACTACCATCTCCTCCACAAGGAAGCAAAACAAAAGATCGTAAACGGACTCCTCATCACTGCGCTCGGATTCATCCTCATGATCGGGGCCGCATACACATTCATCCATGAGGACGGACAATTCCTCATGATACTCCTTGGAGTCATCCTGGAGCCAGCAGGATGGTTTGCCGTGTGGGAAGGAATGTACATCATCTTCTTTAGCTCCCGCGATAACAAACAAGAACTGGAATTCTACCACAAGATGACACACGCGGACATACGCTTTGACACGTACTAAGCTTTGGTCATCCCGCTTGGAAGCGCGGCTCGAAGGATTGCGTCACGAAGAACCTTATTCTCCTCAAGAGAAGAGCGGCACTCCACGACGGCGTACCATTTCTCAGCTTCACAAGAGAGGCGGATAGATACCTCTCTCTTCACAGCGCTTTTCACACCGGACTCAACCGCCTTCAATATCTTCTGATCAGTTATTGGAATCTTCACGACAAGAGGGACATCAGTTTTCCCAAAATTTGCGACTGGCTTCTCAAGAAAAATACGGTTTGGAATACGCACATAATCGTCGGGACGTTCAGGAGAGTCGTCGATGAGAACGAAAAACGTTCCAATGTGGAGCACACGTCCTTCATCATCACCGATCTTGATATAATCACCAATCCTAAAGGGGCGCTTCGTCAGCAAAATGAACCAAACAAGGTAAGAGGTTATCACATCACGAATAGAAAGCGCAATGCCGGTCGCAACGAATCCCACAAAGATCGTGATGTTAGACGCAGTAACACCGAGCTCCCAGAGCGCGATGATTGTGGCAATCAGAAACACGATCGCACTATACAGCTTCGTGAGCAAAAGCTTTTGCTCGAGCTCGACAGACTCCTCAAACA
>CAYVYK010000009.1:4829-6771 GCA_964455675.1 uncultured Methanosarcinales archaeon
CAACGGAGAAAAAAAGATATTTAAATATTGTGTTATGAGCCCATTCATAAGGCTTTTAAGTATCATCTGATTTATTGAGGGAGAGGTGTATTCAATGAAAAAAAGTACAGCACTCAAGAGTGTATTTATCATATCCATAGCGGGAATCCTGTTCTCGGGGTATTTGTCGTTTACAGAACTCTTCGCAAAAACATGCCCGCTCGGCGGATGCTCGTTCGTCCTTGGCATGCCTGCGTGCGTGTATGGACTCATCATGTATCTCATTGTGGGTATTGTCAGCCTCCTTGGGATCATGTCCAAAGAATAAATCATTGATAACAGTGATTTCTCAATTTGCACGTAGACACTTTTCCGTCCATGATCGCGGGCAAGTTTTCGAGGAACCAGGAAAGTTCTCGACGATGGAATTCAAGAAGATCGCCTTCCACCTCCCCATAGGGCTTATGGATGTTTGAGACAACCGCGTGGGGACAGGCAACACCCTCAAAGGAACCGCACATGTTAATGCTTCCGTCAGGCTCGACGATCATGCCCGGCCACTTGATAAGATCGGGACAGGTGTAGTCACCCTGAGACGGATTGCAGGCGCCACCCCTTTCCTCCATGTATGAAATGACTCGACCATGAGGGTAGAGGCGCGAGTCCACATTCGTGATATGAATATAACGCGGCATAAGATTCCAGACAACCCGGATGTCACGCTCCTTCTTATCGATGATTGGAATACCCGCAAGCATGGCATCCAATGTCGCGTAAAAAGCATCATGCACGCGGGAAGCCATCGTTGGCGAGAGATCAGGCAAGCGGTCGCCAAGCAGCGCAATCTTGACTGATCTAGAGAAAGAAAGATAGTCCTTAAGGGCGGCGTTCATCACAGGCGCGAAACGCTCAGGATCGAAACCAGGCAGATAGTGATGGTACGTGATCATGGAATCAATCGGAACACCATGCATACTATAGTCCGCGAGGCGCTCGACAACACGCCGCGGGCGCGGAAACACGCTCCCCGCAACAGTGAATTCACTAATCCCAGCCTCAAGCAATACGTTGATTACGTCAGTGATGCTATGACCATCCGATGTATACTCCAAAGGATTACCCCTGCGACCAAAATCAGCCGTGGCGAACAAACGCCACAGCGCAGGGTCAACACGAGCGATATCCTGAAAGGGCAGAGTCGTACCAGAAGGTTTTGAGTCGGAAATGCAGTGAAGACAACCTTGACTACAGTTATCATTCGGAGTAAGGATCAACCGCGGACGATACCGAAAGCAGTCTTCCAAGCTGACGTGCTCCTTATCCCAAACCTCCTTAACGCGAAGAAGAGTGTCATGAAGCGTGGAAGCAAACCTGGCAGAAAGCACACAGATCACCTGCAGGTCATAAGGCCGCCAGAAACTTCGTCGTCAGGACCATGACATGGCATGAGACCGCCAGTGTTTTCAATGTCATAATCAGGATGAGTACAAGGTTCAAGGCCGCCAGTCTGCTTAACCTCCCTATGCTCTCTCGTAGGAAGATCGCGCATAATATCTTCGAGCTCCCGACGGTACTTGAACACCTCAAGCCCGTCTGGATTTACACGGCAACCAGCGTCGAGAACGTGCTGGCCTTGCAGATACTCAACGACTCGTTTGTATGCGTCCCAAGGCACACCCTCATCGACCGGAGGAAGCTTACCTCCATCGACGAGAGGATGATACAAAGTTTCAAAATGCGTATTATCTATGCCAAGCGCGGCAAGCTCCTCTTGTACTGTTCCCATGAACCTTTGAGAAGATGCTGGGGTTCATAAATATTATGTGTGTCCTTGACATGCATAAATCATATATATCCTGAATACCTGAATGCCTTCGGGTGGTCCAATAATGATGCCAAAAGTGATCATGCACAATCAGGTCAGTCTTGATTCCAGCATCCATGGATTTACCCCCGACCTTGG
>CAYVYK010000009.1:6871-8538 GCA_964455675.1 uncultured Methanosarcinales archaeon
ATGATCGAGCTCCTTTTCCCCCTCGCGCTCTCATTCATCGGGATCATCCTCATCACGAAGGGATCAGACTGGATGACGGACTCAATGGTGCCGGTCGCGCAAAAGCTTGGCACGAGCTACATCGCAGTCGCAAGCATTCTCGTCTCAATCATGCTGAGCATCCCGGAAATCTTCGTCGCACTTTATGCGTTCTTCATGGGACATGAAGGAATTAGCCTAGGAGTCATCATCGGAAGCATCATCTGCAACATCGGGCTCATGACGGGCCTATCTGCAATGATCAAGCCACTCTCTGTTGACAAAAGAGTTGTGATCAGGGACGGAGTATTCGCACTCATCATCTCCGTCGTTGTTTTCATCTCGGGATTCGATTTGCACTACAGCAGATCGGAAGGAATCATCTTCATCCTCCTCTTCATACCCTATGTCATGAACGTCTGGTTCTTCGAAAAATGGGCGAGCGAAAAGGCGCGCGAAGAGGAACTCAAGGAGATCAAGGAAGAGCTTAGCGTCATTGGGCTGCAGCAATTCCACCTGCAGCCAGGAGTGCTCCTCTTTGGCATTGGAACGGTTTTTCTCCTCGTTGGATCATTCATCTTCTCCGACGCGCTCATATCCGTCGCGAGACTGAGCGGATTATCCGATGTCCTCATTGGCCTCACCCTTGGAGCAATCGGGCCAAGCATCCCAAACATCGCAAGCGCGATCCAAGGGACGGTGAAGAACTACACAAAAATCGCGATCACCGAGACATTCGGCGCAGACATCTTCACGCTGCTCGTCACGCTTGGGCTCCTTGCAGTACTCTCACCTTTTAACATCGACAAGAAATGGCTCTTCCTTGACATCCCCATGATGCTCTTCATGACACTCCTCATGATGTTCTTCATCTTCAAAGGGCATCTCAAAGGAGAAAAAGCGATTCTCCAATCAGAGGGAGCAAGCCTCGTCGCGTTCTACATCCTGTTCCTCATCGTGAACATGATCTACCTCACGATCCTCCCAGGATAGACGGCATCCCATTAATGCTGGCCTAACTTACGATCAGTCTGGTAGTCCTTCACGTCAACCCTCTTCGCATTCGCACGCTCGAGCTGGAACAACACCAAACAGCCAAGAATCGACATGATGCCAACGAGCGCGAACGTGTACTTAAAACCGATGTACTGCGCAATCGTCGCACCGATGAACGCAGTGAGCGCAGTCCCGAGGCCAGTGAGCGTTGAATACAGCGTCCACTCATAACTCTCGCGCTTGCGGTCAAGATTCGTGCTCCAAAGCCCAAGCCACGTCGGGTATGCAAGACCGCTCCCTACACCATACAGAAGCTGGGCAACATAGATAAAATTGATGTGATTTGAGAATATGTAAATGAACGGAACAACCGCAACACATGTGCAGCCGATGATCAGCCACTTGACTTTATCCGCGTGCGTGTCAACATACCGCGAGAAGGGAAGCTGGATGAGGCACTTCGTCACGAGGAACAGCGTGCTCGCAAATCCAGCCGCAAAAATCGTACCGCCCACCAGGTTATCCTTAATAAAAATAGCCAGAATCGGCTCAATCAAGCCAAAACCTGTCACGAAAAAAATATCTGATATCATCAAAATCTTGAGCGTGCGGTTCATGGTTGAAAACCAAGAAGCGGATTATAAAAAGGTTAC
>CAYVYK010000009.1:8638-71138 GCA_964455675.1 uncultured Methanosarcinales archaeon
TTCTCAAGCAGCAGAACGGCAAGAGGCTGAGTCGCCGCGAGGGACGAGACGATAGTTGCGGGAAGGCCAGACATCGCAAAATACACCGTAAGAATGCCAACAAACGTCAGCGATTCGCTCAAGACGGCCCATTTGAGGTTATGCCATTCAGTCGGAATGCCCCTCCTCACCGGACCATAGACAGCAAGAACCATAACCGTGAGTCCCATAAAAATCACACTCACAGCCGTACCATTCCAAAACGGGATATCTGAAACGGCGACCTTGATGAAAAACTCATACACCGCGACGACGAGAATCATGAGCGCGATGAGCCAAGCAGTCATCTTAAGCTGCAGCTTACCAATTCTGACGGACAAAAGCACAACGCCTATCAGGGTGACAACCATACCGACATAGCTCAGCAATGACAACACCTCATGCAGGAAGAGGAACGAAAGCAACGAAACAATCACCGGATAAAAATAGATAAAACCAATCAGATGGGAGACGTCCTCCTTCTGCAAGAGCAAGTAATACGGAAAAAACTGGGAACCTAAGAGGATACCCGCAAGCACGGGAAAAAGCATATCCGAAATGCGCACGCTCGACCAATCAAGAAACACGGCAAACACTCCGCCAATCATCACGTTCACAAACGCGGTAATCCATGCATAGCTTAGGGCATTCTTTACCCTCTGAGATACAACATACTTATCAACAATGTTCATGGACCCCCATGCAAAGGGGGAAATGATCGCAAAGATTAACGGCAGGAGCATGCAGGCACTCCAGTTTTCTAAGTATATCAAAGTATCGGATGCTCCATCCCTCTCGTTATCCAGAGCATGCCGCATGATGAGCCGCGCGCAGCGCTAGGACAATTCTCGCCTTGAGGGTGGTTACTGATACCAGACGATTGGAGCAACTACAATGAGTATCCACAGCTTCCGCCAGAGGGCTGCAAACCCTGGATGCCCGCGAGACCCTCATGATACCATCTAAGAAGATTCTTCCGATACCTGCGCGGAAGAACGGACAACTTTTCTGACGCATGCTGATAAAAACCATCAACGGCCTCGCGGACTCGATCATGAACATCACCTGCGGCATACTCATGATACACACGAGTCAGCTGATCCCTAAAAGCGTCAAACTCACTCATCAAATGGCGAACAATCATCAGAGGATTGTAATCCGCATCATTCCTCAACGCTTCATGAGTGATAGCACGGAAATGATCACCGTAAATCGCCTTCGCCACCGCCTCGGGAAATAACTGAGGATGATCCTTCAGTGTTCTTCCAAGGAATTTCACGTACTCAAACCTGCCCGGCCGCACGACCGTTTGCTTTGCGAGCGAACGCGCCAAAGCCTTAACCTCATTCATATGAACATCCCTTGCCGGCCGAGGTGAGGGACCAAGATGATCCATGAGGACACTGCACCGCGCATAATAATTCTTGCCGCTCCTATCATACAGCCTCGCGAGCAGCAGACGGTAGTTCTGCACGATCCGCGATGATTCCTCATCGACGATGGCGCGGTACGCAAGATTCTCAAGATTGGTTGGAATTCCCTGCTCCAACGCACGATCAACCGCCTTCTGCGGAACAAAGTTCAAAGAAAAGCTGTGCGTGTTATTCCCGAGAGAATCATTGAGGTACCTACCTTCCCTACGCATGCGCTCATCCAAACGAGAACCCCTCGCAACAATCAGTAGGCCAGCCATGGCCGTCGGAATACCCGCTTCCTGGCAAAAATCAAAAATCTTATCACAAATATCCGGAGGGTCAGCATCATTTCCCACAATAAATCCGGCAGTAACCTCCATGCCATAACTTTGAATGGACCTCACTGCATCGAGCAAGTTCACCCTCACGTTCTGGCCCTTATCCATGCTCCTCAGCACGTCCCGGTCAGGGCTCTCGATGCCCACAAACACCATGTCAAAACCAGCGTCGCGCATCAGACCCATGAGCTCATGATCAACCGAAAGCCCGATGTCCGCCTCAGTATACAATCTAAATGGGTAACCGGCATGCTTCTGGAAGTCAGCCACGTCCCGAAGCACGGGCTTGACACTTTTCCGGTTGCCAATCAGGTTATCATCAACGACAAAAACACCACCGTGATACCCAGTAGCATGAATCGCCTCCAACTCAGCCACGAATTGGCCAGATGTTTTCGACCGAAGCGTGTGGCCGTTCAGCGCAGGCTCAGTACAGAATTCACAATCAAACGGGCATCCCCTCCCCATCTGCATCGCCATCGATGCGTACGCGTTAATCTTGAGCAAGTCAAACCTTGGAATGGGAGAACCGGCCATCGCAGGTCTATCAGCAACCTGCACAATATCACCATCACTGCCCGCAAAGCCCATGAGGAGATCCAAAGAGTTCTCATCGATCTTCCGCTCCCCAGACCGTCTTCTCAGCACCGGACGAGCATATACCCTCTTTGCCTCCCCCCTCGCAAAATCAGTGAGGAACGCATCAAGAACCCCGAGGCCTCCAGCCAGAGGCTCAGCTTCACCGAGCACAAAATGGTCAACACCATCAATCTGATCATAATACTGTGTCGGAAACGGACCGCCAGCAACAAGAGGGATCTTCCGGTTCGTGGATTTCCCGACGGCCCCTACCTGCCGGACGATGGCATCAAGAGACTTACGCTGGACAACCATCGAGGAGGTAAACACCACATCCGACCACGCGATATCATCATCAGACAACTTTTCAATGTTCAGGTCGACCAACCGCACCTCGTCAGCTTTGGGCAGCAACGCAGCAACCGTGATTAAACCCAAAGGCGGCATGCTCGCCAGTTTCCCGATGTACGGAAGCGCGCCGCTAAAACCCCAATATGTGTCCTTTGGCATTTCCGGATAAACAAGCAGTATTTTTGACATGTTCAAACGTCCCCCATGCAACGGGAAGAAATTATTTATGGTATATAAACGCATGGTTGGAATATTTAACCAAATTAATCCACCACGGAGGTTTTTCATCCTCCCGATCGTTTCTCCTTTGTGCCAACGCCTCAAGGACGAGGCATGGAGATGATGCTAAATCAACTCAGACTCTACTCAAACTTCCGCAGAATGTACTCATCGCCCACCTTTTCAAGCGTGCAATCAAAATATTCCTTTTCCTTCCTCCTCACCAGCCTCTCAATGATGACAAAATCACTCGGAATAATCTTATCCTTCATCGACACGAGAAGATCAAGATCATACCAGTTGAGCACTCCCTCGGCATCAGTCGTAATATCGGTTGAGAGCGGATGCAGCTCGCACACATGCAAAATGAAATGCTGAAGAGTAGCACCATTCTCGACCAGCAGCTCAGAGACAACACCTAGATGAGCACGGAACGAAGCATGAATACCCGACTCCTCCCGCAGTTCACGAACAGCAGCGGTGCTCACATGCTCATTCTTCTCCACCTTCCCGCCGGGAAGCCCAAGGAGACCTTTGTAATTACCCTTTCCCCGCTCGATGAGTAGAAGCTTTTTCTTCCAGATTACAACCGCAACCGCAATAGACATAGGAAAGTGAGCCATACACAGCGTAGATGATACCCCCCCATAAATAGATTGCGAGTGATTACAGATAAAGTTCTAAAGGAATAATAGAAAGGTCGGCAGCCACAGAACCGTCCTTCCGTATGGCATACCCCTTGTCCACAAGCAAGTCAACAGCTCTTGCGATGACATGCTCACCAAGATACGTGTCCCACATAGGGTGATGTAGTACACCGTCCCCTGCACCAGAGCGCTGAAACGGATGACCAATGTAACCTTGCGCAACGATGGAGACGAGACGGCAGAATCTCTCCTCACGGATCGGCCGACCATACTCTCGCAAGCAGCGCAACACCAGCTTCTCTTCATCGCAAAGCATTTGCTCACGATTCACGCGCATAATAAAAATTTTTCCCAACAACAACGTTTAAATAGATTAATCCCGAGGAATGACGATAGAGCCGGAGAGCAAAACAACCCCCTTACCAAGGCATTCCCATGATCGTCACCGATATCATTTTTTTCGTCGCAGCCATGTTCTTTCTCATCAAGAGCGCTGAGCTCTCCACGCGATTCGCATCTCGGGTGGCACGCGCATTCCACATGAGCGAATTCGTCCTCAGTTTCTTCATCGTCGCAGTCATATCAGCGATGCCGGAAACCGCGGTTGCCATCAACTCAGCAATCAAGGGAATACCACAATTCGGAATCTCCGCGCTCCTCGGCTCAAACGTCGCAGACCTCACGCTCGTCTTTGGCGTCGTCGCAATGTTCTCAACAAGCGGGATCGCAGTAAGAAGCCAGCTCCTACGCAAAGACTTCCTCTACGTTTTCCTCCTCCTCTTCCCACTGCTCCTTGGGAGCGACGGACAGTTCACACGGTATGACGGAGCGCTCCTCCTCCTCTCGGGAATGTTCTTTTTCTTCACGCTATCGATCGAAACAAAAATGTTCCGCAAGGAAGCACCCGTACCGCACGAGCATTCCACCATCAAGAATGCCATCTACCTCGTGCTCGGAATCCTCGTACTCCTCGTCAGCGCCTCGTATACCGTCAAGTACGGCGTGTATCTCGCGAAGGATTTGGGCATGCCAGAGACACTCATCGGACTCATCTTCGTGTCACTTGGAACGTGCCTACCCGAACTCCTCTTCTCAATTCAGAGTATCAGGCACAATCATGACGCACTCGCGCTTGGAGATATCCTTGGCACAGTGATCATCGACGCAACCATCGTCGTAGGAATCGTATCCCTCATCAAGCCCTTCGCAATCAGCCCGCTCCTGGTCGGAACGGCAGGCGGGGCGATGTTCATAGCAGGCATCACCACAATCTTCTTCATACGGTCAGACAAGGTCATCTCAAAAAAAGAAGGACTCATTCTCATGATGCTGTACCTTTTCTTCGTGTTTCTCCAATTCATCCTCGCACGATAGAAGCATCATTCAATTCTCGCACGACGAAGCAACAAGGAATTACTGACAACACTGACACTACTTGCCGCCATCGCGGCACCAGCGATCATAGGCGAGAGGAGGTAGCCCGTGAATGGATAAAGAACGCCAGCCGCAATCGGAATACCAAGAATGTTGTAGACGAGCGCCCAGAACATATTCTGCCTGATCGTTGCCATAGTCTTCCTGCTCAAGGAGAGAGCCTTTGGCAGATCAGCAAGATCATCACGCATGAGCACGATATTACCTGTCTCCATGGCAACGTCCGTCCCAGATCCCATGGCAATACCAATGTCCGCCTGCGCGAGCGCAGGAGCATCGTTTATACCATCACCCACCATCGCAACCTTTCCTTCCCGTTGCAACCGTTTTACGTGGCTAGCCTTGTCAGCTGGAAGTACATCAGCAAAAAAACTCTCGATGCCAACTTGCGCTGCTATCGCCTTTGCGGTCCGGGCGTTATCACCAGTCATCATATGCACATGAATACCCATGGATTTGAGATCGGACACCACTTTGCGAGCCTCTGGCTTTACCGTGTCCGCGACAGCAAGCACGCCTAACACTTTGCGCGCACTCGCGAGAAACATTACTGTGCTTGCGCCATCCTCTAAAGCGCGCGCTTCCTCGTGATAAGGATTAGTTATACGATACTTACTCATCAACCGCTGGTTCCCCAGGTAGTACTTCGTTCCACGTATCGTGCCGGCAACACCGTGACCCGGAATAGCCTTAAAACCGGTGACTGCATAGAGATGCAAATCCTTGCCTTTCGCGAGAATAGCTTCTGCGAGCGGATGCTCGCTTCTCTTCTCCAGCGAAGCTGCCAACCTCAGAATATTGTCCTTATCCCGGTCAGAATCTTTTCCATGAATTGTGTGAAGGACAGGCTTACCTTTGGTCAATGTGCCAGTCTTATCAAAAATGACATGCTTGATCCCATGAGCAGCCTCTAGCGCATCACCACCCTTAATCAAAATCCCCTCCCTCGCACCCTTGCCAGTACCGACCATGACAGCTGTTGGCGTTGCAAGGCCAAGCGCGCACGGACAGGCGATGACGAGAACTGAAACCGCTGCGATGAGCGCGAAGCCCACATCATCCTTGACAATCATCCACACGATGAATGTAGCAAGAGAGATAAAAAGTACAATGGGAACAAAATACGCTGAGATATAGTCAGCAAAACGCTGAATCGGCGCTTTCTTTCCTTGCGCATCCGCAACAAGCTTTATGATTCTCGCGAGCGTCGTATGCTCTCCGATCTTCGTTGCCCGGAACCTGAATGCGCCAAGCTTGTTCTGCGTGGCACCAACCACTGCATCACCCTTCTTCTTTGCCACAGGCATGGATTCCCCTGTAATCATGCTCTCATCGACGGACGAAGAACCCTCAATGAGGATCCCGTCAACCGGAATCTTTTCACCTGGTTTTACTACCACAGTGTCACCGATTTTCACGTCATCAACAGGGATTATCAATTCCTTCCCCTTACGGACGATTGTCGCGAGCTTTGGTCGCAGACCAATCAGTTTCTTTATCGCATCAGCAGTCTTCATTCTTGCCTTGGCCTCAAGAACCCGGCCGAGAATCACGATTGTGATCAGGACCGCGCTTGCCTCAAAATACGTAGTCATACCCCCTGTCAATAATGAATAGACACTAAAAAGATAGGCAGCGGACGTACCAAGGACTATCAAAGAGTCCATGTTCGCCGAAAAGGAACGCAATGCAAGGAAGGCACTTCTATACATGCCCCACGCACCCACAATCTGTACCGGTGTCGCGAGAGCCCAGAGGATGTATCCCGAGATTGGAAACCACATGGCTACCATCCCAAGAATAAATGCTGGGATTGCGAAGATGACACAGAAGAGCAACAGATTGCGGAGTTTCTTGAGCTCTTTGCCCTCAGTCAATTCCAACGGCGCCTGATGCACAGCATGATAGCCCTTACGCTCAACTGCATTCATTAGGGCATCAATCGACGCAAGTTGAGGATTGTATTCTATAGTAGCGCTCCTCGTGACTAGATTCACATTCGCTGACGACACACCGGGTACATTCTGCAAGCACTTTGACACAACAGACGTGCAACTCGCACAATGCATGCCTTCAATCCCGAGATCAACCGTTGCCACACCGCACCTCAAACATAACGAAACGCATTCCCCGCGAGTTCTGACTTGCTGATGTACACATAATTATCCTGCTCTATGTTCTCAAGTCTTGAGGGCCAGCACCCACCACGCGAGTTGGAAATCCCAATATCCGCGATACTGAAGCGCAGACCACAATTATTGCACACCACATCCGTTCCATCCTGGGTATAGCCCTTCGCGCCGCACACGTCACAGGCGTCCAAAGCAGTCCGCACTGCACCAGATTCATCCTTCACCACAAAATACCTGACAGAAACGCCATTCACTTCATACGTGTACTTCTTGAGTTCTGATGAAACTTCGGAACGAGGGATCTTCACATAGTCTTCCTCAAGGATAGCACTAGCTGTCACATCAGACTTTATCACATCAGATTGGACCTCTGTACTACAGCCAACGAGCAAGCCTACGAGGAGAACAACAATCAAAAGATACGCTCTCATCTTCCACACCCCCCACACGCGCCAGTACCGCCTCCACCGCAGGATCCACCGCAAGATCCGCCACATGAGCCACCGCAGGATCCACCACATGAAGTTGTACGCGGTTGAGAATCTACCGCACTACCTTGTACCGCACTACCTTGCACTGCACTTGTCTGAATAGGTGCTGATGCATCTGACGAAGGGGACGGCAATGCAATAGGTTCCTTGGTTATCGTCGCAGGGTATGATTTGAAGACGGCCAGCCTAAGCATCTCATCCTTTGACGTTCGCGAGGAGTCGTACGTCACATCAAAGTTTTCCGGGAAGCTGAACTTCACGTCCACAACGCCATCAATAGACTTAAGGTCCTCACTGATGAGCGGTGCGTGCCCTGGGCAGGGAATATCGACGGACATCGACAATGATGCCAGGTTTCCCTCTGCTACGATCGGCGCATCAGATTTGGCAATCGACACATTTGCTGCAAGTGGAAAGATGACGAGGAAGATCAGCAAGTTCACACCAACGGTTAGACCATACATCGTCGAAAGGTAACCCCACTTACGCTTTGCGCCCTGGTAGCTAAGCAAACCATTACTGCGCAAATAGAGTATTGAAGAGAGAGTCGCAAATCCGAGCGAAATAAGAATCAGGGCGTGGAAGAAATACCTGCTTAACATGAGCGGCCTAAACACGTTCATCAGGATGGAAACACCAAAGATGGATCCGATGAGAAACGCAATGCAACCTGCGTGGGGAACGACTCCATACAGAATCCCCTTCCAGAATCCACGCTTGCCAGAACCATTACCAGAACCGTTTGACTCGCCATGCTGATCCATGCGCGACACCGAATAACCCAAATCACTGATTTTGCCGTGAATGGCATCCTTACCCACTACGCTCTCATCATACTCCACTAACGCTTTATTTGAGGAGAGGTCAACCTTCACCTTATTGATACCCTTGAGCTCCGAGAGCCCGGACTCGATTTTTTCCACACAACTCTTACAATGCATTCCGTGTACTGGTATTGTTACTTTTTGCATATGAACACCTCCTAACGTTTCCTGAAATGAGGACATATATTACTACCTATGCAGGATCTGGAATGAGCAATATTGTTCATAACTCGCAAATTCCAACGCTCGATCGTTTAAAGGCAAATTTTATATACAATTCCCTGATTGGAAGATCCTATGAAATCGAAGCATATCGGAATCATCATCATCATCCTAAGCATCGTGCTCGCGGCTCTCGTTTATGGAGCGAAAATTCGAGAAGATCGATATATCAATGACATCATCGATGAGACCGGATCCTGTTACCTATCCGACGGCACGTGCCTTCATGAAGACAGAAGCATGACGATCTATATCATCGGATGGGCGATTGCAGTAGCGATGATCCTCTTTGGCGTGTACCTTACATTCTTTGATCGCACGGAGGAATTCCTTGAGAAACATCAGGTGACAGTCAGCAGAGCACTCGAAAACGCGAAAAAAGAAGATCGGGCGAAAGACGAATTCAAGGCATTCCTCGCAGGTTTCAATGCCGATGAACGAAAGGTCATTGAAAATGTGTATGACCAGGACGGAATCCAACAGTCAACACTGCGCTACAAAACAGGGTTGTCAAAAGCGATGCTATCACTCGTACTGAAGTCTCTCGAGGAGAGAGGATTCGTCAACCGGAAAGAAAGCGGGAAGACGAAACAAGTGTTCTTTGTCAAGAAGTTCTGAAGCTTACGCATAGTCTGCACAGACTAGCGCTCATCCAACCCATAGGAACGCATGAAATTCTTGATAATCGTAAAATCGCGAATGTAATCGAAGCCCTTCTCCGTCAGCGAGTATGACGTCCTTCCACCAGATTGCTCCCGCGTGATCAGTTCAAGAGCCAGCAGTTCCTGCAAATATTCCTTGAGCATTTTGCTTGAGAGGTTTGACTTGTACAGAATGTGCGTCGGCTTCACATGGCCCCTACGGTCACGAATGACGAGCAGGATGTCCAATATGATCTCCAACCGTTCACGCTTTCGTATCATCGTCGCAGCACCATGGCGAGGTTTACCATAAGTAGCACATATGCGAGCAATTCTATCACATGCCCCCAGATGTAGAGCATCTCCACCCGGAGCGAGAGCAGAAACAGCAGCCGGCTCAGAAATAACCCAGAGAAGGCAGCGGCAACCAACAATGTCTCCACACGAAACGTCTTGATATACACTCCCATAAAATGCCACGCGATAAAAAAGAGCAAGACCGAAGAGAAGAGCAGGAAGGAATAGACGGGACCAGCGCTGGATATAATCCCGGCAAAGGAAAGCACAAGCAGAACGGCCAAAGGCCGCACATCACGAGACTGAAATGACATAAACAGCAGGACGAGCAAACCAAGAATCATAAACGCCATATGAAGAAGCATTGAATAATCGTGCAGAAATGACTGACTCGGAAGCTGCAACGACCCACAGACGAACTCATCCACTTTCGATAAATCAAACACATGGATGAGCGATTCTACCCAGTAGGATCCAGCGATCAGAAGAAAAGCGAGACCAAGGAGTTTTGCTGAACGATCCTGGTACGAACGATGGACTCGGAACGCAAGCAATGCCAGCAGAGACACAGCTAATGCAAAAATAACTTCGAATACTAGATCCCAAACTAGGAACCATGCAGGCCCACATTCCACCAACAACATAGTAAACCCTTCAGGAACTGGCTATATAAGAATTATGGAAGACAAATCAGCATATTCGCGAGCTTCGTATTAAAAAAAGTATTGTTCTGCATACCTTACACATTTATTGTAGTGTGGAATATGTTATCGATTGTGTGCGGGGTATACTTCCTATGGGGGTTATCACAGGTTCTAGCATCGGCAGTCGTATCAAGCATCTTCCTCACCTTGATCACGGTATTCCTTGCTGAAAAAGGGTATTTCCGAGGAATGCACACTTTCTTTCGAGCAGCGCAGTCAAAGATATAATCGGATAAGCGCGCTATGTGCGATATTCCTTACTGTGAGCCTTTACTTGAATGAAATGAGCTGATTACCGAGTAATCATAACTACTTATGAGTAGCAATAAGTTTATATAGATAGGAATCTACCACCACCCTATGCAGCGAGCAGAAGCAATCGCGTGGGTACGGACCCTTGTCGAGGAACATCCAGAAACCGTCCTTGATCCACAAGGATTTCTCAAACATGTCGGGCAGGTGTATGACACCGCAGAAGAAGTCACCAGAAAAATCACTACCCTGTACCCTCGCATGCCATTACAGATCGATGAGGTCGCGCTCGCCGCAGGCCTTCATGATATCGGCAGGCCACTATCGAAAGATCAACTGTTTCATGAACTCCGCGGAGCAGCATACCTTGAACGCGAAGCAATCGGTCAGGGAGCCGTGCAGCGACCACTTGACGTATACCGCCTGGCCCAAATGATCAGGTCGCACGGATTCGTTTATGAATTCTGGAACGATCCAGACCACGCAGATCAACGCACAGAATTCAAACCCCTCGAAGCATGCCTTCTTGTACCACGAACATGGCAGGAATCAATCGTCACATACTCGGACCTTGCGAGCTACCAAGGACAAAGGGTCAAGGTTGAGGATAGACTACGAGAAATCCTCCACCGCTATGAAACAGACGAAAGGTACAGAAACGGAGCGGTACTGCGCGCCACACGAGAGGCAGAACCGCGAATCCTTGATCTTGCCGCACGAGTGGAAGCGCTCGAAGCTGGAAAACTCAGCGAAGGAGACATCGCGCGGTACGGATTTCTGTAAACGCAGTTCACCGCAAAGAGTATATTTGCAAGTCTCATTCTTCATACGCATGGCACTAGAAGAAACAGTTGACGGACGCGCCAGATACAGGCGCATTCTCGACCATACGGCCAACTTCAGATATTTTATGGATCACTGGCCGGAACTCTGCAGAGAACACCATTCCCAAGACTCGCGCCTATGACTTGGTGTCCGCCCGAGTGCGACGTGGAGCGGGAAATTTCCCCTCGCGGATGAGCCACTCGTGATACTCACGAATACCGTCAATCAACGAGTATTTCGCACGGAAATGGAGAAGATTCTCTGCGCGCGAGGTTTCCGCCTGCGTGTTCGCCTGATACTGCTCGTAGGGATTCTTGATATACTCTGGAGTGATCGTCGTTTTGAGCACCTCGTTTAGCGCAGCGACTACCTCGTTAAAAGAAATCCCCCTACCAGTACCAACGTTGTAGACGCCTGAAGGCGCATCAAGAGCACACAGCGTAGCCGTGATAACATCATTCACATAGACATGATCACGCCGTTGTTCGCCGGCACTGAAGATCCTTGCATGACCCCGAATCATCTGGTCCATCAAATGATAGATCATGCTCGCTGGCCGACCTTTGTGCGATTCACGTGGACCATACACATTAAAATATCTCAAGCCCACGATATGCATCGATGACGCGAGCCTATCCGCAATTTCATCCATTGCTAGCTTTGATTTTGCATACGCTGAAAACGGATCCTTTTTCTGATCCTCTCGCATGGGAATCGGTCCGTTTCCATAAACGGACGCACTCGACGCATAGACCAATTTCGCACGATTCCCCCGTGCAAGCGCAACCATGTTCTTGAATCCCTTGAGGTTCTTTTCAAAGAGATATTTATCATCCACAAACCTTGGATCGGTAATGGAAGCGATATGAAAAATCGCGTCGAACCTTGGTTGCCTTGGAATCGGTTCCGCAATGTCGGCTTCAAGGAAGGTTCCTTTGAACTCCCGAAGATTCTCCATGGCACCCGAGAAAACATTGTCAATTATCATTACTTCATGACCATGATGCTCAAGATCGAGAGCAAGGTTTGAGCCAATAAATCCGGCACCGCCCGTGACGAGGCACTTCATAGAGTACCTTTTTCGATTTAGGTTTATAAGACCTTGGGATATCATGTTACCTCATCAAGATATCAATACCCCATACTACCTGTGAAGGACGGATAAAACAGACTCAAGAAATTTATTATAACTTAGTAGGACGGTCGGCTATAGGACGTATAAAACAGGTACGGTATCTTCATAATCACAGAGTAGGACGGTCAGCCTCCCTCCGGTCGGCCTTGAACGGTCGGCATCTTGAGGCATCGCCTTAATGATGCCTTTGTGGTGCGTGATTGATTGGGGAAACAACAAAGCAGTAGACTGCGCCTACAGATCAAATTCGTCAATAAAACCTAGAATGAGCGAGTATTTTTCCAGGAAACGAAATCCCTTATCAGTCAGCGTGATATACTTTCTTCCCTTTGCGTCCACCATCTCCTTGAGCATGTTCTTCGCAATGAGTTCTGCGTAGTACTCTGCAAAACTGGTCGATGAAAGGTTAGAATACCGCAGAAGAGGAGTTGGCTTAATGGAGTTATGATGAACGCGGACAAGACGCAAAATATCGTGCATGACACTCAAGCGATCCCTCTTTTTGTTCATTTTGTCCACTTTGCAACTTTATACAGCAAAAAGGTAAACACAACCAGGGACACAATCTGCAAGACGATTTTTATCTCCAAAGGCAGAAATCTTCCGGGGCTCAAGGCAAACAAGTTTATCAGCCAAAACAGAGATATCAAAAAGTATAACGCACGCGTGTGACGCTTACCTTCACGAAGGGAAGAAGCGAGCGTGAAGACAATGAGGGGGAGCTGGACGAGAGAAATCAGCAGAGGGGACCTACTTAAATGCGAAATCACTGCAACAAGAACCGCGATGATGTTTGCCACAATCAAGAAATGCGCATACCGAATGTTCTTCCAGACCATGCTGTACGCAAGAAAAAACAAAGCGATCGTGCTAAAGTATCCTACAAAAGGAAACATCAAAGGAAAGACAAAATGCCGCGGAACATCCAGCGCAAAGGCACCAAGCTGATAGAGATGGAACACAAAACGCGACGCGTATGCGAGCGCGAAGAACAGGAAAGCATTACGAAAATACCTGATACCACCATATTTCGTCAGTTCAAAAAGTTCCCTCGTCCTTACATACACCGTAATACACAACACAATAACGAGCAACGAGTAAATGAATTCAGTGCTAAACCGAAACGGATCAAAAAATGGAGGCATACGAACCAGACGGGCGAGAATATACATATAAAGAAAGTGGACGTGGAGTATACATTTGACATTCCTCCACATTATAAGGAAGCACTTAGCAGTACTCTATTGTCCAAGCACAGGCTTGGGGAGGAACAACCATGAAAACACCCATTATTCTGATTGTTGGGATACTCACGGCACTCGTCATCACGTCTGCCGTTATAGCTCTACCATGGCGCGCGCAGAACAACGATGCAGCACAGACCCGAATGCAAGGATCAGAGCATCGCGCCGAGGTAGAAGCGGCAATCGAAGCGGGAGACTACGAGGCATGGGTCAGCGCGATGGGAGACTGCCCGCGATCGCAGGAAATGACCAAAGCCATAACATCCGAGAACTTCCCGACATTCATAAAAATGCATGAAGCACTGCAGAACGGAGACCTAACGAGCGCGCAAACACTCAGGGAAGAACTCGGCCTTCCCGTCAGAGGATTCCACCGCGGCATGCGCAACGCACGGCAGTAAAGGAATCCCCTTTTTTCTTTTTTTTAATTGTAGACCATTCATCCACTTAGTTTATAAGCCAACAATACTGAATTTGGGGAAAGCACCACGGAAGAAACCATGCAAGAGACAATCCTAGAGTTTGATGATGTGTGGAAAATCTACCAGATGGGAGAAGTCGAAGTCCCCGCACTTCGAGGAGTCACGACGACCATCAACCAGGGGGATTTTGTCGCAGTGATCGGAGCGTCAGGCAGCGGAAAGTCCACAATGATGAACCTCATGGGATGCCTAGATATGCCAACACGAGGAAGAATTTTCCTCAAGAACAAGGACATCAGCACGCTCCCAGAATCAGACCTTGCATCCTTACGCGGAAAGACCATCGGATTCATCTTCCAGCAATACAACCTCATCCCCTCAATATCAGCGTTCGAGAACGTGCTGCTTCCACTTGAATTTCTTGAAACGAACGAGGACATTGCTGCGAGGAGAGCACGCGAGATCCTCACAAGGGTTGGACTTGCAGACAAAATGCACCACCGGCCGACACAACTGTCGGGAGGACAGCAGCAGAGGGTTTCTATCGCCCGGAGTCTCGCGAACAATCCCGAGATCATCCTTGCAGACGAGCCCACCGGAAGCCTTGACAGCGTCACAGGAAAAGACGTGCTTGACATGCTGCACTCGCTCTGGAAGGAAGGAAAGACGATCATCATGGTAACTCACGACCTTAAACTCGCGAAATATGCTCACACAATTATCGAACTCAAAGATGGAAAGATCATATCAACAAGGCACACAGCCGAGGTGAAAGAATGAATAAATCCATAGTGTTTGCAGTCATCACGCTGCTATTTCTGCCAGTATTTGCCGCCGCAGCGCTTGACACCACATCATCCATCGCGGTGAGCCTCGTCAACCAAGACCCTGATCCTGCGATCGCAGGAGACATTGTCGAAATACGGCTTGGCCTCACAAATGTCGGAGGAGCCGCGGCAAACGACATGATCGTCGAAATCGAGCCAGGGTATCCATTTGAGAGCGCAGGAGAAAGCCTTCTCCAAAATGTCGGAACACTCCTCGGCTACCAAGGAAGCTCAGGTGATGATACCCGCATCGTCAAATTCAAATTGCGCGTGAACAAGGACGCACCCGCAGGCACGTATGAACTCAAAGTAAAAACGTACCAGCAAGGCGCAGCCGCCACAATCACGCGATCGATCAGCATTGATATCAAAAACAAACAAAGCGCGGAAGTCATCTACATCGACCAAGTAGAACTCATCCCTGGAAAGATCACGCCACTCAAGTTCACGATCCACAACGTCGGATCAGCACCGCTACGCGAACTCACGTTCCAATGGGAAAACGAAGAGGATATCATCCTTCCCGTCGGAAGCGACAACACCAAATATATCAAATACATCGAGATCGGCGATTCTGAAGAACTCTTGTTTGAAGTCATCGCGAGCGCAAACGCAGACCCCGACCTCTACAAACTTGACCTGACCCTCACGTATGAAGACCCTCTCACAAGTGAAGAGACTACAATCACGTCAAAAGCGGGAGTCTATGTGGGTGGAGCAACGGACTTTGACATCGCATACTCAGGAACATCCAGCGGCGAGACATCTTTCTCCATATCCAATGTTGGAAGCGTCGCGGCAAATTCTGTCACGGTAAGAATACCTGAACAGCGAGGATGGAAAGTCACCGGCAGCAACTCAGTCATCATCGGGAACCTCAACGAAGGCGACTACACGATCGCAAGTTTCACCGTAGCATCGTCAACACAACTCGCGGATTCACAAGCGAGCGGGCAGGCGCCAAACAGGAACACATTCCCCAGAAACATGACACGCAGAGCAGAAAACAACACGATCACCCTTGAGATCATCTACACCGATTCGCGAGGAAATAGGAACACAATCACAAAAACAGTGCCCCTTGATACTACAACCTCGACGATCATCACGACAACCAGCGCAAACGGACGAGGACCCCAAAGACAGAGTACAACGCTCTGGAACAACGTGAAATGGGCATTCCTCATCATCGCAATACTTGCGGTCCTAATCATATTCTATTACCGGCATCGCAAGGCAAGAGAAACAGATGCAAAACGACACAAATAGACGAGAACCATGAAACTTCGTAAGGCATTCAAGCACGCACTTACGATGGTGCTGCACAGCAAGCTACGCAGCTGGCTTACAATCCTTGGCATCGTCATTGGAGTTGCGGCAGTCATATCCATCGTGGCCCTCGGGAATGCGCTTGAGGAAGAGATTGACTCACAGCTTGGCAACCTCGGAGGAGACCTCGTCACGCTACGCGCTGGAGCTTCACGAGCATTCGGATTTGGGCCGGGAAGGCCGGATGAAGGAGGAGGATCCGCAACGACCGAGGAGATCGTTCTTGATAAAACAGATGTCCAAGCGCTCAAGGGAATCAGCGACATCAAGGTTATGGACACAGAGATTAGCGGACGAGTCGATGTGTATTACCTCGCCAAAAAAGGAACTGTCAGCGTTACCGGCGTCGACCCAGCCGCATGGTATCAGATCACGACGACAGAAATCGCGGAGGGAAGAACACTCGGACCCGCGGACACGAACGTCATCGTCATTGGAGGAAAGCTCGCGAGCGACTTCTTCGAACAACAACTCGGAGTTAACCAGCTCATCACCGTTGATGATAAACTATTTCGCATCGTAGGAATACTTGATGATGAAAGCACGAGCATCACTATGCCCATCAGCGCAGCGTATGAAATAATCGACGATAAAGAACGCGATGTGTACGACCAGATCATCATCAAAGTCAAGAATGAGGAAGAGCTTGACACCGCCATCCAAAACATCCGAGAAAAGCTCATTATCACGCGCCATGCGCCAAAAAACAAACCAGATTTCACCATCTCCTCAAACAAGGAACGGCAAGAACAGCGCGCAGAGATGATGTCATCCATGACAACATTTCTCACGGCTCTCGCAGCAGTCGCACTCCTTGTGGGAGCAGTCGGCATCGCAAACACGATGTTCACATCGGTCCTTGAGAAGACTAAGGAGATAGGAATAATGAAAGCAATCGGGGCACGGAATAGCGACATCCTCAAGCTCTTCCTCCTCAATGCCGCACTCATCGGATTCATGGGAGGACTCCTTGGCATACTCCTTGGCGCAATACTTTCAGGAATATTACCAGCGCTCCTTGGGGGGATGACATTTGGAAGAATGGGCGCCGCGGGAGCAGCGCTTAATCCACAGATCGTCATCGTAGCGCTCAGCCTGAGCGTATTTCTCGGTATGATATCAGGAGCAGTCCCAGCATACCAAGCATCACGACTCAAGCCCGTAGACGCCCTGAGATATGAATAACCCTTTATCTAACGACTCCTAAAAAAAATATATCGGTGAGTGTGGCTCACCGTACTAAAAAATCTAGAATTTCCTTCGCTTTCCGTAGCATTCCTTGCAGAATACGTCACGGCCTTCCTGCGGCTTGAACGGAACTTCGCATTCCTTGCCACACTCTGCGCATGTCGCCTTGTGCATCTCTCGCGGTCCAAAATCTCTCTTGAATCCGCCTTCGCGTTGGAATCCACCTTCTCGCTGGAATCCGCCTTCGCGTCTAAATCCACCACCATTTCTCATGTTGTTTTCCTCCTAGTTCCGAGGGCAGAATATGCATTCTGCCACGGTAGTTCATGATAACGTGCACTCCCTTATAAAGGTATCTGTTAAAGCAGACGTCAATTTCTGGAGGACAGCGAGGGAAAAGCATATAACCAAGTCCCCATTAGTCCCCCCTATGAGGAGACAAATCCAAGCATTATACATTGCAGCGATCGTAGGAGTTGCGGCAACAGCAAAGCCAATCGACACACCACGAAGCCCACCAAAGTCGCCGCCACGCACATGCGTCACGCTCACGCTACAGTCGTCACTTAGTGACCTCTATGTCCCGCCAGGCACCCCCATTGACTGGGCGATCTATGCAAGTGTGCCAACAGATAGTGAAGGACTTGCACTCATATCCACTGACCTTATCCAAGATGAGGGTAATCCCGCGAAGATTGACATACCGCAGGGAGACTCTGTTCCACCGGCAATGGTGGGATTCTCGCGGCCGTATGGAGTATCAAACCCCGAAAATGGATACCTCGGATCCATGCGCGGCAATCCTGGAGAACAGAATCTCGTCCAGATCGGAGGGGCACAAAACACCCTTGGAGAACCAGGATCTACTATTGGGCTTGATGCTATCGTTGATGGAGGAATTGGCCAATCCGCACCGCAACTGATACTTTCCGGCCAATTTGGCGCACCAAGCACTCCAGGAGCGTACCAGTTCTACCTTGCGAACGCACTCGCAAACGTCCTAACGAGCGTGCAGACGCCGCCACATTACTCTCCTGTCGAGGCAGCACCAATATGCCTTGAGAACGCACTCCAATTCACCGTGAATCCGGACTATCTTGGGGACTGCAACTGCGACGGAACACGGAACGGACTTGATGTACAAGCATTCGTGGACGTACTCCTTGGGACGAACACGAATCCCGCGAGCAGAATCGCGGCAGACACGAATAACGATGGGTACGCGACACCGGAAGACGTTCCGTCGTTCATGCAATGCTTACTGAACGGATGCTAGCGGCCCGTTCTCTCCAAAGCTCATATAGAGAATCACGACTCTTCTGACAATTCTAGAACTCGCAGTCCGTTCGCACGCCTATAGGACCACTGGCCACACTTCAGGACAAACTTTAAAAAGCAAATTCCAGACCACCACGGCATGAAAAACATTCTCATCAAGGGAGCACGCGAGCACAACCTCAAAAATATCAACCTCGAGCTACCCAGGGATAAGTTCATCGTGATCACGGGGCTTTCTGGAAGCGGAAAGTCAACCCTTGCGTTTGACACGCTATACGCCGAGGGGCAGCGAAGATACGTGGAATCCCTTTCCTCTTACGCGAGGCAATTCCTCGGGCTCATGAATAAGCCAGATGTGGACTCGATCGAAGGGCTCTCACCAGCAATAAGCATCGAACAGAAGACAACAAGCAAGAATCCGAGAAGCACCGTCGGGACGATCACAGAAATCTATGACTATCTCCGGCTGCTCTTCGCCAGAATCGGAGTGCCATCATGCCCAGATCACAACATCCTCATCGAAGCCCAAACGCCAGAAAGGATAGCGGAACGCATCTCGCAAGCAGCGCGAGGAAAAGTCATGATCCTCTCACCAATCATCCGGCAGAAGAAAGGAACGTACGAACAGCTCCTCAAAGACCTCGAGAGCGAAGGGTACACAAAAGTCCGCGTGAATGGAAAAATCCAACGGACTGACGAAAAACTCACGCTCGAGCGTTACAAGAAACACGACATTGACCTTCTCATCGACACCATCGAACCCAAAGATAAATCAAGGATGGTCGAGGCGATCGAGAACGCGCTAAAAAAAGGCGAAGGACTCCTTATCACCGTCGATGCGCAAGGCAAGGAAACGCTCTACTCCTCGAAGATGGCATGCCCCACGTGCGGCCTCGTATTCGAGGAGCTCCAACCAAGGATGTTCTCATTCAACAGTCCATTTGGCGCGTGCGAAACATGCCATGGCCTTGGCATCAAAATGGATTTTGACCCTGACCTCATCATCCCTGACAAAAACAAAAGCATCGCGGATGGAGCCGTCGCCATGTACCGAAACGCTGTGGACGGATGGAGAGGACAGTACCTTGCTGCAGTCGCAAAACACCACGGATTCTCGGCGCTCACGCCGATCAACGAACTCTCAAAAAAACAGCTCAATGTCCTCCTCTTTGGCAGCGAAGAACGAATGAAGTTCACAATGGTCATGAAGCAGGGCGAAGCAAACTGGTCACACACCGGAACATGGGAAGGACTCATCCCACAAGCAATGAGGCTCTACCAGCAGACGGAATCAGATTACAGGCGAGAAGAGCTCGAAAAGTTCATGCGATCAACACCATGCCCCACCTGCAGCGGAGCACGGCTCAAGAAAAAAGTGCTCGCCGTAAGAATCAACGGAAAGAACATCATCGAAATCACGGACATGAGCATCAAAGAATGCGGCGCATTCTTCAACGACATCACGCTCACAAGCAAGGAAACAGAAATCGCAAAGCAAGTCCTCAAGGAAATCCGAGCGCGCATCAGCTTCCTTTCCGAAGTTGGCCTTGGGTACATCACGATCTCGAGGAATGCAGGAACGCTCTCGGGCGGAGAACTCCAAAGGATACGGCTCGCCACACAGATCGGAAGCAACCTCACAGGAGTCCTCTACATCCTTGACGAACCAAGCATAGGCCTACACCAGCGCGACAATGCCAAACTCATCCGCACATTGCATAACCTGCGCGACATGGGAAACACGCTCATCGTCGTCGAACACGACGAAGATACCATCCGGAACGCGGATTACATCGTAGACATGGGACCTGGAGCCGGAATCCACGGCGGGCACATTGTGGCTGTCGGAACACCTTCCGCAATCGAGAAAAACACCAAATCACTCACGGGAAAGTACCTCGCGAAAAAACTTGCGATCGAAACACCAACCACTCGACGAACAAGCAAGGCGTTCCTACGCATGTACGGATGCAGGGAAAACAACCTCAAAGATCTTCATGTTAATGTACCGCTCGGATGCCTCGTCGGAATCACGGGGGTTTCCGGCAGCGGAAAATCAACGCTCATCCACGAAATCCTCTACAAAGGACTCATGCGCACATTGCACGAGAGCAGGGACGTGCCGGGCGCGCATGACAAGATCACGAGCGATCGTCCGGTGGACAAAGTCATCGTCATCGACCAATCACCTATCGGAAAAACACCAAGAAGCAACCCAGCCACCTACACGAAAGTGTTTGACGAAATACGCGCAGTATTTGCAAAAACACAGGAAGCGCGCACACGAGGGTACAAACCAGGACGGTTCTCATTCAACATTGAAGGAGGACGATGCGAGGCGTGCCAAGGGGACGGCGTCATCAAGATCGAAATGAACTTTCTTCCCGACGTCTTCGTGGAATGCGAAGAATGCAAGGGCAAGCGATACAACGCGGAAACACTCGACATCAAGTACAAGGGGCATTCCATCGCGGATTATCTTGCCATGAGTGTTCTGGAAGCCGCGCAGCAGCTGTCCGCAATACCAGCCATACGGGACAAGCTTTCGGTCCTTTCCGACGTAGGACTAGAGTACATCAAACTTGGACAGAGCAGCACGACACTATCCGGAGGAGAAGCGCAGCGGATCAAGCTCACAAGAGAGCTTTCGAAACGCGCGACCGGAAACACTGTCATATTGCTCGACGAGCCAACAACGGGCCTCCACTTCCACGACGTCAAGAAACTCATCGCAGTACTCCAGAGCCTCGTGGAACGAGGAAATACGGTCATCGTCATTGAACATAACCTTGACGTCATAAAAAGCTGCGATCATCTCATCGACCTTGGACCCGAAGGAGGCGATGAGGGCGGCAGAATCGTTGCCGAAGGAACACCTGAAGCAGTCGCCCAAAATCCACGAAGCTACACGGGACAATTCCTGAAGAACGTGCTCACATGAGAACAGATCACTTGCCAGAAAGCCCGGGATGCTATCTTTACAAGGATGACAAGGGCGATATCATCTACATCGGGAAAGCCATCAACATCCGAAAACGCGTCAAAAGCTATTTCTCGAAGGAACAGGACCCCAAAACGACAGCGCTTATCAGCCACGCAATGCGAGTCGATTTTGTTGTGACACGCAACGAACTTGAAGCATTTCTCCTTGAGAATAACCTCATCAAGCAGCACCAACCGAAATACAACATCGATCTCAAGGACTCAAAACGATACGCGCACCTCTCAATCACCAAAGAACCTTATCCACGGCTCCTCATCGCCCGTGATCGACAAGGAGAACTCTTTGGCCCATTCGTCAGCGCAGAGGAGCGCGACTACGTCCGGGACATCGTCATCAGAACATTCCGCATCAGAACATGCAAAACACTTCCCAAACACGTATGCCTGCGCTATCATCTCGGGCTCTGCACAGGACCATGCGAAGGAAAGGTGACAAAAGAAGAGTACCTGCAGCAGATGGAGGGAGCACGCAAGGTATTACACGGCAAGACGGAAGAACTCCTGCACAACCTCGAGAGGAACATGAAAGAAGCATCCAAGAGGGAGGAGTTCGAAAAAGCAATTGAAAGCCGGAACACGATACAAGCGCTTACAACCCTGGCGGAACGCCAAACGGTCGAGCGGAACAAACGATATGATGAGCATATCATCAACTACGCAATCAAGGACGGAACGGTGTACCTTGTCGTCTTCCTCGTCAAGCGCGGAATCCTTGCGGAGAAGAGGGAATACAGCTTCGCGTTCCATGATGATTTCCTCGAAGAATTCATCGTACAATACTACGGCGAGAGCGAACCACCAAGAGAACTGATCATTCCAGAAGCAGTAGGATCAGGAGTCGCAGAATACCTCTCAAAAAAAAGAGGGGGAAACGTGAGCATCACGATCCCTTCGCACGGCGACAAATACGAACTCCTCACGCTTGCACAGAAGAACCTGGAAGCGGCGTTCTTTGCCGCGGACGACAAGATGGCCGACCTCATGGCGGCACTACATCTTCCGGACATGCCACGAGATATCGAATGCTTTGACATCAGCCACCTATCGGGAACAGCAATGGTCGGAAGCATGGTGCGGTTCCATAACGGCATCACAGACAAACAAAACTACCGCAGATTCAAGATAAAAACAATCGATAAGGTCGATGACTATGCGGCAATCGCTGAGATCGTCGGGAGAAGGTACCGAAGGCTCAAAAATGAAGGACAAAAGATGCCAGACCTAGTCATCATCGACGGAGGGAAAGGACAGCTCCGCGCAGCGCTTGACGCCATGACGCGAATCGGCGTTAAACTACCAGTTATCTCCCTTGCGAAACGCGAAGAAGAAGTGTTCGTCCCAGGCATGAGCATGGCGCTACCCATTCCCAAAGGACGAGCATTGCGATTCCTCCAAGAAATACGAGACGAGGCGCACCGGTTTGCAATCGCATACCATCACACCTTGCGAAAAAAAGAGGTACGCAAATGAAACCTGCAAAGCATGCATTCAAGATCAGAGCACCATTCTCACCGAAAGGAAGCCAGCCTGATGCTATCTCAAAGCTCGCAAAGGGCATTACAAGCATGAAATGCCAAACACTTCTTGGAGTCACAGGATCAGGAAAGACATTCACGATGGCGCACGTCATCGCGAAAGCGCAAATGCCAACACTCGTGATCGCACACAACAAAACACTCGCGGCGCAACTCTACGCTGAATTCAAAGAATTCTTCCCGGACAACCGCGTGGAATACTTCATCTCGTACTATGACTACTACCAGCCGGAAAGCTACATCCCGCAGAGAGACATGTACATCGAAAAAGACGCACAAATCAATCCCAAAATCGAACAGCTGCGCCTCGCGGCAACCGCAAGCCTCATGACTAGGCCGGATACGATCATCGTCGCGAGCGTCTCCTGCATCTATGGTCTTGGAAATCCCGAGAACTTCCAGAATCTTGGATTTGAGCTACGCTCTGGACAGAACATCAAACGGGAAGAAATCCTCCATAGGCTCATCAACATCCAATATGAACGGAATGACATGGAGCTTCTTCCTGGACGGTTCCGAGCGCGAGGAGGAACGATCGACATCGTCCCAGGATACTACAACAACATCATGCGAATCGAAACCGAGGATGATGTCATTTCCCGAATAGCGGAAGTTGATCGAATCACAGGAAGAACGATTGAGACGCACCCGTACTTCTTTGTATATCCCGCACGGCACTTCGTTGTACGAACAGAGGACGTTGAGCGCGCCCTTTCCACGATCCAAGAGGAGCTTACCAATCGGCTACCACAGCTCGGCGCGCTCGAAGCTCACCGGCTCAAGCAAAGGACAACATACGACATCGAGATGATCCGGGAAACAGGCACGTGCAAGGGAATCGAAAACTACTCACGGCACTTTGACTTCCGAAAGGAAGGAGAACGCCCCTACTGCCTGCTTGACTACTTCCCTAAAGAATTCCTCCTCATCATCGACGAAAGCCACCAGACGATCCCACAACTGCACGCGATGCATCAGGGGGATTACACACGAAAGAAAACACTCGTCGATTATGGATTCCGACTTCCAAGCGCAATGGACAACCGACCGCTCATGTACAAAGAATTCGAGAAATTCATGAAGCATGTGGTGTTTGTCAGCGCAACACCCGGAGAGTACGAGCGCAAGAAGAGCGACAGCATCGTGGAACAGATCATCAGGCCGACGGGTCTCGTCGATCCACCTGTGGACGTCCGCGGCACAACAGGACAGATGGACGATGCCATGCGGGAGATACGAACAGCAGTAGCGCGAGGCGAACGAGCACTTCTTACGACACTCACTAAAAAACTCGCCGAAGAACTATCAGACTACCTCGCCGAGCACGGAATAAAAACACGGTACCTCCATAGCGAAATCGAAACGCTTGAAAGAACCGAGATCATCAGGGAACTGCGCCTTGGAAAATTCGACGTGCTTGTCGGCATCAACCTGCTCCGGGAAGGCCTCGACATCCCAGAAATCGGATTCATCGGAATCCTTGACGCTGACAAGGAAGGATTTCTCCGCGACGCAAAAAGCCTCATCCAGATCATCGGAAGGGCGGCGCGCAACGCGAACTCAAGAGTCGTCCTCTATGCAGACACGATGACAGACTCGATGAAAACTGCAATTCACGAAACACAGCGCAGGCGCGAACTCCAGATCGCATACAACAAAACACACAAGATCATCCCTAAAACCATCGTGAAGCCCATCAAGGAAAAAGAAGTCGACATCAAGGACACAAAGCACATACCGAAACCTGAGATACCAAATGTTATCATATCGCTTGAAGCAGAGATGCAAGCAGCGGCGGACGAACTCAATTTCGAGCGTGCGATCGCGCTGCGAGAACAGATCAAGCAGCTACGGGAAAGAATTGCTTGAAATGGGTTTAATTCAACATTAAACAACAGATTTATATTTTACAAAAGCCTCGGCAGACGGATGAAGGGAATCCTCTTTATGATTAGTGCACTTGTTCTGCTCCTTGCGGCATGCGAACCGACTGTAACTTCGTTTGAAGAATGCGTTGCCGCAGGAAATCCTGTCATGGAAAGCTATCCCTTGCAATGCCGAGCAAACGGCCAGACATTCGTCGAAACAGTCAAGGAAACCCCATTATTTACCCAGTGCCCACAGAACCAGCAACAAGCGTGCACCCGTGAGTATAACCCCGTCTGCGCGATCCTTGATAACGGAATACGCTGCGTGACCGCGCCGTGCGCGAGCACGAACGCAGTTACGGACGGAAATGCCTGCATGGCATGCGCGAACAACGCGCAAGGATATTATCAAGGAGCGTGCGACTCGCAAACATTCGTCGTATGCGGCGAAACAGTCACCGGATTTGACCCGAGGGAATATGCAGCGCAGAGCAACGGAATCTGCGTTGACATTTGCCCAGGAAATTTTGACCCGTACATGACACAGATCGGAGTTGAGGTCTGCATCGAGCACTACGGCGTCCAAGAAATTTCCTCATGGCAGACGTGCGATCGGTCAACGGACACGTGCGAATGCGTCAAAGCGTACGAGACTACCACCGAAGAGCCAATACCTGACGCACAGTACCGGTGCGTACCACCGCAGTACGCCATGCGGCTGCTCTTCCGGTCCGGACAAGACAGACTTGACGAGAACGGCGAACCTTCTGTTGCCATCGCTTAAGCGCGAGGTTTCACAAAGACGCATTTCTGTATCCAGCAGTTTTATAAAGAAGGTATTCCAGGTACATGTGCAGGGGGTAGATCCATGAACCGAGGAATAACTGTCCTAATCATTCTCATTACAACGACATTCTTATCTGGATGCAGCCTTGTAGGAACAATGGAAAAAACAGGGTGCAGACTTCTCCCTGACGGAAACACGAAAGACCACTGCTGGCAGGATGCGGCAGTACGGCTCTCGATGCCAAGCGTCTGCTACTTCATCAAAGGACACAAGTTCGGGATTGTGGACAACAGCCCGCCCATGACAAAATGCTTCCTACGCATCGCGGAAAAGGAACGCGACCCCTTCATCTGCAGCAAGATCGTTGAAGGACATCCGAACGGATACACACAATCCGACTGCTACATGGCAACGGCGCTTGCCGCGAAGAACACCGCGTACTGCGACTTCATCACAAGGAACGAGAGCCGCGGATTTGGAATACAGATAACAAGTGTGGAGGAATGCTACCGGCAAGTCGGAAACAGACCAAGGTATTGCGAGGGAGATCCAAATCCAGCCACATGCCTCTCATCCACTGCGATCACGATGCTCGACGTCACGATCTGCGAAGATGCGGGTGATACAAAAACACAGCAACTCTGCCTCATGAACGCAATCGAAGGCATCCAGCAAAGCATGATAGCTGGAAAAACAGGGGAATGGAATGCTCAGCAGTGCAGGGGATTCAACGATCCCAACCTCAAATACACATGCTCACTCTTTGCCGCAGCGGCTGGACAAACAAACGCATGCGACAACATCCTTGAGACACAATACCACGAGCTCTGCACGCTCCTCATCGGATACAGCCAGGGACTACCAAGCGAATACAAGGAAGAAGTCAAGCAAAAAGCGGTGGACGAATGCAACACATTCACAATTGAACCATTCAAAGCTGCGTGCCTCATCTCATTCGGCCATGAGATTGAACTTACCGCAAGCAACATCGGCGACGACGCGACACGCGACGCCATGAACAAGGACGCCGTGGAATTCTACATCAAGGGATGTGACATGCTCGGCACTCAGGACATGCCACCCGAAGCAGGATTCATCTGTATCATGCTCCCGAGCGGCATCATGCAATCACCATACTGCACCGCGTATGATGATGAGCGAACACGCGACCTCTGCCATGAACTTGACGCGATGCAGACAGGAGACTGCTCAAAGATCAAGGATGCAGAGATCAAAGGAGACTGCAAGGAAGGAGCACTCGCGTACTACAAAGCAATGCAGAAGAAGTGCGGCAAGCTCTCAGGCGAGCCCTATAAGGAATGCCAAGAAACATTCAAAGCAGGATTCTTCATGCAGGGCCTAGGAGTCCGCATGCCCGAGACACTGAAGAAATTCATGGACGGAAAGTAAGGGACCGCGCTCCTTGACTATTTCTTTTTCCAGAAAGATTTCCAGACGCGCGAGCCCTGATCACCCATATTCACCGCTCCTTCCTTCACGCGCTTGAGCAACTTTCTTGCCCACAAGAATTCCGTCGCAAGAATCGCAAGACCAATCGGGATAACGACAATTGCTGGGCCAGGAAGAACGATGAGCGCAATGCCAAGCGCCAGAACAGTAAAACCGATAACAATGATGATAATGCGGCGCGCCTGCCGATACGTCGTGATATGCCAGCTGACCATATACATATGCGCATGACGGATGTATTTAAACGCTTTGTTTACGACAGTTTGCTGACTCAACATTTTTACGGCCTGGCAATAAGCCCTGTTCGCAAAAGGATTCTGCATACCACTCACCATTTTCAATACGGCCTGACGGCAAGCCCTGTCCGCTCCTCTCAACGATCGACGGACAGGGCAATTACTGATTTGGCGATTAGAATTAGGTTATCTGTCATGCCGATACGCACGCACGTCCAGAAGGGGCTGGGGAACCATCAGATTATCTGTACGGCAAGTGTACAGTATTCCCCGCTCTTAAAATCCTTTTTCATTTCATTCATACTTGTGCACTGGCCAGGCGCGCGGGCAGGCAATATAAGCAGGGCTCTCACACCATAGAACATGGCACTCATAGGAGTATGGGGTAGTTCTGTCAACAGGAGACTCATGCTGTTTGCGGCACGGCACCGGCCATCGCTCATCATCGACTGCGCAAACGCGGCAAACCCCCACGCGCTCTTCCCGGAAGTACCGATGGAAGCGCTGCATGACATCTACGTCGTGGAGCTCGAACTCCTGTACAAATTCCGGGACGTGCTCAAGAAAGCACCGGACATTGTCGGAAGCATCGGAGCAAAATGCGTTGCGATCACAACATTCGAAGGATTGTTTCATTACCGGGATGAAGAGGAAAACTACAACATCCACGAGCACGCGTGGGAACTCATGAGGGAACTTTCACAGCACGCGCCCGTGCTTGTCGGGATTACGCCGAAACAGAAGCACTTTGCGCTGCGGTACTGCGACAAGATTATTGGCGATATTGCTCGGAAACCAGTTATGCCTATACGTTGATGGCAGCTTTTCGAGCGTTTGTCCATCATCGGACTCCCACCTTGGCACTGGCAGATAAAGGATCGTTTACAGTTACATTTCCATCATAGGCCTCCACCCTTGGCGATCAGCACATTATGTCAAATTGCCTAGTTTAACCATTCCATCATTGGCTTCCCTCCATGGCGGGCTACGGACTCGCTACGCGAGTCCTACTCCGCCGGCCAGAACCCCACACGTTGTATGGGAACCTGGCCAGCTCCGTCGCCGCCAGGGAGGCCTTGCTGTGGGGAGGCAGGCTAGCGTCAGGAAGGCTTTGCTGTTGATGAATTACTAATGTTGGGGAACTTACTATGGGACACACGGTATGGAGCCAGCGCATCGCAACTGACGTCATCATCGCGGAGCTCAAAGCGTACGGAAAATCGCTGAGGGAGGAAGATCGTGAGATTTACGAACGGCTGCTCAAGCTGCCACTCAAACGCGTGGGAAGCATCTCGTATGCGAGCAGCATCCACGTGTGGGCATTCCTCTTGCTGTCGGCAATGCTTGAGCAGGAGAAAAGGATCATGAGAATGGAGGCGGAGATTGAAAGGCTGGCTCATGGACGCATATCGGAAGGGGAACTCGATCACTCTATGGTTGAAGACGCCTGAGGAAGACTTCACGATCACGAAAGAATTCCGCGCGCGCATCTATCTCGACCCCGAGGGAGAAGGGTACCTGCGCAGGCGCGGAATCCCTTACCAAAGGGTACAACGCCAGACGTATCTTCGCACGACGCGAGACGTGCTTGAAGTGGAAGCGCCGATCGCGGGATTCGAGCACTTCGTTTCGCAGATCGAGCAAGGAACAAAGCACCGCGTAGGGCTCTTCAATGCAGACATCAAACCAGAACAGATGTACTTGTATGCTTCAGACCTGCGACCATGCGGCGCAGTTGAGGTTGAGGATGAGCACATCATTATGCTTCCCGAAGAGCATCCTGTGCAGCTTGTCACGCTTCGACTGAAGGTAATCGTGCACGGGGATCCGCGCAGAAAACAGGACAAACCCATCACCAAGATCTTCATGAATGATGCTGTGCTCGAAGGAGAGGAACATCACGTTCTTGAGGAATTCTCGCGCAAATTCCGACAGATTGATCCTGACATTATCGTGATGGACTATGGATACTCACGACTGCCATATCTCGCCGATCGGCTTGAGAAGCATGGCATCAGTTGCCCACTGCATCGGTGGGATGATGCGCCGATCACGTACCGCGGCGGGAGATCGTACTGGACGTACGGACAAGTACGCTATCAGGATTATGCAGTGCGGCTGCACGGCAGATTTTTGCTGGATACGTCAACATTTGTGGGAACAGAATGCGACGTTGATGCGGTTGCAGAACTTGCGTACATGTCAGGAACACTGTTCCAGCAAACAGCATCACGAAGCTTTGGCGCGGCGTTCCAAACAGCGCTCGTACGGGAAATGATACGCAGAGGATACCTCGTACCCTATAAGGAAAAGCCCCTTGAAAAACCCCTGAGCATGTTTGAGATGCTCAAGTGCGACCGGGCAGGACACACGATGGACCCGAAAGTAGGGTTTCATCGCGACGTCGCCGAAATCGACTTCACGAGCATGTACCCATGGCTCATCTACAACCACAACATCAGCGCGGACAGCATCCTCTCAACGCAGGGGCCGTTCTCTGAAGTTCCGGATGTGCCAATCAGCACGACGCTCCAGTTCAAAGGACTCATCCCTGCAGTGCTGAAGCCATTCATCGAGCGACGCATGTACTACAAAGCACACCCAACGGCCGTTAACAAGCAACGCGCGCAAGGACTCAAATGGCTGCTCGTGTCATGCTATGGGTATCTACGCTTCCGGGAATTCAAACTCGGAATACCAACAAGCCATATGGCAATATGCGCGTACGCACGAGAAACAATCCTTCGCGTTGTAAAACTCGCGGAAGAGCGAGGGTACGAGGTCGTGCACGCCATCATCGACTCCGCATATATCAAGAAGAAGAATATCACAGAAGCGGAAGTAAAAGAATTCTGCAAAGAAGTTGAAATGGTCACTGGAATACCGATGTCGTTCGAAGGTGTATTCAAGTGGGCAGTTTTCTTGCCAAGCATTGTTGACAAGGACAGGCCGCTCCCCACAAGCTACTACGGAGCATTCCGAAGTGGGGAAGTAAAAGCGCGAGGCATCGAGGTGCGGCAGCGCAGCACGCCGCTTGTTGTTAAGCACTTCCAGCAGCATGTGCTCGAAGAGATGGCAAAGTGCTCGACAAAAGAAGAGATCAAAGCACTGATCCCGGAACTTCTCAAGAAACTCCGAGAAACAATTGAAGCGATTCCACAGATGGATCACCGGCTGCTTGTCGTGAACATGCGCGTGTCAAAAACGGAATACACACATACGACACCGCAAAAGCGCATTGTGGAACGGCTCAAGCAAAATGGCATACAGGTTGTTGCTGGGCAGTTTATTCACTTCATTTATGGGCGACGAGGAGCAGTATTGCCTGAAGAATACAACGGCAAGCCGGACATTGCACATTACCGGAAACTCCTTGTCAGATCGCTGTTCACAATATTGCAGCCGTTCGGATACACCAGGCAGGATATCGAGGATGGAGCAGAGATCGAACGGCAGACAACACTAGGCGATTTCCTGCTCGTCAAGCATGTGTATGTGCAGATGCGAAAGGAGTATGAGGAACGAAGCGGGCTTTCGGAACGACTGATTCGACAGAAACTTGAATCAGAAGGATGGCACGTCTGGAGGAGCGACATGATGAACGTGTTCCGGAACGGAGTGGTGATGTACCCGAATGTACAGCGCAAGTACGCACGACTCCTCATGGTTCTCTCGCAGACACACGCAGAGAAGATCGAGGAACTCCAGTACATCAACGCCGTGCATCACGGTCTACCAGATTTCATCTGCCACCGCGATGGGGATGTGAAGTTCGTGGAATGCAAACTCCAGTACGAACAATTAAGCAAAGTACAGAAGGCATGCATCGACCGACTGCGAGGAATGGGATTTCTTGTGGAAGTGCATAAACTCGTGGACCACCGCACACACATCGTGACCGCTGACGTTGATGTTCGCACAAAACGGAAATATGTCTCGGAAGCGCAGCTCAAGATTGCACAGGCTGTATAACTTCCAAGGTATTATGCTGCGGAGAGTTAACAAGATCGGAAACTTTGTAGGTATGGAGCAGGCCTGGGAAAGGCTTGAGGAACTTTAAGGCTTCTTTCGGATTGCTTTTGAGATAGGCTTCTTCACTCTTACGTTCAAGTATGACGGGCATGCGGTCGTGAATCGGCTTCATGACTGCGTTTGGGCTTGTTGTAATGATAGAACAGCTCACAATATTCCTGCCGTCCTTTTCCCAGAGGTCATAGATGCCAGCGAAGGCAAACAAGCCATCTTTCAATGTGATGCGGAAGGGGATTTTTTTCGCACCGACACGCTTCCACTCATAAAATCCGTCGGCGAGGATGAGGCAACGCTGGCTTGCGAATGGGCGCTTGAATGCTGGCTTTTCGGCAATGGTTTCCGCGCGAGCGTTAATGAGGCGAGCGCCGATCTTGGCGTCCTTTGCCCAGTGAGGGATCAAGCCCCATTTCGCCATGACAATCTCGTTTGGATGATCTTGTGTGATGATGGCAGTCTCTTGCGTCGGAGCGATGTTATAGCTTTGCTTGATCGCAGGAACTGCATCGACGTGAAAACGCTCCCTTAAGAGCTCTTTCTCGACCATTGTCAGGGAGAAACGGCCGCACATTAGAATGGAGGAGGATTTGATCTATAAAAAGATGCTGTGCAACAAGCATTTCCACAAGTTTATTAATCCCCATTGCCTCCTGCATTCCTATGCGAATCCTCCTCACGGGCGCGAGCAGCTATGTCGGTGCAAAATTCTATCAGGATCTGAAGGGCCATCATGTTGTTGGCACATTCTATTCCAATCCTTTCTTTCCCGAGTTGCACAGGCTCGATATCACAAAGCGCGATGACGTTCTTGCCCTCGCGGCACACGTCCGTCCCGAGGTGATAATACACGTCGCCGCAAATGCAAGCAGCAATTGGTGCGATCAACATCCTGATATGGCGAGTATGATCAACGCAGAGGGCACGAAGAATATTGTCGACGCTGCAAAAGCAGTACACGCTAGGCTTATCTATATCTCATCATTTGCCGCCATAGCACCAACCACACTTTATGGCAGGACAAAACGGATGGGCGAGGAACTCGTAAAAAATTCGACGGATTATGTCATCCTACGACCTTCTCTTATTGTTGGATATAGCCCAAATACACACAATGACCGACCTTTCAACAGGATCCTACAGAATATCACAAACGGGACAAAAGCAGAATATGATACCTCATGGCGATTCCAGCCGACGTGGCTCACACATCTTTCTGATGTCGTGCAGATATGTCTTGAGGGCAGGATACACAATGAGACGATTCCTGTAAGCGTTCCTGAGATTACTTCCCGCTATGAGCTTGCGCGCGACATTCTCTCGCATTTCACCATTATTGCGACACCCGTCAACAATCGAGATACATCCCCAGTATTTGAAGAAAATCTTAGTAAGCTCGCGCAACTTAGCCTTCCCTCTTGCACATACCAAGCGATGATTGAAGGGATCGTGAAAGATATACGCGAGCAAGTACTTAGGAAGTAATTCTGCGGATCCCATGACGGGTGATTGACTTCACTTCTTAGTAGTTACAGACCGATACCTTTATAAGCAACCCCCGTATTACCGACGGACATGGGAATTGGGGATATGTACCGAAGCGTAGCGCGAGGCATTCGCAAAGTATTGCATGACACACCCGTTGAAGTTCTTGTTGGAGCTCTCGCGGTCGGATCAGCAGGATTTGTTGTCGGGCACAAGCTCGAGAGCAACCGAGAAAAAACCGTGCCGCTTGCGTTTTCTGAAATAGGGCAGCTTGAAGATGCCGCACGAACGGAAGGAAAAGAACTTGACCTATTCACTCGCTATCATGCAGGGCTCAATGACCTTGTTATGAAAGTCATGGAGTCATGGAACAGTGCATGGAAGTACAGCACATCTCCCGAAGGAGCATACAAGAAGTTTGCAGAAGAACTCGAAAAGGGAATGACCACACGGCAATATCGACACAACATTGCGGACTTTATGGAGAGCGTACCGCTTGATGCTGGAGAAGCACTGCATACACTCTCGCCACTCACGACAGCTAAGCCAATAGTCTCGGAAGCAGAGCAGCAGTTAGGAAGATCCTGGAATGATTCACACCACGACAATTATCACACGGAACTACGGACACGCACCGTCAGCCATCGCGACTCAAAAGGAAACGTTTCATACAGCACGGAGTTTTACACGGTGCAAGTCTACGACGATACCACCCACACATACCAGTACAACAAAGACTCAGGAGAAGCAGCGTCACGGACACTTGACATTCTGCTGAGCGACTTCGCAGATTTCTCGCTTGCGATCAACATGAGAACCGCATCAAGAGTACAGCGCGAGAACTATGAGGCAATGCAAGCGAGCAGAAAGATGGACGACGGAGAAACACTCGCGGAAGACGAGCTCCTTAAGCTCGCAAACACCTGGAATCAAGGATCAAACGTGCAACAGTACGCAGGATTCCTCGCGAGGCCTTTTGGGGAACTTGGGGACGATGCGAATGTATGGCGCGTCCATAAGAACACCGCGCACGGTGACCAGTACAAAACACGAAGTCACTCGGACAGTGGACCTATGGAATTCCAGACCGCAGCGCGAGCACGCACCCATGCGCAACAGTATCTCGCAAGCGTTGATGCTGTGACTAAGGGATTATTGTTCACCCAGCAGAACATGCCAGAACTTCATAAGAAGATCACAGGATTCATCGAGTACATGCTCAGGCCGCATCCGAATGCACAACTTGATCCTGAACAAGCAGCACTTGAAATCAGAAACCAAACCATTGACCTGTATGGCCAGAACTTCGGCAGAGGTTTTGACATGGAACAGTACCGTGCAGGAATGGTCGTGCTCTATGGAGTCTTAGGAATACTCGCGGGAGCTGCGCTAGGATTTGGATTTGACCAGGGAGCGAGAAAGCTCGGACTCTGGGATGAAGTAACACGAGATTACAAGAAAGATTTCTCACGGCCAGAGCAAGATTAAGAACGCAATCACAAGCAGCGAATAGTTCACGATCATAAACCACTTCTGACCCCAGCTGAAACCAGGAAACTTCCAGTCAGAGACGGGCCAAAGAAAGGGAGTTGGCAAGAAGTCTCGCGAATGCGTTGGAATGTCAATCAGTACGTGAATAGGCCAGGCAAGGAGGAAGTAGGGAAATTCTCCCAAGAGTATTGAAGTGATCGTGAACACGAGGATCATCGAAAAGATACTGTGCGTAATTCCATAGAGAGTGAACACCCACCTCGGAATACTCTTTATGTCTGGCTTACCCCATTTCTTTCCTTTATGCTGGTAGAATCCCACAACCATATAAATTCCCCAGGAGAGAACGTCGGGCAGTATTCCTGCAAGGACAGCGTACCATACGAATTCTGAGTTATGAAAGATGATATATGACCAGAGGGCGTGGGCGAAGGTGTCCATATAGGGTTCTTCTTGGTATGGAGATAAAAGATTTGTGCTTAAGATAATGGTTTGATATGTTTAATATTTCTAATAATAGAGCAGGACGGTCGGGCTCCCGTCGGTCGCCCGACTTTGGACGCCGTCTTAAAGCGTTCGCTTTAATGACGGCTCTGCTCAGCGTGATTGTGCGTTCTCTGTTTGCTGCACGTCATTGATCGTCTGGAGATGGTGGGGATACAACGTGGCATGATTTCAGATGTTGCATGATGAGTTCTGCAGATTGACGAGAGCCTTGATTGGATGTATCAATATTTAGTTTGCAACCTTGGAATTCTTGAAAGAGAAGTTCATACGCACGCATCCTACCGTAGAGGAGGCGTGGATTTGCCAAGAGCGAGCGGTGGTAAGGATTGTCCGGGGAGCGAGCAAGCCTTTGCGCACATTCTGACGCGCTTACCGTGAGGAGAATGAAGACTGTGGGTTTTGGCACTATCCTTGACAGTATCCAGCAGCGACGATACTTGGGGTACGTCTGGAGAGATTGGATGTAACGATCAAGGATGACTGTTGTCCCCGCGCGCTGTGCATGAGGAATGCGGTAGAGCGCCAGGTGCAACACATGAAGCCTATACGCCAGAGGCCTTGGGCACCAACTCATAATCTTCGGGACGGAGAGCCCCCGAATGATAACAGAACGAGGAATGAGGCGCGCCAGTTGAGCTGCAATGGACGACTTACCCGAGCCATCAACACCCTCAAGAACGAGGATCATACCGAACCTCCGTGAGCGAGAATTTTCGCAAAGGACAAACCGAACGATAGCCAAGAGGAGCCACTTCATGATACAGGGCGCATGGATTTGCATGCATATCGGCAAGGGAGCGGACTGGCAGGTCACGATCCACGAGCATGATGCATCCGTACAGATCGCCTGCAGGCATCACCTGAAGAGGGAGTGCATCATCCAGAAGGCAAGAAGTCTTTGCTCGATGATTCTCCTCGATGAATGGAATACCAACATACACTGGTATTTCAGGTATCATCCATGACCGGACAATTCCAAGCCAGTCAAGCGGAGGAACCTTTCGCACAGGAATATCTCGCGAGGGCAACGTGAGATAGCAGATACGGTGCTCACGCGCTCCGAGCTTCTCGCAAAGGCGGGAAAGATTTGGCAGATCATAGAGATTACCCTCATGCACAACGGAGTTGACCTTCACGAACATGCCAGCAGCGGCAGCGTAACGCACAGCAATTATCGCATGCTCAAAAGCCCTAGGGGGGCCTTGATGCAGCAAACCATGGACTTCAGCTGTAGAACCGTCGATGCTAATCGCAAGATGGTCAAGACCTGCCGAGAGGAGATTATCAATTGCATGGGGAGTGAGCAAATATCCATTGGAGACGAGCTTCGTGCGATAGCCCAGATCATGCGCGGCCGACACTATTTCCGATAGGTCGGAACGAAGCGTAGGCTCACCTCCTGAGAACTCCACAACGGAGGCGCCAATGGAACGCGCATCCCCAAGCAACTCCATGATTGCCGATGCAGGGAGCTCTGCGGAAGAGCGACCACGCAATAGGCAGTGCGAACAGCGGTAATTGCATCGGTCAGTCAGGTTCACGGACACGGTCTTCACATCGCGCATGGCGATCACTCCCTCGGCTTTCCAATGTACGTGCACAAGTAGTTCTCATGCACACGCACGCCATCGTGCGAAGGAACAATCTTTGGGAGGATGGGAAGATGGATGCCAGCGCGTTGGGCCATCTTCACACAGTACGGATCCTCGCGATCAAGGGAGCCATTCATGAGCACGGCGCGCGCAGCGCAGCCGCCCCTACAAGATGGACGGTACTCGCACGCCATATCGTTGCACGACGCGGGAAGAGAAATATTACGTTTGCGTAATGCGCGAAACTCCTCGGACGCAATGATGTCATTGATGTCCTCTGTAAGAAGATCGCCCGTCTTGTACGCATGCAAATAGATACATGGCGATACCGGCACTTTGCCATCAGGAGTCTTGGAATGAATGCGCATGGAAGTCGTGCCGCAGGGGCAGCCATGCGTGTCATAACCACAAAGCACCCCCAGCACGGACTCATTCAGGACAGCAAGATCCGTATGACGCGCAAGGTACTCAAAACAGTCATAAAACTGCTGGACGGAAGGGAGCAGCGCCAGATGGTGATTTTCGGTCGGCCGCAGGGAGTTTATCCTCAATTCAGCGTCGTATTCTCTGGCAAGATCAAGCAGCCCGTCAAGATGCCTTGGAGTCGTGTTCCAATTCATCGCACACATGATTATGCTGTGCGGCTTTCTCTTATCCTTGCAAAGTTTCAACGCGGCAGTCGCACGGTTGAAAATACCCGCGCCCCGATTGCGATCATGCTCCTCACGAAAGGGCGAGTCTAACGAGATGTCCCAATCATTCACCAGCGCAAAGGCTGCAGGATCACGACGGTGAAGCTCTGTTGCGGTAACCCCATACGTCGTGATACCGAGCACGATCCCTGCACGGTGCACGCTACGCACGATGTAGGGAAGTGTACTCTTGCCCATGTCAGGGCCATCGGTAAATATCGGCTCATTCCCGCCAAGATTAACGGTATGGACATCTATACTTGACAGTTGGCTGACGATGCGGTCAATCTCAGGAATAGTGAGCGAGCTCGAACCACGCCGAACCTTCCACGAATAACAGTGCTTGCAGCGCGCATCACAATAATTGCCCAGTGTCCAGCCCACATTCCTCACGGAAGTTATGCGATCCTCAAGGGATACCATGCTCTCATATCCCTTTCAGCGCATCAACAACGCGTTCCAGCAAGCGATCGAGCTCCTTGCGCTTCTCCTTGTATTCCGGCTCACTGAAGCAGCGGTCGAACGACCAGAGCGCCTCGATGAAAGTGCCATCCACCTTTTGGAGACCGGAGTGCAGCATCGGATCAGGACGCCTGTCAATGTACATTGAAAAGCTCGCGTCCTGATAGGTACCACGATATTGTGAGGAGCGGTCATCGTACGTAACAACGACGCCCTCATCGGCAAGAATGCTACCGACAGACCCAAACGATTCCCTGGATGCTTCATACGGCGTGTCGTAGACACCCCAACTAAGTACGGTATGCCCCATTGTTCTCACCTACCAGCCGACGCACGGCTCTGATGTTGGCTTCCAATCCAGGACCACGCAGGGCCCTTGCTGAAGCAGTGTAATACTTGTGATTCTCGAGGAAACCAAGCGTTTGCCTGTACCACTGCGCGCGATCCTCCACCTTGAATTCCTCGCGGAGGTTCTCGCACCGAGCGAAAAAGTCATCACGGCCGAGATTGTCAAGGTCGGCATCACACATGATCATCTCAAGTTTACTTTTGGGATGGGTCGGGTTTTTCGTCGCAAGCACAAGGCCAGATTCCTCGTCTATCTCGTACGGAGAGTACCCGAGCGAAGCGAGATACGGACGCGCCATCACAACGCTCTGTTCCTCATTATCTGTTGCTCCTGGAACATACACGAGATCGTGCACGTATCCACCACCTGCAAGGAGATGGCATTCATAGGAGGAGCAACCTTCTCTTTGCGCTAGATCCAAAGCGGCGCGCACCATGTCATCCATATGCCAAGGATTATGATAGGGAAGATTTGGCATTCTTTCCAACGCAAATTCTCGAATGCTTTGGAGGCGGCGGTCCATGAGTCATCACATTAGAATATGTGTGGTTATGAATATTAGAAAGATCTGATCGTTTTTCCCGTTTTTTCCGTAATATTTATATGTATATTGCGGAATATTAGGCTCATGTGGTTCTTACCCGACCTTGGGCCACTCGAGCGGCACCCACAGCCAGTAAAGATCGACGAGAAAGACCGCCAAATCCTCAACATTATTGGCCAAAACGCCCGAATGCCACTCTCTGCTATCGCAAAGCGTGTCAAAGTATCACGCGACAAGGTGGATTACCGCCTCAGAGGGTTACGCAGCAAGAAAGTGATCTTTCATGCACAGACATTCATCGATGTCGCCAAATTCGGGTATCAGTCATACCACATCTTTTTCCGACTCAAAAATCCCCTCCCTGAAACGGGGATCATAGCACACATCTCCGCACTCCCCTACGTTCGGGCAGTGCTCAAATACAACGGGCGATATGATCTTGACGTATCCGTCATCGCACATGACGTATATGAATTCGACAGGCAGCTCACTGATATCGCAGGCATTCTTGGAACACACCTCCAAAGCTACGATATCCTCGTCAATTCAGCAGCATACCGCACCGCAGCATTCCCAAATAGCTTCCTCAAGCAGCCACTACCGATTGAACCCGCATTTGAACCCTACACTTGCGACGAAAAAGACATGCGCATCCTCAAGACTATCAGAACGAACGCCGAAAAACCACTCCTCAAGATCGGACAGGAAACAGAAATGTCAGCTGACACAGTCAGCTATCGCCTCAAGAAAATGCATGCAGCAGGAATCATACGCGCGTACCAGCCAGTCATCAGCTACGGAGCCATGGGATACACCGTATACACGATGCTCCTCCATGTCAGGCCTCTCGATGCCAAGCGCGAGGCAACACTGCGCACATTCCTCACGACGTACCCCCATATCCTTTGGGCCGTGAAAACCGTTGGCAAGTACAATCTTCTCCTGTATGTTTGCGTACCTGCGATGAAGGCAGAGAGAGAACTCTATGAGACAATATCAAGACTCCGCAGCCTCTTTGCCGAGCAAATAACAGAATACGAACTCCTCCTGCCAATCATTGAGTACAAATACACGTGCGCTCCGGACATCCTATTTTCTCGTCCCAAGGAAGTGACGAGATAATCGCAACGGATTTTTATAGCATGTTGAATTCTCATACAATATGAATCCAAACGGACGCCTGACCGTGTACGCATGCACGAACGGAGTCCACTACGCTTCTCGGCTCGTGAAATGCCTCAACACAATCATTGATGAGGAAAACAAAGGACGTGAAGGATTCACGATGCACGAACCACACGTGCAGTTCAAAGTACCTGAGGTAAAAGAGTTCCCCGCGACGTTCATCACGACACGCATCAAGGAAGGAGTACGAGGGGAAGACGCATTTCTCGTCCAATGGTTCCCAGCACCGCCACAAGACAATCACCAGTACTCACTTCCAAAAACGCAGGTGGAGATGGACGCGATCGTCGCAGAAATCACCAACCGCGAGCGAACACGCCTCACCGCGCCACGAAACAAGGAGGAATTCCTCCAAAGCATCGCGGCCCTCAAAAACGCAGGAGTAAAAAGACTATCACTTGTCACACCATACGCATACGCGCAACGCAAAGACACAATCGAGGGAAGAGATTCGATTGACGCGGCACTCTTCTGCCAGCAACTCGAAGGAGTGACGCACCGCCAGCACATGGACGCTTTCTGCCTTGATGTTCACGCGAACCAGATACCAGGCTACTATCAGCAAGTCAACATCAGCCTTGTCAGCATCGGAGTGTACGCGATGTGCGTGGATTATCTCAAGAAAAACCATCCTGAACTTCTCGAAAATGCAGTCATCCTCCTGCCAGACACAGGAATGGCAAAGCGAGCAGGAGCACGCCTGTCCGCACTCACAGGCCTAGACCGCATCACCATGGACAAGGTTCGCATTGGACCGACGGAAACGCGCCTTGAGGCATTCTACAAAGGATCAGGCGCGGACATCGCCGGGAAGGACGCTCTACTCTTTGATGATATCCTTGGAAGCGGAGGAACAGCAGGACAGGCAACCAACTTCGTGCGCAAGGAGCTCAAGCTCAAAGATGTAAGCTGGGTCATGACACACCCCGAAGCAACTCGGCTCGCGGAACTTGATGATATGCATGCACAGGGGTATTGCAGATATGTCTTTCACGCAGACACGATGCCGGTACCGAGGGATTACTGCGTACCATTCCCAACAGCGCCGCTTGTCGCGCGACTGATGTACAACATCCATACTGACAGAAGCATCGGGCCATACCTCGAAGCCACGACCTTCCTAGACGGCAAACTCCCACTACCCAAGATCGATTGAACCACAATTCTTAAATAGGCAAATAGCGGCCAAAGACAAGTATGCCGGACCAGAAAGCCTGGAACATCATCATTCTTGCATTCTCTACAGCCATCTTCATCGGACTTGAACTATACTCAATCACGACAGACTCGCATTACAAGTGGGACTTCATCTTCATCATGCTCCTCATGATCGCAGTATTCCTCTACCAGAAACAACTCAATCTCATAGCAGTGCACTACGCGATGTTCTCACTCATGCTCATCCTCCACAACCTCGGAACATTCAGAACCTATACCATGTTCCCCCTCGGAATGGAATATGACTATTGGGTCCACATCTACGCAGGGCTCATCCTAGCATTTATCTTCGTACGAGCGATGGAGTCCCATGTCACATGGCCAAAAGCAGCGATCTATGTGCAAGTACTCATCATCATTCTCGCCATCGCTGCATTCCATGAACTCTTTGAATATGGCGGAGCGCTCGTCGTAGGAAAAGGAGAAGGAGTCCTCTTCGTTGGCGCAGGAGACATTGACGAATGGGACACGCAGAAAGACATGTTCAACAACCTCCTTGGAGGATGCATCGGAATTCTCCTTCTCGAAGGATGGCGGCGCATCAGGAAGAAGAACACCTAAACAAGTAGTACTTTGTGCCACTGTCAATCCAGCCACTCATCTCTGGACTGCATTTTTCTTTGAGGAACTTATAGATATCAGGATCATCGTCAAATAATCCAGGTGACTGGATTACAACAAAGGCAGGAGGATCAAAGTAGAGCTGACGCAACCAAGCCTCCCTCTCAATGATTCCTGACGAAAACATATCGGACCGTACGTTCGGCCAATTCTGATACACGGACCTATTTGCCTTCAGTGCGAGAAGCGGAACAAGAGTGCTGAAACCATAGATCTCCTCATCAGGCTCCGAATTCAATCGAATGTGATCCGCCCAGGAAGAGATGTCAGGATACTTTCGAAAGTCGTAGGTACGCTCGAGCGAGACCCGCGCCAGGATGAAACAGACAAACAAAAGCCCAAGCACGAGCAGGGGCCGTGCATCCTTCTTCTTCAAGAGATTGAATAGATTCATCCAGCCAGCGCCAGATGATAGAGCAATAAGAGGAATGGAGGAGAGAATATTCGAGCTTAGAAAAATTCCAATGAACAACGAAACCGCAAACTGGAGCACGCCTGCAATAGCAAGCATTGAGACGGCGCGATTCTTTTTCGTCACAAGATACAACACCACTCCCGCAAGCAAAGGAATATGAAATTTCAGCAGGGCGATAAGCTTGTCCTCGAGAGGCTGGCCCGCAAGGAAGCGCAACTGGAATGGGTAGATAACGGCAGGGTACACAAAAGCATACCCCCACAGGAGGATACACGCAAGGAATGGAAGCACAAATCCAACTCCCGCTCCATAGAGGACGTTGCGGAAACCGACTTTCCGAGAATTCCAGTACCCATAGATGACAAGAAGGACCAGAGGAACAAAAAAATCAATCCTTGCCAAGAACGCAAGAGAAAAGCAAACCGACGACCAAAAATATGAATCAAAACGCAACAACAAAAACGCACCGAGGGATACGAAGAACACCGCAAACTGCACTGCGGCAGGATTTGTCGCATCAAGAAGCACCTTAAAACTCAGCACGTACAGCCCCGCACCGAGAAGACCAGCCCAACGATCCTTGAAAACGGCCGACAAGGATAAAAAAATGAAGAGCGAAGAGAGCAGCACGATGATGAGCGGAAGAAGCTTGAACACTGTAATATTGAAGCCTACGATACCATACAGCCACGAAAAAATATAAAACTTGACGGGCATCTCATCCGTAAAAAAATCAATGTAGGGACTCTTTCCCTCCGTCATGATACTCGCGAAATAATAATCATTGTTCTCATACGAATCCTCAAGAAAGACATGGGCGGACTTAATCCACACCACCACAACCCAAAGGAGCAACAAAAAAACGAACGGAAACCAGCGATGGTAGGACGTGTACTTACTCTCCCTTCGCGATCTTGCCCGAGACATACCGCAGGGGAAGAACTTATCGCTATATATACCTTGTTTCCCCCCCTTTTCTCTATACCGTGACGAAAAAGTTAAAAAGTACACTTCCTTTTGACACGGTTATGAAGATACTCCCAAGAATTGAACGATACCAGAGGTTCCAGGTCTTCCTAGCTAGACACAAGCTTGAGAAAGCATTCCTTGACATGAAGCACCAAGAACTACGCAACGGACTTGAACGGGCAACACGGAAAAAATACCAAGTATTCTGGGTGATGATCGCACTGTACGCACTGCTCTTCTCGTCAGTCATCACGACAGCATTATCCGGAGTATCGTTCTTTCGAGGGATTGGGGACGCGCTGATGTCCCTTTCCGGAATCCTTGGAAACGGATTGATCGTCCTTACGATCTACATCTCGCACAGAATCATGGGCGTGTATGACATCGAGCAGAGCTTCTATATCTCGGCGATCATCGCAAAAATCATGAACAGGGCGGATAGATCACCAGACATTGATCGTCCAAGAAAACATTAATAACAAGACAGCCATTTCCGAGCACTCCTTACACAACTCCATCACCACCGCATATGCGGACAAACCAATTCCACAGGGCTTCCTCACCCACAATCTTGAGCGCAGTCCGCGGGAAAGGGCCGGAAACACTACTCACATCAAGAGCACCGGTAGAACGAACGAAAGACTCATTCTAGATTAGGCCATAGACGGAACGTATGAGCTTCGTGAGAAACTCATCAGATATTCCTACACCAGAACCATTAGGAGAAACCATCATGAACCACCTTCGCAGAGGACACCAACAAGAACTCCTTGTACCAATCGCAATTGTGTGCCTGCTGATCTCCATCCTCCTGCCATCGATCGCCAGAGTGCGGGAAAACGCGAGATTCAAGACACTGTTCCCTATCGACACCGCTGCATGGAACGAGGGGAAGGTTAGCACAAAGACTATCCAATTCCTCTCCAAGGACGACGCGGACGACATCAAGGCACTGAAGAAAGGAATCGCCGCCTTAAAGACCACTCCCAAATACAAAGGTGAAAAACTGCTCATCGACCTTGAGGGCAATATCACCCAAGGCCCGCACCCGATCGGGTACATCCTCATCGCAGGAGAAGGAAGTGCAGTCACTACGGAAGACGCAGTGATCATCACATTCACGGCATACCACGGTGGAAAGTACACGATCAGCGTGAGGAACGACAAGATGGGCAACTACATTATTGAACATGCGCCAAGCAAGTGACGGCACGCTCCAGCACTCGCCAAAAAAATCCTTCACACCCCTGGTGCTGGGGGATTTTTTTGCAGTCTTTATTTTCTATATAGATACGTATTATGGATACTGACCTGGAGCACAAACTATATAAATCGCCGGCAGACTCTTCGTCACCATGGCAAAAGAAGGAGCAAAAGGCAAGAAAGGCGGCAAATCACGACAACTCTGGAAACTCTACCAAGTACAGGGAGACAAAGTCGTGCGCAAGAACAAGTACTCTCCAAAGTCACCAGGAGACTTCCTCGCCGAGCACAAGGATCGAAGAACGTGCGGCAAGACAGGATACATGGAGAAAAAAGTTTAAGATTAAAGCACATCCTTAAAAATGGATTTTCTTCTTCACACTGCATGAGATACACAATACTATTTGGCATACTAGCCATTCTGGCACTTGCCAGCTGCGCGCAACCACCATCAGATGTTCCGCGCGCACAGATCAGCACAACACCAGCAGAGACACTCTCCGCGACACAAAACAAGCCGGCGGACATGACACTCAGTTCGTTTGAGTTCGAAGGATACGGGCCGGGAAAATCACACATCGGAACATTCGAAGAATGGGAAGGAACACTCCTCTATGAAGGCGAGACGATCAAAGGATTCACAGGAACGATCAACGCAGGCAGTGTGAACACAACCATCGAACGACTCGACGCTCACCTGAAGACGGAAGATTTCTTCGACGTCGCACTGTACCCGGAAATCGTATTTGAGACGATGAGCATCAACGAAGGAACGGCAAGTGGAAAGCTCACGTTCCACGGAGTAACACACGACATCAGCTTCCCAGTAACGGTAAGCGACGCAGGCGTCACATCAGAGTTCCTCCTTGACACGACACCATTCAACATCAAGTACACCGGGATCAACAAGGACGTACGGATAAAATTCATGCTAGCGCCGTAAAGATCATGGTACATTGAGAAGACTTATTACAATCCAGGAAACGATCTCGTCGTGGAGCAGCCAGCAAACGCAGAAGGCCTATCAAGATAGTTCCATTGATCGGACTGCACACTGAGGATGTCACCGACAAAATACCAGACGGAACCTTCGCCAACACCTTGCCTACGTAGCATGTCATGCGCACGACGCATGGTACTACCAGACTCCCAGAGATCATCTGCAATAACATAGACAAGGGAAGGATCGGTGATGTGCGGAATACACTCTTCCCTTCTCCGCCGGTCACCAAGCATATGGTACGCAACAAGCGCAGCTGTAGGCATCCTGTCTGCCATACTTTTAATCATGGGCAATACCAAAGCAACCGAGCCAACACTTACGGGAGGAATGTATGGGTACACCCTTTCTCTTGGAATAGCTGGCGAAATCAGATCAGCGTACTGCGGTTTCCAGAGCTCGCCATTCATTCCAAACCTTGATGTTGAGACTACCTCAACAACACCAATCTGATCAACGGACGTCTCTCTCAGGAGCGCTGCCAAGCCATCCTTGAGGTACATCGGAACCATATTACTTGAGAGTCGCTCATCATTTTTAAAGCTACCGTCGGCACTCGCCACAGAAGGATTATACAAGCGGATCCAGTTCTAACTCCCTCACGGTCGTGGGGATGGCGCCATTTGAAATCGCGGTCAGGATTTCCGCACGATAATGATCCGGAAGGGAAGGATCCTCGACGAGCACGGGACCATCACGGTAATAGATGTTCCACGGATGGTCGAGCGTGATGATGTACGAGCGGTACTTGATCATCTCCTTTACGTCATGCAGCGACAGGGGACCACCATAGCTCCCACCGCTCCAAGGCTTATGCACGATCGGATACCAGGAAACTCTCCCGGCATATGGGGAGGACTGTGAATAATACGAAAATCCGAGCTCCCAGAGCGTCCTTGCATACGCATCTTCAGAACCAAGCACACTCAAGTATGGTGCCCTGAACCCGTACACTGTCGTGTTAAAGAATTCCTCAAGAAAGATCTTTGATTCATAGATCTCACGCCGACCGAGTTCAGGACCCACAAGATTCAAGTTCGTATGATACCTTGTATGCGAACCAACTTCCATCAAACCATTCTGCACTAGTGCTTTTGAGCGATCAACAAGCACAGGATCAAGGATCGCAAACGCGAGCAAGTCTTTCTTTGTAAAATAATTTGTGGTTGGGATACCATAACGCTCGGAATACCCAACAATCTCTCGAAATCCGAGCAGACCTGAAACCTGAGGATACGGGAACTCATCATGAAGATACGGGGACGCACGAGGGGACATCCAGGCAACAATCGCAGGACTAGAGCACAGAAGTTCATCATCCGCAAGGCCAAGCGAATAGTTCGCGTCAGTGCAGGGCGAGAGGGCTCCCGATGCTGCAATGTCAGAAACATATCTTCCGGATTCGATGTCAAAAGAGAAGGCAATGTCGAGCCTGCGCTTGGCATGATTCAGATCAGGAAGAACAAAAGAGAACGATGAGGAACCGAGGATATCCCGCACGACTAGATCAGTAATATCAGCATCACCGATCGAACGAGGGATCGCCCCCGATAATACTGACCGATAGCAGTCGCCGACGCTAGGAACAGCAGCTCCCTCGACAAACACCTGATCCCTTGGAATGAAGAATGTACGAACCGACACATTCATTGCATCATAGGTCATGATTTCGCACCAGAGGAAAAGCATCTTACCAGGAGAGAGTACCTCATCCCTCTGGAACAGATAGAATTGATCCGGAAACCCGAGGTCGTCCTCATCCAAAAGATTCCTTGCGGAGAAATTCAGATAGTCATGCAAAAAATTCTGCACGTATCCGGCTTCATTATCAGAAAGAATAAGAAACTGGTCACCAGGATCAAGAATAACATTCCTTGAAACTAGACCGTCCACCAGAAAAGCATCACCGTGAAATTCCACGTCAGAGGAAAAGAGACCGTCTTCTGCATGAATGAAGTAATCACCGTACATCAGAAGTTGAGGCGACGGATATACCTCCGAAACCAACTCGCCAAGGACATTCCTACCGCGAACGGACAATGAAGGGGAAAGATTGAGATACGTTGTCGGATCATGGAACTCGAATGCAGCGAGATCAATATACTTAGGATCAAGCACGACCACCTGTCGGACAATCCTATTCCACCTGATGCCGAAGGGCACGGAAACCTGGTACTCTTTTGGCACAAACCCAACCGAATGCACAACGACATGATACGAACCCTTCCACAACGTTAAATTGAGAACGCCCCTCGTGCCATTGAACACCGTACGGTTCTGGTCATCCTGCAACGTGATCCTCGCAAGGATTGGATTTTCGAGGGAATTCTGGATCTCGACATCATACCGAAAAGGCCAGAACAGATACGCGAGCGCAATCGCAACGACCACGACGACAAAACAGATAATCCAGATATAGCGCGGCATTCCTCGCTGCAGAGCCAAATATATTCCGCAAGTCAAACCAGTAAGACCAACACAGAGGATTGCGGACCACAGTACAAAATATCCCCCCCGAATACCAAGAAAACCAATAATGGATAGAGAGAGCACCATACTTGCGGCAAGCAGTGCACGAGTTGTCTTCATCTCAGTATACCTCATCGCCCTCCCCCGAAGTCCAGTTTTTTAAACTTTCTTGATCCTCTACCATCTCTTGCGCACGAGCAGGATCGACTCATTACCTTCATCAGATTATATCACTAATCTTGTGAACAGCAAGTGTTGACCAAAACATGTTGCCATACCTATTCGTTCCTGGAGTAACGCTGTGGACAGACAATTGGTCACCCGGCTGGTACCACGTGATCGTCGAAAACTGATGGTCATAATAGGTGAGGCCGCTCGTCGCGTTCCTCACGCCGTAGCCGAGGCTATTCTGAACACTCCCTGTGTTCCTTCGCAGCTCGACTTCTGTGCGCTCAACATCTGATAGGTCCGAAACAACAACGTTTACAAACACCTCGTAGTACCCTTCTTTTTGTATCGTGATGAATTCCTGACCCTGCTCCCAGGCAAACGTGGATGGATCTATGTTGAAGTCCTGCATATCCCAGATGTAGGGGCCAGGACCCTGACGCGTGGGGCTATGCACCCACCGCCCAACAGCAGTTGTACTTTGTTCTACCGGCTGCCACGTACCCTTCCCCTCACTATCAGAAGTCAATACAAAACCTTGCGAGGCACCAGTCGGCATCACGAAACCAGTGGATTTCACAGTACCTGCCACATCCAGACACTCAGCGGGATTTGAAACCCCGATACCAAAGTATCCCGCATTTGTCAATGCCGCCAGTTCTGCCTGAGCACCACTCACCTTTAGCTTGTTTTCAGAACCGTCATAGAACACAACGAATCTGTCAGAATCTTTCAATCGGAAATGGATCTTGCCATCAGCCTGCTCAAACCTCGTCGTCAAAAAAATTTCAGGATTCCAGTACCCGATCAGATTCAACCGTGCTTCGGAAGACGATGATGAACCCTTGATCTCTACCTTGTTCTTTGGCTGGTTCGTGCCGATGCCCACATTCCCCGTCGGAATTGCATACATATTCGGCGCACTCGACCAGTAGTTCCAGTCATTGTCCTGACCTTTCGGTTCACCGTCGGTATCTGATATGTCCTCTACGGTCTCACCAGACACTTCGGCAAGTTCTGGAACGTCGTCTGCATACACACCGCCCAGTACTACAAACACCACGAATCCTAGTAGAATTCCTTTGTTCATAACAACCCCCCCAAGAGAGCCCAAAGAAGACGACTATATAAACAATATCACAGACAATAACAAAAACAGTGACAAAGGTTTAGCAAGTATGCCAAGCTACGATGACACAACATGGGAAACTTGCACCGCAGCATGCTCGCGGGGCGTTCGCACACTCTCGATAATATCCAGATACGCCGGCAGGTAACTATCCGCAGAAAACCTGCGCACCCACAGCGCCTGGAGCTCATGCGCGCTGTATTTCCTTTTGTCAAATGAACGGATCACGCGCTGCAAATCCCCCATATCCTTGTATTTGAAGATGAGATTGCTGTCAACTTGGCGAATCAAGTCAGGAATCCCTCCAATGGCAGGACCAATCGCAGGGATGCCCATGGAATACGCTTCGAGGATGGTGTTCGGACAATTGTCTGGACACTCAGAAGAGAGCACCAACGCTTCCGCCATGGAGTACCAAGCAAAAAGATCAGATTGATTCAGAAATCCAAGCAGATGAATGTTCGCAATCCTATTTTTCCGAAGGTACGACTTTATCTCGTTCTCGAGAACACCAGTCCCTGCCATGTACAGACGCTGATCGGGCATTTTACAAAACGCACGAATCAGCGACCAGACACCTTTCCCTCTCTGCAGCATCCCCACAAAAAGGAAGAACGGGTGGAGAGGAGCATCATGCTTGGCGATACTTTTTGGACCATGGATAAAGTTTGGTAGGACGACAATAGTATTCTTGATTCCCTGACGCATATAAAACTGCTTGATGTAATCGGATGGGGCGATTATTGTGTGGATATGGGACAAACCACGCCTCAATACATCCGTAAATCGCCAGATTTGCACCGGACGATGGTTCTTCAACATACACACCGCACACGTCTCGGGACTAACGGATTTTGAGCAAATCCTGCCGCTCTCAAAAAAATCGTTCATTCCGCACGTGAGCCAGTGATCATGGGCCGTATACAATTTTGGCGCGTCACCCCAAAAGAAGATCTGAGGACCGAGCAAGGAAATATTGTGATAGTGAATGACATCAAAATCCTGCGCGAAAACCTTCCTCGCGCCCGAACTCAAAGGCATACCACCAAAAACATAGGAATGAAGGGGACCATACCTTCCAAGAGTCGTGCGAATATTATGCAAAACCACATTCTGATGGTTAGGGTAGTCCTTTTTAACACCAGGCTTTCTAATCAAGCGATATGCGTCCTCGGAAAATAGCACATGAACCTCATGCCCACGCTCCGCAAGAGCGTTTGCCAAATAGTACACATGCGTGCAGCCGCCCCCCACATGAAAAGGAGGATAAAATGAGGTCACCATGAGGATCTTCAACTGAGCACCTCATCATAGAATCTTCTCGTTTTTTCCGCCATGACCTTTGAGTCATATCTCTCAAGCGCGGCCTTTCGCCCAGCAGAACCCATCTTCGCGCGCAAGGATTCATCACGAAGCAGCGAGCGAATTCTCTCGGAAAGCCTTGCGCTATCACCGACAGGAACGAGATAGCCAGTTTTGCCCTGCTGCACGAGCTCAGGAATTCCCCCAACAGGAGTTGAAATCACAGGAAGACCAGAAGCCATCGCCTCAATGATTGTCAGGGGAAGAGTCTCACTTAAGCTAGGGAGCACAAGAATATCAGCATGGTTGTACAAGCGATGAATGTCCTCATACTTCACGTACTGCAGGAATTTTGCATGCTTCCTTGACAGGGGATCCATCTTCTGCCTCCAATGCGTGATGTTCCCAGAACCTGCAAACACAAACTCGCACTCGTCCGTACGCAGGACGTCCCGCATGCTCCGTATCAGGATGTCAAGACCTTTAATCGTCAAGAGACGACCGCAAAAAAGGACGACGGGCTTCCTATTCGCTGATTTCCTTGGGCGAAAACGCATCGTGTCAACACCATTTGGAATCACACGAGCCTTCTTTCCTCTCGGAAGAAATTTCGTGATCCAGTCAGAGACAGCAATAAAGTTGCTTGAACGCCGGAAATACAACGATTCCAACGCCGCAATGACTGGATAGGTCACGCGTGCCCAGCGCTCGGGACTAGTTGCCGGAAGAAAGAGAGGAATTTGCCCATTGATGTGGCTCTGGCTCTTCAACGTCGTGTGGATGGTCGTGACGCTTGGGAGGAGCGGAGGAAAAAACTTAAGGCCAATGTCCGGCATGTGGACGATGTTTGCGGAATGCAGCAAGTCAAAATGCTCCCGCTTCTGCAACGAAGAAAAATTCGCCAGGACTGATAGCTGAAACTTCGGATTGTAGAGAAATCCGTCATTCGCCGTCGAGAGATTATGGATCGTAATCCGATCATCAAAAAACGCAGAAACATCCCTTTTACTGTAGGAGTCCCCACGTTTTGGAGTGATCACGTGGATATCAAGCTTTGGATCACGCGAGAGCTGACGGATTAACTCGACAGAATAAGTACCAACACCGCCCCACGTTGGCAGAAACTCCGGAGCAAGATAAGCGATCTTCATGCAGACCTCCCAAGCGCCTGAATCGTGATGATGATAAGGAAAACAGCACTCAATCCGAACGTACACATCAGAACCGAAAAGCTTGTAATCGCTCCCAATCCAAACATTCTGCCAAATAGCGTCAGAATCATGAAGCAGATAAACAAAATCGCAGTATTCAAGCCAAATGACAACATGATACGCTCATAGGGCCCCTGCGTACGCAAGAGGATCAAACTCAACAGAAAACCGGGTACGAACAGTGTGAAGAGCACGAGAAAGATTTGAAGGATCATACGAGATTCACCCACGTGCCAATGGATCTCCCGTCAAGACGGACCTCAACAAGTACCGTACTATTCTTTGGTTCAGCGCTCAGCAGAATGCTTTCCGTTACCGATACGAGCTTCCCCGGCTCAAGAGTTATCTGGCGCCACAACACAGGCACGTCATCGATCAAGACCGTATATGCACGAAGTACCTTCTCGTCACCATGAATCATTGCTTGGAAAGCAATAGTATACGCTGACCCTTGTTTTGCCAACTTTGCCGGAGGAGCGGAATAAGCGAGCTCAACAAACGAGTGAGCACGTTTCGTCTGAAGCTGAAAAACAAGCATACCTCCAATACATACGAACAGCACTATGATTATCACATACCAGACGAGATTCTCCCCCATATCAATGAGCACCATGGGCTGATATAAAAACTTTTTGAGTGTTGCTACTCTAGAATAGAATCGAAATCGACAACTATAAAAACTTGAACACCGAAGAGAATCAGACGTTTTTAAAGACTGTACAATCCGGGGGGATAGAATCATATGAATGAGATGAAGCCACGTCTGACAGTTATCATTCCATGCTACAATGAGGAGAAAGGAATCGCAAAAGTGCTCTCCCGCATTCCAAATACATTTCACGAACGGTATCAACTCGAAATCGTTGTTGTCGACAACAACAGTAGCGACGCAACAGCCGCTGTCGCGCACTCGTATGGAGCAACCGTCATCAGCGAACGTAGACAAGGCAAGGGGCATGCCATGCTGAAAGGTTTTTGGCACATCACGAACGAAGTTGACTATGTAGCCATGATCGATGGAGACGGATCGTACGAGATCCAAGAACTCCCAAGGCTCATGGAACTCCTCGAAAGCAAGTTCTGCGACGCGGTCATCGGATCACGACTGCACGGACGGGTATCCTATGGCTCGATGCCTCGATTCAACAGGTATGGCAACTGGCTGTTCACATTCCTCTCGCGGGTGGGCTACGAAACGAACGTCACTGACGTATGCAGCGGATTTTTCGCGTGGAGAGCAGACGTTGTACGAACACTTCGCCTGTACTTACAGGAACCGCGGTTCTCGCTTGAAATGGAAATGATGGCAAAAATGGCACGCCTTGGGTACCGCACAAATTCTGTGCCTATTACGTACAAACTTCGAGCGGGCAAGTCAAGCCTTCACCCCGTCAAGGACGGCGCAAGAATCATGGGAACATGGCTCAAGAATCTTTCATGGAGCCCAGAGCGATCACGGCAGTCCGGTACGCACCGATGGGCACCACAACCGAATCCTGCTCCAGCGGATATTCCCTTCCGACCGGATCATGAGCTTGTGCAATCGAGCGTCCGATCCAACCGATCCGAACATCGTGGGCGCGAGGTTCCTTATTGACAATAGTCACGAAAATACCCTGCTCATTTTCGACGGTAAGACAGTCAAAAGGCCATTCGCACACCGTGCTATAGATAATTGAATCATGAGTGTTGTACTTGGCAAAAAGACGCTTGACCTCGTATGTTGGCCAGAGCCTTGAAGGCGAACGACCCCATAGTCCAAAACCAGAATCAGACTCAAGACTCGTGCCGCTATAGAATGTCTCAATGTCAACAGCGCCCGACCTGATCATCCAAATAAGCGCAGATGAGAGGTATGCGGATGCTGGAAGCTCATCAAGATGCTGCATGTATTCAGCTCTCCAGTCAAGACTATACTCAGACATGATAATCTCCTTATCGGTCAGAGTGGATAGCTCAATCATCAGATCATGGTACAACACCTTGGTGTTTCGCATCCGATCCTCCAACCCCGCGAATTCATCCTCAGAATTACCATAATGGTGGATACTGATAAAATCCGGCTCCTCTTCAAGGAAGTAGACAAGCCGCTCGTTCTCGTAACTTGGATAATACACAAGACTGTAGCCACCAATCTTCGTCCCGGGAGACGCTTTCAGCAGTTCCTGCTTCGTCAGCCTAAATAGCCTTGGATACAGAGAATCCCACCAAAAGTCCTCCCAAGGCTCATTCCACACCTCAACATACCAGTCGCTCGTGTTGCAGGGCGCGGCAAGCAGATCAGCATCACACAGCACACGATAATGCGACAACACCGTTCCAGCATACCGCGCAAACTCCTCAACATCCCTTGGAGGATTCTGCTCATCACTCACGCCATGCATCGACAATTCCCTTGGAGCATGCGCAAAGACCATGATAGGAGTAACATTTGCGCGCAAGGCGGCGTTCACAAGCTCATCGAGCTTCTGATAGTTGTATGGATCACCATACGGAATCGTACTCTCCCTCCAACCTGGATTACTCACCCAGATACGAATGAAGCGGGAACCAACGCTCCTATGTAGACCGATTATTCTTTCATCCCGAGCAAAATCCATCCAGTTATCATTCTCATTCACGCCGTAGCGAAGCGAGACGCTACCTGCCTTTGCGTTGAAATCAGCAAGAACGTCAACTGGCGGAGGAACGTACCCTGGCGGATGGATCTGCACGGTCTGCTCGACATGCTGCGATGGAGGCGTCACCAAATGAAGCGGATTCCCCGATATGAGGGTATTGACAAAAGTTCCACCATCAACATCCTGATCCAAGTTTGAGTATAAGGCCACAGAAAGGACAATGAGAATTCCAATGAGCAAGGCAAGGAGGAGGTTTTTCATTTTCGCGCGAAGATAAGATATGCAGGAAGGATGTATTTCAAGATTCCGGTGCGAGCAAGAATCCTGACAACACGCCGGAGAGGCCTTGGCACATCATGAAGAGCAAGGCCTGGAAACGCACTGTACGGATAGTTGGAGGATACAGGCAACATGTACGTCGGAACATTATAATCAGGAATGGCATTATAGAATTCCAGAGTGCCAAAACCAGCATCGCGGAAAAGACGCTCGTACCCCCACATGCTGTAAATATATGTTCGATAGGGTTTTTGAAGTACAATCCATGTGAGCATACTTGCGAGGAACCGCGGGAGAATCGTGACGAATGGGACATTCACATGCGGATCGAAACGGCCCATGAACTGACGATAACACAGCCGATTCTCAATGCCAACATACAAGATTCCACCGGGCTTCAATAGGGAATGCATTTTTTTAAGGACACTCTCTTGTATACGCCTTGGACTTCCTGTTCTACCCTCTGCTGTCCACTCAAGCACGCCGTTCATCACGATTAGATCAAAACTATTCTTCCTGAAGGGAAGGTTATGGGCATCAGCACGGAGCAGGGTGACGTTGCCAAGATTCTCCTCGCGAAAGCGATGCTTACAAAATTCTAACCGTTCCGGAACAACATCAACAGCAATCACGTGCCCATAATGTCGGGCAAGCTCCTCGGCAATTGTACCCATGCCAGCGCCAACATCGAGCACGACCGCATCCTTCTTAAGATTAAGAAAATAATGCCAATAGCATCTTGACGCATCCGTAATAAATGAGAAAGGCTCAGGAAACTGATCGCGTTTGCGCCTGGTTACTTCTGCCAAAGCGGTCTTCCATTTTTTTCCTCGCCGCAGCGCAATATTCACGTGATTCATCTCGCGTTGTGTGATCTCACCCCAATAATTCCCGCTGTCCGTGAACCACGGGATACCGTCACGAATAGGCCAGGATGCTTTGCATGAATTACATACATATGCAGAACTCTCCTTGCGAATAGGAGAAGCGCATTTTGGGCAGCAGAGCGGTGGCGCCATCATAGCACACACCTCTCCTCAAGAGCATGCACGAGAAATTGGCGCGACCTTTGCGTAACACTGTACCTTTCACCCTCTTGGCGCAGCCGAAGCAGATAAAACTCAGCCAAGTACAAGAGGAAAAGCGAATGCACGTGAACGGAAGGGATATTAAGAGCATTGCACGCCCTTTGAATCTCGGACCGGAGATATTTTGTATGAACCGTTTCTGTGAAGAACATCCTGTGAAATGCACGAAGATCATCAGAACCAAGCGCGAGAGAAGAACTCACCATGAAGTGGAAGAGGTCAAAGAGAGGAAGGTTTGAATCCCCAAAATGCTCCCAATCAAGAACTCCAAGAGTCTCTCCGAGAATGATGTTACCTGGCCAGAAGTCAGTATGCTTTGGAGAAAGCGGCACAACACCATCCGACAGACGCGGAAATCCTATGCCAAGACGCTTAAGTTTCGGGACCATATTTCTTTGCAGGCGATCGATTGATCCCAAACGAACCGGAAAATGACGGTTGAAATCAATCAGCCATGCATTTGCGCGGTGGAGATGAGCGTTAAGGGTGCGGGCACTCAGATCTTGAGCCATCGTGTTCCCCGGAATGAACGATCGAACACTCACGGGCAATCCCTTCGCAACAAATACACCAAGAGGACGCGGGATGCAACGTGATAGAGCAGGTGATACTTGGCCATGAATCTTCTGCAATAGCTCATTTTCCCATTTTACTTTAGATGGATCCCTTGGGCTGGCGCAGGCAATCGCAATTATTCGCTGACGGTCAAGAATGAAGAACGTGAGCTGGCCATAACGGTTCTGTACGAGCATTTGCACATCAGAAGGGGAAAAAGAGAGATCCAGCTCCTCCCAGTGCTCACGCACGTAGCTTATGATGGCCCCCCTCATGCCAAGGGCGAGCCTCAAAAGACTTATATATTTATCCCTATTACAGAGTAGATACATTATGTGAGTTCCACGGGGGGGTACATATATTCCACAGAATACGAGAAGCATTAGCGGATTCTCTCTACGGTAATTCATTGTACCTCGTCATAGACTCGGCAATCCTGTCCATCTTTGGATTCATCTTCTGGACAATCAATACCCACCTTTTTACACCCGCAGAAGTAGGCATGGCAACTGCGCTCCTGTCTCTTGCGGAATTCATCACGCTCCTCTCGCTCCTCGGATTTGACGTTGCCCTCGTCTACTACCTCCCCCGGACGAAGCATGGCGCAAAATTCATGCACTCATGCTTCTCCATCGCAGGAATACTTGCGGCGATCCTCGCGAGTGCAGTCATCATCTTTGACGTATTCCCCGAGATGGCATTTGACGGATGGAAAGCGTTCGCACTTATCACGTTCGTTGTCATCAATGTGGGGTCCTACCTCATCAATGCGATCTTCATCGCCATGAACAAGAGTGCCCATATCATACGAAAGGACACGATCTTCAGCGTGCTTAAGGTCATCTTCCCCGCAGCACTCGTCTCACTTGGCGCGTATGGCATTTTCTCCTCGTGGCTCCTTGCGCTCACGATCGCAATCATCGCCAGCCTCTTTTTCATCAACTATTGGCCAAGACCATATGTCGATACTCCAACCGTGCGCGGAATGCTCCAGTTCTCACTTGTGAACTACGCGGCAAACCTCCTGCAAATCTCACCAGGACTTGTGCTCCCACTCCTCATCACAAAGTACCTCTCACCGAACGAAACGGCGTATTTTTACGTCGCGTGGATGATCACAACACTCCTCTTTGTCATCCCAGCGTCAGTCTCAAAAACACTCCTTGCACAACACGATCATGGCTTGAAGCACGGCATCCGTAAGTCATTCCGATTCACATTCATGCTCCTTGTCCCCGCGGTAGTCATCACTCTCGCAGTCGGACCGTATCTCCTCCTCATCTTTGGCAAGACATACAGCACATCAGCATCCCCAATACTTCGGGTCCTTGCGCTGTCGAGCATCCCGTTCGCATTCAATTCCATCTTCACAACGGTGATGAATCTGAGAAAAAAACTGTGGGCGGTTATCGGGATCCATGCGATCGTGTCAACTCTCAGCCTCACCCTTAGCTACATGTATATCCTCCACGGTGTCGAATACGTCGCGTGGATATGGCTTGCCACACAAAGCATACTTGCGCTCTTCACAGCGACATGGTTGGTGCGATATGCGGCGTGAATATCTCATGTATACAACACATGTCCTCCTCGGCATCCTTACAATCATCGCCGCATTCGGAATTCCAAACAACCTACCGCCAGGCATATTCTGGATATGCTACTGGTCACTCCTGCTCTTCACCATCTTCGTCGTGCTTAAAGCGGAACGCAAGACCCTTGCCATCCTCATACTCTCACTCACCATTTCATTTATCTACATCGGAATGGTCCCTGCACCATGGCAGGAAGGAAGGGACGAAATCTTCGAAGCTGACCTCGCTGACAAGATAGTACAGCAGGGAGTCTGGAATCCCAGAGAAGGCATAGGCTTTGCAGAGAACTACTACGGGTACACACCGGTGTTGCATTTCCTCACCGCAGCAGGATCGCTTGCAAGCGGAATCTCACCGCATATCATCGTCAAATACCTCATGTTCCCACTCATCCGATTACTGCTGCTCCTTGGAGTGTGCGTAACGGTCGTCATCCTCATTGGGAGCGCTCGCAACCAGATCGTGTACACCATCCTGCTCCTCTTTTCCGTATCGGTTGGAGTCTCATTCGTCGGAACAACTCGCAGATCGATCGCATCGCTCCTCTTTCTCCTCACGATCATCAGCATATTACGGCTGAGGTATTCCGATCAAAGATTCTTCTACCACGCACTCTTCGTTGTTTTTTCCACCCTTCTCCTTTTCTCCGACCGATCGATCTCAAGCTACCTGCTCATTTTCCTCGTCGGATTCCTCATCTACACGATCATCGTCGAGAAATTTCCCATCAGACGAGCACGGGCAATCATGCAGCGAAGATTCCTCCCAGATCTTATCTGGCAAACGCTGTTCTTTGGAGCGATATACGTGCTCTACCGACTCAAGTATGCAGGAATCTTCCAGAATTCAGATGCGTCCTACGTCCGCGATTCATGGCAGCTCATCCTCGCTACCCTTCGAATGCATCCTATCCCTTCAGATACCTGGCCAATGCTTAAAAATTTCTACTCCGTACCCGAAATGGGCGTGATCTATGGATCACAGATCATCTTCCTCTTGCTTGGCACCGCAGGACTTCTGATATTCATCCACCAATTATTCATAAAGCTGGCAATCTTTCGAAAGCCATTCGCGCACGAATCAATGCTCATCTACCTCGGACTATTCGGTCTTGCCACATTCGTCATCTCAGCACTCTTCATGAAAACCTCCATGGACACGGTTGTTACTATCCTCCTTTGGTTCTTTTCCCTCCCTATCGCCATCTTTGCAGGAGTATTCTTTGAGTGGTGGCTTCGAAAGCGCATCGGCATCATGTATGTTGTTCCTCTCGCGCTCGTCGTCCTACTCCTTGGTACAGCCGCCATGCATATGGGCATCTTTGCACCGAGCGTAACAGCACATCCATCACGCGACATCCTCACACCGTTTGATGAACGAGCGAAGAGCGAAGAAGTGCTCAAATCCGGGGCGTACCTTGCGAAAAGCATGCCAGGGGCACACGTCCTAGGAGACATGAGCATCTATGAAACATACGGCGGCAGGTACGGACTCCATGTCAATCCCTATTATGAATACCAGCAGACAATCTATCTTGGGACAAGCGAACAGATCCTGGAGATGAGCAGCTACGAAGAATTTGAATTCGGAATGTACAAGCACACCCATAGGTATGCGCCAGTCCAATTCATCATCACGAACACACTCGTTGCCGACTACTTCAATAGGGTATTTGGCAGAACGGATGCCGGAAAAGGAATGGAACGCTTCGACAGAATATACGACAACGGACAAATCGCGATCCATATGAGGGGAGAATAAATGCTTCGAGAGATCGCAATACCTGTGGTTTCACACACAAAACTCGCGGAAGCGCTCCACGCGGCTCGAGGGAACGAACTTATCGTACTCATGTACCACCGGGTCACACCAAGAGCGCGTACGAAGTACCACCCATACCTTGTCAGCGCAAGCACTGCCGCATTCGAGCAGCAGATGGAGTATATCACACGGCACTGCAAGGTACTCTCTATAGGCCAACTCATCACCTATCGAGACAGCGGCGCACCACTCCCAAAAAATAGCGTCATGGTCACGTTTGACGATGGATACCGGGACAATTACGACTTCGCATTCCCAATCCTCAAAAAGTACAAGATTCCTGCGGTCATATCACTCACCACAGCGTTCGTCGATGGAACAATGATGTTCTGGTGGGACAAACTCGGATGGATCATTCAACACACAAAAGCGCGCGCCATCAGGATAGGAAGCACACGCGTTTCCCTTCACAACAAAACACACACGATCCTCGTCCTTGACGATGTGCTGAAACAGATGAAGGAATCCCGTCGCACAAAAATCCTTGACGAACTTGCGCGAGATCTCAAGATCACACCGCCAAATCCAGGAGAACTGTCACTATCGTGGCAACAGGTCCAAGAGATGCATAGCGAAGGAATCGAATTCGCAGGACATACCGTTCATCACACCATACTCTCCAAGGTTGATTTTCCCACAGCGAAGCGCGAAATCGACGAATCACTACGTACGATCGAACGGAACATCGGAACAAAGGTGCGAGTATTCGTCTACCCGAACGGCCAGAGGAACGATATGAATGACAGAATTCACGCATACCTCGCAGAAAAAAGGATGGAGTTCGTTCTCACCGGATTGTACGGACCAAACGAGGATGCAACATTCCTCCTCAAAAGGATCGGAATGGAAGCAGTGGACGACATGCGCATGTTCAAGATCAAACTTGCAGGATTTGGGGCGTCACTTGCTGATCTTTACCTGAGGTATAGACTATGGGCATACTAGGAAACAAAGCGCGGATCGAAAAACACTACGATGCAAGCGCCATGCGATGGCTCTTTCGCACAGAGGACTATCCAAACAAATACTATTTTGGATCATTCTATAAAACACTCTACTCCCCAAAACCACGGGGGGAGTACGCCATTGATCTTGGATGCGGCGCAGGAACATTCGCAGCAGAACTAGCAAGGTATCCTGTGAAAAACATTCTCGCGCTCGACTTCTCACTCAACATGCTGCAGATCGTACAAAAGGAAAAGAATCGCGTCATACCCCTCAAAGGGGACGCGGAACACCTGCCCTTCAAAGACGAAACATTCGACTTCATCGTCATGGTAGGACTCGTCGAGTGCGTCAAGCAACCCGAAATCCTGCTCCGCGAGGTACGCAGGGTCCTCAAAAAAGACGGATGGGCGGCCATCCGCTGGATTAATATGGAAGGCACGTGGCCTGTCATGGAATGGACCCGCAAAGCACTCGGTTATCCATCCGGACATTTCTCAGGAAATTTCAACTCTATCCGAAGAGCGAAGCATCTCATCAATACATCAGGACTACGACTACGAAGAATACAGGGCATGATCATCCTTCCGCTGTTCATCTTCCCGCAAAAAATCGCGCGACCTCTCGAACTCGCACTCGTGCATTCACGCATCGCCGAAACGATAGAACCGTGGTTCAACAAGAGCGAATTCTGGATACGAACGTCGTATTACTCGTTCTGCACGCATGTGACGAAGGTGTAGCATGAAGATTTCCACCGCCACGGACTTTGAGAGCGTACCACCATGGGAATCACTCCTCAGCGAGCAGCAAAAGCACAACCCATTCCTCCGGCGGGAATGGCTTACGACTTGGTGGCGGACACTGGGACAGGGGGAACTCATGATTGTTCTCGCGCACGACGAGGAACTTGCAGGATTTGCACCACTCTTTAAGCATGAAGGCACGATCAGATTCGCAGGATACCCCATGTCCGACTTTATGGATATTGTAGGAAGCCATGACGCACGAAGGGAGATCCTGAAGTATCTTCGGTCGTACAAACATGTCATCCTCGAAGAGATACCGGAACAATCCGAGACGCTTAGCATTGGGCGAAAGAATGGAGGGAGCGTGTTCTTCACGAATGAATGCGTATCGCTTGACACGCGAACGCACGAAAACTTCCAAGGAGCGGTCAAGAAGCGAGACATTGTGCGCCATGAGCGAAAACTGCATGCGCTTGGAAACGTCACACTCGAACGAATACCAAAAGACCGGATGGCTGAACACCTCGAGACATATTTTGAATTCCACCGCAAAGCATGGAAAGAAAAAGGGAATCCCAGCAAATTCGAGCACAAAAAATATTGCGACTTCTTCCGGGAACTTGCGCAAACCATGCCAGTATGCATGTACGCCCTCCTCCTCGACGATAAGCCCATCGCGTATAGATTCTGCTTCATGTACGGCGATACGTGCTCGCTATACTCCACGACGTATGATATCACGTATGCAGCGGACCAACCAGGCCTCATCCTCCTCGCCAAAACGCTTGAAGACATAAGGACGCGAGGATGCAGCAGGTTTGACTTCATGCGGGGCGTGGAATCGTACAAGCTGCGCTTTGCGAACGAATCATTTGACAATTATGGCATCGCGTTCATTAAAAATCCCGCACGACGAGCGATATTCCTTAGTGGCCAGATCTTAAAAGAACGGATCATGCGCAACAGGAAACTCCACAAGTTCACGATTGAATTGCGGCAGAAGATGCGGAAAGCGATTACGTAAGAGATACTATGGTCGGCTTAGAGGAACTGCGGTTACGAACGCCACCTAAATTTTTCTGAAGAATAATGCTCCGG
>CAYVYK010000010.1:0-1417 GCA_964455675.1 uncultured Methanosarcinales archaeon
AAACAAATCCCAATCCCCGTCGTTATCATAATCGCCCATCGCCATGCTGGAATAGTACAATCCAGTCAGCGTCTGGTTTAGTGTTAGCGTAACATTCGCCCGTTCAAGAGTGATATCATCAGTGAGAGTTAATGATTCAATTCCCTGGTTTCCTCCATCACATCGAACAGTGAATTCCTCGGTACCGAGGATTCTGAACTGCCGTGAGTAGTTGTAAATGAATGTTGGACTCGTGATGTAGTCCATCACGATAGGATTACCGTCGTCAAAATCAATTGTGCAATTCACGTCCGTCCCATTGACTGAAATGTTTGTGGCAAGCAGTGTGAAATTCGCATAGAAGTTGATCGTAGTATTGAGTAAGAACGTGTCATTGCTGCCATCATCATTCTCCCACCAAATACGCAAATGAGTTTCAGTTCCTTCCGTCTCAGACATGATTCGGAATATGCTTAAGCCAGTCAAATCTGATCCCTGCTGAATTACTGTGAGAAGTCCAAATCCAAGGACGATTCCAAGGATGAAGATCATGGGCAGGGGTTTCATTGTTCCACCTTGAACGGCAGATATCGTCCGTGTAATGCCCGTCCTTGTGCGAGTTGGTTCGCGAATCGACCATTCCGTAATTCAATCGTGAGCTGAGCACGGCTAAAGAGCAGAATTCGCAATCGCCGTCCAAGTGATTTCTGATACGATTCCAGTTGGGGTGTGGTCCGATCTTCTGTGAGAACCATGATCTCAATGGGTGTCTCGCGAGTATCATTCCCTTCAGCATAATCCCCAAAGAGCATGATGAGCGGCGGAGAGTAATGATTTCGCAGAGCATCCACGAGACCGGAGGTTATGACACTTCGAATGTTGTGGTACCTTTTTGACTCATGAAAAAGCGGATTAGCTACATTCGCTCGATACCGATGGAGAACTCCGGCTTCTACGAGCGTCAGAAGACCCTCCTTGGCAAGGTCCTGGAGGTATTTACGAGCCGTCATCGGATTCAGTTTGAGGATCCGTGCAACCTCTCGAATATGGAAATCCTTCTCAGGATTAGAGAAAAAGGGCTGCAAGACGTATAAATTATCATACATTAGTATACTTTATTATACAGCTCTATATAAACTTAATCCCCCTATCATCAAGAGGAGTACCTACGATTTTCACCACCCACAAGTTAGGAAAACCACAAAATATAAATAGGAGGAAGATGCATAATGAAATAGAATGGGGCTTGATGGCATCATTCGGATGGGTAGAACTCTCGGATTCGCAGGACTAGTAGCTATTGCTGCTGCAAGCCCGCAAGATACTTCTTCAAAAGCAAAAGAGGTGCCAGTAACGGCAGTTACTCAAGCAACTAGTTCATCTGGTGATGAGGACGGACCACGTGATGGTGATCCGGTATACTGGCCGTGTGATGAAA
>CAYVYK010000010.1:1517-31749 GCA_964455675.1 uncultured Methanosarcinales archaeon
GACGGCGACGTCGACCTCGCCGACTTCGCCACGTTCCAGACACAGTATCAGCCGTAATTCTGACATGATTTCTTGACTACCGTTCGCGATAATCCCCAGGCATCGGTAAATACCTCACGTGCCGTTCTTGAAGTACGCGGTACTCAAGTTGTTTACGCCGTCTTCGCTGTCTTCTTGCAATCATCGCTACCATCGCTTCATGGGCATCACGTTGATCTTCGCGTGAGTAGTGCTTGTCGTTGTTTGCCCAAAGGTTTCTCCAGGATGGATCTTTGCCGTACTGCCGTACTCCTCGCTCGGAAATATTGTACAGTTCGCGCACTGCTCGGTCGCTTCTTTCCTCGGCAAGCATTTGGATATACATCCACCGATACTCGGGGTCGCACGTCCGAACGAGCCGTATCAGGTCTGGTTGCATGCTATTCAACCGGTCTTCGTCGCGAGTATCCGTCCAGCCGTAACCAGCGCGGGTCTGCCGGTTCTTCGTCCGGCTGAATGCCAAACATTTGCTTGACTTCGGATGGTATTTGGCGTCCGTTGTATTTCATGTCATGTAAGATGGCATTACGTATCCGGAGCACTTCGATGAACTGTCCTGCAAACTCCGCCTCTTCTGGCGTGTACCGAACAGCACGCCGTTGCGAAGTGCCAGGTACGCGTTCGTATACTCGCACATCCTGGTAATAGGCTGCCTCGAGTTCTCGAAAGCCTTCCTGTGTCTTCGTTACCGCTAATCCTTCCATATAATCAATTCTTTCCTCCGGACGGCACGTCCGGACCATGGTTATTAAGTCGTTTGCCATGAATTATTGAAGACATCGCAGAATAATATGTGTTCATGCGGTTTTTTCGGAAGATTTCCGGAACGTTTTAGAAGTATTGGTGATTCCAGGGTACAATGCCTTCCGTGATACTCTCAGATTTTGACTGCACACTCGCCCATAAGCTTCGGGATGGGGATCAGCGTTCGGTGGGTGATTACTTTGTTGACGAGCGTGCCATTTCCTTGATTTCCAAGTGGCGTGGTTCCGGTCGGTTCATGATCGCCTCGGGGAGAAGATCGCAGTTTGCCCGCTCTTTAGAGGGTTTTCCGTGCGACGCGGCGCTTCTTGAGCATGGGTGCGTGATTATGCGTAATGGCGTGCTCGACAGGGAATGGGATGATCGGATGCAGTCCTATAAGGATGACCTTACAAGTTTTGAGGACTACCTGCGGTCGCTTGGTTATCATGTTGATGTCAGGCATGCAACGATGAGGGTGTACAAGGACACTTGGAACTTAGACGAGCCGGAGAAGCAGTATCTTGAAAGTCTTCAGAGACCCGATGGTATCATGTTCATCCGAAACCGCGAGATGCTTGATATCATCCCAAAGGATGGTGGCAAGGAGAACGCTGCAAGCTACATGCTCGGGAATCTGGGTGTTGGCTGGAATGCTGTTGCTGCCATGGGCGACGATCTCAATGATCTTGGAATGCTAAGGAATGCCGCTCGGTCAGCGACTCTTCAGGGCGCGCACCCAGAGATAGTGAGGTACGTCAGCGCGAGCGGCGGTTACGTCTCTCCGCACGCGCTCCATCGCGGGACGGTGGATGTTCTGGAACATCTCGTGCTTCAATAATGGTATGCGCAAGTTTCTCCTGTGGTTGGATATGGGTGGCGTACTGCTCGTCGCGAAGTGTCATCCTCAAAAGGACTTCTTCACGGCTCCGTCCTCGCTTGCTGACATCGCGCATTAAGCATCGCTCGACGCGCTCCGCGCGCGGACACTGTACCAAGAAAAGCACGTCAAATTCATGAACGAGATTCTTCATGAACACAGCCATTCCCTCGACGATGGTGATCATGCACGGCGTGTATTTCGAGCGGAGGATGTTTCCTTCGTGGTTCTCGGGGTTGAGGGGTATCGCGAATGGCTCTCCTTTTCGGATCAGTGCAAGATGCTCGTGAATGAGTGCCATGTTCATGGATTTTGGATGCGCTGCAGTGTGTCCTTTCTTCTTCCGCTCTTCTGCAGGATAGAGATACCCGTCCGTGCTGATGACGAGGCTGTCCGTGAATTTGTCGTGAAGATAGAGTGCGAGTGATGTCTTTCCTGATGCGGTATCACCACCAATACCGATGAGTATTCTGTTCCCGCGGAGTTTTTCTCTTACTGCATCCACAGCGTCTTGTATGCTCATGGTTGATCTACTGTCTTCGTTGAGGCACGTACATTGCCTGGTTTTTTCCCTCGATCAAGGTATGGCTTTTGTGTCTTCGAAAAAACGGATTTTGGCATTCCATGCCGTATCCTCTCGGACAGCACGAGGTTGCTTTCCACTTCTCGGATGCCTTGCATCTGGTTGAGGTCGAGCAGGAATTGGTTGAGCTGCTCCTGACTCTCTGCCCGAAGCCGTACGAGGAGGTTGTAAGGGCCGTTCAAAACGGAAGCATGCGTCACGTACGGGTACTTTGTTGAGATTTCTTCAACGATATTCTCGTAGGTCTTCTTCATCCGCCGCAATTCCTTGAGGTCGATCTTGATGAACACATAATTCGTGATCTCAAGTCCGATTCTTTTGTAGTCCACGCGAGCGCTGTACTCATAGATGATGTTTCGCTCTTCCATCTTCTTGATGCGGAAGTCGATCGTCGCTGGTGGAATGCCTGTCTTCTTGGATATCTCGCGCAGTGAAAGCCTGCAGTCCTTCTGGATGACTTCCAGGATGGTTAAATCCACGTTATCAAGCATATATTGTTCATTTGTACAATATAGTATTTAAGGGTACCGGAATATTTGGCTGTTCAACCAAGTTTTCTTGAGTAAATTATTTATAGAAGTATTACACTACTATATAGTGACAAAATCAGTTGTTGGGGTGATACTATGTTCAGAAAAATGTATGATTGGGCCAAGTGGCGATGGAAGACCAGGCGCGACCGTTATCATGACGCACGCATCGATCGAAGTCAGAGAGGAAAGCAGGTTATTGTTTTCGATCCTGATTACCGGAGAGAATACACTGTTGAGTACACACCGAATACGGACTTGACTCATGTGATTGGAAGCCTTGCGCGGATGATGTGCCATGAATACTCATATGTGTGGTCACCACGTGTCATTGGGCACTGTGTAGAGGCAATCGCTTCCGAGGAGAATCTGAGTCCAGCGTGTAGGCAATCCCTTGAGAGTGTGGTGAGAAATTTGGATGCAGATCATTACTTGCATAGCCCCAAGGTCAGTGCGCAGAGAGGAAGACAGTACGGACAGCAAATACTCACAGAGTACCTTGAGCAATACCCGGTGAGGAGTTACACTGCAGCCAATCCTCATATTGAAATTAAGCCAAAGAAGCGCACTCCAAATCTATGCGCGCGATGCAGACGTGAAATCGAAGGTGATGCAAAGTGAAAGTCATCTGTTTTGCAGTGAAATTCATCCATCTTGGCCACGACGTGAACAACCCATGTTACACAAAGATGATCACGCAGGAGAAGTGGGAGAACCTTTAGCGATCCACTCCCAGTACCCGATCTCGTATCTATTCGGGAGCACGAGTGCTGGGAGCGCGATTTTTTCCAAGGTTCGCGTTCGCTTGTCCGGATCAATGTCGAGAAGTCCTGCCACCGTCTCAGCGAGTGGCAATTCTGCGTCGAATGTGTGAATGTCTCCATACGCAAAGTCGCGAGCAAGCGTCTCTCGCACGTATTGATTCCATTCCGAGCGTTGTGTCATCCTGAGTGGTGGAACAAGGGGCCCAACGTCAGGTTCGATTGCGTGATCCCAGAGCTGCTCGTCCTGAAGACCGAATGCTTCCGCTCTGTCTTTGAGTCCTCCTTCTGTCGGTTGTACTCGCGAGTGTGCTCGCGAGTGTTTGTTCCTCTGTCCGAGGCAGAATGGATCGTACGATCCCGCCCCCATGGCGTCGGGTATGCTCCGTTCCGCCGCGCGTTCGTGGTAGTGGTGCAGTGTGAAGAGCTCAAACAGCACGGCTCCTAGCCCCCATGCATCATAGCCTTCGTGAATGACGCCCAAAAATCGTTCTGGTGCTGAGTACATTCTGTTTCCGGTGACCACAGGTTCGCGCTGGCAGAGTCCGTAGTCGATGAGGTGTGCCTTGTTTGTCCCGGCGTTGCACACAAAATTTTGCGGTTTGATGTCCGCGTGAGTAAACCCGGCGTCCAGAAGGTAGTGTACAACGCTGATCATCTGGTAAGTAATGCTCCTAATAAGGTTCTCATAGTCAATACCCGCATGGTAGAACGCGTTTGGTCGCATGATTCCTCCATCGTATGTAATGACAGTTCCGTACTGCCCTCCTCGCGCTTGACCTCGGATGTCGCGCAGGTGGTTGATCAGCATGCTAAGGTCCATCACTGGTGTTTCCCAGTGGTGCAAGGTAGGTGGCAACCGTGATAGATTTACTCTCTTCGTCGGAGTGGTGTACGCGTCAAGTGTGCCGCTGTCAAAGAGCGATGTCGTCATGATCATCGTGCTTCCTTGCTCATTCATAGGGTATCCTTCTTCATGGAATGCGTCCATGCGTTTAGGGATGCAAGGATGGCGAAGCTCTCCAAGTTTTCCCCATTCGTTCGCGATCCGTTCTTGAAGCGTGAAGGATGCAGTTACCTCGGCGTGTGAAGTACTCGTCGGGCTTCCCTGGTGTCGTAGCTTGTCCATCCTCTTGAGCACGAAAATCCTTCCAGGAAAGAATGATCCTCCGTCGTAGAGGTGTCCGATAATGGATTCCTTTGCCTCGTCTCGCGCCGATGCAGAAACCGATATATCGTCTGCATGAAAACAGAACAGGATGTCGCTCTGGTCAGTAAGCTGTGTCTCCCGTAAGTATACTGCTGTGTACTCCCCTTCCGAAATGTTTAGACCTTCCGGCCTCTGCGACCAGTATGACATATCTTCCGTGAATCATCTTGACCATAAAAATCCATCCAGTTGGCTGAAGCGGCGAAATGGCCGATGTTCTTTGGAGAGCCCCGAGGAGATACTAAACAGAATTCTTCATAATAGCGGGGAATACTGGACACCCACCGTTCAGATAGACGGATGGTTCCCCAGCCCCTTGTGGAATTGCGCGCGTGATAGCTTAGGAGCTTGTTCTGAACAGAGTGACCGTGGTTGCCCTGTTCCATGACCAAATTATGCAAGGAACAGGGCGTGCCGTCAGGCCGTAATAAGTTTTGTAGTGTTTATCCTTTTCCATGGAAAGGTCGTACTCTTAGGCCACAACAGTATGTTTAGGAAGGTCTTTGTCATCAATCCACCATCCAAAAGGTTTTTAAAACCCCGCCCACCTGTAAAGATATATGCCAAAGACGAGCAAGGAGCACGACATTGGATACAACAAGGGAGCGCTTGACGTTCTCGCAAAGGAACGTGAGGAACTCATCAGGATTGTCTCTATCGTCGAGCAGATCATGGCGATGCATACCCAGAAACTTCAGGATCTTGGCGTTGAGATGGGCGGCCAGTGGGCGAAGCCCAAGGGTACGGACAAGCCCATTGATGATCTCATATGAGATACTCATTCTTCGCGTATGGTCATGAGAACATTCGAGCAACGCATAAGAATACGCTAGAGTTCACAAAGGAAAAGGACCTCTCGCCATCGGGCGACTGTATTTGCGGTGTGCGGTCCACATTCGATCCGATGAAAGCAAGGCCGCTGCTCAAGTGCCAGCTACTGCATGTTACAATCAGCTTTTCACATCACGTTCTGTCATTTACTGCTATTCCAAATCCTTCGTTTTCCGCTGACGAAATGGTGTTCCGAAGGGGCGACTTTCTGTCGGACAGGACAATTGGTACGCGCGCGACGAAGGCGTGCAATGATATTCCGAGGGACTTGGTTCCCATCCTTCGCGATCCAAAGACAAAGATTGAGGTCAGTATCGATGAAGCGCCTATCCAAGAGTGAGATTAAGGACTTGAACGTAACTTTGGAAAGTTTTGGTCTCGTATTTGACAGAAAGGACATTCTCGAGGAGTCCGATCGGTTCATCCGTAAAGACGGCAAGGCTGTTCTATTTTTTCATGAGGGCAGGTGGCTTCCTTCGCTTCACGCAATTGCATCACTAAAATCCGTGAGGATTGATAAGGGTGCGATTCCGTTCATGCTCAAAGGCGCTGATGTCATGCGTCCGGGTATTACGTCGTGGGATGAGAGTATCAAGGAAGGTGACCTCATCGCAATTCAGGATGAGGCGCATCGTAAATCTGTCGCGCTTGGTATTGCGCTCATGGGTTCAGAAGACCTGGCTGTGCAGAAGGTAGGGAAAGCCGTGAAGAATATTCATTTTGTAGGCGACGAGATCTGGAACGCTTAGCCTTCGTGCAGAAGAGTGACGTTATTCGAGCGGCTTTTTCGCGGTATGCCTGACGATGTCTTGAATCTGACGAGTGCAGATGGCAGAAGGTAGCTTCCAACGATCGGCAGTTTGGAGCGTACCTTGTAGACCACGACGCGTTCATCTCCACCTTCGAGTGGGTCGATTGACCACTTGATGATCGTGCCCTTATGCTCATGGGAGAGTACTTTTTCGGGCGATTGTGTTCCTAGCTGTTCCTCCCTGATGACTGTTGCGATGTTAGACACGCGGTCAATGAGCGCGATTTCACCGACTCGTCCTCTGCTTCTGTTACGGACGTTCAGCACTATCTTGATCTCCGATATGCCGCCATGCGCATGCTGCAGGACTCGTGCGCTCTTGCGAACGACAACGGGGCTGCGAAACACAAGGTAGAGGAGATAGATGACAACGATGAGAATGATGAGGAATGCGAGCGGCCGGTAGCTCGTGCTGTAGGTGATTGTCTGTGTCTCGCCGACGTCGAGTCTCACATCCCATTTCCACTGTCTCTCTCGGTTGACTTCGGCGACGGATGGGTCAGGGATTGCTGTTGAGAATTTTCCCTTAATGCCTGACATGGGAACGAAGTAGCTTTCCACGCGCGGAGAATTTCCTTTGTTGATGAATGTGATGGTCGTTGTGCTCCACATGAATCCGCTGCTTTTCTCTTCGCGCTTTTCAACATCCTGGTATGGCACGATTTGATACGTAAGTGGCTCTGTCTTGAATGAGTATACGTTGTCTTCCGTCGTGATGAAGATGTCGATAACAACATGGTCCACTGCGGGTTCTTGCTGCCGATCAGGGAACTCGAATTTCATCTCGAGAGTTTTTTCCGAACCAAGTTCTCCTCGAGGCTCAAGATTCGTGCTGTATTCTCGCGTGAAGAAGTCGCTTGTCACAACGACCTTGACGAGTGGCAGCGCACGCCTATTGAGGTTTTCGAGTTTGAGGTCAATTTCAAGTGGGGATCTTGGGTCAACACGGTCATTCTTGAGAACGGCGTTGTACCTGATCTCTGGTGTGTAAGGTAGATTGGGAATTTCGACCGGAAGGACATCAACGTACAAGTCTTTCTTGATGGTTTCTCCTGTCGTGAGTGATTTTACGAAGAGTGAGACTGCGCGTGCGCCAAAGGGCATGGTTGCGCTCGGCCGCAGTGTGAGTTCGATTTCGCTTTTTTGCAGGGGTGAAAGTGAGAGTGGATTCGCATTGGTTGGTTTGATGTCGACTCCCCATTCCACATCGAGGAATGAGATGAGATAGGAGTCGGAGATTGTCCCGCGGTTGTATACCATTGCTTTGTAGACTGCGCTTTCATTGCGCATGATCCTGCTTTTGATGGGTAGGACATCCACATCAAACATCGCTGCCGCAAGAACACTGCTCGGAAGGAGTAATGCCAAAAATACGATGATAGATACTCGCCCAAAGCCCATGTGTTGCGCCCTCCAGTATATAATACTACACAATCCTATCCTAGTTTCCTGATATATAAACTTTTCTAAAGGGCTATTTCGGAATCCTTGGGAGCACGAGGAACGCAATAAGGGCTACGGCAATGATGACTCCCCAGAAGATCTTCCAGTCAAGCTTGACAAATGAGAATAGTGCAAGGTTTGCTAGTAGGATCAGGATGAGGATTGCACCTAAGATTTGAATGGTTTTGACCATGAGCCATTAACATGGAGTTTGGCTAATAAACTTTACCAATTTCTCCAATGGGAGGAATACTGCCCGAATACCGAACTCGTGAAGTGGTTCCCCCACTGTGGAACCGTCCGTGAACTTGATTATTGGTTGTGCGCATTCAAATAGCAATCGCCCTGTTCCGTGACCGAAGGCAGCAAGGAACAGGGCGTGCCGTCAGGCCGCAATAATGAGTTTTGAGTGTCATGAATTGTACCGCTCATCGTCAGCCCGCAATACACCTATTCCGACAACAGCATCCTTTAAACAGGGCCGAAGGCTCGCAATAGTGCTTCATTATGAACGAAGGTTCTGCGAACAAAGCTCACAAAAAAGTATGATGTGTTTCCGATCAGTGCTCTTGTGAGTATTTACTCCTTCGTCTCCGTTTCCCGCGCTAGGTTTCGCACTTGCACCTTGATGTTCTCAAGGATCGCTTCCTGGTGCGCGCCGACGAATCTGATCGTTCCAGCTACTTCATGTCCGCCGCCATCGACGTTCGCTTCGGGTATTTGCGCCTTGAGCGTTTCGATGATCTTTGCGACGGGTAGCACGGGTTTCGTTGCCCTGATGATGATCATGTCGGACAAGAGCCCTAGCGTGATGATCGGCTGGTCTTCCCGTCCATCCTTGATGATATCATGGATGTTGCCGATCAGTTTTCCAGGCGTTGGGAACTGGAACCGGAGTGTGTATTTCTCAAGGTCGATGTATGACAGTGTGATGTTTCCGATCGTGAACGTGCGCAGATATGGTAGTGTTGACTGCAGCTGTAGTTCGGTGCTTTCTTTCACTTTCTCATTGATGAGGCTCGTGAATTCCGGTACTGAGAATATTTTCTCGTAGGTTTTGCGTCCGCTGTCAAACTTCAGGTGGTATGCGAGGAAGTCGATCGCGATCACGAGATGCATGAGTTCCTCCCTGCTCTTGCCTGAGCGTTTCAGATATTCGTCGCCCTCGGGTGTGTTCACCCTATCGCCGATGACGCTGACGGCAGGATAGATCAGATTCTCAAAGTTCTCATGGATCATTCGTGCGATCTCGTAGCATTCAAGTCCCGCGGCGATGGTGCCATCAAGGCCCTCCATGTAGGGATTCACATGGTCGAGCAAGTACGGGCACACGCTTGTTTTCTTTCCGTGCATCACGACAGGATTGTGATGGTCGATGACGATGACGTCATACCCGAGCGATTTCGCTGTGCGTAACGCGAAGATGTCTTCCGGTGTTGATCCGTTGTCAAGCACGAGCACGAGTGGTTTCCTGCCAAATGGTGCAAGCACTCGTTCGGACAGGCTAACGTCCCGTAGGAAGTCCGCGAATTCGTAGAACGGCGCGCGTGATGGGCTTCGGTAGAGATAGTGCTCGCTCTCAAGCCCGATCTCTTGCATGAGCATTTCGCAGCTTTTCTCGATGCTCATTCCTGCCATGATGCCGTCTGCATCAGCGTGGTGTCTGATGATGATTGCCTGATGGTTTAGGATTGCTTTTCGGATTTTGTGCGCGATGCGGATGAAGTAAGGCCGGAGCTTCTCATAGGATGCTGACCGAACTGAGAGTTCCGTGCGCACTGGGTGCGATAGCTTTTCGATATGCGCATCAAAATCATGTGTGGATGCCTTCATATCCCTTGCTTCAATCTGCAGTCGTCCAGAATATTCCGTGACCGCTCCCTGGATTTCCACAATGTCTCCGACGTTAAATGTCGTGCGGGATATCGTTGCGTCCATGGAGTACATCCCGTCCGTTACCGTAAGGATGGTCTTTGCTGCCTGGAATTTTCGTGTTATTTTCACGGGGCCTGCAAAGTAGTCCCCGACTTTTAAGCTCTCAAGTGAGTGCTTGGTTTCCTGCTCGCGGTTTGGATCGCTGCTGTCCATAAGCCTGCGGCTAGGTTTGTTGAATTTGTTGTATGTATTCATGTTAATACCTCTGAAAAAGAACTATTGTCGCCAGCGAGTGCTGGTCAATGTAAACGTCTTTTTCTCTCGTATGAGAATAATGGAGTGAACTCCCCTTTATAAATCTATCGTTTAACAGCGACGGTGAGTAGCCAGACGGTGCCACAGACGGAGTTGGAGGGGCAGTTGATAGTACCCTTTGTAGAATTGTTTCCCTGCGAGCGCGCAGTTCTGCCCAAAAAGATAGTAATTGCCCTGTCCATCGATCGTGAAAGGGAGGGGACAGGGCGTGCCGAAGGCTCGTAATAAGAAGTATGGGTAAAGATGGTCCGCGGCTACAAGTGAATGATTCACATCTGTTCGAGTCTTGCAATCCTATCCGCGATCGGCGGGTGCGTCGAGAATAAATTCATAACAATACCGGTCTTATTCCGGAAGGGTGTTGAGATGAACAGGTGCGCAGTCGCCTTGTTCGCGTTGTCGACAAGGGGATCGGGATCCTTGGATATTTTCTTTAGGGCGCTCGCAAGGCCCGGCGGATACCGTGTTAGTATCGCGGCGTTCGCGTCAGCCGCATATTCTCGTTTCCTGCTGATCGCAAGCTTGATCATTTCTCCAATGATGGGCGCAAGGATCGCAAGGACTAGTCCAACGATGATGAGGATTGCTCCCGCACGTCCGCGGTCATCTCCCTTCTTCCCGTAGAGGAATGACCGCAGCATGAAGTCAGAGAGCAGTGTCACGATGCCGACGAGCACGGCCGCAAGCAGCATGACTCGTATATCAAAATTCTTGATGTGGCTCATTTCGTGCGCGACGACTCCTTCAAGTTCCTGCCGGTTCATCTTCTCAAGGAGACCTGTCGTAACGGTGATCGACGCGTTTTTCGGGTCCCGTCCTGTCGCAAAAGCATTCATCGCGCTGTCGTTGATGACGTATGCCTTGGGGGTTGGGATTCCCGCCGCAATCGCAAGACCTTCCACGGTATGGTACAGGTGTGGATACTCTCGTTTCGTTACCGGTCGCGCGCCGGTCATCGAGAGCACCATTTGGTCTCCTGAATAATACGCGATGAATGTGTAGATGACTCCGACGACCATCGCAAGGATGATACCAAAGTACAAGCTGCCATAAACGAATCCGATCAGCGCTCCAAGTACTCCAATGATGATAAGAAAAACAAGGATGAGGCCCCAGCTTTTCAGCTTATTATTCCGGACCTCATCAAACATTACTCGCATGCTCGCACCTAGAAGCTGACTTTCACGTTCTTCTTTTCTTCAGCGGTTGCTTCGAACATGTCTTTTTTCGTGAAGCTGAGCTGTTTTGCGATCATGTTGTTCGGGAACGTTTGGATCTTCGTGTTGAACAGCATGACCATGTCGTTATAGTGCTGTCGCGCGTACGAGATCTTGTTCTCGGTTCCTGTAAGTTCTTCCTGCAGCTGCATGAAGTTCTCGTTCGCCTTGAGCGTCGGATAGTTTTCGCTTACCGCAAACAGGCTCTTGAGCGTTTCAGACATCATGTTTGACGCTTTCGCCTTCGCTTGGAATGTGTCTGCCTTGAGGAATGCCGTTCGGGCTTTCGTCACATTCTCAAACACGGTTCTTTCATGCTTCATGTACCCCTTGACCGTCTCGATGAGGTTAGGGATAAGGTCTGCGCGCCGCTTGAGCTGCACGTCGATCTGCGCCCACGAATTCTCGATCTGGTTCTTGAGGCGGATCAGACTGTTGTACAAAAAGATGATCGCTAGGATGATGACTGCAATGACTCCCAGCACAATCCATAGGACTAATGACATAGTGGTTCACCCCCTTGGTGTTATATACAGCCTTGCGCCCTCTATTTAAAAATCTTGTTGATTTGGAATGCTCCAAACGCTAGTATTTAATACTTGAAAACTTGGGTTTTGTGCATGAAGCTGCCAGAGTCCTTCGCAAAGTATCCCTCTGCGTGGGTCCTCATCGTTTCGAACCTTGTTCCTCTGCTTGGGATGTTGTTTCTCGGCTGGGATGTTCGCAGCATCGTGATATTATATTGGGCGGAGAGTGGCGTCGTAGGATTCTACACGATCTTGAAGATGGTTTTTGCGCAAGGTGAGAGTGTTCCTGTTGATAAAGTGTTACAAGCATTGCGACATGGACCAAAAGAGTACAAGGAAGTGAATATCAGGCTCGTTTCGGGATTTCTGAGATCTTTTTCACCGAGCATCATGAAGGTTCCATTGATCCCCTTTTTTATGTTCCATTATGGAATGTTCATGGCCGTGCATGGTGTGTTCCTGTTTGTGCTGTTGTTTGGGACAGCATCTCCCGGCATCTCTCCCGAGTATTTGTCCCTCATTCTCGGAGTGATTGCGTTCTTCGTAAGTCACGGCTACTCCTTCATGCAGAATTACATGCGTGGCGGTGAGTATCGCACGTCAACCCTGCAGAGTGTGATGTTCAGCCCCTATCCTCGCATTATTGTGATGCACATCACGATCATCATCGGGGCATTCTTCTTTCTTGCAACGAACCTGCCGGGAGTGTTCCTCGTGCTTCTTGTCGCAATGAAGACACTAATTGACGTTGTTGCGCATCTTCGGGAGCGCGATAAGCATGTATCACCTGCATAGTACAGTTTTATCCGTAAACTTTTTATGCAAAAAGCGCCAGGTTCGTCGTATGGACAAGTTCCGTATCGCTATTGTCTGTGACGCTATCAATAATTTTACTGCTGGATCGTTTGTTTCAGCTCTGAGATTTTCAGAGCTCCTGCACAAGCGGGGGCATAAAGTGATTATTATTTCTTCTAGATATCCGGGTAATCCGAAAATTGACAATTACAAGGGTATCAAGATGTATCGTCTCCGTTCCTTCCCTGTCCCAAACACAAAGAAGCGGCTGTTTTTCGCATACCCGAGCGTGCTCGGGGTAAAAAGAATCCTGATGAATGAGGGGATAGAGATCGTGCACTTCATGGTACCGACCCCATTAGCCATCTCATCGATCGCTGCCGCAAAGAGTCTGAAATTGAAGATTGTCGGCCATTCGCATACCCAGCCCGATAATTGGACGACGTATATTCCTAGCGGCCTGCACAGTGTCAAGGATGGTCTCATGAGCCTTTCATACAAATATATCATCAAGGTGTATCAGCAAGCAGATGTGCTCGTCTGCCCATCAGAGTTTTCGCAAAGGATCTTAAGATCAAAGGGGTTCAAGAAAAAGACTGTTGTCATTAGCAATGGTGTTGACACAAATAGGTTTAGAGCAAGGAATGCGGATAAAATGATGAAGCGTTTGGGTTTATCCCAATCGTCAAAAAAACTCTTGTTTGTCGGACGATTAGATCCTGAGAAGAATATTGAGACACTGATACGAGCGGTTCCTCTCATACAGAAAAGGGTGCAGAATGTTGAGGTATGTATTGTTGGGGATGGGTACAAGCGCGATCACTTGCAAAAGCTTGCAAGCGCTGTTGGCGTGAGTGGTACGGTCCGGTTTCTTGGGAGAGTATCTGACGAGGATCTTGTCGGGATGTATAATATCTGTCATGTTTTTGTGCATCCCTCGCTTGTTGAACTTGAGGGGATGGTCGTTCTGGAAGCGATATCATGCGGCAAGCCCTTGCTCATTGCGCGCTCCAGGGACAGTGCATCGCGATTCATTGTGAAGAAGAATGGGCTGTTGTTTAATCCGCAAAGCCCAAAGGACCTTGCGTCAAAGGCGATTCTCCTCTTGAAAAATGATAAGCTCAGGGGGCGTATGGCAAAGGAAAGCCTGCGCATGCGTCAAGAGTATGACATCCAAAGCAGCATGAGAACACTGGAGGACGTATACGCGCGCGTTCTTGGAAGTTCTGAAAAAAGTGGGGCCGCGAGGATTTGAACCCCGGTTGCTACCATTTTGTACGGAATTCAACCCAAACCCCAAGGTAGAGTGATACCAAGCTACACTACGGCCCCGTTGCCATTAGTACTCCCTGCCTTGTTTAAAAACGTTGCGCATACTCGATGTCCTAAATTCCCTATGACAGTCTTTGAACAACACCCAGTACTTGGTCGAGAGAAAATATTTCCGCATGCGGCCGAGTCTGTTCCAAAGTGAGGATTTTGTTCTTCCGATTCAGCCACACTGCAGTGAGTCCTGCGGTCATGCTTCCCACCATGTCGCGCTCGTAGGAGTCTCCCACAGATAAAATTGTGGAAGGATCATATCCTGATTGCTGTGCTGCGTACGTGTAGAGTTCTCCGGTTTTCTTGATGAGTCCGACTTCTCCTGAGATGAATGCCGCTCGAAAATAGCGTCGCAGTCCGAGGATGTCAAGCGCGCGCTGCTGCGCGTCCATTGGTCCTTCCGTCACAATATAGAGTGGGAACGGCAGACGCGCGAGCACTGCTTCTGCTCCTGGATATGGCCGCATGTGCGACTCAAGTGTTGTCCCATACAGGTTCAGAAGCTCACCAACGAGTATATCGTTTCTGACGCCGTACGCTTCAAGCAGCTGTGCAAATCCTTCCGTGCGGTACTCCGTGCTCGTCTTTCCCGCCCCAAATCCTGTGCGCACGCGCCGTTCGAGTACTCCCTGGAACGTGTCGCGAAGGGACTGCTCGGAGATACAGTATTCTCGTCCGATCCGGTCATAGACCTGCCGCATCGCCGCTTCCTGCGCGCTCGAAAAGTCATGCAGGGTATCATCCAGGTCAAAAAACACGGCAGCGACAGTCATATGGTGAGGTATAGAGGTGTAATATTAATATCAAAGGATGATTTGATACTACTATCTAAGGGCTACAAATAGCAAACGTTTTAAAGGCAGTAGTACTCCCAAAATGTATGACAAAACCTCTTGAGCAGATTGTGCTGGACGACCCCATACGTCTTCCTCCAAATCCATTTACCGAGGCGCTCGTGACGTTTGGCCGTGATGAGATCTTGTCCGGTGTGGGAAATGTTGGAGGGGCTGCCCTGTGCTCTCTCTGGCTTAGGGGGAATAATGATGCGCTGCTTGCGGCTTCCGGCCTCACGATTGAGAAGGTGGGTTTGTTCGGATGGTACTTTTACGACGCGTGGAAGCACTTTTGGCGCGGGGAGAAGAAGAATTGGCGAGAAGGTTGGCAATACTTGAAAGCCGCAGTGCGTGAGGGTATGCCTTCCCTGATAAAGGATATTACGATCCATGATCCGATGGATTACGCGTGCATGTATTTTGGTTTGCAGGCATTCCCCGATACTCCTACCGCGATGATTTCTCTGACAAGTTTTACGGCTTCAGTCATCGCCGCATCGCTTGCCGATGTTGGTGTTAACGAACTGAGGTATCGTCGGTACAAAGACAGATTCCAGAAGGCAGGATTTGGGAAGGAAGAGTATGTTGAGTCAAGGTTCTTGATTGACGCGTCTCGTGATCCTCATGCAGTACAGGACGCCATCAGAAAACAGTTTCATCTTGATGATACTGGCGTATGGGAGTATCATGATACGTACGTCGAGAACACGATTCCGCGCTTTAACGCAAGGACTCCGCAGATTCGTCTTCGGCACCGTCATTCATTGGAAGGCGGCGACGAGATACGGACCGCGCAGGTCGTGTTCACGAAAGCTCGCGAGACAATCCCGAGGAAATACCGATACTTTCGGGAGAACGATCAATTCCGATACTTTGTGTGCATGAAGGATAAATTGTATCTGCTTCTTGATGATCCAATGCCAAAGAGCGTGGGGGACATTCCAGCACCTGATGCAAGGAAAGTATTGCAGTCCTATTGCGGGAATTCCAGCCCATCGAGACAAGTGCAGTTTTCTCGCAGATATACTCGGAATGATGACCTGCTCGTGACGGTCGATAATGTGTTTGGAGACCGCTCGTTCTATGTTCTTGAGATGAAAGTCAGGAAGAATGTTCCTCTTCTCCGCGATGCGATGCGCTATGTCATGAGGAATTTTGCCCCGCTCGAGACGACGAGGAATAAGCTTGAACTGACTGCAGATTCAAATAGTACTCCCATGTAAGAATAGTGCATCCGAGAGTTTATTCCTTTTGCTTCACGTGCCTAGGCACGAATTGCTTCTGCACGCGAGAATAGAGTGGTGGTATGATCGATGCCACATAGACCGCAAGGAAGAGCGAGATGGTCTTGTCGATGAGTTCGACGGTCATGTGCTCGAGGAATGCCGCAACGTCGGTTCCCCCGATCATCGTAAGGAAGAATTCGTTGATGAAGATGGTTGGCTGGTAGTTTGCTAGGCTTTGGAACACGGTTGCGCTGATGAGGAATGTGATGAGTCCGTTCGTGAAGCCGAGGAGTAGTCCGCCGAGAAGAATACGCAATGGGTGTTTTCGCGATAGAAAACCATGGTGGATGAGGAATGCGCTTGCAAGCGTGATCCACACACTGCTAAACACCCAGACCCATCCGCTCCATCCCCAGCTTGTTCCTGCCATGATGAGGTTGTACGCGATGCTTCCGGCTAGTCCCACCGGTATCCCTCCAAGGATTACTCCAAGCATCGTTCCCCAAGTGTCAAGAAAGAGCGGAAATCCTGTCATTGCGACTATTCGGATGGATGCGAGGTTGATCGCAAGTGCAAGGATGATAAGCAAGGTGTAGTGTGTGATCTTGTTCATGGGTTTCACCTCATAGCCGGAAGTTTTCGATGAATGTTTTGATGATCTTGAATTTCGCTAGGTATGTCTTTCCTTTGGAGGAGAGCGTGTATGTGGATCCCTCCGCTTCCACGTATCCATCCTCTATGAGTTCTTTCATGATGTCCATGCAGACCTTATCGGATAGTCCGCATGTGCGCCGGAAGCGCTGATAGTCTGCGCCTCCCGTTTTTCTGAGGGCTTCAAGCACATCGTAGATGGTTTGGATGTGTTCGCGCGGCCGTACATCGAGGAGTGAGTGGGCTAGCGTCTGAATCGCCTTGCTGAAGGGATCAAGGGGATTGGTGATGACAAAGATCTGCTGGCTTTCGGCAAGCATGAGTTTTTCCGAGAATGGCAGATATCCCGCGATGCGGATTTTTGATTGTGAGACTTTCTTTGCGAGCGTTTTGGGATCCATTTGGGATGGTACTCTGTTGAAGACGATCTGCACGTCTCCGGCGAGCTTTTTCGCAAGGGCCGAAAACACAAGTCCCCCTTGGTAGTCCTGCGCGTCCGGCCGAAGAACGTTGATGAGAATGTCCGCTTTGCTTGCGGCAAGGAGCAGAGCATCGTTTATTCCAGGGTGAGTGTCCACGAAGATATGGTCTGGGCGGTATTTCTTTTCGAGGTCCTGCAGTCCACGCACAAGTCGTTCTATCGTCTGGCGTTTGGCGAGCACATCCGTGATATCTCCTTTCGCGATGCTTGCGGGAACAAAGAGCAGTGTTCCTTCCTCTGCGTGCGCAGCCTCAGAGATGTCATAGAGCGCTTCATCGATCTCGGATTCCCCAAGCAGGTAATCGGTGAGTGTGACATCAAAACTCTGGCTGCCAAAGCCAAATATTGCGTGGATTCCAGGACTTGTGATGTCGGCGTCCACAACAATCACTTTTTTCCCGAAGAGTGCGAGGTAGCTCGCAAGATTGCTGACGATCGTTGATTTTCCTGTCCCTCCACGGAAGGAGCTTGCGAGAATGATCATGCAAACCCTCGCGAGAACCTCATGACTTCATACAGCACGACGGCGAAGAGTACAAGCGAGAACCCGATTGTTGCAAGCCCCATGAACGGGATGAGTGTTTCAAGGAGTGTTCCTAGGAAGAATGCAAGGAAAACCACGAACACGAGGACGATACTGAAAAAATGCGGGCTCCGTGCTATTCCGGACTCTCGTGCCTCTTTGCAGTGCGAGCTCACGAGTGACAACAATAGCGTATTGATGTGGATGACAAAGAGGATGTATGGGCCCCTTTCCGCCCCGATATTGATATAATAGAACTCAAAAGCGGCGATGATCGCAGATGCAGTGTGGATCATACTGATCCAGAATGCCGCAGGAAGTTTTTGTTCGAGCTGTTTCCAGACAAGGCTGTATGATGCATGAAACCCGGCGACGGATGCAGAGTAGAGAAATCCTATTCCAAGCAGTTGAACGGCCCATGGTATGTGCGTGGCTTGCATGAAGAGCACGGTAAGCCGAAATCCGAATGCTATTCCAAGAAACAGAAATCCATTCGAGAAATACCTAAGTCCATGGTACTGCGTGAGCCCATACATCGCGTGAGTCCGTCGGTAAATGATTAGACTGAATATTACGATAAGTATGGTAATGATGCTGTCTGCGATGAGTTGCCACGTCGCGGGTGTCAAAAACATCTCTTCTCACTCCTGGAAATAGCTTTTTTTTGGTTTCTTTGGCTCGCGGGTTTGTGTTCTCGCGATGGTTTTGCGCACGCCCCAGATGATGAGTACGATTGCGATAAGCGCAAATCCGATGATCGCCCAGGTTAGCGGTCGCTCTGGCCTAGCGTTTGCGACGACAACAGGTATTTTTTTGCTGTACGTGAGCACGTCTTCGCCAACGACATTCTTTATCTCGAGGTCGAGGTAGTAGGTCTGGACGTGCGCGTCGTCGTTGATGTCAAAGGCGAGCGTTGCCTGCCCGGTTTCTCCGCTCTCCAGGATTGGCGCGATGAAGTCGCTTGATTCGTCGAACTTGAATGGCTGATCGCTTTTGCCATACACTTTCAGTCGAACGGACTCGCCTTTCTCTTCTCCGATGTTCTTCACAGTTATGAGCACTTTAACGTCACGGTCGCCTGCTGTTAGCGATTCAGGTGTGAATACTGCACTGACGATCTCGTAGAGTGGAACGGGACGGATGCTGATCTTCATTGGTATCGTGCGCTGTTCTGTGAGGTATGTTTCCTCCTCCTGGTCGGGCTTGTATTTGTAGTCAAGCTTGAGCTGCGCGAGGTATTCTCCAGGTTTTACTGTTTCGTCAACATCAATGTAAAATGTTGCGGACGATGTGCTGTCTGCACCGATGTTTCCAAGAAGTGAGAGTCCACCATATGATTCGGGAAGCGTGATTCCGCTTGGAAGACCAGCAAGTTCCGCTCGGACATTCTGTGCGGTGCCATCGCCGATATTGAGGAGTGTGACATCAAGCTTCACGTTCTCATCTCCTGGCTTGATGCGCAAAGGATCTGAATCAAGCGTTCCGATGGCAAGGTCCACTTCGAGGAGTTCCCGCTCTTCAACGTTGATGTAGAGGTTCGTTTGGGATTCTTCGGTGTCTGAGATGACTTTTGCCTGAATGAGGTTTTGTCCCTCCGTTGCTTCGCTCCTCACCCGTAGCCGGTACTCAAGTGATTGCGTGCCATATCCCCGAAGGAGTCCGATACGGGTTCGAGCGGGCTGGCCTGTGGATAGCTCAAGTCCGTCACGCGGAATGATTTCAAGGTACGTGTTGTCCGATGCCTCGACGGAAGGGTTCTCCACCTTAAACCACACGGTCACGATCTTTCCGGACTCTGCGGGTTTAGGATCGTAGGTCTCCACGGAAACACGGAGGGCCATTGCTGATGTTGCGCTGCTGATTACGATCAATAAACAAACGATGGTTAGGACGATTTTATTCATGGTTTCACCTTGTGTGTTTTATAGACGATTGAGAGTATTGCTGGAACGATAAGAACACATGAGAAGAACGTGAACATCATACCCAGCGTGAGCGTTAGTCCGAGCCGTTTTGTTGCAAGGAGCGATGCAAGTGTCAGGGCAAGAAACCCGATCATGGTGGTTATCGTGCTGAGGAAAAGTGACTCACCGATTGTGGTGATCGTGCGCCGTAGCGCTTCGTTGGGCTTCATTCCTTCCTTGATGCTTCGCTCGGTACTGTGCATGATGTGGATGCTGTAGTCGATTCCTGCGCCCATCAGGATTGCAAGCATTCCTGTGGTAAGGACAGTGAATGGAAGGTTAACATAGCCCATGGTTCCGATTGTCCACGCGATCGCGAAGAATATGGGGACGAATGCAAGCAGTCCCCGAACGATGGATCGGAAGAACAATGATGCAATGATGAAAACGAGTGCGAATCCAAGGAGCGTCGTGAGCATCATGCTGTCATTGATTGTCTTGTCAAGTTCAATGTCTTCCGCAAATCCTCCCTGAGGGATGATCGTAACACCGGTTGGGAGCCGTATCCCCTCGATCTCGCCAAGCACCTCATAATATTGCTCTCGATCAGTGAACGTGTTGCTTCGTAACGCGACGAGCATGATACTGTAGTCTCTGTTGTACATTTGTTTCGTTTCAGGATGTTCGGCCATGATCCGCTGTACTTGCTCGAACGTTTGGGGTATCCTTCCTTCATTAATATTCTTGATAGTGTCGGCGGGGCTATCGACAGAGTCGATGTATTTCAGCCGTTCAAGTGTCGCATCAATGTCCGCGACTGATTGGAGGACTCTTGGGTCTCGAAGGTCAGTGACTGCCTGCTCACCTGATTCTGTATTCTTGTCAATCATGACAAGGAAGTTTTGTGAATCCACACCGCCAAAATTGTATCCTACTTTGTCGAGTGATTCCCAAACGGGATCATTCTTGGGAAGCCAGTTGTCGTTGCTCGTGTCCATTCGTACAAGGCCTAGTCCAGGGATTGCAATTACAGTGAGGGCAATAACGGTAACAAGGACGTGATAAGGCCTGCGGGTAATGAGAACCGCAAGCCAAGTGAGTACCCGTTTGAGCATCTGATTGCTGCGTGTCTTTTGTTCTCCTCTGATAGTAAAGATCGCCTCGTCAAGTCTTGAGTATACAAGCTTGCGCTGGAGCACAAGGATCGCAGGAAGCACAAGGATGCTCGTGATAAAGGCATAAGTTATACCTAAAGCGAGGACGATGCCTTGTGTGACCGATAGAGGGCTTCCTCCAGCGGTCATAGCAAGAAACCCCGCGACTGTCGTCAGGAATGATGCGAAGAGCGCAGACCCCACTGCGACGACAGTGTAATGCGTCGGATTCCTTTCGCCTCTCCTGACTGCGTGGTTGTATCCGTGCGTCATATGGATGGCGTAGTCGACTCCAAGGCCTACCATCATTGCTCCGACGCTTGCAATCATCATGGTGATCCTTATGCCAAGGAGGCTCATCGTCCCCGCAAGCCAGATAAGGACGAGCACCACGGGGAGTACAGATACGATACCTATGCGGACTGAACGGAATGAGATGGAAAGGACAATAAGGACGAAAAACAGTGCGATGCCGATCGTTGAGATATTGTCGTTGATCAGGAGGTTCATGATTCGGTTGAGGAGTGTGGGAAGTCCCGTGAGTGTTGTCTTCATGCCGTTGATCTTTGGTGCATTAATGATGCGTTCGTTGATGGCATCCTCAAGGTTCTCGAGCGCGCCGGGTTGAGTTTCAACGTTCACCGTAACGATCATGTTCAATAACCGATAGTCCTGGGAGACAAGGCTGCTCGTGTCGCCGAGAAGTGCGAGCATTTCCTTACTTTCCTCGAGTGTTTCGGGCAGCCGTCCATACCTCGCTCGCAGTACATCTGCAATGCAGAGGACATCGCTGACACTTGACTCGGCCCTGATGCTTCGTGCAAGATCCTCCGTTGCGGACAGTACGGATGGTTCTCGGATGTCGCGCACTGCGGTGACATCATTGATAGACTCATCGATCTCTATGAGGATAAACAGCCTGTCGGATTGGCCGAATTCATCGGATACGAGCCTACCGAGAATTCGAGTATCAGAATCTTCTCGGTAGAGTGTGTCAAAGTTGCTGTCCGTCCCGATTCGCACCGCGTAGTAAGAGAGAAATAAGGTGATTGTCAGCACTCCAAGAAGCCAGAGTACTGGGTATCGTTCTTGTAGGTCTGCTGCTTTTTCAAGTGAGCGCTTCAGCACGAGGTTACACCCCAAAAGATAGTCAAGAGAGCCCTCTTTTGATTTATAAATATTGTGTAAAGTGTTCAATAGGATTCAATAGAATTCACGTCATTAGGTTCATCATGCCTGGAGGCAAGTATGCCGACGGATTTATAAGCAGGATTTCACGCCTCCTTGGTATGTGCGGCATCGTTGGTTGTTTTAATACAAGTAATGCGGGCTCTAAGGTAAAGTGCGGACTTCTCAAACTCAGGAACCGCGGAATGGATGGTGCGGGATCGTGTGATGGAAAGAAAGTTCTGCATGCATCCTCTCCTGAGGATCTTGTGCCGCAGAAAGGAAGGAACTGTATCGGGCACGTGCTGCATGCAATAGTTGATCATGTGCCAAACCCAGTGCAAGGTAAGGGAGTCATTGTCGCAAACTGCGAGATCTATAACTGGAAGGAGCTGTCTATGAAGTGTGCATTGAACGTGAGAAATGATTCCGAGTTGCTCCTTCGCCTCTGTGACAAGGATCCTAAAGTGATCCCAAAGGTTCTTGACGAACTTGATGGTGTCTATGCTTTTGCGTATTGGCGTGGCAGCGAGATCTGGATCGCACGGGATATCATTGGCGTTAAGCCCTTGTGGTTCTCGCACGGTAAGGGTTTCTTTTTCGCTTCCGAGCGCAAAGTGCTAGAGGAGTGGGGGTGCAAGGCTATTGAAGAGCTCAATCCTCGCAGTGTCCTCATCTATAACATTCGCACAAACCGCATCAGCATCATCCGCCGTGAGTTCTTCGCTTCTCATCCTAATATTAAAGGGAGCGAGGAGGATATAAGGAAGGAGCTTGGACAAAAGCTGAAATCAGCCGTCGAAAAGCGAGTTCCTGATCAGAAAACAGGGATTCTGTTTTCTGGCGGCGTGGATTCCGTGCTGCTCGCCCGGTTGCTTCAGCTCCTCGGAAAAGACGTGACGTGTTATACCGTAGCTGTTGAGGAGCCAGGACTCATGGAGTCTGAGGATCTGGTGTTTGCGAAAAAAGCAGCAGATGCGCTCGGACTTAAGCTTCGGACAATCCTCCTTTCGTTGAAGGATGTCGAGGCCGAGATTGCGGAAGTGATTCCCCTTATTGAAGAGACGAACGCGATTAAAGTTGGCGTTGCCGTGACGATCCATGCGGCCGCGAAGGTTGCGCATAAGGACGGCATCAAGGTACTCTTCAGTGGAACCGGTAGTGACGATCTGTTTGCGGGGTACGATCGCCACAAGCCATCCGCGACCTTGAATGATGATTGTCTTTCCGGAGTGCGCCGTCTGTACGAGCGCGATCTCTATCGAGATGACGTTGTCGTGATGAATTGTGCAGTCGAGCTCCGCCTTCCATATCTTGACAAATCGCTTGTTAGGTTCGCGCTTCGGATTCCGCCAGAGTTCAAGATTGCGAGCGATAACAAAATGATTCTCCGCAGGCTCGCTCAAGATTTGGGAGTCCCAGAGTTCATCGCGTTCAGAAAGAAGCGTGCCGCGCAGTACGGCAGCAGGGTTGACCAGGCACTCGAGAAGATCGCGAAAAGGAAGGGGTACAATAACAAGAATGCCCTCCTCGCAGGGTACCGGAAGAGGAAAATTAGTATTGCATCCCTGTGGAGCACGGGAAAGGATAGCGCTTTTGCCGCCTATTTGATGACGACGCGGAATTATGAAATCTCCTGTCTTGTCTCATTGCAGAGCGAAAATCCGGATTCGTACATGTTTCACACTCCATCGATTGATCTGAGTAGACTGCACGCAAAAGCGATGGATGTTCCGCTCGTGCTGCAGAAGACGCTTGGGGAAGAGAATGACGAGCTCTGTGACCTCAAAAAGGCGTTGCAGACCGCAAAGAAAAAGTTCCATATCGAGGGCGTCGTGAATGGCGCGCTCTACTCCTCCTACCAACGCGACCGCATCGAAAAGATTTGTGACGAGCTTGGGCTTAAAGTGTATACTCCGCTCTGGCACATGCGCCAGGAGGAAGAACTCCGTCAGGTTCTGCTTCATAACTTCAGGATTATCTTCACAAAAGTTGCGGCGGAAGGTCTTGACGCTTCCTGGCTTGGCGTGCAAATAACAAGTGACCACGTGCAGCGGTTGATTGCTCTCAACAAAAAACTTGGCGTCAACGTTGCAGGTGAGGGCGGCGAGTTTGAGTCGCTAGTGCTTGATTGTCCTCTTTTCTCGCGCGAGATCATCATTCGTGATGCATCAATCAAGCAGGACGGCTTATGCGCAGTGCTGTCAATAGAAAGAACAACACTGAAAAAGAAGTGATGAGAATTGGTATTCTTCCGTTCTAAGATTTTTCTTTTGGTTCCGCAAGTTTCTTTGTGATATCAATAGGGGTCTTGCAATATTGGCATAGAACGCGCAGCGTCGGAACTCCGTTGATGTTTTTGCGCTTGAACGATGTTTCCGTTTCGCCATTCTTAAAGCACGCAGGACATTTGTATGTTACACACGCGGTCAGGCTATCCTCATATGCTTGTTTCTCGACGGTGTAATGGCATGCCGGGCATTCATATTCTTTGGCGCGGATTTTCACGCTGCCTTTCTTGTCAACCGGCTTTCCCATAAACGCCTTTCCACATTTTGTGCATTTCTGCCGTGGAACCCAGCATATCACCTTTCCATTATTTCCCTCTCCGATTGTTCTGTTTGTGAAGTAGACAAGCTCTTCCATGGACTCTGGCTCTTTCATGGGATCACCGAAGGTGATGGGTGTTGAAGTTGCTTTTATAGTTTTGGTATGGAATGTTCTAAAGAGGCGTAAAGAAAATGGACTTAGGTTCAGAATGATATGCGAACAATGCGAGGGAGGGGATTCGAACCCCCGAAGGCACTAAGCCACAGGATCTTAAGTCCTGCACGTTTGACCGGACTTCGCTACCCTCGCATAGAGAGTAGATTCGCTTGCGTCGTTTTAAATTCTTCCATTTTCTGCGTGGACTCAAGATGAAGCGATCGTGAGGATGTGTTAGTCTTGCGAGAATAAACCTTTCAAGAAACGCAGAGCGTCGCGTACATATGTTCCAACAGTCCGCGCTGGTGGGTAATGCAATACATTGTACAAGCGGTTGCGTTCTTTTCCAAGATACGTATAGAGGTCCCTCGCGCGGATGATATCTCCCTTCGCAAGGCTTGCCTCATCGAGGTTCCCTATTCCAACATATGTGTCAATGAGCGACAGAACATCCTGCTTGTTGATCTGCATAAGCATGCGATGCGCATGTGCTCGCGCATCGATCATTTCTCGCTTGTCTTTTCCTATCGTGATCAGGATATCTGCGATATGATCGAGAGCGTCATCATATGTGGGGCCAAGGTCTTGCATTCTCTTTCCTGTCTTCATATCCTGCAAAAATTCCCATGCGGTCTCTCCAGTAATTCGACTTTTTTCATAGCCGATGGCGTCGCCGAGGATCCAGAGATATCGTTCGACCGGCCCGGTATAGCGGTACTCGCACGCCGATTGTGGGGTTCCCCAGTGGAGAGTGCGGGCTTCCTCCCCTATGAGCTCGTCGATAGAATGTTTCACCTGTATCAGATCGGACTTCAGATTCATAACCTGAGGGATGGTTCAAGGAATAATAACCTTTGCTTTATTTGTCACTCCAACGTGACTATAAAGGCGCATCAGTTCATTGGTTGATCCCTATCACATTCCCCGAAGTGTCTCCATGAACACCTGCTTGTTATGAGCCGCAGTGGTTGTTGGTCTTCCAAGGTCCTTCCTCGCTCCGCCCTTGACAAGAATCTCGAGAAGCGCTGGCCCCTCTGTTGCACAGAGCCGCGCGATTGCGGCCTTGAGTTCCTCAGGCGTTGCGACTTTTTCGGCGTGCTGGTACTGGCAAGCGATCGCGATTGCAGGTATGTCCATGTCATACGCTGGTGTTGGCTGCCCTCCAACACTCTCGTGCGATCCATTGTTGAAGATGATGTGCCGAAGATTCTTCGGACTTGCGGCGCCGATTACTGCAAGTGATCCCATGTGCATGATGAGCGCCCCATCACCGTCGAGGCAGTAGATGTTTGCGTCGCTTTTTTGTAGCGCAATCCCAAGCGCGATGCTGGACGCGTGTCCCATGGACCCGACCGTGAGGAAATCCTGGCCGTGACCCTGCCCCTCATGTTCGCGGTACTCAAAGAGTTCTCGGGAGAGTTTGCCGGTTGTTGATACAATGATTGCATTCCCTCCGATGCCTTCGAGTGCAATTCCAAGGGCTTGCTCGCGCGTCATTTCATAGTCGCTCGTTTTCTTGGAGTGTGAATACGGCTCAAAGGTATCGGCCCGTACAACAATCGCCGCAGGTGCGCCGCGTTGCCGTGCGGCCTGACACATCGCATCAATGGTAGCCTTGGCTTCTGGCATGCTTTGTGGCAGTACTTCGTAGGGTATACCGAGCGTATCGAGGAGCGATAGTGTTACTTTTCCCATCTTGACATGCTGGGGCTCGTCTTTCTTTCCAGGCTCCCCGCGCCATCCGATGAGGAGGACAACAGGTATTCCATAGACGTCAGGATCCGCAAATGATGTGAGCGGATTGACCGCGTTTCCCTCTCCTGAATTCTGCATGTAGACACATCCCGGATTTCCAGTGGCAAGATAATGGCCTCCGGCTAGTGCGATCGCGTTGCCCTCGTTTGCGGTGATGATATGGTTTAGCCCCATGTTCTGCTGAAGGTACGAACATGCTTCTTTGAGGAGCGAGTCTGGTACTCCTGCGTAGAACGATATGCCTTGCTTGCCGAGTGTTTCAAAAAATTCATTGCATGGGATCATGGTTTTCACTCCTTGTTTGGTATCAGTGTTAGTATTTCCTTGATGGGCATGCATTGCTTGCTTGCCTCATGCGCTCTCTTGTGGCGGAGGATGTGCTCTGCCGTGCTCACCATTGCTGGATACGCGCTCCGGAGCATATGGTTCGCGTAGATGACGACGTTGACGCCGGCCGCCGCGAGTTCTTCTTCCGTAATGGTATCGTATGTTGATGGTACGACGACGAGTGGCGTGAGATCATCCATCCTTCGGAATTCTCTGCAGAATTCCAGGACTTCTGTTGGTTCCTTCTCTTTGCTGTGGATCATGATGCCGTCAGCGCCCGCTCGAACATATGCGCGCGCCCGTATCAGTGCATCGTCCATTCCTGCCTTGAGGATGAGGCTTTCGATCCGGGCGATGATCATGAAGTCTGTTGTGACACGCGCCTGCTTTCCCGCCCGAATCTTTTCTGCGAAGCTTTGGACGCTGTCCTGAGTCTGCGAAACTTCAGTTCCAAAGAGCGAGTTTCTTTTTGCTCCGACCTTGTCTTCGATAATGACCGCTGATACTCCAAGTCGTTCGAGTGTTCTGACCATGAAGCGGAAGTGCTCGGTAAGTCCTCCGTCATCTCCGTCAACGATCATGGGTTTCGTCGTAATCTCAAAGATTTGATCAATGGTGTGGACGCGCGAACTGACGTCGACAGCTTTGGTGTCGGGTTTTCCTTTTGCGATCGAGTCCGTGAGGCTGCTGACCCACATGCCGTCAAATTCCTCGGTTTTTCCATCCTGGAAGAGCTTGGTCTTTTCAACGATAAGTCCGGTGAGCCCGTTGTGCACTTCGAGTATACGTACGATCGGCTTGAGCTCAAGAAGCCTGCGAAGCTTCTTGATTCGTAGCTCAGCTGTTGTGCCCTGTTCAGTTATTTGATTGATGAGCGCTGTTGACGAAACGTCCTTGGTGTATTCTGGTTCGATGAGTTGTCCTCCCCACTCAGAGAGTGCCTGCACGACCCGCTCGCGCACTTTTTGCTGAACGCCAGCCCTCCAATCGGTTCCGTGTACGACATAATCAGGCTTGAGTTTGCGCAGGTTGTCGACGTAGTCGAGCGTATGCTGGGGTACGACAGTCTTTACTCCGACGAGGTTTTCCACGATTCTCTTGCGCTGTTCCCATGGGATGAGTGGTACTCGTTTGTATGACGCGATCGCTTCGTCGGTGAGAAGTCCTACGGTCACCTCGCCGAGTTTTCGCGCTTCCTCCAGGATATTGACATGCCCGTGATGCACAATGTCCGCTGCCATTCCGACATACACCTTCTTCATGGTTCTCCTCCTCCGATTACTCTCCTGATGATCTTGGAATTTGACAGTTTCTCATAATACGGGAATGTTTTTATCGTGCCGCCGATCTTTGAGATGAATGGCTTTCCGGGGATCTTCTTCCAGTTTGAGCCGTACACGAGAATGATTTTTGCGTGCGGAAATGTCTGGTGAAGGTAGTGCAGGTTTTCTGTGGGATCAAGATGGTTTTGCGTAAGCACCATGTCCACGCAGTTCAGCGATGATACGACGGCGAGGCGCTCCTTGAGCCCTGCGACAGCGGGCATGCGGTAGCTTGTGATCGCCTCATCCGTGAGGACTCCGCAGGCGTGGAAGTCCCCAAGGGAATTTGCTTTCTGGAGCAGCTGAAGCTGTCCGTAGTTGAAGAGGTCGCCAGTTGTTGAAGAATAGACAATCGTTTTTATCTTGCTTTTTTCAAGGTTTACCCAGTCCCCTTCCTGGATTCCAGATTCTTTTGGGACCGTAACGCAAAGCTGGCCATTGGACTTGTTTGCCCAGACGATTCGCTTCATGTACTAGTATCACTAGTAGAGAATATTTAAACCTTTCTGCGTGTTCATGCTCATGCCTTCCGCCCTCGCGTAATGTGTTGCATGCCTGTAGAGGGTGCTTGTGTGGTTAGTGTACAGATTTACATCCGATTTCGATCGAACGAACAGAGGAGAATGTGCGGGAATATGCGTTCGAAAACAGATAATTTTATATGCAAATTGGGAGGTTATGCAGGTTGAACAGGGATGGCAAAACAGTACAATGTGTTTCGGAAGTATCTCTATCAACCAATTGAGGGAGCAATACTGCCGCTGCTCTACAAGACAAGGCTGACTGGAAACCAGATCACGTCATTTGGTCTTATCTGTGCAATTATTGGATCAGTGCTCATCGTGACGATGCACCCAATATTACGGATTGTTGGTGTGCTCTTTCATCAGTTTGCCATTCTTGCCGACGGTCTTGATGGAGCGGTTGCCCGTTATCGGAAACAGGCGAGCGAGTTTGGTGGCTGGTGGGACAACCTCGCAGCGCGCATCTCAGAGTTCCTCTTCCTTGCTGCTGCATCCATTCATGCCTACTATCTGACAGGTAGACCAGTATATCTCATGCTCGGAATGGTCGTAATCTTCTGCAACACGATGATAAGTTCGATCAGTCAGCTCCGTGAGTATGTGGCGTTTGTCCCAAAGAAGCCTTTCACGTCGTATGGAGGCATGCTCATCGGCCGAAGCTTCTTCACGTATGCGCTCTTGCCGCTTCTCCTGCTCCTTGGTCGCACAGATATTCTTCTTATTATCGGCACGCCGTTCCTTTTCCTTGGGCTTTGCTTCCAGATTGCAAAGCACGTCCGTGCGTGGCAGCATGTTCATAAACGAAGGAGCTAACTTTATATACTTCGATTTCCCGGCCATAACAGCATGAAAAACCCTCTGAAAGGTGTCCCGAAACAGAATGATTCGTACATCGACAGATATCTCTATCGGCCTATCTCGATTCACATCTCGGGCGTTCTCATGCAGCTAGGTATGACGCCGAATCAGGCGACCTCGCTGTCGCTTCTTTTTGCGATTGCCGCTGCGGCGTGCTATGCCGTCGGCGCATACAAGTATCTTGTGATTGGTGCGATTCTCTTGACGATTAGTCACCTGTTTGACACTGCAGATGGCGAGATCGCGCGCGCGAAAAATATGAAGTCCGATTTTGGTGCGTGGTTTGATTCTGTCGCGGATCGATTATCCATATTCGTCCTGTTTTTTGGAGCAAGCTATGGTGTGTATCGAGCAACCGGGAGCGAATTGACTTTTGCCGTGGGATTTCTTGCGGCAGGTACCCTTACGATTGTTGGCATGATCAGTTCCATGAAGAAATACTTGCCGTTCATGCAAGGCCACCATGAGGGGCAGTCAAAGTCCGGTTCGTATATAGGAATCGGTAGCATGACGTTGTTTGTAATGACGCTCGCGGCATTGTTGAATATTGTGATGTTCCTTGTGTGGTTCTATGCTCTTCTTGGAACGGTGATGCTTCTCAAGCAGATCCATAGCCACTACGTTCGCGGTGTCATGATGCATGGCTCGAAAAAAACGAAGTAGAATTCTCTCGAAGTAAGATTCATAATATGCGTGAGTGATCTAATAGATGCTTTCGAGGATTGCGCGGATGATTGGCGGCGTGATAACGACCGGATTGTTTGCGATTCTCTGAGGATTGGAGCTTTCCTCAACTAAGAGTTCAAGATCATTCCTCGGAACGCCAAGTGCTGATAGTCTGCGTGGTAATTGCATCTGGTCCATCAGGTGCTCAAGGTATTCTTTCGCCTCAGTTGCGTTCGCGACATGAAGCAGTTCGA
>CAYVYK010000010.1:31849-70522 GCA_964455675.1 uncultured Methanosarcinales archaeon
ATTAGTGTCGGATTCGTAACGGCTTGGAGAGCATTCGGAAGAAGGAGGGACAAAGCTTGCGCCGCGTATGTTTGTGACACGCTTGTCGAGTTCACAGACCAATAGGACTCAATCGCCTGCGAGATTGCGTCGGCTGCTGTCGCGGCGGTAATGGCAGGACTTAGTGACAAGGTAAGTTGCGGATCAAGGACGATCCACTGGGGAACCATGGAGGGGTGCTCCAGGCTGTACTTCGTTTCTCCCTTGTAGACGACGGCAAATGGGGTGATTTCTGCCCCGCTTCCGGCAGTCGTGGGTATGAGGATTTTTGGTATCCGTGAACCTCTTGCCTTCTTCGAACCGAGAATGTAATCATCAAGGGGTCCATCTTCAGAGGAAAGGAGAGTTCCTGCTTTTGCGGCGTCTAGGACGCTCCCGCCTCCAACCGCAATCACAAGGTCATATCCTCCTTTTCGGATGGTATCGGCGACCATGCGGACTTGGTCGAGCCTCAGCATGCTGTGAAATCCCTCGACCCGTTTCACATAGCAGTGCAGAAGCTGCGGTGAAAGAGCCTCCTGTGCTCCGCTCTGTTCATAGGATTTTCCGCCGGTGACAAGGAGGATGCGCTGCGCATGCGTCTCCTTGAGCGCGTTCGCAACGTTCTTGATGGATTCTGCTCCCTCATAGATCGTGACCATAACAGTCTGAATCCTGCGTGAACATAAAAATCTTGTTGTGGTGATGTCCCGGGCAGTTAGTCTTTCTTGCGCTGTGGCTTATCATCAGAAAGGAGAGGGTAGTGCTTTGCGATTTGATACATCCACATGAGCATCCCAACGCTCGCAAAAAAAATGACTGCCCATGTGGAGAGTCCGAGAATCACGAGCACGGGAAGGAGGATAACGGTGAATGTTGACCTGCCGATGTAGGTGTGTTTTCCAAGTTGTGAAAAGGATGTACGCTTGGGGAGATATTCTTTGATCTGGCTGAGTGTGCCGACCATCGTGATATTGAACACGGCAAGCATCCCAAGGAGAAGATAGAGAGGCTCCGAGGTGGTAGTGTATGCGTTGTAGCTAACGCCAAACATGATGGCAAAATCGACGACTCGTTCGGCGACATTATCATACCATGCGCCAAATGCGGATTGCATCTTTTTTATTCTGGCAACGTCGCCGTCCATCCAGTCGCACATGCGTGCGAGCTGGTACCAGAGGAGTATGCCGATGAGTCGGTATGGTGTGCTTCCTTGCGCAACAAATGCTCCCGCAAGGAGTCCGAAAAAGATGCCGACAGTCGATATCTGGTTCGGTGTGATGCGTGTTCGTGAGAGACGGAGAGCGAGTGGATCCGTGATATGGCGATAGAAGTAGTATCGCGCGATGTTCATCTGTGGTTTTCCCATGGTGTCATACCTGGTAAAAGATGATCCGGTAAAACGCTAAGCGAGCAAGTGGAGTCCTTCCAGCAGCGTGTTCTGCCAACTGCACTACGGACGATACGACGGGAATGGCGTGGATGAGGCTTGCGGGTGTAACGATCCTGAGCCCCTCGTGATGATGGATCTTGTGTGGGAAGTAGCTTATGATATCATTCATCGTGTCTGCCCTTCGATAGACAGGTGTGCTGTGAATGGCGGCTCTCCAGCTGTAGGGGTTGTAAAACTCAAGGATGCACCATCCTCCTTTCTTGGTTACTCGTATGGCTTCATGGACTGCTTCACGGATATTTGGCACGTGCGGCAATGTCATGAATGAGTACACGGTATCAAACGTTCCGTTCTTGAAGGGAATGTGATCCGCTGAGGCTTTGACGACGGAAAGTCCTTTCCCGCGCGCGTATGCGAGCATACCGTCAGAAATATCAAGACCTGTTGCGCTACGGGCGTATGTGCTGGTTCGTGCAAGGATGATGCCTGTGCCGCAGCCCACCTCAAGAATGTTCTTCCCGGTTATGTAGGGTTTGAGCAGATCGATTTTCGCCTTGTTGAAGTATGTGAAGGATGGATTTGTGCGGTCCTTGTCGTACCTTCTGCTGAAGGTATCATAGTACGATGGAATTTCTTGTTTCTCCTTTGTCATGCCTCTGCTATGGGATGCATGATTTATATGTATATCGGTGCACCAAAAGATTTAACAATCGTCTCCTCTTCATGCTGCTACCATGGAGAAACTGGTGAATCCAAGGAGGATGCTCATCATTTGCCTTTCAGGCATGGGAAATTTTCTCTTGTTCACTCCTGCCTTGAAGCATTATCGGGAATGCTACCCTAATGCAAGGATTGATCTGTGCGTGCGTTGGCAGTTCCTTGCAGACCTCTTGAAGGAAAACAAGCTGTACAATAATTGTTATATATTCGACGAGAAGAAGTATGACTGTCCTGGAAAGAAACTGCGGTTCATGTGGTTTCTTAGAAAAAATAGGTATGATACAACCATCTGCGTTTTTCCGACGAACCGCTGGCAGTACAATGTCCTTGCGTATGCAACGGGAGCACGCCAGCGGTGTTCGTTTTCATACCCAAGGTCAAAGGGGTGCACCTTGAGTTTTCTGCAGAACAATCTGCTCGAGGCTGATGAAAGTCTGCATGATGTGGAGCAGAATGTCCGTCTGGCAGAGGAACTGACTGGAAAGGAAGTACAAAAACCGTATCGCATAACTACTCCGATTCCAAAAAAGGATCTTCTCTGGGGAGAAAAATTTGTCTCTGGCTTGAAGCGGCCTCTTTTCGTGATCCACCCAAGTTTTGATCAAGCACAGTCCTACAAGGGTGGTTCGGCGCAGAGGATCTCGTTCTTTCTGGAATTGATGAAGCGCTTGCGCGAGAAATACCACGCTTCGATCATCCTGATTGGCGGCAAAAAGGAGGGTGATCAGATCAGGGAGATTCTGGATGCTTCGCATGGGAAGGAACATACGAAGCTTGCCGTGGGGCAATCCATCGGAGAAAGTGCAGGTATCATCAAGCAGGCAAACCTCCTGATTAATATTGACTCGGGCCTCGGTCACATTGCCTCCGTCACAAACACTCCGACGATAACGATCTACGGTCCCGCGATTCCAGGGAGGACGAGAAGGTATAATGCAAATCAGCGGTTTATCCAGCATCGTCCGCAAAACGCCAAGGATTATCCGTATCCTTTCAAAAGCAGTAAGCAGGAACAGCCCTGTGATGCCGAAGCATGGTTCGCGGCAGTTTCAGTTAATGATGTCATCAAGGAAATTGATGATATGAAGAGGAAAGGTGACGTGGTGATATGAGCGTTGAGTCACTTGTAGAGAGATTTCCTGGCAGGAAGGTATTGATCGTCGGAGACGCAATGCTTGACGTGTACGTCACAGGCAAGGTTGAGCGCATTTCACCTGAGGCTCCGGTTGTCGTGCTTCATGTGCAGGATAGGAGTTTTGTTCCAGGTGGCTGTACGAACGTAAGTCTCAACTGTTCAGCACTCGGAATGGACGCGCATATCATTGCTGTTGTTGGAAATGATCAGAATGCAAAAGTGCTGCGTGACTTACTTGTAGCTCATCGCGTGGACGTGCAGGACCTCTTTATTGCCGGCGACCGCCCAACGATTACGAAGATGCGTATGATCGCGCAAGGCCAGCAGCTCATGCGGGTTGATGAGGAGGCGACGCATTTTGTTGACGAATCCACGGACCGGAAGATACGTGCAGCCATTGAGAAAAGGATCCCTCTCGTAGATGCCGTGATTGTATCGGATTACGCGAAAGGCGCGTGTACCCCAGATTCAATGCGGGTTTTGATAGACCTTGCAAGGAAGCATAATAAGCCGGTCATTGTTGATTCAAAGACGTCTATTCCCGAGATGTACCAGTCCTGTACGGTTATAACGCCAAACGAATTTGAGGCGATGAGAATGACAGGGATGCATCCCAAGGATGAAGAGGAATTTCTGCGCATGGGTGTGGATCTCCAGAAGCACCTGCACTCCGCAGTGCTGATCACGAGAGGAGCGAAGGGAATGACGCTGTTTGAGGAAGGTAGAAAGCCTCATACCATGCCTACAAAGGCTGTGGAAGTGTATGATGTCACAGGGGCGGGTGATACGGTGACGGCAGTGCTCTGTGCAAGCATCGCAGCGCAGGGTTCGCTTGTGGACGGAATGACGCTCGCGACGTATGCTGCAGGCATTGTCATTAGGCAGCTTGGGAGCGCGACAGTCTCCCGTGACGAATTGATTCATGCGGTGAGGAATGATGGACTGCAAGTCAAAGATCAAAACAAGGGAAGAGCTTAGGAGGATTCTGCCAAAACACGGTGTTGTGTTTGCCAATGGCAGTTTTGACATCGTCCACGCTCGTCATGCCCTGTTTCTCGAGGAAGCAAAGCGTCTTGGTGATGTGCTTGTTGTTGGCGTGAATAGCGATAAGTCTGTCAAGGAATGGAAGAAGCACATCGGATACAAGGACTATGACAAGCGACCGATCATACCTGAGCGTTATCGATCGATCATGGTCGCCGCAATAAAAGATGTTGATTACGTTGTCATATTCAACGAACCAACGCCGATCGAGCTTATCAAGTTCTTAAGGCCAGGTATATTTGTGAACGGCAGTGATTATGGTGCTGACTGTATCGAGAGGCCGATCGTACAAGAGTATGGTGGCGTCGTGAAGATCATCCACATCGATGCGGATATCTCGACGTCTGCGATCATGCAAAAGATTAAGGAAGCGTAGAAGGGCGATCAAAATGATGGGTACAAACTTGGGAGTCACGCACGCATTTATTCTTGCAGGGGGAATTGGGTCGCGACTCCGCCCCTTGACGAATTCAATTCCCAAGGTTCTCATTCCTGTCGCGGGCAAGCCGATTATTGTGCATAATATCGAGCTCCTGAGAAAGTTTGGCGTGACGAATATCGTGATTGGGACTGGGTACTTAGGTGAACAGATCGATGAGTATTTTGCAGAGCACCCGATGCGCGGGACCACGATTGTGTGCAGCCAAGAGAAAGTATTTCTTGGGACTGCTGGAGCGTTAAGGCTTGCAGAAGATCACATTCAGGGCAAGACTTTCTTTATGATGAATGGTGATGAGCTCAAAGACATTGACATGAGGAAGGTACACGCCGTGCATGTGAAGAACAAGGTTCTTGCGACTCTTGCGTTGACGAGGGTTGAAGACCCCTCAAAGTTTGGGGTTGTCGCCCAGGATGGGGATCTGATCACAAAATTCGTCGAGAAGCCTAAGGAGAATGCGCCCTCGAATCTGATTAACGCAGGGTTCTACATTCTGGAGAGGGACGTCCTCTCTATGATTCCAAAAGGGAAGAATGTGAGTATTGAGAAAGAGGTGTTTCCAGTGATTGCACAGCGTGGAATGCTTGCCGGCTGCGAGTTTTTTGGCGAGTGGCTTCCTACCGATGATTTTGAGCGTCTCGAGTTCGCGCGTAAGAACTGGCACGGCATAAGTTTTTAAATACCAACTTCCAGGTTGCTGCCATGGACCTCTTGGACGCATTTGACAATCCTGTGCCACAGAAGAAGGAAGCGAAGGAAGGCACGGAAGGTATGGAAGATCAAGAGAAGCAGGAGGGCGCCCGCTACATTCCGATGGAGTGGTACGCGTTCACCGTGCTCATCCTCATTGGATTCTTTTGGATGTTTCCTAGTAAGATCGTGAGCGGACTCTATGGGTATGATAACTACCTCATACCGGGATGGAAGACGACAATGCTTGACTGGATTCTCATGGTATGCCATCTCTTGTACTTGGGTTTTGTCATCCAGTATTTCAGGTTGCGGCAGAATGCAAGGTCATTCCTTGCGTGGTCGATTATTGGTGCCTCCGTCGTCGTATGGATCAATTCCACATTCCTTCTTGCGGAAGGTGCGCGTGGACTTGAAGTTGCATGGTCGGCGATATTCTTTTTTGGGCTCGCGCTCTACGTCTATGTGTGTTATCGCACTGTTGAGGGCAAACAGTTGTTCCATTAGGTTCTTGATAGATGGAAACAGAGTATCAGATTTATAAGAGCACGCTGATTTGTCTCAGGAATGAAATACCCTGCTGTAACGATGTATATTGACCGCATTTTGCATGAGGAAGTGAGGAGTTTACTAATGCGTGAGTTTGCGCTAGTACCGGGGAGACCGGCGAGCGATGTGGGGTTCGCTGTTGGCGGACCATCTGCTCTCTCCGAACTCGAACGAAAGAAATTAGTATTTGAATACCAAGGAACAGGGATGTACAGGGTTGATTGCCTGGCACCTGTGGATTGTGATGGTGTTGTGCTCTTCAGGTATTGGGAGCGAGCTGTCACTCCAGAAATCTCCACCATGGATCCTATGCTTGACGCAGTAAGAAGGGTGTACGACAGGTTCGGTCCTATACGTTGTACGACCGATGCTGGTTTTTTGAGGACTGCTGATGACACAGAGCGGGATATACAGGGCAGGCCATAGATAGTGAGCCACACGTGTCGGAGTCATTCTTCAAGAATTCTAATGGATCGCTTGATTGCAACAAACGCATAGCCCCAGAGGAGTGGCAGCCACAGAGGCATGACGCCAAGGAGGGTTGTTCGCGTAAATGTTTCGACGCCCGTCGAGACAAAGAGGTACTCGCAGAGTGTCATGATGAGGATACCGAAGATAAAGATGAACATGTCCCGTTTCTCAAGCTGCAAGAAGAAAGCGATGGCAATGGTAATTGTGTATAATCCCGTAAGGATGAATTCGTTTTCGACAAGAGGGATGAGCGAGAGCATGAGAGCGATTGGTATCGCTTGGATGATGATTCGCGTGTGTTTATTCTGTTTCATCATCGGGCCTTTCTTGTTCAGTCGTCATGCGAAAGCATACGATGGCACGGTACAGTGTTTTGCTGCTCTGACGGTGCACTCCGTAAATCTTTCTGCTTTCCTTGAGTTCTCCTTTGAATGCGCGCTTCAGTTTGGGACCAAGTGATCGTGTCCAGCGCTGATCGCTCACATACGCGTCATACCCTCCCTTGACCTGGACGACTTGTGCTAGGAATAGGCTTGGTCTCTTGCGCATGTGGTTCGCGACGAATCTTAGCACTTCGTCGTTCGTGCCGCGGAGCTGCAGAATGGCTTCGAAGTAGTTGGACTTTGGATGGATGAATTCCTCGAGGATCATGGAGAGTGGATAAATCAAAAGCTTTATATTACTTTCCCGTACCCAGTGAAGAATGAAAAAGGTGCGGAATTATTTGAAGAAATTGTGGTATTTCATCTGGGAGGACAACTCGGTGTGGAGCTGGATTGTAAATGTCCTCCTCGCGTTCGTGATCATTAAGTTTCTTGTCTATCCGGGCCTTGGCCTCGTGTTTCAGACGGACTACCCTGTCGTCGCCGTCGTATCAGGAAGCATGGAACATAGGATCGCCCTTGACCGTTCGAATGAGTGGTCGATGTGTGGCGAGAAGTACAAGGAGAAAGCGCGTGTTTCATTTGACGCCTGGTGGGCGACATGCGGTCCATGGTATGAAGCGAACTCGGAGATTACAAAATCTGTCTTTGAGACTTTCAGGTTTGAGGATGGCTTGAACACAGGAGATATCATGTTCCTCCATGGCGTGAAGCCTGGCGCCGTGAAGCTTGGTGACATTCTTGTGTATCAGTCGACCTCGCGCGCGGATCCGATTATACATCGGACGGTCAGGATTATTGAAGAGAACGGTGCGTATTCCTATCAGACGAAAGGCGACCACAATCCCGACTCAAATTTTGACGAGCGCGAGATTCCTCATGATCGTATTATTGGGAAGGCGATTATTCGCATTCCTTATCTTGGGTACGTGAAGATTGCCGCAATGAAGCTTGTTGCTTTGGTGAGGGGGTAAGGATATGATGTTCTGCCCAAAATGCGGTTCCTTGCTTCGCCAAAAGACCGAGCATGAGAAGACGTTTCTCTTCTGCACGTGTGGATTTGAGGATAAAAAGCATGCCGGACCGATTAAGGAAAGTGTGAAAGAGGCAAAGAAGCTTGAAGTGATCGAGAAGAATGATGCTGACGAGGCGTTGCCGATTATGAATACTGAATGCCCAAAGTGTGGTCATAAGAAGGCAAGGTTCTGGATGATCCAGACGCGCGCGGCTGACGAGCCCGAGACGAAGTTCATGAAGTGTGTCAGTTGCGGGAACGTTTGGCGCGACTACTCATGACAATCTTATCAATCATTCCTAGGATTCCCCATACAAGAAACACAGAGATTATGATGATGAGTGGATAGTCTTTTCTTGCGATGACGTACATTCCGATGCATAGATATAACAAGAGGAAGTAGATGATGCTCGCCCATCCGGGTTTCACCGTTTTCCGTCTGATAATTGTAAAAAACAGATGCAGGCAGAGGTAGAATACGAGCGAAATCGCTCCAACGTACGCGATGATGGAGAAGAGATCCATGCAACACATCTCAGCAGAGCTGCTTTTTAAGTCTGTCGTATATGAGGTTTAACAGAACCATGCCCTTTTCCCTGCGCGCATGCAGCAAGGAAAAGGGCTCGCCGAAGGCTCGTAATGCTGATGGAGTTTTGAGGACTAACCGAGAAGGATTAGTTGAGAAGGAATATGATCAATTAATGCAGCATCCCGAGAAGAGATGCCTGCCCATGATCATAGGAGCGGTATGGTTGAGTGAGTAGTCCTGGTCTGCTCTGTCATACATTTGGACATGGTGGTCCATAAGATCATGGAACGTCAGATTGGGGAGCTTCCGCTGCGAAAACAACGGCTCCACAATTTCTCGTAGCGTGCTTGTCATGGGTTTCACCTTAAAAAAAAGCTGTTGGGAGACGGTGTCTCCCAACAGTATTTGTGTTTAGATGGGCAAAGAACAAGCGTCAATCCAGGAAGTCGAATCGATCACGGCTTCCCGCTCTTATATCAAGTTCACAGGGTCTGCAGAGGTTATTGTACCTCCGGCTACTCTTATGGATGAGGTTTCCGCAGCTTGTGCATGTACTCCGTTTCACACTAGCACGTCCTGTACTCGCTTTACTCCTTGGATACTCTTTATCTGCTCACGCAGGAATTCTCGGAATCTCCGTTGGCTGTCAGTGATGACGCGGGCAAGGATTGCTGGTTTTCCTCGGAGGAGCTGAGTCTCCTGGACTACTCCTTCAAACTCGGAGAGTCTCATCCCTACTTTTTCCAAAGCTTCCGGTTCCGTTTCTATCACCATATACGAATGGTACATTGTTCATTCCTCACGTTGGCTGTCATATCTCATGCCGCATGATGGGCAAACGTAATATGTTGGACCTACCTGGTCCATCTTGCAAAGGCAGTAACCGCAGTACACTGGGTGTTCGTCCAGGATGATTCCGCCCATTTCCCGTTCGATCTCATAGTCACCGTCTGGCATTGCGCCCCACCCCGTATGAGGTGAGCTTTTGTTGAACTGCGCGCGCTGCAACACTGACAAGTCGTACTCTCCATTCGTGTGGCCATTCCTGAGGTGGCTCTTCACGCCACCGAAGTCTATCCATCACGCGGTATTGTACATCTCGCATGCGCGCCCTCCGGGGTCCCAGCTGCTCTTGCTGAGATTGATAACTACCCCCTCAATGGATATAGTAGTTGGAGCATTGATATATAATTAATCATTATATTTTATTAAGATTATATAGTTATTAGTAACTAATACGAATTACGAAATTTATAAGGAATTACAAGGTTTTTGGAAACGTTTATATACCAATGAATATTGAGGTTCTATCTGTGGGGTGTTGAAGATTAAACGCAAAGTAATCCAGATTGCCGAATCCACGCAGCTTATTAGCCTACCAAGGAAGTGGGCGAAAGCAAATAACATCAACCGTGGCGATGAGCTTGATGTGGTTATTGATGGTAATAAGCTGACGATTAATACTGATAAGGAGAAAGTGAGAAGGGTATCCTCCGTCCGCGCTGAGGATTATCCAAATATCATGCCTAGGGTAGTATCCGCGTTCTACCGTCTGGGTTATGATGAGGTTGAGATTGAGTACAACAATCCAAGTGTTGTAGCTCCTCTTCTCGAGATTTTAACAGAGTTTTTTCCAGGGTATGAGGTTCTAAGCCAGTCCGAGAAGCGGATGGTCATTAAGGATATCCAGTATGATGTGGAAAATGAGTTTGACAATGTCCTTCGGAGGCTTCTCATGGTTACTGTCTCCATGGGGGAAAATATCCTTGAGTGCATGAAGAATTTCAATGAGACACGTGTATTGAATGTGCTATCCATGGAGAACACGAACAATCGACTCGCAAATTACTGCATAAGGAATGTTATCAATCGAGGTCAGAAGGAGCACACAAGAATGCCTTTCTATGTCCTCTTCGTGTGGGAGCTTGAGAAGATCGGTGATGAGTTTAAGTACATCGGCCAGTACATGATTCGTGAGGACGTAAAGAGCCTTAAGATATCTCCTGCGACGATTACCCTCTTTGAGCAGCTCGTAGAAATGTTCAAGATGCTCGTCGATGCCTACTACCGGATGGATCCTGACAAGCTTGATAAGATTCATATGAAGAGGAAAGAGATTATTGAGGAAGGATTGCGTTTGCTTGAGTCATCTCAAAAGAAGGACCGAAAGATCGTGCATAACATTATTGTGACTTCTCAGAAGCTAGCGAATATGTCGGGCGTATATATGGGGATCGCATTCTGAACGGGCTTCCATCAGCGACGCCTGCATGAGGTAGCTGTCAAGTGTGGAAAGTGCATTTGCAACCTCTGCCCGCCTCGTTAGGTCAACGTCATATAGGTCGTTCAGTGACTGGAGTGCAACGTCCATGGTGGTATGGGATATGTCCCAGAGTCGTTTCTCGATCGGCCTGAGGAGTGCTGATCGCTGCTTGGGATCGACCTGCATGGGGCTTTCGAGGGGATTTGTCATTGCCTGCAGATGTGATGTTCCAAGAAGATGCCCAATGAACCGTAAAGCTTTGAAGAATTGAAATGCAGTGTAGGCGTCTCGCTGCGCTTCAGGACTGCTGTTCTCAACTTGTTTTGTTTGGAGCGTCCCAGCGTATCCTGCGAGTTCATGGATATAAGATCTGATGTAGTCGCGTCCAGCATCGCGCATGCCAGGGTCATTCGCGAACGGCTCGCGCTGCATAAGGTACTCATTCGCAAGTCTCATCGTGCGATCAAGAACGTCGGGGAGCGCAGCGTAGAGTTCCCTTCCTGCGAGCGGTTGAAACCCGTCCTTGAGGAGCGGGCCAAGCTCACGCATCCATGGACGCTCCCGGACATCATGGTCAATCTCTGCCATGAGGAACTTGTGCATATCGGTAAGTGCTTCGTTGACGATATGATTATATTGCTGAATGGCAGTATTGTACTGCTCCACCGCAGAATCAAGGAGTGTGAGTTCGTCTTCTCGTGAAAGCAGCCGTCCTGCTCCGAACATGTTTCCAATGGTCAGTAGAGAAACCATTTCAAAGGAGATTGGTGTTGCCCGTAGGTTCCCAAGGTCAAAGAGTGTAATTCCTCCATCGTCGTCGAATGCCATGTTTCCCGGAAACGCATCGATGCCGGGGTGTTTTGCCAAGTTCTGATACCTTTCCCTGACTGCTTGTTCAATGAGGGGTAGCTCTCCATTGAGGTAGAAAAAGATTTTGTGGATCTCATCTGTTTCTGGTCCGTTAAAAGGATAGAACGCGAGCGGCAGTGCGATTTCGCGAAGTGCTCCCTTCCACGTCTGGTTGACGTATGCGCTGATATCATCCGCTTGGCCTTGAATTGTTGGGTACGCTGCAGGGAGCGCTGCATTGAACTGCATCACCGCTTTGCAGAGTTCGTGGAGTTTTTGTATGCCAATGTCGGTTCCCGCTTGGCTTTGCGTAAAGAGGTACCGAAAGGCGTCGGGCCCTGCTTCCTTTGTAACAAGGTATCCAAGGTCCCCTTCATTGAAATGGAGGTTCACATTGACAACGTTCCATGTGGGTTCACCGTCGATGCCTCTGGTGTGGAGATCTTGGACTCTTCGCCTAATCCTGGACTGGGTGAGGAGCAGATCTCGAAGTTCAGACACTTCCTGTCGCGGTCCTTTTCGAACATAGAGATTTCGCCCCCGACCGTGTGCAGGAGTCCTGATTTTTGTGACTCCATCCCGTGAGAGCGTGGTTGAATATAGGCCGGTTGCGAGGAGTCGCATGAGATTGAGGTGGCCCACTTCACTGTAGACAATATCCTGTCGCAGTTTTTCCGAGAATGTCGGCGGCTGCGCTGCGCTTCTTCCGTTGCCCCGAATATTTTCTGGTGAAATGGCTTCCGCAAATACGGTGAACGCTTGGCACCGCACCATATCCAGGCCGTGGACCTGTTCGTCAAGGTGCTGAATGATAAGAGGGTACCTTACGGACTTTTTTGGGTCAACGTACGTTGTCAGGGATTCAAGTGGATGGGATGAGAAGTTTCGCATGGGTCCCTTTTGGTCGTCGGCGCCGATGTGCACGACGGGAAGCCAGGAGTGCGCCTGGTAGAGTTGATCGAGCATGGCGTCATCCATTGTCTGGACTGCTGCGTCGGTTAGGAGAAGAACATCAAATCCGTGTTCATGCACTGCGGGCGCGTGGCGCAGCATCTCGATCGCTTCCTTGACGCTCCTGACTGTCAAAGTCTCGTATCCGTAGGGATTGCATACCTTGGGGATGGCATCAGCGAGTTCTTCCTCAGGTGCCGCGATGAGTGCAATCCTGTATGATCCGTGCGATAGGATGTGGTTGATCTTGGGGAGTGCAGTGTTCACAATGCTCACGACGTGCGAGCGAGAATTTTGGTGTTTCTTGTACGGGTGCCGTAAAGGGTATGTGAGCGCAAGAACTCCGTGCTGCGCATGCTCGCTCGTGTCGATAGGGAAGAGATGCGCTCGACGTCCTTGGAATACCGGATGGTACCATCCTGCAGGTGTCACGCGCACTTCGCGGGCGTGCTGTATGATACGATATCCAAGCGGTGTGTCTGCTGCTTGGTAGCACGGCTGGGGTGGCGACCCACGTGGTGGATAGAAAAGCTGTACAGGTGTGTCGACGGCATCAAGAGTTGTTGACGCGCGGACAATGAGCGGAAGAGTTTCTTCATCACGACGGGCTGAGAGGATGCTGATTGATGGCGCTGTCTGGACAACACTGCCTATCTGCTCTGCCAAATCCCTGACTATAGATTCAAGTTCTGCCCTCATGGTTCTCAGGCTAGAGCGGACTATCTGCGCGTAGGTGTCTCACTCTGTGCCCATCACCCAACATTCAGTAATTTACCATTGTAAAGGTGTGAATCATATATAAATCTAACGTAGAATTTGTGTCGCTCAATGCCAAGATCGAATCGTGCATCCTGGACTGGAGTGTGGAGTGTGCGCGTGGTTTTGAAGAGTGGCGAGTGCGAGATACTCTCGTTTGATGAGGGTTCGCGCGAGATGGTTGTCCATCTGTCCGAACCGCCAATGGATGGACGAGCGAATATGGAACTCTTGAAACTGCTTTCTCGAGAGTCAGGCACAAAGGTGCGGCTAAAGAGAGGTCACACATCAAGAACGAAGATTGTGGAATTCTTGCGGTAATTCTGATGATAGGGATATTAAGCTCCGCGTTCATGAATCAATCATGAGTGATGTTGTGCTGCTTGTGATCGTAAATGGCCGCCTGCTCAAGTTTTCTGAGCATTATCATACTGTACGGAAGATACTGTACAAACAAACGATGTGCGCGTCAAAAGTTCCAAGGAAGGATGCGGACGAATCCATCCCTGGCGAATGCCTCCCGTATATCCTTTTAGATTGTGATAGTAGACTCTTAGTAAACGCTCAGACAGTATTTGCTCTTGATGATGCGCTACGCAAGGAATGGATGGTATTGGATTGTATTTAGTCAAATCCATGTAATGAGGTCTGGTGTTTGTCGAATCGCTCCCGATAGTTTGGAGGCTGTACCGATATATGGGTAAAGCCCCACCGTTCCAGCATGCGTTTTGCGTTTGCCGTGATTGTGGGACTTGCGAGAATTCCACGGACGTTCGTGATTCCCTTTGACTCCTGCACTTTTTCCACATACCTTCGAAGTTGGGACACAGCAGCTAGGTCCGCACTGTATCGCTTGCATTCAACGATCGTGAGGTTTCTTTTCAGGTCGTATCCCATAAGATCGACAAATCCGTACGCGGTCTGCTCTTCTCTCTTTACGGGCGTAAATCCTGGCTCCACCATCCCGGGATTATCGAAGAGCATCTGGCTCATGTCATCCTCAGTTCCCTTCACCTGGATGCTCTGGCCATCTTCAAGTGATGCACTGTGGAAGAAGTGAACCTTTGTTATGCGTAGGTCCAGGTAGTCTTTGAGAGAAAGGTTTTGTGCGTTCACGAATAGTGTGCCGTCGTGGGTTCCGGCTGAGAACGTGGTCCCTTGCTTCATGTAATTCACAGGGTTTGTGCCCTCCGGCTGATGCACGAGAAGGTTGCCGTCCGACTTGATGAGGATGATGCGGTCTCCGCGAGGTAGGTAACTTTCCGCTTTTCCGCTGTACCATACTTCGCATGTGCATCCAAATACCATGCAACGGTTTGCTTTCGCCGCTTCTTCAAAGATGAGGACGAAGTCGCCAAACTCCATGGATCAAGGAAGGTAGAGCAGATTAATAAATGTTGGGACAAGAACCTTTTTATAATTCCAGATGATCATGCTCACCATGCGAGTGCTATCAATGCTCACCTGGACGCTAGTGGTGACTTGTATGCTTGTTCTTGGTTGCACTGAGGGGACAAAACCGCAGCCCTACAGTTACTCATATGATTATAGTGACGTCGTGCCAAAAGATACCGCAACACCCGTTCCTGACGTGCTCATAGGTACTGATAACTCAGAAAGCCTGAAGTCACGCCTTGATTTTGAGATGAGCGCGATGCTCAAACGAGGATGCCATGATGATCTGGACTGTTTCGCCGGCAGTAGTTTCTGCTACAATCTGAATCTTTTTGGCGATGGAAAGATCGACTTGAATGAAGACCCGTTATGCACTGAGGTCCGCCCGCACGAGTGGCTGTGTTACACAGAAGGGGAGTATAATGATTGCAGTTGTGAGAGAATGGTATGCGAAACGCAGTTCTGCGAGAATGGACGCTGTTCGTGGTACTAGTCGCGTATAATCCGAAGGACTTCATCGCGCTTCTGTTCCATGATCTTCTGTGTTTTGCCTTCAACGTTCAGGCGAAGGAGTGGTTCTGTGTTTGATGGGCGCACATTGAATTTCCAGAGAGGATATTCCACGGATATTCCGTCGAGGTGATCAATGCTTCCATCGTGATACTGCCGTTCAAGCTTTTTTAGGATAGCATCTTTGTCGCGCACTTCTGAATTGATTTCCCCGCTCATGTGGTATTTCTTGCTGTCCTCGAGGAGCTTTGAGATCGCTCCCTGTTCTGATAAGAGCTCAAGTATGATTATCGCGGTGACCCATGCGCTGTCAAAGTACATGCTGTCCTTGTTGTAGTAGTAGTGCCCTGAGAGTTCTCCTGCGAATTTTGCATCGTTCTCTTTCATACTGTGCTTGATGAACGCGTGCCCCACTCTGCACTTCATACTTTTTCCTCCAAGGTCCGATACGGTGTCCTTGACGTACCAGCTTGAGCGCACATCATAGAGGATGGGGTGTTTTGGGTACTTTTCGACCATCGCTCGTGCAAGAAGTCCGGTGACAAAATCCCCGGCAATGAACTCCCCGTGTTCATCGAGGAAGAAGCATCGGTCACAGTCGCCATCAATCGCGATCGCGACGTCCGCCTTCTTTTTGCGTGCGAGCGTCGTGATCTCTGCCCGTGCTTCAGGCAGAAGAGGGTTTGGGGCTGTGCTTGCGTATCTTTCTCCAACATCCCAGTGTACTGGAATGACTGTGCAGGGAAGGCGCTTGAAGAGTTCGGGGGCAATGACGCCTCCAGCTCCGTGCTGGGTATCAAAGATGATCGTGAGTTTTTTCAGTTTTCTCTCGTCGATGAATCCAAGAACAAATTCGATGAAGTCAGGTAGGAGATTGATGCGTTCCCTGCTTCCTTTCTTTTTCGGTGGGAAGGAATTTTTCTGCACTAATCGTTCGATCTCGGGCATGCCGCTGAGTTCGCCGATGGGTTCAGCGTTCTTCCTGAACATTTTGAAGCCGTTGTAATTCCAGGGGTTATGCGATGCAGTGACGAGGACTCCGGCAGGAGCCTGTGTTTTCCAGCTTGCGAAGTATCCCATGTCCGTGCTGCACAGTCCCATGTCAAGCACATGGCATCCCGAGTCCATGAGCCCTTTGATGAACGATTCCTTGAGTTCCTCCGTGGATGTCCGTGCGTCCCCGCCGACGATAACGTCACTAGCCTTTGTAAATGCTGCAAACGCTCGTGCGATCGTGTACGCGACATCGGGATTAACCTCGCTAGGGTAAGTCCCTCGGATATCGTATGCTTTGAATATTCCTCCCATGCGAGAAAGAGGGCACACTCCAAGTTATTTAAATCTTGTGAGGCAGACATGAATAGTATTCTGAATCGTAAGATATTTATTCTCAATTGGCCCACCTTATGCCTGATTAACCATGCAATGCGACATGTGCGGGCACGATGCGCCTCTGCTTCTATTGACAAACGTGGAAGGTTCACATCTTTCCCTCTGTAAAGGCTGTGCGTCGTATGGCAAAGTCATAAAAGTGTTGAGGAGCCCGATTGAAGTATCAAAAAAGCAGGTGCAGAAGAAGGCTCTGCCGCAGCTTGTGGAGACAGTCATTGATGGATTTAATGAGCATATCAAGTCTGCGCGCGAAAAAATGGGATTAAAGCAGGAAGAGCTCGCAAAAAAGCTTAATGAGAAGGAGTCCCTCGTGCATGCGCTGGAGACAGGACATCATGTGCCGAATCTTGAACTCGCAAAAAAGCTTGAGCGTCACCTTTCGATCAGGATCACCGAGACTGTTGCTGAAGAGGCGGTCGTTCCTTCGGTGAAGAAGTCTGATAGTTACACTCTTGGTGATTTTATAAAAATAAAAGAGAAGGATTAGTTCCTTCCTAGAAGTTTTACGGTTTCTACCATCCTTACCGAGAATCCCCACTCGTTATCATACCATGCGAAGACTTTCGCTAGTCGTCCGCCGATGACTTTCGTGAGCTTTGAGTCAAAGATGGATGAGTGCGGATTACCGACGATGTCCTGCAGCACGAGATCTTCGTCAGAGTACTCAAGGATGCCCCGAAGGTATCCTTCGGATGCTTCCTTCATCGCTGAGTTAATTTCCTGCACTGTGACATCGCGCTTGAGGAGCACAGTGACATCTGTTATGCTTCCGCATGGTGTTGGCACCCTGATTGCAAGGCCGTCCATCTTCTTGTCAAGCTCCGGGATGACTTCTCCGATTGCTTTTGCGGCTCCCGTTGATGTTGGTATAATATTGATTGCTGCTGCGCGCGCTCGCCTTGGGTCTTTATGCGGCAGATCAAGTATGTTTTGGTCATTCGTGTAGGAGTGGATGGTTGTCATGAATCCATGCTCAATGCCAAATCTTTTCTGGAGCACGTCTACGACGGGCGCGAGGCTGTTTGTTGTGCAGCTGGCGTTTGACGCAACGCTCGCTCCGCGCGCTTTGTCGTTGTTGACGCCGATAACGACCGTCGCGACAGGGTCTCCTTCTTTTGCGGGTGCCGAGATGAGCACTTTTCGCGCTCCTGCGCTGATATGCATTGATGCCTTGTCCTTTGATGTGAAGAGCCCTGTGCTCTCGACAACAACGTCCACGTTCATGTCTTTCCATGGCAATTTCGTCGGATCCTTTTCTGAAAGGTGCTTGATGCATTTGCCGTTTACGATGAGGAATCCGTCTTTTGTCTCGACGCTTCCTCCAAACTTCTTGTGGATCGAGTCCCACTTGAAGAGATGCGCCATTGTTGAGAGATCTCCCAGGTCATTGACTGCAACCCATTCTATTTCAGGATCATTGATTCCTGCGCGGAGCATCATGCGTCCGATGCGTCCAAAGCCGTTGATTGCTACTCGTACCATATGTTCACCTCGTTTGTTCTATTGCAGTGTACAGATATATCCTCCCAAAGGAGAAGATGATGAGCGTGATGAGTGTCGTGATGATCGTGATTGCGTATGCGCGCGTTCCAGGCGTTATTTGAAGCCCTGCGGATACTGCTCGTAGAATGATAAGCCAGATGGCAAGCACGATGACGACGAAGAGTCCTGGGATTATTCGTCTGTGGACTTTCTTTGTTCCGTCAATAAATGCATGCTTGAGTGAGTCAAAAACTCCGTGTTTGTTGATGAAGTAGTAGTAGAGATTGTGCGTATAGTAGATGGCGATGAGGAGCACGATCCAGAAGAAGATGATGAATCCGCTTGGTGCGTTAAGGCCTGTACCCTGCGCACGCGCAAGCTGTGCGTATGCATAGAGTGGGATGATTGCGAGGGCAAATGGGATCGCAAGGATAAGGAACCACAGGAGATGCATGACGGTATATTTCCAGTACCTCCTCCAACTGAACACCTGAGCGCTCATGGATAGCCATATGAGGTATCTGCTCATGGTAAAGAGGAGGAATGGCACAATGATTGCAAGGATGATGACGGCGAAGAACTGCACGAGAAACATTCTCATCTGTGATAGGTACTGCTCAGCAACCTGTTGTTCAGTTTCCAGGAATGAGTCGAGATTTGCGAGGAATGAGAGCTGCTGCGATGAGATAAAAAGCCAGTAGAGAAGCGCGAGGATGATCGCCGCACTGATTCCATAAAAGAGGAGATCGTAGAGAGTGATGAGCAGCAATCGGTAGTCAGTGTTCTTCCATGCTGATCTGATGATTGTGTGTTGTTCTTTCCAGTACATGATGCACCCTAGATTTGGTTTTCAACGATTGATCCTGATGCCGTGCTTGATGCTCCAGTTGAGGTCGTTGTTCCTTCGTATGTGCTCGCTGGAGTGTTGCTCGCGACGATGTCATTGCATACTTGATCGATGTAGCTGCCGCCGATGCTCCGCACGCTGTTTTCAAATTCAATGCATGCTTCCTCGTACAGGTATGGGCTGTACTGCACGACTGCCGATGTTCCTGATCGGTAAAACTTCTTTCCTTCCTTGACTTTCACATCCTCTGGATATAATAATATCTCCCTTTGACCCGTAAGGCGCACGTTGAAGATGAGGTCGGTTTCCTTTGGCCGTTCGGACTTGTACTTGTTCGGATTATCGACGGCGAACGTGATCTTGTAGAAGTATTCTACGGTCGTCCGGTTTGTTGCAGGGTCAAATCCGTAAATGGGGTCGCTGCGCTCAGCTTCGATATGCGCTCCAACGGTGATGACTCCGCGTGGCGTCTCAAAGTATGCTACGTTGTCTCCCGCAGAGTCACCCCAGCTGCTGCAGAGCTTGCTCGCCCAGTATTGGCTGCCAAGGTATGTTTGCGCGAAGAATTTGTCCACGCTCTCGCGCCATGGCGCGAGTTGTTTTCTGAAGAAGAGCTGTGAGTACCCGCTAAATCCTTGGAATTCTGTGAGAACGAAGTTTGCCCCGCCGAATATTTTCCTGCTCGTATCATACGTTTGCTCGGTCTTGAGCCTTGAGGTGTCCGCACCGCCCTTCTCATATGTCCATCCTTTCTCGGTATCGCTTTGGAATTTTGCGTCGTACACCCCGATAGCATTGCCATCCTCATCTCGCACGATGACTTTCCCTTCAAGAGGATTACCGTTCTGGTCTTGCTTGCTGACTTCAACGGCCTCATACTCATAAACGGCTACGGTGTTTCCATCAACAGTCTTTGTTCCAACCTGTGTTTGCGTAAGCATCTCGGAAACTTGCGTGACGGTTTTCTTTTCTTTTCCGACCTTGATCTCTTTCTGCTCATATGTGGTGGTCGTCACGGTCTTTCCATCCGCGGAGTATCGGTCATAGAGCCGTGGTCTTCCTTGGTCGTCATACTCGATGATTTCCTGCACTCCTCCTTCGTAGAATGACATGGCGTCCGGGGTGCTGTCCTGTTCGGAGCTGAATATCTCGATGCGGCCCCCATCCACATGCAGTTGCTTTCCTTGCGATAGTTCGTAGATGCGCTGGAGTTTATCTTTTCGGACAAGTACCGAGCTCTGCTCGTATGGCTTTGTTGTATCGAAGATTCGCGCTTCCGTCTGGTCCGATTGCGCTCCTTGTGCGTTCAGCTTCACGTGCTCTCCTACCCAAATTGATGACGTCTTGCCTCCAAGCTGTTTCATGCGCCAGACGTATCCGCCATCTTTTTGCAGTTGCGAAAGCTGCGCGCTGTCCGTGATAGGCGCAAGTTGTCCTGTTTCTTTGTTGTACTTGAGTTCGTTTGGATTCGCTGTGCCTTCATAGTACTTGTATCCTTCGCTATCTGTGAGTGTTTCTCCTGTTCGCGTGGTGAGCCTAAGGTCCCGTCCGTCGACGGTGAGTCGTGCAGGTTTTGATGCTGGCGCGTTGAGGTCCGCGATCGCCCATTGCGGCCCATTGTATCGTGCCGCGGTTCCACCGCCTGCAGTATGTGTTGCTGAGGAGTAGTCCGCAACGCTGATGCCGTGGTCTTTTTGGAATTGGTCGCTTCGAGTTTTTTTCTCTGTTTCAAGTCGCGTAATCTCTGCTCGTTTTTCATCTGCTTGCTTTTGGTATCGCGCGGCCGTGTCTTTTTGGCCATTCGCCGCGGCCTCTGCCGCTTTTTTTGAGAGTTCGAGTCGATCAGCATCGAGCCTGGTGATCGTGGTTTGTATCGTTTCGATGGTTGTTCTGTCCGCGTCCGCGCGCTGCGCGTTGATCGTTGCAGGCATGACGATTGGCTTTCCGGGCACCATTCCTCCTGGAGGAGTTGCCGGCGTTCCGGTCGCGCCAAGCGCTGCTCCTGCTGGCTGGGTGGTTTCAGGTTGTGTCGTCGCTGGTTGCGTTGCAGCCGATGCTCCAAACACGGTTTCTGTGTTCACTTCATCTCCACCACTGACCGGTTTCCAGTTGCCGTTATCTTGGAGGATGTAGTCCTTGCCGTCTTGTCCGTTGAACCTGCTTCCTGGTTTCTGGAGGCCATTACCAGGAACGTTATAAAGTGGAGTGACAAAGTAATCATACTCATTGATGGTTCCCTCGCCCAAACCGGTAGTCGTCACTTCAAAATCAACTATCAGGGTTTCCTCGGCTTGTCCGTTTGTGTACGCTCCAGTTTTTGACCTTCCTGTCTGTGAATAGACAAAACGCTCGTAGTCGGCTCGTGGTAGCTCGCTCGTGAATGATTGTGAAGTTCCGGATGGCGTGAGCACCCTCATCTCGTCCCCCCCGCTTTCTCGATACACATAATTCACGAATTCTGCGTTCGTGCCCGTGCCAACAGTGTTGTATGGTGTTGTTCCGTCACTGTTGCTGCCGTAATTTGCGGAGTTGTACTTGCGCCACTCTCCGGTATTTGGATCCGTAGTTGATGGTACATAGACGTAGTAAGTGTCCCTGCCCCAGTCATCTACTTGGACTGCGTAGGACCCCGCGTTTGATATTTTTCCTTTCGTGATGTCGCCGTAAGTGTATTCTGTCCCGCTCCATGTCCTGAGAGTATTGAGATCGACGCTGCTTGGTGCAGTTACCACAGATGATAGGTAGAGGAGGATGGTGATTGCCGCAAGTATCCTGAGGAGTGGTGTTCTTTTCACACAACCACCCGGTCAGTGTCTGTCTTTGCGGAATTGTCTGTTTTGCTCTTCGTGTCTTTGAGGTATCTGCAGTAGTCTCCTTTCGCTTTCCACGTGTTTTCGTCCATGAGGAACATCACGTCGCCCACGACTTCGCCGATCATGGATACGACTTTGAACCACACGCACGCGCTATGGGGTCCTTCGCTGATCGGGTTTGCGCAGTGCGGCAGGCATGTGAGCGCGAGGATCGCTCCGACGATCGCGAACGGGTCTGAGAGCATTGCTTTGATCATGTTCATGTAGTAGTCAAAGAGAGCGACAAATGGTATGAGTTGGAATATTTCTCCAAATACGTACTTGCACATGAGTGTTTCCTCAAGTTCCTCACACGCGCTCGCGGGAATTCCGGTTGTGATCGCGTCCTTCAGGCAGACTGCCTTTGCGCACTTGATCTGTCTGATCTTGTCGAGATTGTAGAGGATTCCTGGCAGACAGAGTGTAAGGACGCTCATCGCAAGGCTTTCCTTGCCGTTCATGTAGGTCTTATAGTTCATGCCGGTGACCTTGTCGAGGAATCCGACGCCAGGGTAGTATTGCGGTATCCATTTATCGCCTAGGCCCCCTCCAAGCCAGCTTGACCATTTCTCGAATGTTCCGGCTCCTGCTCCTGGGAGTGACATTTTGCAGTTCACGAAGTTGCAGAACTGGTTGAAGATGTTGAACCACTTGTTTCCTTCGTCTCGCGCTCCTTCTGTTGCAAGGCACATCTTGACGCGCGCGGCATGTGTTGGCGGTCCTGATACGGGATTGAGCTTGTTTGCCGCTTCAACATGCCCTAGCTGCTGTGTCACCGTCTGGTATATTCCGATGAGATTTTGCAGGATGTTGTTAAGGACGCAGATGATGCGCGCGTACCGTACAATCATCGAGAGTATTTCGATGACTTTCCATAGGCCGCTCGTTGCGTCTTCTTTTGCATCTTTGTATTTTTGGTTGAGTTCTTTGCGCAAGTCTCCAAGTGGGAGGTTATAGAAGAGGACAGTAAAGCGTACGTCTTCCTGCTCGGGTATCGCAGTGATGCTGTTCCCGACGCTTGAGAAGATAGAAAGTGGACAGGTTATGTCAAGGCTGTCAACCTTCATGTCCATTGTAGCAAGCTGGATGGCAAGGTATGGGTCCCTGCTTTCTCTTTGGTTGTTGAGAAGCTGGATGGATGTGATGTAGTTGAGCGGGCTCGTGGCGTTCGTGTCGTTCGTGCTTGGCCTGCACGCGCCATCTTCAAGGCCAATGGAGAGCGTCTCTGCACCCGTTGATATGGGGGATAGTCCCACGTGGCAGTACATTTTTTGTCCGTTGCCTAGCGATGTCACTTGCCGGTCGATCTTGCTTGGCGAGCAAATGACGGTGTTCGTCCAGTGGTTCTGTACGGCATCTTCAAGGAGACCTGAAAGGAATACGGGCATGTGGTATCGTACTTCATTTCCCACATCGTCCTTGAGGATAAAGTAGATCGTTGCCTCCTTTGGTCCTGAGATGTCAATGATTGGTGTGAGGAACACGCATGAATGCGTGCTGTTTCCAAGGGTAACGCACGCAACGTCCATGATCGGGCTGACGTCCATGAGTTGTGATGCGTTCATCGTGCCGATGACATACTCTCCGCTATCTCGCATCGTGATGTTGATCTCAAGGCGGTCTCCCCGCACGAGGTATTGTTCAAAGGTGTTTTCTCCTTTCACGATGCGCATGTTTGCACTAACCGCGATCGGGCTGTCCACGTCAACGGTGATATTTATTGGCGCAAGTTCCGTGGACGGATTCCCAAGGTTATCGACGGAGAATGGGCTTCCTCGCACGATGGCATTCGTTCCCGTCGGCATCGAGATGAGGATATCATTCCACACGCATTCGTATGTTTCTCCTCCCTTGGACGTGCAGCCATCCGCAACTTGTGTGCTGCTTCGTCCTATTCCTGATAGGTCAAGGAAGATGCTGTCGTTTGAGATTCCGTTTGGCTCCCTGATATCTGCGGTAAATGTTGTGGTTGATCCCGCATAGTATCCGCTTCCCCCTGATACGGGATGCTTGTCTGTGGTAATCTGAGCAAATCGCGGTCCCGTGCTATCGACTTCTATGGTGTTGAGGGCAAGGGATGTCTCCATCCGGTTTCCCGTGCTATCGACGGTCACGACCGCAATGCTTGGTGTTGACGTGCTGTTGAGGAGCACGGTAACGTCCCAGATGCATTCCACGTGGTCAGTGTATGCTGTGCATATTCGCGGGATTCTGTTCGTGTACGTTTCGCGAGTGTTGATGTTTGTTATCGTTCCTGCGATGCCGCCGATGCCATCATCCGTGGAGATGTTGACCATGATGGATGCTGGTACTTCCCGGTTCGTGACGAGCCTTATCTCGTTGCCGTTTCCATCGTTGAGGACTGCCCGCTGTGGCTGTGGTGCTGTGCGGTCAATTGTGAAGCTGCTACATGCATCGCCGCTTGTCTGGTTGAATCGGTCGTATGCCCGAGCGCAAATCCTTGTTGTGCCTTCCTGTGCCTGGGTGTACTCTTCAGTTCCTCTTGCGGTGCAGGAAGCGGAGTTGGGCGTTAGGGTTTTGAAGGGAGACGATGTAAGATCTGTCTCGAAAAGTTCAATGCGCCCAACTCCGACGCATCCTGTGCCTCCTGCATGGCTAGTGTCGGATGCTTCATAGATGATCGTGACGGTTCCGTTTGTTGATCGTTCTGGGGAGATGGAGAGGGTGATTCCAGCTCCTGCTCCATCAACCGTGATGGTTTGCGTATCTGTCGCAAGGACTCGTAATCCCTCAACAAGCTGGAGGACGAATCGGAATGGTCCTGGATTCATCCTTCCAGAATACTCTTTGCTGCATTGGTATGCCCGTGCGCCGGTATTCGAGCAGCTGTCAAATGGCGCGTTGTTCAGCCGTACGTGGCTCGGATTGAGTTCCGTATCGCTGTCTGTGTACACTGCCGCGGTAAACGTCGTGTTGTCCTGCATCTTGCGATATCCGGAAATTGCGGACGCGCTCTGGATCGATGTGAGTTCAACGTTTGCTGCAAGTGCCGCGCTCACGTGGAATGGTATTGTGAGGACGAGCGTAATCATCATGAGCGCTGCAAGTTCAAGTGTTGTGAGCCAGATTTTTCTCTGTTCCGGTGCTGGTTTATCGTTCATAGGTGGGCACAAGGAGTGCTTCTGTTCCAATTGGTGCTGTTTCAACATAGTCGAGGGCCTGGAGGTCCTCAACGGTTGTGACGTCCACGAGTGCTGGTGCGAATGCGTAGAATACGATTCGTCCGCTGTGGAGGTCCGCGTCTGTGAATGTGTATGTTGTCTTTGATCCTCCTGAGATGAATTTTTTCTTTCCTCCGCCAAGTTCAATGCGTGGTATTGTGTAACATTCTTCTTTGATGAACGCATCAACGCATCGCTCTTCTTCCTCGATCGCGAATGGTTCTTCGCTCATGATCCGGACTTCGATGTTGTAGCGTCCTGGCGCAATCCTGATGGGGTTCATTTCGTCCTTGTCGACGCTTCCTAGTGCGTGCAGCTGCTGGTCGAATTCCGAGTCATTCCTTTCAAGGATCACGATCGCTTGCTCAAAAGGATTGATGGGCTGTTCTGTTGGCTGCACGATCCATTCGTCGTTGTGTTTGACCATGAGCCGTTTTTTGACGGTGAAATTGTAGAATTCCAGGTGTGAGAGTTCGATGCTGACGTTTGATGCTTTTCCCTTGAAGGCGTCAAGCGGGACTGTCTTTCCAAGGTATTCGGGATGATTCACGCCAAGGAGTCCTCCAAGGCACACGGGTAGTCTTGTGACGAGCATTCCTTCTTCGTCCGTTGCTCCGATGGCGCACGTTTGGCTGGCGCAGCTGTACGTTATTGCTGCGTCACTGACTGGCTTTTGAATGGCAATGGTTGCGACTCTCACGGTTCCTGACGTGCGCTTATCCATGTCGCAGAGCATTGTCTTTGTGGCGAGCTGTTGCTCAGTGCATTCTCGTTGTTGTTCAACTTTCTGGGTTTGCTCTCCACTGATCGGGTCGGTGACATTGACGATTCGTTCGTCCATGACGGTGCACACGAGTTCCACGTCGCGCGTGGGGGCTGTTGGGAGGAAGAAGAAGTCTTTCGTGAATGGTTTGTTGTTGCGCACGTTTGCTTCGAGATAGTACCTGAATGTGTATCCTTTTCCGTTGAATGCGTCTTCGTCGTATATTTCCACTTGTACGGGGAAGGATACATCATATGCGAAGTGGTAGCGCTGCACACCGATGGGGAAGATGATATTTGACATCACGCTTTGGGGCACGCAGAGTTCTCCTTTGCAGTTGAGGTCAAAATAGATCGGCCACCAGTCAAGGTATGCGAATGTGACGGCGAGGTCTTCAAATCCTTTTTTCATCGGGACGCGCATGCCTTCGTTAAAGACTGACTCGCGCAACGGATCATTCGGGAACTGGTGTTCGTGGTAGGTTTTTGTCTGGTACACTTGGAGGAGCGGGATGTATCCCATGAGCATGTCTTCAACATGTTGTGCAACCTCGCTCTTGATCCAGAATGTGCTTGGCGCGTAGTCAAGCGAGCTGTCGGTCATGGGCGGGATATTTTTCTTTCGCCCGGAAAATCCGACGAGGAGGTTGAGCGTGTCTTCCTCGATGAACTGGTAGCTTTTTTCTAGGTCCGCGATGGATCCTGCAAGGTCGTAGATGTGCTTGAGCCGCACCGGGAGCCTGACGCCAAATTCGCTCACACTCTGTTCTGAGTCTCCATGCCTTGCCTGCACGGGGAGTTGCACAACGACCGCGACATCTTCCTCGGTGATTGTCACATCGGTTGAGAGCGGGCCTGTCTGCTCGACGGCAAGGCCCGCTTCTGCAAGGCCCGTAAAGTCTTCAAGGCATGCGGGCAATTCTTGTGTGATGTAGGTTTCAAGCTGTTCCTCGATACTCATGCCGGTTCCCCGCAGACCTGGCCGTTTGCTGCTGAACACGCACTGTTCCCTGCATTCATTTGGCGTCTGCATGTAAAACCAGTACGGGGCTAAAAGTCCTCCTGGACTGGCAACGACGTCGGATTCTGTTGGAACGAGTTCATTGATCGAGAAGAGTTGGGGATCAAGTGTGGTATAGCCTCCTTGCATTCCGACTTTTCGTACTCCTTCCTCACCGATCTGTCGAAGGCATACTTCAACAAATGTCTGGAGCGGCTGGTATGGAGCGGGCAGCTTGATTGCTGGTATGTTCACGGCAGCTTTTTCCTGACGGTCAAGGTATATGGAGATTCCGACACCTACGATAACCAGGAGAAGTATTCCTACGAATATGAAAATGGTGATTTGTCCTCGTTTAAAGTACATCGTTCTCCCTAAAACCCTAGCCTGAACCCTAAGAAATCGACTATTTAAAGCTTTTTATGGTACAGCGAGTGAATACGAGTAAAAAAAAGGATAAAGAGTGTTCAGAATTTACTTCGCAGGTGTCTCTTCGGCAGCTTTCGGGATGAGCGGTTCCTTACCTTCCTTCGTGACCTGCATGTTGACCTGCGCGGTATGGTCGCCAATCGTGTTTCCCGCAACCGACTTGCGCTGGCGCATGCCCTTATCCATCTTGTGGACTCCAATCCCTGAGACGGTGAAGACCTTGCGGCGTGCAACGCCCTCGATGTCCCACCGCATGGGAGTTCCTGAGCGGTCGCTCCCTCCTGTGATCTTGAATGTGTATCCAGGAAATCCTATGTCATCTCCTTTGATCTCAGCGCCAATGCGCTTGCCAAGGAGTGCTTGGCTTTCTGGGTCTTTGACTTCCTTTTGTACAGAGCGGCCGTCCTTGAGGCCGAATACGATTTTAAAATCCATGGTGTACCTCCAAGCCACTTCGGAGAGTGACTCAGCAGAATGCATGGAAGGAGCTTCAGTCCCTTTATAAAGCTATCTGCAGGTTTAATAAATGGATTCGTGAATAGAAGAGTATGGCATCAAAACTGAATGCATCCCATATCCTGGTGAAGTCTGAGTCAGAAGCAAATGCTCTTCTTTTTGACTTGCGAAGGGGCAAGAGTTTTGAGGACGCTGCAAAGGAGCACTCTCTCTGCCCAAGCAAGAAGCGTGGCGGCGACCTTGGCTGGTTTGGCAAGGGTCAGATGGTAAAGGAGTTTGAGGATGCCGCGTTTGCGCTAAAGAAGGGCGAACTCTCAAAAGCGGTTAAGACGCAGTTTGGCTGGCACATCATCAAGGTTAATGACATGAAGTAGTTATGCGTGCATGATCGTAAAGTATGGTCCGTAGAGTTCACCGACGTGCGTAATAACGCTTCCAAGCTGGCTCACGATATACACATCAAGCTTGGATGATTTCTGTAGTGTGACGGGGTAGAGTTCAGACAGTTTCTGCCGTAGTTCCAGGAATTCTCGCGCCTTGTCCTTATCAAATTTATAGTAGAGTTCGTACATGATCTTGATGAATCGTGCTGTTTCGGTATAGAGTTTTTCAGTCGATGGATTGATTTTTACCTTCTTGGAAAGCGCGTGTTTGGCAATGTCTCGGTAGCAGTCTGCGATCTTTTCGAAGTCCCTGCACATGCTGTAGTACAGCGTTGCTTTCGAGCTTTCGAAATACGCGTGCTTGTTGATGACTCGTTTTAGGAAGTCGGTGAGCTTGTTGTTCGTTCGTTCGCCGTCAAGCGCCGCTCGCAATTTGTGTTCATCAGAAGTCTTGAGTGCGATCAAGAGCTCCTCGGTCATTTCGATGAGCAGCCGAAACATCCGCCGGAACACGGCGTGGAATTCCTCGGGGGATACGCTTGACACGCTTCGTATCACACATGATCCTTTGCGTTTTTCGACGATCTCAAAGCCCATGAGGTCGCTCACTTTGTTCTTGAGCTCATCATACATCCTCTCATCGTCGAAGAAAACAGTCACCTCGTCATACCCTTTTTGGTAGAAATATGAGATATAGTTCTTGTCGAACTTTCCAAGGCTCTGTACAACAAGCTCTGACTTTTTCATGTCTGGTTGGTGCGAGAATGATATGAGGATTCCCCCCTCATGTTCGCTCACATGCACGTCCTGTCCTTTCTTCACTGCGTATTTCTTCACAAACGGCGTAGGGAGGCTGACAACAAGCGTCCTTCCTGCAATCTGGATGACCTTCCGCTCCATATCCGTCGAGAATGCAATATATCTTATAAGGATTTCTCAATCAGCAGAGGAATGAACTCAAAAGCATTGGACTATGAGCACAGTTCCAGTCCACAGCAGCCCTGTTCGAAGAATGTGGTGTGCGGCGAACAGGACGTGCCGTCAGGCTGCAATAATGTGGTTTGGGCGTCATTGAAGTGAACCACTCACCCAAGGTTTGCATTCATCCATCATTTTGCCCACTTTAATCATAGGGGGGAATAATGGAATTCGCCCTGCACGTACTTCCGATGGTTCCCCACCCCCTTGTGGAAATGTGTGCGTGACGGCTAGCGCGCGGTTGTGCGTGGTGCATCAGTTATCGCCCTGTCCATCGATCGTTGAGTGGCAAGGGCAGGGCTCGCCGAAGGCCCGTACTAATTTTTTACATATGATTTTCAAAACGAACAGGTCGTGCCGTCAGGCCGCAGTAATTATTTTTTAGCGTTATGCAGTGTACCGCTCGTCGAGAATTAAAAAATCATGGAAAAGTAGAATGAATCGAGTTTATACCCACTGGCCAAGCCCCTGTTTTTTTCCTGGCGGCAGGATGTCTTTCATTTTTTGAAAGTCAGCAGCGAGTACTGCGCGGAGTGGTGGGTTGTACAGCATTGCCGCAGGATGATAAAGTGGAACGACCTTAAAGCTCATTCCATCGACGGTAATATCGACCGCAATGCCGTGCAGATGGCTGATCCCGCCGATGCGTTTCATGCCGGCAACGTCAAATTTCGCAAGGACGAATTTGGTTGAGAAATTGCCAAGGGTTGCGATGATTGTTGGCTTGATCGTTTTGATTTGCTCGATGAGGTAGGGTGTGTGCCGCGCGATCTCGTCGGGCTGTGGATCGCGGTTGTTTGGTGGTCGGTACTTGAGGATGTTTGCGATGTACACGTCTTCGATCGATAGTCCGATCGAGTGCAGAAGTTTGTCAAGTTCTTTTCCTGCTGATCCGACGAAGGGAATGCCTTGGAGGTCTTCCTGCTCGCCTGGTGCTTCCCCGATGAACATGATTGCGGCGTTCGGGTTGCCTTTTCCAAAAACGAGGTGTGTTGCCCGATCCTTAAGTGGGCACACAAGTTCGTTGAGAATCCGCTGTCGTATGGTGTCGAGTTCTTCAATGCGTCCCATAAGAAAAGGTTGTGTGGCATTATTTATATGTGTTATTCTGTTTTTTTCCACGGCCGCCATCCGCCATGCGTTCTTTTTTTCGGTTCGTCTCCTGGCTTGATCCCATACGTGGCGAGTGCTTCTTCGAGAGTATCGGCATACCGGATCTCGCGTACTTCTGGGACTTTCTGCAGACGGTCGAGCTGTTCATGGGCTTCCTGGTAGCAGGCCGCGGATGGTGGCAGAATGTATGTTACTTTTGCGTTTTTGACGCCAAAATCTAGCGTTGAGAGGAGGAGTGAATTCCCGACGTATGTTGCGTGTGAGAGGTCCACAACGAGCGTTTGTGGGGAAAGGTGCATGAGGTATCCCATGATTCGGTCCCGCACTTCATAGTCTCCCACGTTGCCGTGGAGTTCCATGATGAGAATGCTGCTCTGAAAGACTTTTTGAACCATCGCGACAAGTTCGCTACTTGCTTTGTTCGTCCCGAGCGCAAGGAATGGGAGAATATCGAGGGTAAACCCTTGGGGATTCAATGGATCCATGCGCCAGTCGCTAATCTCGACGATGTCCTGTTTTTGTTGGTGTACTGCTCTTACTCGGATTGCCGCTGGAACGATGAACGCGTACCCATGCTCTCCAATGCTTCGAACGCTAAAATCTAGTGGCCGATAGCTAACATCACCCTTTGACTCAAGATATGCTTCAAGCGGTGGATCGCGCTCTTTCGTTCTGATGGTTTTGACATAATACGGGACGAGGTTTTCTGTCCCGATGAGTGGGAGCGTGACCCCCTTTTCCCCGTTCTCGTGGAATAGGACTTCATAAAGGTACAGCTGGTCAAACGATTCCTCTGTCAGTCCAATCATTCTGCGTGCTTCTGCCGTCGTCCCGATGATTGCTCCATCCGCGAGCGTGACAAGCCCAAAGTAGTGCGCATGCAGTTCTGATGAGAGTAGGGGAAGCGCGTGCCTGAGCACGCGGTATTCTTGGACTGCTTGAGTGTGCTGTTTCGTAAGTTCATGAAGCTGCCGCTGTGTTTCTGTAAGGTCCTTTTCCTTCTGCTTTGCGGCTTCCTCCGCGCTGGCAAGGCGTTCTTCGAGCCCTGCGATCAATTCGTTCAGTTCTGCAACGCGCCCCTTGCTGCTCGTTGCCTGGCCTCGCAGCTCCGTCAGAAGGGCTTGGCTGTCAGCAAGCTGTCGTTCAAGCTGTTCAAACGTTGCCTGCGTGGTAGCTTTCTTGCGTCCGAACATCAGTCAGAGTGTTCAATCTGACATTAAAAAGCTTTTCAATAGAAGTGAAAAGTTATGGTATCAATGCGTGTCTGCACTGGTGGATGATGGGGTCGCAGATATCCTGGGTGTTTTCATTCCCATCGTCGCACTCATCTGCTGTGGTGCATGGATAGTACGGTACGAACTCACACCGGCTCATCGCGCACACATCAAGGGTGTATCTGTCGCTGTCCACGCAGTCTGACGCATGCTGGCAGGGTATGCACCCGCTGATGATTATGGCCTCGCAGACGACATCTCCTTGGTAGTTGACGACTCCAACCATGCGATGGCAGCTTGTTGGGGGCTCGAGGGCCTCGCAGTCACACTTCTCGAGGCATTGCAAAAGGGCTTCACCACTAAGCATCTCACATGCTGCTCGGCAAGTGTCAAGGATACAGTCATTATTCCAGTCAAGATCATCATCGTCATCATCATCGTCATCATCAGGAACCTCTGTCTGGGTCTGAGTCTGGGTCTGAGTCTGGGTCATAGTCGCAATTCTGTCCGAGTCATGCGATCTCGCTGCCTGCTGGTTGAGATCACTAAGCGCGATCGTGCGCAAATCCGCATATGATGATCTGATCATCGGATTTACGCCCGCTGCTTCGAGGGAGAATCGCTCGCTCACAACATTTCCTGTGTAACTTGGCGCAAGGAGTACAAGGTTAATGAGCGCAAACGCCCCGATCATTACTGCAATGACGATAGGCATGATGTGCGATTGTGGAGGTGGTGGTGCTTTATTCATGGTGATCACGTGATTCCGTTCCAGTCAAATCCGATATCCATAGAGACATCAGATAATGTGGCTGTCTGGGTCGCAGTGGTTGTTGGAATTTTTGTTGAGATAACTCCTTTCTTGACAACAGCGTTATGTACCACTACTCCGTCATCCACGAGGTAATTATGGTACTTTGCGATTTCAAGGTTGTACACTCGTACTGGTGCCTCAATCGTTTGTACACGGGTTACTTTCGTGAAAGATCCATCGGACATTTCGACCATGTCTCCTGCTTCGATCCATGCTGCGGTTACCCATTCCCCGTCAACGAGGAACTGGTGCTCCGATGTTGTCTTTATGTTGTTAATCTGGATGTACTCATCGGTGTCGTGCATGAATGTTTTGATGACTTTTCCGCTGACGGCCTTCTTGTTATTCAGATTGTAGGATTGGACATAGTCTCCGACCTTCACGGACTCGATTGGTTTTGTTGTTCCATCAGCCATGAGGACCCTTGTTCCCTCGACAAAGCATGTCGGTGTTGGTGTTGATGTTGGTGTTGGCGTCGGTGTTGTTGTTGGAGTAGGATCAGGTGGTGGAGGTGGCGGTGGAGGTGGCGGCATTCCAATAATGCGATCCAGCTGGTTGCAGCACACGGCACCGTTCTCATCAGTTGGTACACCTTGTGAGTATGTTACGCTCTTATGGATAAGGGCATTGCCGCATGGGCATTCGAAATAGAACTGCCCGCTTTCTTCTTTTGGATTGATTCCAGTTCCATAATAATTGTAATTGGTTTCCGCATTGACCTTGACAACGTCTCCATGCGTGCACTGTGTTCGTATTATCTTTGGATAGATATCACAGACCGCAGGCTCTTTTTCCATGTCGACGCATGCGGCGGGTCCTGGGCACATTTCAACTGCTTTGATTTTCACGGGGCCTGGTACTCCTCCGATGAGATCCTGCTCGCAGACATAGAGATAACTGTATGCTCCTGGTGATACTCCTGCTGGAACTGGTGGGACAGCGCATTGCACCCGATCATCCTGATTTTCAGGGTTCGGGCATCGTGTTCGGCTGATTTCTGCAGGTACGCAGTCTTCATCAACTTCAAGGATGTTCATGTCTTGGAAGATTCCTTTGATCGTGACGCAGTCCCTGTCACAGATGCTGTCCGCATCTCCGACGCTTCCTTCGCAGAGCAAGTCAAGCCCGAACTGAGGGCAGTCTTGTGGGCATGTGGCATGGTTTTCTCCAGCGCACACGCCATCGCCGCACTGTCCTCGCGTTCCAAGGAATGGTGCAAGTGAAAATGTTCCAACGAGCAAGTCATCTGCTGGTGCGTTATTCTCCCAGATCTCTATCTTATCCATTCGTGGATCGTATGAAACAAGCTCGATCACGTGTGATCGTCCCATGGGATCACTGAGTTGGTAGAGATAGAACCGTCCCTGTGCATCCTGCCCAGGGAATCCGGTGAATCTTCCATCATCTCGTGATTTGATCGTGAGATAATATGCTGGCATGTTCGATGGATTTGGAGTGGAAAGTCCCACTGATCTGGCAATGATCGCGCCATCCAGCTGGAAATTACTCTGGGGATAATCAATGATTCCAATGTCAAGCAGCAGTCCTTTTCCAGCAAGTGCTGGCATAACGGCTAGGAGGAATACTGCCACCATCAATCCGCAGAGGATAACTTGTTTTTTCATGAGTATCACATTTTATTGTTTCGTGCTGAATTCATACTGCATGTATGGATAATCGAGGACATTGTAGTCGCCTGTGCAAGTCCATTTATCGAGGGGGCTTGGCACGTCGTTTCTCCGCACGCAGTTCCAGTGGTTCTTGAGTTCGCATCCCGCAAACGTGTTCTCGCTCGGATCACATGCCATGCACGGATCTCTGCTTTCCGGATGCGTATCGCACGTCTGTCCAACATCACTTAGTGTATTGACAAGTCCTGGAGGCTCGGGTGCTGTGGTATAATAACTGTACGGCAAGAGTCCCATTGTGGTTCCAAGGTATTTCTTGAATTCAGTGACAGCCTGCGTTGTTGTCATCGACGAAGGGAATGCAAGATCCATATAGTTTGCCCATCCGCTCGTTGCATACGCTGCATCTGAGTTCCAAACTGCTATGATCTTGTCAGCATATCGTGAGTCACTGTTCTCGATGTTCCTGCAATAGTTTGGCTTTGGATCAGGGTACGTTGAGCAATCCTGTGGTGGAGCCGTCTGGGCCAAGCATGATAAGAGTAATGCTGTTGTCTGGCCTGACATCTCGCAGTATGCTGCAGGATAGTATGAAGTGGGTAGCTTATATCGATTTTGAGCTTTGATGTAACTACCTACTCCGTCAACAGAATAGCAGGTTAGCTCAGACCCTCCCTCTCCTTGGCTTGGGATATTGAGCCGCCATACATTGACTTTATTCTGGTATGTGTCAAATGGCGGTGCCGCCATCATTTGGGTGTTGGCCTGCGTCGTGAAGTCCACGAACTTGTTCCAGTCCGCTGATGGATTCGCGAAGTCTGATGATAATATCCAGTAATCATACACTGCTTGGCTGCTTTCAAGGCTCGCGGTGTGGAGTCTTGTGCACACGCTTCCGCCAAGGACAACTTGTACAAACTGTGTGGACGGTTCGTCATCAATAATGACTCCGGCACTTTCTCCTTCAAGCCAGTTGTCTGCATAATCTTGCGCGGTGACTTTGAACACGTACCATCCGGCGCTCTGGAATTCGGTGTATCCTGCCTGATAGTCCCACGTGTTCGTGAATGTATCTCCCATCGCTACTTGCCATGGGCTGCTGTAATGGACTGACCCATCAAATGCTGTTCCGGGTGGTATTGATCCGGCCGCAGGTTCAGCTGCATAATACTTCCACTGGACTTGGATGGTCGACGGATCTACCCCGCTCGTATCATCAGTCATTCCGATCGTGAAAAGGATGGAGTCAACATATCCAGACACATCTTTTGTGACAATGGTGGGATTCACGCCAAACGATGTGAGATCTGGTGGCGTCGTATCTCCTTGCGTTTCATCGCATGCTCCAGTTCCTGGATTGCATGTGTATCCGCTCTGGCACCCGCACGTGGTACAGTCATTCACGATCACTCCCCTCCAGAAGTCTGGATTTGGATCATCACGCAGGCAGCGGTATGGTCTGAAGTCCTCAGGATAGCATCCGTTCTCGAGCACTCCTCGCGGATCTGAGCCAGTGACTGGTAGGCAGACGTCCTTGCACGGGTATCCTTCGTTCACCACACGGTCACAGTCCTCATCCCATTGTGGAATGAGCGGGCTTGGTGATGGCGGGCTGAGATAACTGTAAGCGTAATAATCTATCACACCTCCTCCGAGATCCTGGTAGGAGCACATTTCGGTTCCCCAGATACCGGTATCCCATGAGGGTTCTTCTTCGAAATTGTCTCCACAGCAGCGTGATGTGCTGCTGAGGTAATAATTCCCATCTCCTTCGCATGCAACTTGGCAGGCGTCGTAGAAGTCTGCACTGCCATCATTGATTTCTCCGTTGCAGTCATTATCAAGAGTGTCACAGAGTTCAGATGTTGAGTATCCCGAGCCATATTGTGGCGCGCCGCATCCCGGCCAGAAGCATGAGCCTCCGCCGCACTGGCATGTTTCCAAATCATTATAGCACGCACAGCTCGCTCCTTCTGCGATGCATTCGGGATTATCTGAGAGATCACACAGTCGTGTTTCTCCCTGATTGCACTGGCATGGTGGATTCTCGTTCGATGATCCATCACAGTCCTCATCATTGTATGGAGCAGTATCGCAGGTTTCAGTTCCTGGCGCTGCAGGTGTTGCTGAACAGTCGACACCACCGCCACTCGTGCACACAACAGTTCCTGAGCGTGCGCAGTCTCCAACTCCTTCCGTGCATGCGCCTCCCTTAGGTATGCCCTGCCACGTGTTTCCTTCATCGGTCTGTCCGTTGCAGTTGTTGTCCTTGCCATCGCAATGGCCTACTTCTGTTGATGCAGTAATATAGTCAGCAGGATAGACGCAGGATCCCCAACAGTAGTCAGACCGGCATGTCTTGATTGCCTGCTCGCAAACTCCAGGTCGTGAGTCACATCCTTGTGTTGCTCCTGGCGAACAATCACCACAACCGCTTGCAATGCAGCCTGATGTGTCCTCCCATGTGATTGGAGCTTCAGTACAGCTTGGAGAATTGCCGCTGCAAGTTTTCTTTCCCTTCTGAGTCTTGGTTCCTGGCATGCCGCCTCCAGCCGTGCAGGAAACAGTTCGATATTCCCATTGGTCTGGAACGCATACTGCATTGTCTGCTCGATATGATGTCGAGCTTGCGCAGCACGCCCCACCACTTTGGCATGGATGGGTTGGATCAGGTGGGAAGAAGTCGTTAATTCCTGGATATTGAATCTCCTGAGTGAAGTCCCAGTTCTGGACTGTTCCCCAATCACGATTGGAACAGTACCAGACTCCTGCATCATCAACAGGATTTCCTCGGCAGATAAATGTCTTTAAGTGCATCTTAAAATAAAGCTTGTTTCCTATCCTATAGAAAACCCCATTCTGTCCAGAACCATCAGAGTCATCCACTTCAGGATAGGTATACGGATCACCGCTGCAACTTGCCTTTCCAACACTCTGTGCGGATGAATCAAGAACATACTCTCGGGCGACTGAACCGCCGCTCAGGACGCGAATCTTGTATTCTTGGCTTCCGTCCGTGTAGTCAGGTGATGGGCATCCTGGGCAGTCTCCGTTTGTTACCCTACTTGTCGAGTCCATGCAAAACTCAAGGGTTACAGCTGGTCTTCCATTCTGCGCGGGAAACGAGGCGCTTGGCACACGTGAATCCCCGCATATCCAAATATCATCATACTCAAAGGGAATCGCATGGACGGACGAACTTGTTAATGAAAAAAGAGCCACAGAAATCACAAGCATGACAAGCACAGGAAAACATATTCGGTTTACGCCTTGATTTACCATGTGATGCGAAACCGCCGTGATTTAAGTATATAAACATTTTGATTTATGAAAGATTCCCTGTGGATGTGCGACGTGGATCGTTCTGCAAATAAATTTATACTCATGTGGATATTATGTGAAATATGTCGTGGCTGTTTCCCGTGATTACCGAGCTGCAATTAGGCTCTCATGGCGTGCATGTATTTTACATTACGACAATTCTCACGATGGTGGTAGCCGCGATTCTGGTCTATATATATGCAAGAAGGCTGCATGAGCAACGGTGGAAGGTCATCGTCGCTATGTTTCTTCTGGGGCTTGGAATAATATACGGCGCAAAGGTATTCTCTCTCTTCGGGCCATGGGGCTGGCGATCAAGCGCTCCATTGCTTGAGAGAATTGTGTGGACGTTAAATCCCCTCTCGCCTGGACTCGTACTGTGGGGAGGTATTGTTGGCGCCATTATAATGCTCGTCGTGAGTAGAAAACTCCTTCATCCCAAGGGAACGCTCGGTGAGCACATGGATATTTTTGCGTTCGCGTTCCCGGTTGCTCTCCTCATCGCCCGTATCGGTTGCCTTTTCATTAATGATCATCCTGAGAAGGTCACGACGCTTGCCTATGGCTGGGTGAGGTTTAGCGATCCAGGCATGCTGCCCTTTGGCCTCACAAAGAACGCGCCGTCCTACGTTCTGGAAAACGCAACGCACCCGTCGGTGCTCATCTACGTGATCACGATGCTCATCATCTCCGTCTGGATGTGGAAGTGGTATGCTCGTCCTCGCCCTTTCGCAGGCGCCCTTTTTGTACTCTCACTCAGCATCTACGCGATCACGAGGTTCCTGAACGAATTCTTGAGGATGTATGATTGGTACTTCCTTGGCCTCACTGCTTCACAGTATGTGTCGCTTGGCATGCTCGCGGTATGTATCTATATAATATACAAGAAAGGATTCACGCCGCTAAGTTTCTTGAAAGCAATGTTTCATCCGCAGAAGTCCGCTTCCGGATGATCCATGCATATGTACTTCTTGAGCTCAGCGTTTTCCTTTTGGAGTTGAGTGATTTCCTGCTGCTGTGCTTGGATTGAGGCAAGCGCTACTCCACCGATGTGTACAGCATTGATGTACTTGGGATCACTTCCAACGCCGAATTCAGTATTGAATTCTTCCGAGAATGGCCCAATGCCTCGCTCATTCATCCCGATGTATTTGTAGTTGTAGATTGGCAACCGCTCAACTTTAGAGAGAATATCAGCAGGTGAAACCGTGCTCACATCCTCCTTCACGGTTTTGCTGCTCGCTACACAAGTTGCTGTCCCATCCTGGTTAATAGTGGCAATCCCCCCCGGACATGATGTGCCGACCCGACGTTGTAGGCTTGTAGTATCAACATCAGCGTAGGTAATAGTACTAGCCGCAATATCCGCGCCAGTTATTGTACTATCAGTAATCTCCGAAGAAGTGATCGCCGTGCCAAGCGTTGCATGAACACCAAGACCATCAACAGTAATACCCGTGCCAGCCTCAACGGCTAATGCAGTGCCCACACCATCACCGGACAGGCCGTTTCCAACACTCACCGACGTAATGCCATTGTCTGTACCATCAGCAAAACCAACAGGAACACCAGTAAGACCAGACCACGGAGCAGCCAAGGCAGACGTCGCAGCACCACCCTCAGAAGCACTACCAGCATAATTAAACTGCACCTCGGTAGCAGCAACACAATCAGTACACCCTAAATCAGAAGCAGCACCACCCTCAGAGG
>CAYVYK010000011.1:0-67221 GCA_964455675.1 uncultured Methanosarcinales archaeon
CCCGTCGGAGGCTTTCTATTTATGCCACGTTCGGAAGGGGCAGAAGATGAGGGAGGTACTTTGCGAACCCAGAACCGTCGCCATAGACAAGAGAAGGAGCAAGTGTATCATACGCGTCGATGAGAGAATGAGGCTTCAGGCCAGAGGGGAAGTGAATACCCTCGTCAAGACGCAGCAACGAAGTAGGGCTCGCACCCCAAAACTGGACGTAATGATGACGATCCGAGGGTGGAAGCTTTTCCCCGTCGGGACGGAAATGCGAAATCCAGGAACTTGCGAGAATCGGAACACCTTCGGCATCGGGCCTTGTGAACCTTGCGTAACGGAACTCCATTCTCGACCTATCAAGAGCGACAGAAAACTGCCTTGGCGTTCCTCTTGCGCTCTCATAAATCCGGTCAATCCATAAGTTCCCAATATCGAGGAAATAATTCCACGCCTCCTCATGCGTCATGAACGAGCCGGAATCATCACGGAACGCAGGATCCTCAACGCCCTCATTATTCTCCCACGCGAATACCTGATACTTATGCTCACGACGGAGCAAGTGGGACGTCGTCAGAAGAGCACGATACGCACGAGGAGGCCCATCAGTATGATGATCCTCCACCTCAAGCCATATCTCGCGCTCCATGGTACCTGTGAGGTAGCTAAACCAATGCGAGCGTTCACGGTAGAACTCCTCTTTTGGCACCTCTTTGATATGGTCTCGCAATATAGTCCTCAGCGAAGGAGGAGCGACGAGCGAATTCGCGTCAGCAGCTTTTTTCTCTGCGGCCACAAAACTGTTTAACGCACCCATCATGATTACGCGAACGTTCTGCTTTGAAGTCTCAAGCTCAACAATCAGAGAATCCTCATATGAAGTGGCGGATAATCCTTTTGGAGTGATGTAGAGACCGACTTGCCAAACGGGATGGAGATTTCCCCTCGTGCGAGAAACCTCAAGAGCGACAAAATGAAACGTGTACGCATTCCCATCAAGGCCCTTGTAATCAAAACGGCTATACATTTTAAAGTCAGACTCATTACTTAAGGAGTTGTGCGCATTCGCTAGAATTGAGGAGATTCCACCCCTTGTCTCATAGCGCATCCAGTGCTGGTGAGTGCCGCCGCTTGAGGCACTGGGAATATATTTCGTGCTCCCTGCACTATCCCTAATGACTGATTCCAGATCATCGTGGCTCTGCAGCATGCGAAAAACACTGCGTGGAAGTCCACCGTACCCAAGAAAGTCAAACTCCACCGAAGGAGGCTCACAGCGCAAGGTATTTAGAATCAGAATATCCTGCATGTCCCTTGGCTCTGCGGTGAGCGATCCCATGAATCTTCAGGTTTTTTAGTATGAATATAAAAATTTCCTGTATACTATGATATAATCATCGCTATCTTTATAAATCAGGTGGTATTAATGTACCAACCATGAAGCAACTCGACCATCAAGAGCGGGAAGTCGTGCGCATGCTGATACGAAATCCTCGCGCAAGCGACAATGAAGTATCGCGGCAGACAGGGATACCCCTCATGACCGTCAACCGGAAACGAAAAGCGCTCGAGAAAGAAGGATTCCTGAGATATTTTACGTCCCTTGACACGGGAGAACACGGAACAGGAAAGTACACAGCAAAACAAGTGTATATCGTACGGTTCAAGATAGGCATCACGAGACAGCAGTTCCTAGCAACCATCAGCGACGCAAGCCTGCACGCATTCAGCGCGTGCTACATCAGCCTCTCATACCTTGGAGAACGCGAAGGACACCTCACATACCTTGCTATGATCGACGCAGTGACAGAATCAGCACTCCTTGACGCATTCAACGAAAAACTCGTGCCGTACTTCCAAAAAAAATTCGGGATGGACTGCATCGAGGAAGTCACCACCATGCGGATCACGAACACCATACGACGCAACCACAACTATATCCCCATGCTCAACATGGAATGCGGTATCATCAAGAAAGACTGGCCGGACAACTACATCTTTGTGGACGAAGAACTGCCAGGAGATAAGAAGTCCCACGCCAAAGAAAGCAGCCTCTAAACCCTGCGCGCGACGTCAAAATTTGCAGAAGTCTCGATGCCACGATAACGAATGCCACGTCTTCTATTCAGATAACCTACATCATCCGGCGTCAAAATCTGCGCAGGAACTACATCGCCCTCATGGATTTCCTCAAGTCCGCGAAATACATAGATCGGACGCGAGCCATTCCTCGCGCGGAAAATTCTACTTGCCACCTGCTCCCCCACCTCAACAAGCTGTTCGTTCCCCTGCTGTGCGAGCGAGGGATCGTACAATCTCTGCGCGAGAGCAACGCTTGCCCTGTTCGCCGACACAAAACTCTCCTGCAAGTACTTTGCGTCAGGACGGAACTTGGGAATGGGAAAGCCATAGTCGTCACGAAGAATTGCCAGAACTTCCTCCTTGGGAAGAACGACATGACCGTTGCGCTGCATGAGACCGTGCAACGTGAACCGGTTAAGCTTCATGAAGTACTCAAAGAGACCGGGCTTATCAAAAAACACCTCTGGCTGACGATAAACAAGATTCAACCCTGAAAGAAGCTTTGCCGAGCCGAATCCTGCATGATACATCTCCTTGAAAATTGTGTATCTTGGGGATTCATTCGGAAACTCGAACGCACCCTTGAGGACCTTTGCCGATGTCTTGAAGAGATGATTACTCACGTTGATATACAAAAAATTTCTCAAGACGGATCTAGGAACAAAGATCACACCAACTTCCTTGTCGCTCTCACGAGGTTTTGATCCGCGGATCCTTGCATAGAGATCAGGATAGAGCATGTTCAGGACGGCAAAGTTATCAAAATCGTTCCCAGCGCCTGCAGCACTAGAGCCATACAAGAGAACACCTGCGAATGAGCGGCCAACTATCTCCTCAAGCTTCGCAGGGTATGCAAGCTCATGAGGCTTCGCTTCCCCACGGATGCCACCTTGCACTTCAGGACGGACGTGCTTTAAGAGAACCGTCGCATTCTTCTTCACATGGAAGAGAATATCCAACACCTGATCCTCGGGAATACCGCTCTCCTCAAGCGGGGAGTCATCAATACACAGATCAGGAAAACCCATAATTGTGGCAACTGAGTTCAGATTGCGGACCTTGCTCATCGCCGTATGACGGTTATAAAACTCAAACATGATGGACTTGTCAAGCGTGCAGTATAGGTGACACAGTTTACTGTAGGCAAACTCCTGCATCGTCGATTCTCTGTAGGGAAGGTGAAGTTCATGATGACGGTTCGCCGCGTACACCACACTTGGCGCAAAGTCGCCAAACAAACCCATACGTTCTCTCCAGCCAATATGAGGTGGCGTGAAGTAATGAAGTCTTGAATCCGTATCGTCCTTTGGGATACCCGCAAAGAATTCTCTAAACGCGGTATCGACTGCAGATTCCTCAAACGTGTCCGCAAGGACTATCTTCGTCTTATCATCAGGCTCAATACTGTTAAGATTGTCAACGCTCACTGTATGGCTCGTTACTGCAAAAGTCGTCATTCCCCCTGGCACTTTTGGCGTGATTTAAATGCATTGCGGTGATGGAAATGGCCTCAAGAATTGAAGAATAGTAAGTTGTACATCATGATACCATCGCAGGACAGTCCGGCACCCGTCGGTCGAGAATTGATATCGCATAGAAAGCATTAGATAATAATGTACATCATAGATACCATCGCAGGACAGTCCGGCTCCCGTCGGTCGCCGGGTTTCGGACGCCATCTTCAAGCGTGCGCTTGAATGATGGCTCTGCGGTGCGTGATTGAACGTTTGGGTATGTTCTGTGAAGGGGTTATGCGTCGCTCACGATTTCGATGACGTCGCCAGCTTGCAACGGATGATCCTTTCCGATGACCATGCGCTTTTTCACGTCGATCGCGCGGATAAAATGATTGCCAAGATCGGAATGGATGCGAAACGCGAATTGTAGCGCAGTTGTTTTTGGCGGCACAAGAAAACAGTCGGGAAGCGTTCTGCCGTATTGGTCGACGAGGTTATTCATTCCACCAGGAAAAACAGGGAAGCACCCTAGCAGTTTGAAGACTGCCGTGTCAAGGACTTCCTGCACACCAGTTGAATGCCAGGTATTCAGAACTGTCACCTGAATGAAGTCAAGAGCTGCCTTCTGTTTTGGAGCAAGTTTATCTTCGGCTTTATATGTAAACAACGCGGATCCAGGAACGTAGTCAATAAGGCCGTGCTTTGCCGCAGCACGCAATGCAAGCTCGCAGTCACCAGAAACAGGAATCATCAACTGATCAGGAAACTGCTGTTTCAAACGGACAACGTTATCCGCACCGGACTTAAGATCAACCTTGTTCAACGCGACAATGATGGGTTTTGTGCGCTTCCGAAAAAGCTGCGCAAGCCGCAAGAGATCATCCTCAGACCAGGCAGTGATATCACGATCTGACAGATGGAGTTCTTGCATCGCAGACTCAGCAAGCTCCTCTGTCACATTCATTGCGGAAAGCTGTTTTGCTATCGCCTTTTGCAACTGCTGATGCGTCTGCTGGACCTCACGCGCAAATTTCACCCAGCCCTTCTTCAGTATACCAAGGTACCAGAAGTCAAGCTCCTCCTCGAAGAACTTGATATCGTTTGCTGGATCATAACTACCCGGATCAACAGGTTCGCCAAACGCGTTTGTGGTTCCTGCAGCGTCGACGACATGAATGAGCACATCAGCCTGCCGCAGGTCGTCCAGAAACTGGTTGCCCATACCCTTGCCCTCATGCGCGCCTGGAACAAGGCCGGCGACATCCATGAGCTTGATCGGGACAAACCGCGTGCCATCCAGACAAAACCCTTCCCTTGGATTGCACGTAACACCAAAGAATTTATCCGCGCAGGCAACCTTAACATAGCCAACGCCGATATTAGGTTTGATCGTGGCAAAAGGGTAATTCGCGATCTCAACTTCGGCAAGCGTAGCTGCCTTGAAGAACGTGCTCTTTCCCACATTCGCTTTTCCAACAACGCCGACGAGCATTCTCTTGCAGATTCTTTGCGTGTTTAAGAAAGTATCGGAAGGTCGAGTTAATGGAATATCTCCACAACAAAAAATTATCACGAGCCTTCGGCGAGCCCTGTTCCTTCAACAACACGATCACGGAACAGGGCAACTGTTGTTGGGAACCAGTGTCAGAATTGAAGTATGGCTAACCTGTGAATGATTTTACGGTTAGGCGAAGGCCTTGCTTGAAGTCAATCTTCGGATCAAAGCCAAGGAGTGATCGCGCTTTGGAAATGTCGGCTTTGGTGTGAAGGGGATCGCCCGCGCGGGCAGGAAGGAATTCTGGCTTAGTATCCTTACCAAGGAAATCAGTGATCAGCTCGGCGACCTCAAGAATGGTCACTTGACCACCTGAACCGATGTTGAACACCTGATTGACGGCCTTTTTATTATTCATCGCGAGCATGTTTGCCTGAACAACGTTATCGACAAACACGAAGTCCCGGGAGTGTTTTCCCTCGCCAAAAATGATAGGTCGTGCATCATTCATGATACACTCGATAAATTTTGGAATGACTGCCGCATACTCACCCTTGGGGTTCTGCCGAGGCCCAAACACATTAAAGTAGCGAAGACTTACCGTCTCAAGACCATATAGGTCATGGAAAAGATGCATGTATTCCTCGCCAGTCTTCTTCGTGAGAGCGTACGGCGACAATACCCTGCCGATGACATCCTCGCGCTTTGGGAGAGAGGGATCATCACCATAAACTGAAGATGACGAGGCAAACACCACACGTCTAACCTTTGCATCACGAGCCTCAAGCAATACGCTAAGCGTACCTGTGATACCTGCTTCGTTAGTCTGCATGGGATTTGCCACAGAACGCGGAACGGAAGCAATTGCAGCCTGATGGAATACTCCGTCCGCTCCCTGCATGTGATCCTTGAGAAGACTACGGTCCAGGATGGAACCTTTTACAAACGTTATCCGATTGCGACAAGCACTGAGATTCTTGATATTGCCTGTTGATAGATCATCAATTACTATCACTTCGTGATCCTGTTTTAGGAGAGCTTCAACAAGATGGCTTCCAATAAAACCAGCTCCCCCTGTGACAACATACTTCATGCGAGACGCAATATAGCAGCACTTTAAATACATGACGGAACGTTTCAAAGATAAATTTAAATAGGCATTTCACTGGTGAATTAAAAATCAAGAGGGGTGGATACTATGGCGTTTGAAGAGCTTGGGATTGGAGCGATTGCGGGATTACTTATTGGACTAGGCGTGATGATTATTGTCCTTGTGCTTATTCTGATCGCAGCGCTCTATGTGTACACATCACTTGCGTTGATGACAATTGCCAAAAGACTCCAGACAGAGCCAGCATGGCTTGCATGGATACCGATCGCGAACCTTGTGCTTATGGCCAAAATGGCGAAGATGCATTGGTGGCCAGTACTCCTCGTGATCGGCATGGTGATACCATGGATCAGTCCGCTCGCGGGAATTGCGCTGCTCGTTTTCATCATCATCTGGAGCTGGAAGATCTGCGAAGCACGCAAACGACCAGGGTGGTATGCGGTGCTCACCATCATTCCCTTCGTTGGAGGAATCTGGGCGCTTATCCTATATGGGATACTGGCGTGGTCGAAGGATTGAAATTTACCTTTTTCTCTTTCTTTTTTATTCAAAATTTGAATACGGAATGTATTTAAAAGCATGCATGATTCCCTCATATGATACAGCCATACCCCTTTTGCATTGATAACCCGGATGGTGTTCATGCCTCATGAAAATATTTCCTAAACTGGAAGCAGTCCTTCTCCTGATCGGTGTGTTCATAATCTACACCTCCCTCAGGATCTACAGGATCAACCACAGCGAACAATTCCAAAAGCTGGACGTGATATTTTCTATCATCTTTATCCTTTCCTGTTTCATCCTCGCCGCTGCACTCCTGCCACACCGTGCGATTCATCATATGAAAAAGTCCTTACCCCGCAGAATCCTTGGGTGGCACACACATCATCTCATTCTTGTCTTTCTTACCATGGGAATCCTTAGCATGCTGATGTACATCGCAGGAATGCGGATACGTCTGATCATGCTCGGCTTATTGGCGGTTCTCCTTATCGTTACTACATCACTCGCACTTCCACGGACAATACAAGGATACAAGAACTCCACATTCCATACAATTCTCTTTGTCATCGCAGGCTACCTCATCATCAGCGCAACGATATATCTCCACTTGCACGAGCGCATCACAACTCCATGGTCCTTTATCGGATTCCTCCTGACGGCAATTCTGTTCCTTCTCATTCGAGTAGACTCTCGATTCATCCTTTTCTTGGTACCACTTTTTCTCGGATACTGCCCATTCCTGCTCTTGTCAGATCATCAGCTCTCTGCGGAATACTGCGCGATTTATGCATTCTACCTTCTCACTTGTGGAGTTGCTCTCCAATTGATTGAGACCCTACGAGATCCTGAATACACTTTTTCGGATAGCGCGCGGCTAGTCGCGCGCATCAATCCATTCCTCCCGCTCAGTATAGGGATGGCTGTTGTCTTGGCGTTCGGTATCCTCAGTACTACCACGGATGGAATCGCTCTCTACAGCACCATCTACCTCTTTGCCATCATTTGCATACTCAATCTCTTGAGCTTAGCTTATCAACATGGATGGATCGAAGCCTAGGGAATCCTCTTTCTCTCTATGGATTCTTACCATATAATTGGTTTATGATGAGCAGCAGAGCTCCAAGAGATATCAGAGAACCAATAACAAAACGAACAGGCAGTTTTTGTTCCTGCGGACCATTTAGGATTAATGGTTCGAGCTTAATTATCGTCAGGCAACCATTATCATGTATAACAGTCCTGTTGAGCCAATCATACCTATCAGGAAAATATGCACAACGATCTTTCAGCACGTATCGAACACCACTCCTCTCGAGACAGGATACAGAACGGTTTTGGATACAGGCGCCGATCGTGTTCTGAAACGAGTCCACGGAGCCCCAGATATCAGGACCAAGTGTTACCGATCGCTTAACTACATGGTTGATGGGCGCTGGGATCCTACCGTCGGGTGATGTTCCCTTTGTCCATGTGTACGTCAAGTACGTTTGCCACGGAAGATAGATCGTGTAACCTTCAAGCGGCTGTTCGTTCAGAAATTCTGCAGCTGAAACGTAACTGGACGGATACCACGCGCTCTTTATCTGGTGGCCAAAACCGATCAAAGGAAATGTGAAAACAAGGATGAGCACGACAATGAACGCATACACGCCTGCACGCATGATGGCCTGTTTTTTTGAGCCCTCGCGCCCCTTCACATCAAGAACACAGGGACACAGGAACGCATACCCCATCGCGATGAAGACAACTAATTTGTGGCTATCCCGAAACCCGCTAAAGAAAGGGAGATGATTGAATAAAAAATCAAAGAAAGGGGCGGTGAATGGATGGCTCACCCCTGTGGCAAGCACCACACCAATCCACCAAAGTGACAGCATCGTGCGACCGGTCGGATCGTTTGACTTCATGTACCCGAGCAACAGCAACAGAAGCAGACAGCCCACGAGTGCGTAGTACACAAATCGCGGTACTGATTCATAAAAAGTCACGAATCCATCTTCACGCCAGAAACCCCACATACCGATAATCTTAGCCACAGCAGGAAGATCCTGGCTTAGCGTCGGCGAAAAAAAATACTTATGCCCAGCAGAAATTGAGGGCAATGCGATGGATGGGGAAAGAACCGCTTGAAGCCAATAGGCATTGAGCATCATGAGGAGAAGGATGAATACACATACAGACTTCAGCTGATCCTTCCATTGGAAACCTACAGTTCCTCTCACAAACCAAAAGAAGGCTACACCCATGATGACCAATAGGAAAAACATCATATGAGGGGAAAACGTACTGATGACCGCAGCTGCAACTGCTGCCTTCATCCAGGAAGCTCTGCTGTTCTTGGAACTCAAGGCTTGAACGATGTAGTGCAGATACATAGGCAACAGAAGGTACGAAACAACCACCCATATCTGACCGACCATCAGACGGGAATACACAAACGGATTGAATACAAAGATCAGGAATGAGAGCATATAGTGCTTTTGCAATTTACGAATGAAATAAAACGAGACGTACAGTGAAGAGAGAAAAGCAATCTGAAAGAATATTCCGCTTAGCCGAAATGAGGATAGCAGCCAATCAAGAATATCACCCGCGTGCAACCAGCTGAAGTTACCCATCTGAAGATCCTTGATTGGATTCACATACAGCCGAGGAGCGTAATCAACAAGGAACACAGGCTGAAAAAGAACAGGGTAAAAAATCAACACAAATATGAAGAACGGGAATAACCAGGGAACAACTGTGAGCAGTGTAACTCTCCTTTTCGCCATCATCGACCCTTCAGGACATGATTTATCTCCGTCTTTTTCATCGTCAGACCATACAGCACTCCCACAAACGTTGCTCCGAGCAGGAGGTATTCCGCGTACAACGAGAGAAGAATCATTGCTAGAGAGTCCTTTGCTGTCTTCAATGAGATAGTGATATCACGAATTCTCACGAGAGCTAGAACGAGCAACAAAAACACAAGCGCGAGGATGAATCGCCACACCGTCGGTCTCCAAAGCAAAAAGGCAATAAGACCAGCAATAGATCCAAGGCCAAGCAGAATCACCATAAGAAAATAGTTACTGATGGGAAACGGAATGCTACCATTCTTATACAGCATCGCAAGTCCAAGACCACCACGATATTTACGCCTAAGGTAAGCCCTCAAGGTTGACGGTTCACGATGCAACCATAACGATTTTGGCTCAAAGATAAGCTTCTTTCCCCGCTCTTTAAGCATCCTTCCGGGAAGAGTGTCCTCCACCATCTCCAAGGAAGTGTCGAAACGACCCAAGTTCTCAAAGTCCTTTCGACGGTAGAACCAGCAAGAATTTGGCCGGTAGTGATAAAAATTACGCCTCCGCTCAATGTCTTTAAATCTCGTCCAAATACTATCATCCCGGTTCCATACATAATGAGGACCAATAATTCCCCCAACGGAGGGGTCGGCAAAATGACGCACAGCAGACGCGAGATACTCCGGTGAGTACCACGCATCATCCTCACAGAACGTGATGATGTCCCCTGACGCCTTCTTCGCTCCGTTATTACGCGCATGGCCACGACCCTGGTTTTTCTGACGGATGACCATGATGGGCGACTTAGGATTATCACGCACAAGCTTGTCAACGAGCAGGGGAGTTTTATCGGTACTTCCATCGTCAACGACGATGATCTCCTTTGCTGGATACGATTGATGCATGAGGGATAGAAGAGAATCCACAACTGATCTCTCACCATTATAAACCGTCAAGATCACGCTAATACTAAGAGGCATTAACCATCACCATCACATTATAGAACAGAGTATCGAGAAGACAGAGCATAGAATTCACAAGACCTCTTGTACAAGCACAGAGCAGATAATTCCTCATTGTCCCCCAAAGAGAAGGTCCTACTTCTCCATATAAATCTTCCCAGTCAACTTTGGAAGATCACGAAGGAAAACAAACCTCGGAGTGAAGCCATCAATTGATAACGCACGCACGAGCCGATGCATGTACTGCGGAAATTTCTCGGTGATCGCCTGAAGCCCAAGAATTGTCTTTGCGATGTGACAATGGATAACCACAACACCACCCATTCGGGCGACTTCCATGGCCCTTGCCGTTTGATGGGGATAGCAGTTCGAGGTGACAAAAAGGGTTTTTCCTGCCTTTGTCGGGATCACGCTTGATACCCGGATCTTGAATACATACCTTGATTCGTCCAATGAACGATCAAGATTGTGCGTTGCCGCGATGTGATACGACATCTTTTGCAGAGCTTTCAAAGACCCAGGAGACATCCTCCAACCTGGTGGGCGAAAAAAGGAGTCTAATTTGAGACCGGCGTCCTTGAACATCGTTTCAGCATCAAAGAGTTTTTGCAGCGCAGAATCCAGAGAGAGCGATGAAAACTCCAGATGAGAACCATTACAGGCATGATGAAGCCCGTGAAGACAGAACGCGACATGACCCGAGTCGCGCATATCCCCCAATGAGCGGCACCACGACGCGTATTTCTCACTTGAAATTGCGAATTGGCCTTCAGAATAAGGACTTTTTCTGTACAATCGGTATTGCAACGTTTTCAGCAGGGTCGGCCTTGCAGAACGGTCAGTCCAATCAGGTACGACAAAAAGGTTGAACTTGATACCGGGCACTCGAGAGATGGATTCCAAGAGATACTTGAACGGACCATTCTTGATATCAAGCCCAAAATCCAATCCCTGAGAATCGTGAGAACCCTCGGGATGAACGTCATCGACGACAATGCAGATCGTTGCTACCTTTTTTTTTGGCGGCATACTCATCCTTTCAGATTTCTGTAATACTCGATCGTCCTTTTCAGACCCTCATCAAGCCGGACTTTCGGTCTACATTTCAGCGTCTCTATCATGAGCTGAACATTCGGGAACCGGTGCGACACATCCTTCCTTGGTTGAGGTATCAAGCGAGGAGAAAGAGAACCATCCTTGCCACACAAACGGACTACTTCCTCTGCAAGATAAAGGATCGTCGTCGGAATTCCGGTACCTACATTGATCACCTTACCATCCGTTGCAGGAGATTCCATTGCTAGTATAGTCGCTTCTACATTATCATCCACATAGACAAAATCTCTCGTCTGCGTTCCATCACCAAACACGGTCGGGGCTTGCCCAGCAAGCGCCTGCTTGATGAATATGCCAACAACAAAACCATAGGGACTTGAATCCTGCCTAGGCCCGTAAACGTTGAAGAACCTCAACGAACAGGTCGGCAGATGGTACGTCTGGTAGTACGCTTCAAGGAGCTTCTCACCGTACAGTTTGGTGACAGCGTATGGCAAATGAGGATTCAAGTGGCCATTCTCCCGCTCGGGAATCTCCACAGGATCGCCATATACTTCCGATGATGAAGCAAACACAAATTTCTTCACCTTCGCGTTCTTTGACGCTTCCAGCAGGTTCCACATTCCATGAGCATCTGCCAGGACGGACAGCGGCTGCTCAAGCGTACGCTGGACCCCAACAACAGCAGCGTGATGAAACACATAATCGATCTGGTGCTTTGCAAAAACCGCATCAACTTCCAACCTATCGTTCACGTCTCCCCTCACGATAACAAGATCGTTCTTGAGATGCGTAATATTCTTTTCAGAACCCGTTGAGAAATTATCAAAACACACAACGGAGTACCCCTTTTTTATCAGAGCACCACAGAGATGAGACCCTATAAAGCCAGCACCACCGGTGACTAAGACCACTTTTTTGTTTTTTTCCATAAGTACCACCATCCCACCAGAATATAAAAAGTTTATCGTGCAACGCGCTGTTTAGATTTTTTCCTCCCACCGAATATGATCACGGTCAGTACAACAACGAGCGTAAGAAGCGAGATCGTCAGGCCCCAATAGAAGAAAGCTTGAGGCATGTACACAAGAATGTACGATGTTTGGTTTTGAGATGGCGGAATCACCCACCCATTCGCAAATCCACTCGCAACAACATGGTCCTTATCGTACACCGGAGTCCTAAAAGGCAGCAGCATGATATCCCATACATAGACACGTGTATCATCAGTGCGGAAGAGCTTCCAACCGTTGTCGTAACGATGATTTAGGATCAGAAGAGCATTCCTCTCATGTGCAGATACTGATACCGAAAAAATTGCGTTGTTATCCTTAACTACGGATACATCCGGCGCTTCAAATGAAACACCTTGAAACGCCTCCGGCACAAGCCATGCAGATCTTCCAACTGAATCAGGCTCACATGCGACTGACGAATTACTAGCGAGGACGACGGTTGCAGGTAGGTACACCTCTGGGTATACATCCAAACCGTTCACCGTGTAGAGCTTCAGATTACCGATAGTGCTCTCCAACAGCACACGATTGGTAGCGCTCAGATTACGATCAACCTCCTCTGGCGACATGCCAATCCAAGCAGTCTCCCCATTCACCCTACCATCGTACAGCGCGTAATCCGAGTCATACTGATTCAGGAAGTACCTGATACCCAAACGACTTGCCTCAAGCGCAAAGCATGACGGATCAGTGCGCAGCCTCGTGTACAGCTCACCTAACCTACCACCATAATATATGCTCCCACTCTGAGGGTATATTACGTTATTATCAAAGAATCTACGGAAAAAATTACTGTGCTTTCCCCTCAGCGAGGTAAAGTTATACATCGCAAAGGGAATCTCAGGAAGCAGCAGGGTCCTATCATCATTCTCGTTGATCGACCGGATGTGGTCACTCATCTCATACCAGTACTGGGGGATGAATATCTGCTCATGACGATAGAAACTGCCCTGCCAAAACTGGTATGAGAGTACGAGCACCGACACAACAAGGAAGAATGCAACACAGCGAAATACGTTCTTAGCCCTCTTTGCCAGCACGAAAAGCGCGAATGAAACCAGAAGCACTGTCACTATATGAAGAAGGATCATCGCCTTGTAGGAATCCCGAAAGACCATAGAATATGGAATGATCTGGAGGAATAGTTGATACATGCCCTTGGTCGGTGAGTACTTGAATATTCCCATACAAATGATCAATAGGATGATGTACACAATGGATAACAACAGGATCGGATACCCTTCCTTATGATTCGCAGTCTTGCGAGAAAACAGTAGCACAACCAACGCAAGAATCGGGATGATATAGGATGCAATCAGCAGGAAAGGATTCGTGATGAACGGCTGCGCATTCGGATATGCCCAGCCTTGGAAATAGTAATAGTAACTCACGGCGCCCATTTCGCGCCACAATTCATGAAGCCACGCACTAGAGCTTTTCCAATCAGCAGTCTCGAGTGAGAGAGACTTATCAATAAATGTACGCTGGTAGCTGTACTGTGAGACAAAAGAAAGCAGGAAAAGACTGCCGAGCAGCAAACCAATGAAGCCCCCAAGCGCAACAATTTTCAATGCTTTTACAGGATTGCTTTTCTTTTGCGAGAGCATCTTCAAGACAATAACCACCAGTATCCAGACAATCAAGTATGCAGTATACGCGGGGTGCAAGCCGGTAAGAAGGAAGAAGAGCAAACCAAGGATACAAGATTGCCGAATGACCGTGGATTGATCGTTCACGCGATACACAAGCAAGGAAATCAGGGGCAGAAGGACGAACATCATGCGCGTAGTATTCCAAAAGACCGCAAACTGGCCAAAAATGGAGTAAATATAGACGAGCGCACCAGCAAATCCGATAACCTCATTTGACGTAATTCGCACAATGAAATAATAACAGGAAACGGCTGCGGTAATCTCCATCGTGGTGAGAAGAAGGATAGTTGCCACACTTGATCCGACTAACATGCTCAATAGATAGAACACAAGCCCGACAGGGTCCATAAAAAGATTGAAGCTCCCCAGAAACAAGGAATACCAAGTCGTAAAGAAGACACTCGGAGAGTACGACTCATAATTCGTGTAATCCGTGTGCAAATGAGGATAAAACGAGTAAGGAATGGCGGCAAAGATGATGATTAACACTAACCATTTATGCACCATCAGCCAGTTCATTACCTTGCTTACGATTTTTTTCTGCATAGATAGTACCGCTCCCATGAACATAACGCTTTGAGATACGACATGACTTTACCAGCATCAAACTCGCATAAGTCACTCGTTCTGAGAAGACTGAATCCGTGCCGTTGCAGCTCATTCTTGACAAACCCAGCATTCCTTGCAGAATAAGTTATCACATCATGCCCATCATGAACCTCAACATAGTATCCACTCCTCATCAGAGAAGGAAGACGACGCAAGTTCCTTATCAAGATGGATAATCCCCTCTTGTCATGCACACAGGGATTGAAGATATGCGAAGAAAAGATGAAAAAACCACCCGGGTTTAATGTCCTTGCAATCTCACGATACGCAGCGTCACGCTTCGAGTATGGATATACATAGTCCAGACTGTTATGACTAAAGAGGATGATATCAAACACTCCATCATCGAAAGGTAAAGATGACGCATCGCCGCAAACAACCGAAACGGAAGGCATTGTCTTCTTGAGTGAGTCTACCAACGGATAGGAGACATCCAGTGCGACGAGAGAATACCCGTGCAGGCCGAGCGGAAGAGTCGTCCTTCCCCCGCCACAACCAAGATCAAGCACGCGAATCTTGGTAGCGTTTTTACCAAGCAGCTCCACAGCTCTGGCGAGAAAAACCTTCTCAACATCGAACAACCGGCACTCCATATTCGAGTACCGATCCACAGTACCTTCATACTCCCAGTACTGGTACGTCCGCATATTACTTCCCCAAGAACCGTTTCTTCAACCGCTGCAAACCTCTCACGGTTTTTGCATAGCGATTCACGCTAATCCCATACAGGATCTCTCCACCCCATCCCAGCTTGAACGCATTGATTCTCTGCTGCTTTTCAGACTCTCGCTGGACATCTATCATGTTCAGATCACACGAATGAACATTCCGCCTGAGGCATTCCTGAACCACCTCATACCTCACGAGATAGTTACTGCAGGTGTTGTTCTTTCGTTCGTAATCCGTCGTAAAGGTGCTGAAGAGCAAGCATGTTGATCCGAAAAACATCAGACCAGATCCGCCAGTCAAGTATCCATTGTGGAGCCCAACCACAAATTTCACATGAGGCGTCTGCATTAAACCCTCATAATACTTTCTCGGCATGATCGTCAAACCATTACTTCGCATGCTCTGCACCAAACCATCGTAAAACAAGGAAGAATCCGCCGGATCATCAACAAATTTTATGATCACACCTCGTTTCTGAGCTCTCCGAATATCCTTCCGGTAGGAATAGGTTATCTCATCCGCAGTCGTCTGTCCTGGACGAATCACGAGCCTTGTAGTCCCGACAATCCTAAAATTCACTGCAGGCCATTCCTCGGATAATTTCGCAATAACTCCCATTGCGGATGGTTGGTCTTTTGTGAATAGGAAATCGTTTGGTCCGATATTCTTTCCCCCCCGCTCTGCGATCGAAACGACGCAACGACAACACTCGAGCACAGCCTCCTGCTTTACCAAAGGATCCACGTCACCTATGAACGTTGGAGACATGTGAGAACTCATACTGGTCAAATGAGGAGCACGCCTAAGCAGTCGAATCATCGATGATGGAACGTACCGCAGCAACATGGGCCCTCCGAGAATCGATTCGTATAGCAAGACCTGGAGAATGAGCACATCATCACGAAAAAGTCTCAGGTATCGCCCTCTCCCAATACCGAGATTCTCACAGACGCCAGCCCACAAGGAAGTATTCGGGAAAAAACCATTGTTTTTCCTTTCCAACTCATCCCAATCCTCAGGAGCTTTCTCCGATAGGCTATGCCTCCATATGCCAGCCATTCATCTACCCCTCAAGAGTCTCACCTTCTTAACAAAGTTCTCAACGTCCTCATCATAGAACATCAGGAGATTCCTTCTGATCAATCTTGGACTCATGTCCCACCAGCGAGAGTCCTGAAGATTAGCGGAGACTCTCTTCTCAAAGCGGCGCTTAATCACCTTAGCCGGAATTCCCCCAACAATAGTATAGGGCTCAACATTCTTCGTGACGATAGCTCCAGCTGCAACAACCGCACCATCTCCAATGGTCACGCCGCCCATGATCTTCACATCATCCCCGATCCAGACATCATTCCCTATTATTGTCATCCCCTTAAATATCTGCTCCCTTGGCCGCAACCTCGGACGCAAATAGGCAGGGCAAAGATTGCTATCCGAGAAATGGAACACTGAAGGCAGATTGATGTTATGCATCGAGGGGTAAACCCTCACGTTCGAAGCAATAAGCGAGTATTTCCCAATCCTTACCGAGTTCAAACTGCACCCTCGATTCACAAACGTATACTCCCCGATCTTGACATCGCTCGCAACCTCAGTATTATTCCGGATAACGCACGTGGAAGCCACATCCGCAAGAGGGGAGATCACCGCACCGAAGGTATGTGGATTTTTCAACCTCACCAAGGAAATCACGTAACTGGCGGCTTTTGCCATGAACGAGGGGACATGCAAGTACCCAATGTACAGAACACGCCTCATGGATGATTTTCGTTCCCCCATCACTTCGTCGCTCCTGACTAGTCTATCGGATTTTAAAATACCAATGGTTCCCCTCTTGCAACCGGTCAGTGACATCTACGACTGTTACTTCTCATTTGAGCATGTACAAGAATCCATCACACACACCCCGAATGCACGCTGCCGCCATCCGGAACTCGCGATGCCTCACCAGCACATAGAGATAATAGACTGTGTACATATGAGAGAAAACGCACGCGAACGAGATCCTTTGATACCACAAGGCGTGCTTTTTCATGAACACAAACTTGTTCCTCATGAAATAATACACTCGCTCGGGAGTTCCCCCCACATGGCGAGGAGTAAGTCGCCTGCTCGTCTGCCTGGGTGATTTGTGGTACACTTTCAAGTCAGAAGCCTGGTACACCTTGTGGCCTCTTTTCCTCACCTTCTCCGCAAAGTCAGCCTCACTTAGCGTCTGCACAATCTCATCGCTAAACCCTTGAACCTCTGCTGCTACCTTTGCGCGCACAAAAAAAGCGTTCGGAGTGTCAAAGGTCTCCCTCAAGCCCTCGATCGACTTACGGTCACGCATGTTAGTTGCAAGGTTCGTTGTGCGACAAGTGATCTTATTCAACCTATTTGGGCCGATCAGTATGATATCAGGCTCATCAAAATAGTAGGTCCTGCACCCAATAATCCCAATGGACGGATCCTGGAAATACCTCAAACCACGCTCGAAAAATGCAGGATCCTTAATCTCGTTATCATCATCAATGAAGAACAGGATCTCCCCCTTAGCGGAACGCCACCCCTTATTCCTTGACCTTACCAGATACAACCGAGACTCATTCCGGATGAATTGAATCCTGTGATATCTTTTCTTTAGCTCCCGACCATAATCCTCATCTGAATTGTCGTCCACGACAATGATCTCGTGCGACAAATTTAATCGGCATGCACGAATGGTATCGAGCAACCTATAAAGGAGATGCTTCCTATTCCTCGTGTTGACAATAATCGAAAGATACGGCCTTGCTACCATCGTGTACTCAACCACTCAGCAGTTTTCAAGACAACCATGGACAGCGTGAGCAATGGATGGATAACAAAAGATTTTGCGAGCTCAAGGGGTGGGAATCTTGCAAAAAAACTGAACTGCCTTCGCGCAATCTTTGGGTATCGACGTTCGTACGCGTGAATCCATTTTCCGTAGTACTTTTTTTTTCTCATCGTTGAAATGAGCGAGATCTTACCCTCATCATGCAGCAGCATATGCCTTGCTCGCATTGTGATGAAGCCACGATTGTTGAGTCTCCACTGCAAATCCCAGTCTTCACAAGCGGTTAGCGCTTCATCATACCCACCAACCCCTTGGTATACATTCTTTCTAAAAAAGCGGGCAGCTTCCATCATGGGATTACCGACGTAAAACTCACGTTCAAAAGATTTTACTTTAGCCCAGAAACCCACACCAATAGACCTTTCCGGCAGAATCACTGCATGACACGGCGTCTCCTCCGCCACATTCACACACTCAGCGACCGAATCAGGATGAAAATAAATATCTGAATCGTGAATGAGCACATATTTTCCCTTTGCCATCGAAACTCCAAAATTACGCTGAGCAGAACGCTCAATCCCATGATTGTATACGAAGCGAGTATACGTCCTCGCAATCTTTTTCGTCGCATCAGTACTGTTGTTGTCAACGACAATAAGCTCGATCGGCTTATACGTCTGCGTAATAATACTGAGCAAGCATTTTTCCAAGGTTCGCGCAGAATTTCTCGTCGTGATGATCACGGACACCTTCGGCTTCATGGTTTCACACCTGTGACAATAATGAACTGCGCGTGCGTCTTGTCAATCCGGCCAAGAACTGAAGGGAGCGGCACGTAGCCTGTCCCAAATGACCGTAGCTTCCGATATCCATGCGATGCAAGAAACTCAGAGAGGAATCGAGCAGTGTACAGACGTTTGTGACGCATGAATCTTGGGATCATTGCATGCCGATGAAGCGACAGCGGATTACCCAGGTTCCTACCGGTCACATTCGTCAAATCAAAGGGCATCCATCCAGCGACGAGGGCACCAATATTATGCCAGCTTGCAGCGTTATTCGTCGAAATAATCATGCGACCTCCGGGCTTGAGCACACGATTCTGTTCGCGTACAAAATTGTCAATATCGTCGAGATGCTCAATTACCATATTTGAATACACGATGTCAAAGAAACCGGACTCATAAGGAAATTCTCCTTCGAGATCAGCACGCTTAACAGTAATACCGAGGAGCCTTGCTCGCGCCAATTTTTCCCTGTCACTATCAATGCCGTACAGTTTTGCGGATCGACAGCGCCTCATCACCCTACTCGTAAATGCCCCATCGCCACATCCCACATCCAATATGTGCGCAGGTCTCTTTTCAGCGATCAATCGCAGGAGCAAGTCAAGGTTCTTTTGTTCCGGCACACTATACAATCTATCAGTACTTGCCATTCTACACATCCCTTATTTTTTCTGCGATCACAAACAGATTGAAAAAACCAGCATGTGCAGATAGATATTCCTTCCGACGTGATTTCTGAAAACAATTAGCACACATTTTTCTCCTGCGCAGTACGTGCCGCGAAAAATAGTAGCAGAGCATACCAAAAGATTCGCCAAAACCTCCACGCACCTCCATCTGAACGACCATAAACCCTGCCTGCTGCAAAAGGTGGCGCACTCTTCTTTGAGTATAATGCCGGTGACCAATACACCAGTACGCCGGATCAAGAAGATTGCCAAAAAATGAGCTATACGGAGTGGACAAGCACAACCTGCCGCCGGATCTCAGCGCCCTATTAATGTTTTTTAAGGCCAAGAGCTCTGAACCCGCCGGAAGGTGCTCCATCACTTCAAAGAAGGCAGCGATATCAAACCAGTGTTTCTTCACCCGCTGCAGTTTCAGGACGCTTTCCAGAGAGAAGATTATTTTTGATCTTCCCCTTGGCGATCCATAATCCACAACGTCAATGGAGTGTACTGCTTTAACATCAATATTATTATGCACGATGTAACTCTCGAGCCACCCCTCCTTACACCCAATATTTAGCAAACGCTTCCGACTCAAATTCCCAAGGAGACGGATCGACTTCTCCAAACGCGCTACCTTTGGGTACACTAGCGCATCAATGGGTTTTCTCACGTTAGACTTATTCATTTGGATTCGCACGCCAATTCTTACCTCGTCATTTTAGGTATTCTCCTCAATACCTGCTCGACCGTGATATCGCTCATCCTTCCAGGACCAACGGCACTACGCTTTAACTCATACCGATACCAAGGATTCTGAGAAGTCTTTATGAGAGACACGCTTTTTCCCCATGGAAGGCTCCATGTAGGATTCGTAGAATCCCATAAGGTAATCAATGGAGTATTCATGGCAGCAGCGATATGCCCAAAACCGTTGTCATTTCCAATGAAAAGATCGCACTTTGCCACCAACGCGCAGCAAACAAGTGTGGGAAGTCCGTCTGCCACGACCACATCATCCTTACTAAGGTTTTTGAGCGCTCTTGCTGCATCCTTCTCCCACGCTCCTGTGAACACAAGAATCTTTGCTCCTCTTTTTCGGACAAGGTTCTCGGCAACAACCACATAACGCTCGAGGGGCCAGCGCCGTAAAATGGCAGCAGGCGATGGAGTACTTCCCGGATGCATACCGACGAGATACTCTGATTTATCCAATCCGTTTGACTCTAGAAAAGACTGTGCAGCACTCCTTGATTTTTCATCGATTGCGAGATCATAATGAATGTCGTCCTTTGACAACACATCCTCCCAAGAAATTCCAAGAGAGTGCAACAGGTTCAGGTTGTTGATCACATTATGACTGGACTCAAACACAGGGATTACTGACTCGTTCAGGAAATGAAGCTCCGTTATTGAGCCGACCTTCCATTTGTGTCCGATCCGCCGTTTTGCTCCGATCAGATAGCTAACCACATGATACTCCCGCCGATACTGAGGGTATGCCATGATCGTCACATCATACTTGCCCCGCAAACCTAAGAGGAAACGGACTCCACCACGGCGATCATCCATCAAAGGGTAATACAGAACCCTGTTCAGATTCTTATTATGGAGAAGGACGTCATGGCAGCTTCTCATCATCGTGAGCACATCAATCTCCGCGCTTGGAAACTGTCTTCTCAAGAGCTTCAATGTGGGAGTAAACATGAGACAATCGCCCATTCCGGGAAGGCAGAGGCAGAGTATTTTCATGTGAGATCCCGACGCTGACGCTGATACCATCTCAGGATGTAGTACCGATACCACACAGCACACGTGTCCACAAACATATTCCAGACGGCATTTGAGTCAACACTACTCATGGAATTTTGCTTATGTATGGTCACTGGTGCCTCAACTATCCTAAACCCATGCTTATGCGCAAGAAAACATAATTCCAAATCAAATGCATACCTCTTCACCAGAATGTATGGCATAATGACCTCGAGAACATCTCGTTTAAAAATCTTTAAACCGGTTTGCGTATCATGGATCCTGAGCCCAAAAAAAATGCGCACGAATAGAGAATAAGCCCTTGAAAGAATACGTCTGATAAAAGGGTATTCCAAATGTGAGAACGGATGCCGCTTATTACCAATAACGATATCAGCCGCGGATAGATAAGGGTAGAATCTTCTCAACTCTGAAGCATCGATATCACCATCAGAATCCATGAACGTAACAAGATCGCCCGTTGATTTCCCAAAACCATACTTCAGCGCATACCCCTTTCCCCGATTCAGTTTGTACCCATGGACAACGATGCCGGTAACCTTGCGCACCTCCTCAATGATGTTATCATCATTACCATCCACAACCACAATGATCTCGTTGTTCGGAAAGGACGCGCGAATCTTATCACGAATCCGTATCAGATTATCCTTTATGGAGGAACGCTGATGATACACCGGAATAATAACGGAAAGTTTCCTCTGAAGCATGACATCCCCTACCGAGGTAGTCGCCCGGAGACTTTTAAACTCTTCGCAATGAGACAATCTAAGTTCTAGACTACCAGATCCCGACGTGTCAAGATCATCAAGCCGCCGAATAGAAGCACGTTTGTCACAAGCATGATCTGGACGACACCCGCAAGGCTTGAATGATACGCTACCACCGCAAGCACCTCAAAGATGAGCATCGCGGCAAGAAGCAGTATAAAAGAATACCTTTCACGAGCAAGGTTGTACACAACTAACAGATGGCTGAGGGAATAGAGCCCCAAGGAGATACCAAAAATTCCAATCCACCCGGCAATGACAAGATACTCACGCCCGTATAAAAGCGAAACGACAAGCTCAGGGACGAGGAAGTACACAATACAGCCTGAACAAACCAGTACTGCGGTATATGCTAGCACCTTCCTCAGCACGTGATTTGGCAGTTTCCCTTCGGCAATAATGGATATCACCTTCGGGAACAGCACACCGCTCAAGAAACTGGAACCAAACCAGATAATCTTCGCAATCATGCCAGCTGCGGCGTAATACCCCGCGTCAGCATTCGAGAAGTAATGCTTCACGAGGACCAGATCCACGGTCACAATGAGCGTCAGCAAGAGTGATGAGCAAAATACGGGAAGGGCAAATACATACATCCTTTTGGTTGGATACTTCTTTTGGCTATGATGCGTCAGGAATGACCACAACGGGACAATGCCAAAGGGGATACTTAGAACCAAACCAATGAGGATTGCCACAAGAGCCCCCATATACCCAAAGCCAAGATACACGAGGAGAACAGCCAGAAGAAGCTTAATAATGATAGCACTCGACCCAAGAATGTTCTGCAGGACAAAGCGCTGCAAACCATTCAGGGCACCCCCGAGAGTAGAGGCAATAAGGGATACAAACGCAACAATACCCACAATGATCACACCCGCAACTTCAACATGCATAAACTTTGCGAGAAGTGGTGATAGGAGGCAGTATAGGAGTAATCCAAGTCCCCCAAAGATGATGATCCGTGAAAGAGCGTGGACAAGGAGGAACTTCAGGTGCGGATAATCCTTTCTGCCATGAAGCTCAGACGTAAATTTTGAGACGACCAGACCGATCGTTGTTGACGAGAGCAGAACAATATACACGATCGCGAAAAGGCTGCCTAAGATACCATACTCTTCAGGACCGAGCATCCGACCCATCGAGAGGTGATATATATAATTGAAGGCAGCTGTCACGACCGAAGCCACAAGAAAAATAAGTCCACTCTTCACGATGTCATCGCGAAAAAAGAGATTCAGTGCATTAGACAACTTCTTTGTTGACATGGAGAGTATTCACGAAGTCCCGGGGTTCTATTAAAGGTTTCCCGTGGATTGTTGGATTCACTTACGTAAATGCTCTCATATGATCTCGAAGCATAACACCTACAACACAGTATATTTGGGGCTTAGACCTCATTTTAAGTTACAACAAAAAAAAGAAGGATCAATAGTGGCTCTTCCTTAATCCTTTCATGTACGCATACGCGCCAGCAATAATGAGGACCACGAGCACCACAATGATTGGCCAAGTCGGAGTTCTTCCTTTTGTCGGAGTAGTCGGTTCAACAGCACGCCCTGTGGTATCCTGTAATCCTTTCTTTGGAGTTGGGGTTGGCGTCGGCACAACTTTTTTCGTCAGAACAGGAATCGTATCTGATGTAACGGAAGTAAGCTTACTCTGCACAACATAGGAAGTCTCGAGTACCTGTCCTTGATAGACGTTGTTGAACGACCATTTCACAATGGGGTCTGCCTGCAAAATTTCAGGCATGCCATCAGGGAATAGGAGTTGCGAAACGTCCTGTGCAACGCTCTTTGGAATCACTTCTACGATGTCAACGGATCCTGCCTCTGTTGCAACCGTCTGAATCCGGATAACCGATCGATAAACTGACTGCCCTGTTGCGGGATTCTTTACCTCATAGACATTCAGCGTGGTCTGAACGTTCAACAGGGATCCACTGCCACTACTTGCCACGTTCTGCAATTGCTGCAACAACTGCTGAGCAGCACCAGATGCAGATGCAATGGCGCTCGCGAGATCTGCGGTCGAAATCTCCGATGCGACAGACGTCTGAGCACCAACCTGAGTGACCTGGCTATATCCAGAAGGCGCGCCAAGATCAGTAGCAGAAGGCAATGTCGCAGCCGCCGGGGTAGAGGGGAATGAAAGCGCAGTTCCTGATGAACTGCTGCCACCACTGCTACCGCCGCCGGAGTCGCCGCCGCCACCCTGGGTGACCTTCGCAACAGTTATAGTATCATAATTGCCACCGTACGTCTCATATCTCACATTTGTGACACCATCGGTCACATATGCACTGAGGCTAACTGTGTATTCCGTGTTTGCAGTAACATCTGGCAAAGTCCATGATACCGAATACACCATCTCAGCAGTCGTCTTTAACGTCGTATTAAACGTATCATATCCATACCCCGGATTGTATGCATATCCATGACCCAGGGAAGCGTTGTAATCTGTGGTATTTGTTGTATACAACCCCTGGCTGAAATGATAACCATAACCATACAGCGTACCATTTGTATAATTTCTTACTCCAAGATTCGTACTCTCCACGGTCACAGTGATTCCCGAACAGGCGGATAACTCCGTACCGGCAAGACTGAATATACAGGACGCATTTGGCTGGCCAATAGTATTCGTCATATTCACCGTCAAGTTCACATTCTCCAAGAGGATGTCATTTGTGTGAAGATCTACCTTCGCCTTGAACGTTACGGCAGTCTGTTCATTCGCACCGCTTGTGAGATCAGTGATACCAACCGTAATAGCCTCTGCTGGACCAGAATACAACAAAATCCCGATAACAGCGATAGTAAGAATTATTGTGATTAAAGGTCGTTTGTTTCTTGTCTTCATAGTTTAACCTCGAGACCAGCCAACACAGAAAATTGTTCTATATAAGCTTTTCTACTGTCGTCCTCGATATTTTATCGGACGGGGGTATATCGCCATTTTGCAGCGGCAAACATATAAAAAGCCCCAACTGTTCCCTGGAAGGGATGGCAAACGAAACAGTACGGAAAGCATACGAACCGCTCGCGGGCAAGTACAAGCTCCCAGCATATGATGAGATCAATAGAGTATTTGAGATCGAAACCATTGAGGAAACAGGATTTCTCCTACGGCACATCCTCCAGCAGATGTACGAAACACTCGAACGATACACCAAAATCCTTGAGGACGTGCTCCAACCAGATAGCAACCTTGCGGGACTCGTGGAATCGGGAGCCTTGAGCGAAGAGCACAAGCGCAAACTCTACAAAGTCTTCCGCGCAATCATGTACCTTAACAGAAAAGCGATCGCAACCGCAGCTTCAAGTTCCGAAGAAGAGGAAGCAACAACGATCAAACTTATCATGCAATCATGGCAAAACATCGCTCCCGAGCTTGTTGAAACGGGAACACTGCTTGCCGATGCATGGAAAAAAGAAGACAAACAAAAACCAGAAGTACAGGGGTATCTCGGATGATGCGACTCATATTCTTAGGACCGCCAGGAGCGGGCAAAGGAACCGTAGCAAAGAAAGTCATGACAGCGTACCACATTCCGCAGATCAGCACCGGGGACCTGTTCCGCGCAGAAATGAAAGCAGAAACACCACTCGGAAAACAGGCAAAGACGTTCATCGACCAAGGAAAACTTGTGCCTGACACGATTACGGTAGGCATGATCCAGGAACGACTCAAACAAAAAGATGTCAAAGAGGGATTCATCCTCGACGGATTCCCGCGAAGCATCCCGCAAGCAGAAAGCCTAGAACAAGCGAAGATCACCGTTGACGCCGTGCTCCTCTTTGATGTACCTGACAGCGCGGTCGTTGAGCGCATCTGCGGCAGGCGGAACTGCGAAAAATGCGGCGCGATCTACCACGTGAAGTATATCCCGACAAAGAAAAACGGCATATGCGATGCGTGCGGCGGCAAGCTCATCCAGCGCAAGGACGACACGGAAGAAGTCGTGCGAAAAAGACTTGACACGTACCATTCACAGACGGCACCGCTCATCCAGTATTATTCAAAGAAGAAAAAATTGAAGCGGATCGATGCAAGCAAGCTTCCGGATGATGTGGCAAAAGAGTCGATGCTACTCCTTAAGAACCTTTGAGGGTTTGAACTCATCAACAGGCTCACTCACGAGATAGCGAACGGCAACCGTTGCGTAGGAGCCCTTGCCAAGGATAAAATGCAGAACCGCTTTCCTTTTCCCAGGATGAAGTTCATCATCGCTTATTTCTGAAGAGAAATCCGATACAACCGCTTGCACAGGCCGCTCCACGCCCTCAAGAGAGATTTCAGGAAAATTCCGCAGGATGAAGTCACGCTCCTGCACCTCGTGACGACGTAAAATTCTCGCGATTACCTCCGCCGCATGCGCCGGATATGACGTATTAAACCCAGGCAACGAAAGGGAGCCGTTTATACTGTCACGGAGCTCCTCTACAGCTTCATTCCACACCATGCTTTGAAACGCATGCACGTACATTTTCAACAGATGAGTTGGGAGCAACTTAAGCGCACCAATCTTGTTTTTTGGCTGACTATCAAGAAACTCGCGCATTACCCCAGCATAATCAGAAGACTCAAGCAAGAGCTCAACTGCCCTACTCCACTGCTGACGGAGAAGCAGCCCGCCAATCTCCACATTGTTCTTCGAGAACCGCTGCGGACCAAACAGATTTAGAAAATACTCGCATGGCGTGATCGCCGCAGAAGGATCAAGGTCGCGAACAATAATGGTGAACTCATTTGCGTCCAGATCGCCAAGATGAAGAGGTTTTTCATCGTAACCTGCAAACTTAAGCTGAATTCTTGGCAGGAAAAATTTTTCAAGTTCCCTTGCTGATACACCCTCAATAGAAAGAAGCTGGCACGTTATGGCACGGCGATCCTTGTAACCAGCGACGGAAATGCGCTTCTTTTGAATCTTCAGTTCTGAAGCGATTTCCTCCTCAGCGAGAAGAGTGGTAATGTTATCTTTCGTCATCCAAAAATACGCGAAATTCCCTTCATTCCTGAAGCTTCGACTCTGAATTTCGTTGACGACAAAATCCTCGGGTAAAAATTTTATGACCGCCATCAGAAGAAACAAATACTTACAGACATTTATGTGTTTGCACTTACGGGAATGAATTTATAGAGGGGTTCAAGGATTATTACCATCCTTCGGCACGCCCTGTCCGTTCCACATCACAATCAATGGACAGGGCGATTATGACGGGGCGCACCGAACTGGCAGCAATCGCCAACACGCGATCAATTCCACAAGGAGCTGGGGGACTATCAGTCTGGAAGGCATTCATATTTTAAAGAATATGAAACATGCCGTTTGATGGCGGTTGGCCTAACGTGTAAGGATTACGGTAATATATTTATAAAGAAATAAAAACTGAGGTGGTTATTGTGCGCCAGTAGCGCAGCCTGGATAGCGCGGCAGCCTTCTATCCGAAGCGGGGTCCTTTGGACAACGCCCGAAAGCAAGCTGTAGGTCGGGGGTTCAAATCCCCTCTGGCGCGGTTTTATAAATTACTGAGCATTCTCAGAACCCATGGACACGGTACCCGCACGACAACACGGATACACGATCTGCAGCGCAATCGTCGAAGACCGTGGAAAGATTATCCTCAAGCAGAAAGACGAAGGGCTCTCACTCCTTGGAGGATTTGTCGACTGGAGCCATGGATTTCCAGGATGCCTCGTCGAGCGTGTGCGGCAAGACCATGGCCTACAGATCACACCATGGCACATCAACGGAATCTACCAATACCACTCGGGAACGGGCCTGTGGTTTACGAATATCAACGTCTACGCAAGCCTCGACTATGAACCACGACGCAAGGGACTCTGCAAGATACCGCTTGACGACTTGCTCTCTGGACGGCATGATTTTCGCACACCAGACACTGTGCACGCGCTCGAGGACCTCTTCGTGGACGCCCGAGCAGATCTCTCATATGTGCACGTCACCGCACGAGGAGATGCCACGCGGGCGAATACCAATCCGCCTGCACCGGTGCCAACGCACAATGGATTTACAGTTGTCTCCGCAGTCATCCGAAGCAGCGACTCCAATTACCTTCTCATGCTTCCAGGACGCGGCATCGGAGCAGGACGCTGGAGCCTCATCGGCGGAAAACTCAAACCCGGAGAAGTACTCCTGCGGGGAATACGACGCGAAGAAATTGAAGAAACACAGGACGGCTATAACCCCACGGGAATCGTTGGCGTGTACGTCAACCAGATCGAGGATGGCAGCTGGCCAAATGTCCTTGCAGTGCACTGCGTTGGACACCACGAAGATATGCGCCCGCCGCGGGGGGATGAAGTCGAAGAACTTCGCTGGATACAGTACAACCTCATCTGCAAAATGAAGGATGACATGTTCCGAACCCGCGACACCCGCCTTGCGATCATGAACGCAGAAAGCCTCTGCAATCAGCGACGCCTCATGCCGCTCTCATTCGTGCGGGATATCAGGCCTTAAGATTACGGCAGCCACGACTTCTTATCAGCAAGCTTCTTCGGGAGATAATCTGTGATCACATAATTCAAACCCCACTGCGCAAGCGCCTGCTGCTCGGCACGAACCTTCATCTTGACCATCTGGTCAATGGCCTTCTGCCACTCCTTGTGATGCTTGACAAACGGATCATTCTTTGCCGCGTCCCTTGCGCGCTTGATGTCAACTTCCTTTAGTGGATGCGTGGGAAGCTTGAAGTCAATGATGTCTTGCGGAGTTACGCCAAGATAGATTGCATTCGGAACACAGAAGTACTGATTGATATGGGCAGCATTACCCGAGCCGACCTTGAGCGTACGATAAATGTTGAAGTACCCATACGGATCTCCGTCTGTGAAGACATACACGGGAAGCTTCTTGTCATCGCTCAACCTGCGGATGAACCTACGGCATGACCTTGTTGGAACCCCACCCATGCTGATCAGGATGCAATTGGACTTCTTCCAGTAATTATGCTTGACGAGGCGCTGAAACATACCAGCAGTCTCAATCGCGAGGATGAACTTCGCCTTCGTCTCAAATTTCAGTCCCTCAACACTGCTTGGAATGGAATACGCGCCGGAACCCATCTTCGTGCAGTCAATCTTCACTTCCTTCCCAGAATCAGGATCCTTGTCGATGACGATGAGCTCTCCTGCAATCTCGCCACCCTTCTCTTCGGGAATGAAGCCGATCTGCTCGCGATTCACGCGAAGCATGGCCTCAATGTCATCCATCACCGTATCAGATTCTGGCTGATCATGGAACCTAGCCGCGCCCCAGTTCTTGCTGACATAATAGGCTTCTCTCTTTGTCGCAATATCATCAGTCTTGACAAGCTCTTTTGACAACGCCATCATTCGGAGGGTCTGCGCAAAACTTTTTACGGAAGAAGCGGTAAGCGTCCGGATCTTCTCCTTACCCACAAGATCAAAAAAACCATCCTTAGGATCATACTTCACATTCGCGAGCGCGCGCAAGGGGAACGAGAGCTTTGGCTGGTTCTTCTTCTTAATCGAATTGTACACGTCCTCAGCAATTTCCTGAATTTTCTTGATCACATCAACCATTGTTACTCATCCGTCTCCTCGTCATTTTTCGATTTTTTCTTCGGCTTCTCGTCAGATTGCTCGTCATCATCCCACTCCGTATCCTCAGATGAGCCGCCACGCTTTGCAAATTCCTCATCGTACTCCACATTCCTTGAAGGATCAAACTCAATGTCCTCAAGCTCGCCGCGCTGGTGCTCAAGGATGTCCGCAAGGAGAACATTTGACTCGTCAATCTCGGCTTTCTTGAGCTGCAAGAGCTCGCCAAGCGCCTCCGAAACATGAGGGATAAATGTAGAGATGTAATCACGTTTCTTGGACTCGGTGTGGATACGCTTCTTCTTGAGAACATAGGACGCGAGCTTCCGTCCTACTTCCTGCAGAGCGAGACGCACCTCCTTGAGTATCTCAGGATAATGCGCAACAGCTTCCTTACTCTCTGACGTGAATGGAACCCAGACAGAGGAAATATGCACCATAACTGTCAAAGGCCCTGATGGAATAGAACCCTTACTCTGATTCATCCCGTACGTACGCCATTGCGTCGCAATAATCGCTTTCGTAAACGCGCATGCACCCCCCTGGAATAGCAGGGGAACACGATTGGCAAACCTCAGAACGCGCACTTGCTCTTCTGCAGGTTGCTGCCCGCCGTATGCGATACCGATCTCGATCGCAAAAGGATTTCCGCGGTATACCGACGGAGGACGTGATACTGCAGCGAAGAATTCCGCATTGATCTCGCGACGCAGGCCCTTCTCAATCGCCTCCTCGCCAATTGGGGAAATGCAGTCAGTTGGAGGAGCCATAATCTTTGTTTCCTGAATCGCATGCCAGATTCTGTCAGCGGTCTCACGAGAAATATCCTCAGGCTTCGTGTTTGGAGCGATCGCGGCTTTCTCACAAATCTCCTTTGCCACGGCAGAACTCACACGACAAAACTCGTTTGTCAGGAATGCCTGCAGCGTTCGGTTCTCTGACAACCCAAGAAACTTGATCAGCATTCCAAGCTCAATACCGTACGGATGAGGCTTGATCTCTTTTGGAATTGGCGGCAGAGTCTCCACGGCTCTTGCGAACACAAACTGCTCTGCCTTTGGATTTGTGTACACAATCGTCGCGTGAGGATTTGCAATGGACGTCTGCTTCAAATACTCATCAATCGACTGGCTACCCTGCTGGTAGGACGCCTCAAGCTCAAGCTCAACCTTCGTACCATGCTCCTTCTTCCACTCAAACTCACTCTCATTCAAAATATCAGGACGGTTATGCTGCGTGTCAAGAAATAATTCGTAATAATGAGCAGGCTTTTTCGGGTCGATCTTTGAAGTGATCTTCGCAGGCTTACCAGTCGTCAATTGCGCGTACATCACCGCTGCAGAAATACCAATACCCTGCTGGCCGCGCGTCTGGGAGAGCTTGAAAAACTTCGAACCATAGAGGAGCTTTGCGAACACCTTCGGGACCTGCTGCTTCACAATACCGGGACCATTATCCTCGATGACAACACGGAAACGATCATTCCCCATGTCAACTACTTCCACATACACCTCAGGAAGGATACCTGACTCGTCACACGCGTCAAGCGAGTTATCAACAGCTTCCTTGATTACAGTCATCAAGGCTTTACGTTTGTTATCAAACCCAAGCAGGTGGCGGTTCTTCTCGAAAAACTGCGAAATAGAAATCTCCTGCTGGCGCTTGGCCAGATCCTCGGCCTTAACCTTTGGCTGCAATGTTTCCTGCCCCATGCAAAAATGTCACTCTGCAACTTGTTTATATCGTTTTGGGTAAGCGAGATTAATAATGGTTCTGATTGTTGGAATGAATTCAGATTCTTTACACTCACTCTTAGAACTCAAATGTATGATATAAAAAAAATATTTCGGCCTGACGGCGAGCCCTTTTCCTGAACACCCTTCTCGGAAAAGGGTGTGCAGAGGCTTTTTTCGCGGCAGAGGCAGTTCACTAGAACGATTTTTCCTTCAGCACTCGACGGTGTTTTTCGAGATAATGGTACACTGTTGCATGCGTGGACCCTGACAGCAGAAGCTCGATCGCGTGACGCGCATAAGGGATGTTTGTGACAGGTCCAATAATACCAACAGTCTTGCCGTACACACAAATAGTGCAATCAGTCAGCTGCTCAATGACCCTCCGAGATTTCCCCGCAGCACCGATGACACGACCTTTCAAACGGACCTCATCATTCTTGGATTTTGCAAAGTCCTTCATCTCAACAATCTCAAAACCATAATCAAGACGCAGGAGGAGAAAAGCAACATCGGGATTGAAACCCCTGGCAACGGCCTTAATGATCTCACGCACAGTGTAGAGCATGAGCGGATCACCACCCTCGATCACGACATCACCTTCTCTAGAATCAATCATCAACTTGCACTTAGCGGCATCCTCCAAACGACGTTTCATCTCGCCCTTCCTGCCGATAAGCACAGCTATTCTTTCCTTGGTGATCTTGATTTCCTGATTAAAAACTCCGGGTTCAGCCATAGTATCACGATGTTATGCGGGGGGTTATTAAGCTTTTATTCTGCTGATGACTTCATCAGGATCCTTTTTCAACTTCAGTTTCGCAAAATGCGAACACATGTTGCGCACATCGCGCACTAAAAATTCCTCAGCATGAGGAGACTTCTGCAGCGTTGCCTGCGACATATCGATAAACACGGGCCGCTCATCATGATTAAGGATGTTGAAAGCGGACAGATCGGCATGGACAATCCCCGCACGGTAAAGCTTCCTCATATCATCGATGATCAAAGAGAAGAACCTCTCTGGATCCTTCGGCGGAGCATCCTTGAGCATCCTTGCAGGATAGTATGTATCACCATCCACCACACCAACAAACTCCATGATAATGATATTGAACCGCTGAGCAATAGGCGTCGGAACAGCCACCATCGCCTCCCTTGCCTTGAGGAGGTTGCGATACTCACGCTGCGCCCACGCAAAGATCACCTTCCTCCGATTGTTCTTCACTGCAGGATACCTCGGATCATTACTGATATACTCCCACATTTTAAGAAAATCCACCGTCTGAATAGAATAAATCTTTACAATAACAGGCTCATCATCCTTATTCATCGCAATGAAGATACTCGCTTCCTTGCCCATGTTGATTTGACCGAGCAGACCCTGCAGACCGTGCTGCCTGATGAGCTTGTAGAGATTATCGTTCGTGAACTCATCAAAGACGTGCGCGTAGGTCTTGAAGCGCTCACTTGATTCTTTCGCCATGAATACAGAATCTGCGCGTGGATTATAAAAAACATAGCTTGTATTCCTCGTGCATTTCAGCTGTACCTCGAGAGCCCACCCGAAACCTTTAAAAAGGGCCCCCGATTCTTTGAACTAGAGCCCGAGTCAACCGGCGTCATTAGGGCGTTTCTTAGGTTGACTCTCTCGGATGATACTCATGGCAGAACAAGTCAAATACCTTGTCAGAATCGCCAACACAGACCTTGACGGAAGCAAAGGCATCGCACAAGCACTGCGCAAAATTAAGGGAGTCAGCTTCATGTACGCAAACATGATCTGCAAGATGGCAGGCGTTGAGCGAAACCGAAAGGCAGGAACACTCCTCGATGCAGAAGTGAGAAAGCTCGAAGAAATCATGCTTACTCCGGAAAAATTCGGTGCGCCAGAGTGGCTCCTTAACCGAAGAAAGGAACCGGAAACGGGAGAAGACCACCACCTCGTCATGTCAAACCTCACATTCCAACAGGATAATGACCTTAAAATGCTCAAGAAGATGAAGACATACAAGGGAGTGCGACACATGTTCGGACTTACTGTACGCGGACAACGCACAAAGAGCAAACACCGAAGGAACAAGTCACGCGGTAAAGGATCGCTCGGCGTAAAACGCAATGCCGATGCGAAGAAGGGACGCACGTAAGGTGAATGAATGGGAGACCCAAAAAGGATCCAAGGCAAGTTCAGCAGACCACTCAAACGATGGGATAAAACCCGAATCGATGAAGAAAAAAAGCTCCTGAAGGAATACTCGCTCAAGAACAAGAGCGAGATCTGGAAAGCATATGCGAAAGTAAGCTACCTCACCACGAGAGTCAAGCTCCTTGTGCGCGAGCGCGGCGCGAGCGCAGACATGAACAGAGACAAGTTCCTTGCACACGTCAAAGCAATGGGATTTGTTCCTGAACAATCAACACTTGACCAAGTGCTTGGACTCCAGACAAGAAACATCCTCGATCGGAGACTCCAAACAATTGTTTGCAAGAAGAACCTTGCCCACACCATGAAACAAGCACGACAGTTCATCACGCACAATCACATCGTCCTCAAGGACCGAGTAATCAACAGGCCGAGTTACCTTGTACCGCTCGCGGAAGAAAATGCCATCGCATTCAAGCTCGCATCAACATTAAGCTCAGCAGACCATCCTGAACGGACCGTTAAGAAAAAGGAACCGAAGAAAGAACAGAAACGAAGGGGTCCCCCACGACGAGGTAGACAATAATGAGAACCGACAAAACAACGTGGGGAATAGCACACATTTACTCAAGCTACAACAACACGATCATCCACATCACGGACATCAGCGGCACGGAAACAATCGCACGAGTCTCGGGCGGAATGATGGTCAAATCTGACCGAATGGAATCAAGTCCAACCGCAGCGATGATGGCCGCGAAAAAAGCAGCCGAAATCGCCTTTGAGAAAGGCATCAACGGCATCCATGTCAGGATCAAAGCACCCGGAGGCCATAACGGACCAAACAATCCTGGCCCCGGAGCACAACCAGCAATCAGAGCATTATCCCGTATGGGACTTCGGATTGGCATCATCGAGGATGTCACCCCCTTGCCGCACGATGGTTGCCGCAAGAAAGGAGGACGACGAGGTCGACGCGTATGAAGCTAACAATGCTTAGCGAGGATAAGAAGCAAGGCAAATGCTCATTCCTCCTTGAGGGGGCAAATCCCACGATGGCAAATACCATCAGGAGAATCATCCTTCAGCAGGTACCCACGATGGCGATCGAGAATGTTGAGATATCAAAGAACAGTTCCGTGCTCTACGACGAAATGATCGCGCATAGGCTCGGACTCATCCCACTCACAACGGACCTCAAAGGATATGATATGCCGGAAAATTATCCAAACAACGGCGAAGGCAATCCAAAAGTCGAATGCCATCTCACCCTCAGCGCAAAAGGGCCAAGCACCGTTTATGCAAGCGACCTCCAAAGCAAAGACCCAAAGATCAAGCCAGTCCATCCAAAACTACCAATCGTCAAGCTCCTCAAAGGACAAGAACTCGAACTCGACGCTATAGCAGTCCTCGGACGAGGAAAGACACACATGAAGTGGTCACCAGGACACGTGTGGTACAAATACCGAACAATCATCAAAGTCAAGGATGCGAAGAAAGCAAAAGAACTCGCCGAACAGTTCAAGGATAAAGACATCAAGAATCCGGAAATGAACGTCATGGCAGAAGCAGACCTCAAATTCAACCTGCCCCTATACATCATGGAAGAACATCCGGATGCATTCGAGATCAGCTACAGCGACACCGACTTCGTCTTTTACATCGAAGCCTGGGGACAGCTTAGCTACAAAGAAATCATGATCAAAGCGGCGGAAATAATGACCGCCAAACTGGAGGATTTTGAGCAAACACTCAAAAAACTCGATATACCCTAATGCGAGGGTGCCGGAGTGGCCAAACGGGCATGGTTGAGGTCATATAGGCAAACGCCATGTGGCTTAGTGCCTGCGCGAGTTCGAACCTCGTCCCTCGCATCATGGTCGTGAGATTCATGAGAACAACACATTCACCAAACGAATACCTGAACGCGCTCATCAAGGAGCTGCGAAAAGCCTCACATCAGGCTCCGCTCTGGACGACAATCGCGTCAGAACTATCAAAACCAACGAGCCAGCGAAGAGTCGTCAACATCTCACGACTCAACCGCGTATGCAAGGACAACGAAATAGTCATCGTACCTGGAAAAGTCCTTGGAAGCGGAATGCTCGCACACAAGCTCACGATCGCCGCATGGAATTTCTCGACAACGGCACGAGAACAAATCATCAAGCAGAACGGGAAAGCCATGAGCATCCCGGAACTACTCAAAGAAAACCCCAAAGCAACGGGAGTAAGAATCATAGGCTGATACCATGGAACTCATCGTCGACGCAACAGATATGCTTGTAGGAAGGTTTGGAAGCTACGTCGCCAAACAAGCAATCCTCGGAGCAAAAGTTTCCGTCATCAACTGCGACAAGGCAGTCATTAGCGGAAAACGCCTCAAAGTCATCAAGGAATTCTTGCACAAAAAAGACATGGGCACCTGGTCCCACGGACCGTTCTACTTCAGATCAAGCGACAGGTTCGTGAAACGCATGATCAGAGGAATGCTTCCCCACAAACAGCAAAAGGGCAGGGACGCGCTCGCACGCATCAAGTGCTACAACGGCGTGCCTGAAACGCTCAAAGACAAGCAAGCAATCAGCTACCCGCAGGCACACGCATCACGACTACAAAGAATCACGGTCGTTACGATCAAAGAAGTCTGCAAGCACATAGGAGGAACAGCATGAAAGTCATCCATGTGAGCGGAACACGCAAACGCGCACAAGCACGCGCAACACTCTGGCAAGGGAAGGGAATCGTACGAATCAACGGACACGAGGTACAGACACTCGAGCCAGAATCAACCAGACTCAAGATCCAAGAACCAATCATTCTCGCCGGAGAGAGCGCAAAAGGAGTAGACATCTCCGTCAGCGTTTTTGGCGGCGGACAAACAAGCCAAGCAGATGCTATCAGACTCACAATCGCACGAGCACTCAGCGCGTACAATAAAAAACTCGAACCCATATTCCTCAAATACGACCGCAACCTCCTCGTTGCGGACGTGCGGCGAAAAGAAACACACAAGCCCAACTGCCACGGAAAAGCACGCGCAAAACGACAAAAGAGCTACAGGTGAGCACATGATAATCCCTATACGATGCTGGAGCTGCGGAAAACCAATAGGCCACCTTTGGGAAGAGTTCAAGGAACGCGTGGAAAACGGCGAAGACAAAAAGAAAGTCCTTGACCAACTGGGCCTTGAGCGATACTGCTGCAGGGGCATGATGCTTGGCCAAGTAGACCTCATCGATACCGCGGCACAGTTCAAGAAGTTCTAGACAGGAATACAACACCCCATTTATTAGGCAGCAATAGTTTTTTATTCTCCATTGTGCTCCCTAAATGTATGACAATCACAAGAAAGCACGTCGTGTTCCTTCTCCTCTTCCTCACCCTTGCATTCATCAGCATGAACATCAATTTCTCAAAGATCGTGGGAGAGGAAAACCAATACTTCACAGTGTTTCAGTTCTTTGCGCCATTGGCTGGAGCATTCATCGGAACACCGCTTGGAGCAATAGTGCTATTCCTCGCGCAAGTCATCAATGCACTCTTTAAAGGAAACATTCCGACATGGCTTGCCCTCGTGCGAATGATGCCAATAATCATCGCCGCATACTACTTTGCGAGATTGACCAAAAAAACCACAATGAGCAAGGCACTCATGATTATCATCCCAATTTTGGCAATGGTAATCTTCATGACGCACCCTATCGCCAGGGGTGCATGGTACTATTCACTTTACTGGCTCATCCCTATCGGAGGAGTACTGCTGCCAACAAAGATCCCTGGAATACTCTTCATTAGAAGCATCGGGGCAACATTTACCGCGCATGCAGTCGGGAGTATCATTTGGCTCTACACCGTACCCATGACCGCAGCGCAGTGGAGCGGACTTGTTCCCGTGGTAGCAATCGAACGGCTGATCTTTGCCCTTGGCATCATGGCATCATATATCGTTATGAACACCGTCCTTGACAGAGTTTCCGCAAGGCTACCAACAGGCATCATCGTCGACAAAAGCTATACAATACCAGAAGTATTCAAAGCTCTCTCTTCATAATCAGCATTCTCCACTTCAAAGAGCAGCCAAGAACCAGCGATAACATCAATACGATCGTAGTTATACAGCCAGGAATAACACTGCTCCCTGCTCTTAAACAAGCCGACATAATTATTCACAGAAACAAGCACAGTCCCAGCGACTGGAGAACAGCCGGGATTCACGTAGACCATATTGTCACGGGATGCAACATACCACTCTGCAAACTTCTCACCCTGCCCCCAATCAGTGTCGGAATCAGCGAGGTGACGATACCCATTCTTGACGCCAACGACCTCATTGTAATACCCAAGGTAATACGGATAGGCAAGCACACAGGAGACGATTAGGAAAGCAACTGCCGCCACAATCACATACTTCAACCTCTCGATCGAAGCGGCGCGAGCAGAGATCAGACAGATGAAAGGAATAACAAAAAGAATATGGCGGATACCAAGATTAATCCGCGAACTGACCGTGAAAAGAACGTACGTGAGCACGACGACGGAGATCATCAGAAAATAGATCCAGTCACCAGGCTTTTGCACGCGAAGCAAAGAGGCAAGCGCAAGCACAAGCAAGAGAAGAATCGCAAGGGGAAATTTGATCAATGATGCATACACATAATACTGAGGAAAACCGACAATACTCCTCACACCGCGCAGATAGGCAAACGCAATCGTATGATACGTCTCGGCGTGCCACTTCGCATAATCAAAATGCAGCATAAACCTCTCAGGCAGAGGAACTGGCAAATCGGAGGTCATAGGATTTTCTGCGAGGGAACTCAGCAGGGAACTTCTAAACTCAAAAGAACCCAAGGGATGAAACAATCCATGGAAGAAGAAACCTGCACACGTGAGGAAGAGAACAAGAGCACAGGATACCACAAGATGTGAAAGCATGACCTTTAGTTTAACAGGACGAGTCCATACGAGGCCAAAAATCATCACAGGAATGAGAATAGCTGCGGTAAACTTCGACAACAGCGCGCCTGTGAACGCAACCGACGTGAGGAACGCGTACTTCCACCCTGGTTCCTTAACGTAGCACGTAAAAAAATGGAAGGTAAGCAGCATCATGAGCGTCACAAGGAGATCGGTCGTCGACAACGCGCCAAAGGCAACAAGCGAAGGAAAGAACACACAGAGAAGCAACGCAAGCTTGGATTCCGCTGCACCAAGAAATTTTCTGGCACAGATGAACACTGCGTACGCAAGCCACACAAGCAAAGCAACAACCATGACACGCGCAAAATACAAATCCAAAGGAAAAGAAGGTGGAGGCTCGCCTACATCATACACAATCGGGCGTCCAAGCATCAGGAAAGGGAGCGCAAGAAACGAACGAAGAGGAGGATTATCATCAAGCACAAACTCAGGAAGCGCAGCATGCTGCAAAACATATGAACCATACTGAATATGCAACATCTCATCATACGTCGGAGAATATACATGCACGAGCAATAACGCCTGCAGCGCAATAAGGACAAGGAAAAAAGCAACATAGAAGCGATCATTCTTCACAATCTTTGGTACAGATATCCTCAAAGTAACAAAATGAATGACAAACACCAAGACAGCAGACAGAAACGCGACAACCAACAGAACATTCAGGAACAGATATCCGGGAATAAAGGAATCAAACATTCGGGATGGTGATATGCGAATAGTTAATAAGATTAGCGACCAAGGATGCAAATAGCCAAGTCACACTCTTGTATGGCTAAAAAGAATATCTTACCAATGGGCTTACTGATGAACTCACCAATGATCTCTTGGTACCGCTTGATCTCTCTGCACGTCCTACTTCTTCATCTGTAAATCGTAGATCAAATCATCAAGGCGCTTTAAATTCCATTTGATGCTATCAGCCTTCTTGCGAAGCTCGCCATTACGCAAGTCCAGCTTCAGGAATTCACCGTACAGTTGCTCAACGAGCGCATACACCCTCTTCGCGTGATCAGGCCTTCCTTGGATTGCATCCTGAACCGCGCGGCGCACAAGCTCGCCAGAAAGGTCGCAAAGACCCATCAAATAGTCCTCGGTCTCAGCACCAAGAAGCTTCCTCGTTGGAATGGTGCCGGACTTCACAAATTCGAGGAATGCAGCAGCCTCCACATATTCCTGCACTGCGGTCTTCTGGATGCCCACGTCAAAGGGAGTGTTTGGCATCTTCTTGAAGAGAACCTCCATCTGCTTCTGATGCTTTTCTGCGTCCTTCATCTCAGAACGATGGACGCTGTAGATACAGAGCTTTGAAAGACGGATGATTTCGCGCGCGAGCTGGATCACCTTCTCACGCTGGTCCTCAAAATCAGCCAGCTCCTTTCTCATCGCGTCAAATTCCTTACTCAGATTGGTATCCATCCATCATGGACATGCAGGAGAGCTATAAAAGAGTTTGCCTCCCGAAGACGTTGTATGCAATCGCACCATGAATAGGTAGCAAGCCATTCTGAATATAAAAATAAACAGGCAGTTTTCAGTCGGAAGAGGGTTTCCAGAAAACCACAAAGCTTATATATATTAGTATAGGATAAAGGATATCCATGGCGGACAGCACATTTCGAGAGATGCTTACGTTCTTTCATGACCTTGGAGTCTATGATGTCATTCTACCGTTCCTTCTCGTGTTTGCCATCGTATTCGCAATCCTTGAAAAAACGAAGGTATTAGGCGTTGAGGAGATCGATAACCGCAAATACACCAAGAAAAACCTCAACTCGCTCGTAGCGTTTGTCATTGGATTCTTCGTTATCGCAAGCTCGCGGCTTGTCGAGACCATCACGGAAGTATCCGCGAACATGGTAGTACTCCTTATGCTTATCGTGTTCTTCCTCCTCCTGATCGGAACATTCTACAAGGAAGGAGAAATGGTTGCGCTCACCGAAGGCCCATGGAGATATATCTGGATGATCATCATGTTTGTCGGAATCGTTGCAATATTCCTCTGGGGCATCAAGAAAGAGGACGGGCAACCATGGCTTGAGTGGTTCTGGGAATACATCCGCGACAACTACGAGAGCACGGCTGTGGCATCCATCATCATGATGGTTATCTTCATCGGGATCCTGTACTTCCTCGTTGCGTACGATGGAACGCCCAAGACCAAGGCAAAAGACAAGGAGAAAGACTGAGGTGGCATGATGGCAGATTATAACTATGTGAATTTCTTCCTACGGCTGGAAGACATGGGGTTTACTGACGCTATACTGCCGTTCCTGTTCATCTTCGTCATCGTCTTTGCCATACTCCAAAAAATCCCGATTCTCGGAACGAAAAGCAAGCGGTTCAACGCCGTGATCGCATTCGTCATTGGAATGTTCGTGGTCGTGCCACACATCATGGGCACGTATCCTGACGGATGGGACGTTGTCGAAATCATGAAAGCGTTCCTCCCAGGAGTGTCGGGAGTACTCATCGCGTTCCTCATGATGCTTGTACTCATCGGTGTCTTTGGAGGATCACCGGGTGGCAAGAAATCTTCACTAGGCGGATGGATCGCGTTCGCGTCATTCATCATCATTATTGTGATATTTGGCTCTGCCGCTGGATGGTGGGGCGGATGGGACCAGATCAGGAACTTTTTCGGAGATGATGCTGTTGCGCTGATTGTCATGCTCCTTGTCTTTGGAATAATCATCGCGTTTATCCTGAGCGACAAGAAAGTGTATAAGGACAAGGATGGGAAGGAGATACCAAGGATGAGGTTTTCAGAAAACTTGGGCAACTTCTTCTACAACCACGGCGGCAAAGAAGGAGAATGAAATCCCACTTAAAAAGATATAAATAGCCAAAGCATATGGTGAGTTGAGAGGTGTCAGCATGGTTTATGACTTTCGCGAACTGTTTATGAGACTTGAGAACTTCGGTCTGACAGACGCACTGCTACCGTTTCTTTTCGTCTTCGTGCTCATCTTCGCACTCCTTGAGAAGGTGAAGATCTTCAACAAGGACAAGGAAAAGAACGAAGCTGACGCAAAGAAAGTACACGGCGTCATCGCGTTCGTTGTTGCCATGTTTGTTGTTGTACCACACATCACAGGCACATACCCTGATGGATGGGACATTGTCGAAATCATGAAGACGTTCCTGCCTGGCATCTCAGCAGTAATTGTCGCATTCCTCATGATGCTTCTCCTCATCGGACTCTTTGGGGGATCACCAAACAGGGCAGCTAGCAACATGCGCGCATGGATCAGCGTCCTTGCCCTCGTCATCGTCGTCGTCATCTTTGGAGCAAGCGCGGGATGGTGGAGAGGATGGGACTGGCTCATCAATGTCCTTGGAGAGGACGCGGTTGCGATCATCATCATGCTCCTCGTCTTTGGGATCATCATCGCATACATCCTTTCTGACAGCGATGAAGCGAAGAGAAATGAAAGATTCATGGATTCCTGGGGCAAGTTCTTCTTCGGAGGAGGAGGAACTGAATAGGGTATGGCATCACCCCTTGACTTCGGATTATTAAGCGGACGATTCTCTTTCATATTCCCGCTACTCCTCGTGTTTGCACTTGTCTACGGAATACTTACATTCACAAAGCCGTTCAAGGAAAATAGGGGAGTGTATTCACTCATTGCCCTCGTGTTCGCACTGATGACGCTCTTCTCGCCGATCGCAAGGCTCTCCATCAACAAGATGGCCCCGTGGTTTGTGCTCCTTGTGGTGTGCGCAGTCTTTTTCCTCATCATCCTCAAGATGTTCAACATCAGCGACACGGACATCTCAGGAGTGCTCAAGTCAAACAAATACGACTACCTGAATTTCTGGATATTTGGAATCATCGCACTCATCGTGATCGGAAGCATTGTAAGCGCTGTATCCGATATCGGAGGGATAGGCGCCGACGGTAGCAGTGTTCGGAATGCATCGCTTGAAGATCGCGAAGGAGACATCGACAGTGCGAACCAGGAAAGCGCATTCTGGGCCACGATCACCCATCCGAAAGTACTAGGGCTCGCGTTATTACTCCTTATCGGAGCGGCCACGGTGCAGCGAATGAGTTCAGCCCCATGAATGGAAAAGGCCAAATAACTCTCTATATTCTCATGATACTGATAGCGGCAACCATTATCGCATTTCTCGCATGGCTCCACACAAGCCCTATGCCAGAACCGCCTGCCCAAATCTCAAGCGACATCATCGCGATGGAGGAAAACCTTAAGTCATGTATCGAGACGCAAAGCGTGACAGCGCTGAACGCATTCGGAGACGCAGGAGGCTACTATGACATTCCACCTCACAGGATTGATACTCCGGTTGCCATCATACCCCTCTATGTGGAAGGAAACGAAAGCTACCCACGCGGCGAAGAAGAACTCACGGACGACCTTGCCAAGTATGTCAACGAAAGCCTGGCACCGTGCACGATCAGCTGGCACTTCATCCAGAACGAAAAACCGCGTATCACAACAGAATTTACAGAAGGAAAAGTGATCGTACTCGTGGAACCATACAGCGAGGTGTATCGAGAAACTGGAACAACCATGATATCTCACGAGCTCTCCGAGATTACGACAACACTCCCTATCGATATGGAAGAGATCATCCATGCGGTGGACGAGATCATGGTTGCACATCGGGGAGAGACAATGCTTTGCGCAAGCTGCCTTGTAGACATCGGAACAAAGCACGGACTAACAATCAGCGTCCTTGAAAACGTCGGATATCATATCATCTCGCTTGAGCGGGACAATTACACCTACACTATTGGGATGAGGCTTGCCCATGAATAGCGTTCGTACGAACATAATCTTTTTCGTACTAGGCATGGTACTCCTTAGCACAACACTTGCTGTTGAAGATACGGCAACAGCCCTCAATTCCGGGCAGGTCAGCATGGACCAATACCTCTCCGAGGGCCACAGCAACACAGAGGTAGAATCTGTATTCCCACAGCTCGATAAGACCAAGCAATCAGAACTCCTCAGTAAACAGCACCATGTAGCGGTCAAACTTGATGGAGACGTCACCTACAAAGACGGAAAAATCAGTACGAACAAAGTAAAGGATTTTGAACTCGCACGCGAGGGCTTTACGGGCACAATCACCGTGCAGGCAGACGGAAGCATCGTCATACAAAACAGCGGGGATCTCGCACTTGGAGACGCCAAAGTTGCCGGAAACGGATACAATGTACATCTCGATGAGAAAGGTTGGAGCGCACGCGGATCAAACATCCTTGTGGAAGAAGGGAGCACAAGCACAAAACTCATAGATGGAGAGATCCGACACCAATCAGGGGGATATTTCATCACCGCTGGAAGCTCTGCCGAGATCGGCGATACTCTCCGCGTCTACGGCAATGACAAGGGAGTTATGGTCTACCGCGACAGCGGAAAACACTATGACGAAAACTACGTACAGACATCAGATACAAACATGCGCATCAAGGGAGGAGGGTACAGCGTCGAGCTAATTAAGGATATCACATCCAAGATTGAAGTTGAGGGAACTGGAGTCAAAATCATGAGCGGAAGCCTCCGCATGGCGTTTGACGACCAGATCCGTGTGATGCCACCTTACGAAGGAGGAAAGAGGGCAAGCTTCGTCAATACAAGATCGGGGCACACACTCGATATCACAGACACCGGAACTGCGGTGAGCAATAGCGCGACACGCGTCCCGATCCAAGACTATCTCGCCGCACAAAAAAAATGGACTGCAGATGACAGCGGAGAACTCATCACCAATAACCTCAACGATCCGCTTATCCTCATTCAGAGCGAGGAGACAGAAGATGATCGGCGAATGGTATACACGCTTGAGACCGTTCTTCATGGTACCCTCACGGAGAAACTTGTCGATGGAGCACGGGCACTAGGAGACTACAACGTCCTCAAGAATGGAGAACTCCACCGCGTGAAAAGCCAATACCAGGACAAAGGAACAACCGTCTACGTCACCGACGAAGGCAAAAAGATTACTAATCCGGAAAAAGTATACGAACCACTCCCGAAGCAAGCAGCCCAAGAATATGAACAGCTCATCAACGATTACTCACGATTCTCATATGTTGCGCAACCAAGCGCGACAGGAACACCCCAAGCGACCGTATTCAATGACCGAGACCTACGAGCATACTGGGGCCTGTTTGGACCGGTCGAGGAGAAAGCAGCCCAGCAGAAGTGGCAGCAAGTTGCACCAAAATATGGGAAAACACCATTCGAAGACGGACTCCTTTCCGACACATATTACATGGAGAGCCTACCAAAGGTTGGAACAATCGTCCTTAGCATACCAAAGCAAGGAGACCAGGGATGGGTTGGGATCTATGCACGGAAAGACCAAGCATACAACTCGCCAGTACAAGCCCAGGTTGCAAGCATACAACTTCCAAAAACCGCACTCGAACAGATCGAAGCACGCGTCACGACATGGGTTCAAACAAAGAATCCTAAAAAGAAACTTCCCTGATCAGATTACTTTTTCTTTGGCAAGTCCTTGGACTCCTTCAAAGTCTGGGTGACCTTGGAAAGCTCGTTCACATTATCAGTGAGCGTCGGAAGAACTTTCTGGAACACGCGCTCCATCGCCTTGATCTCAACACCAACATTCAGAATATTCTGGTCATACTCCCCGATCTTGCCGATCATAGCCTTATGAAGATTATCAAAATTATGTTGCAAATCCTTGAACTGCTGATCAAGCTGGGTCATACGCGCCTCGGTGCGATCCTTCCACTCAATGATCTTGTTCAAGTTCTTCATGAACTCCTCCCATTTCTCATCGATGATGGATTCCGCAATCTCCTCTATATGCTCACGATCAGCCTCGGGAGCAGGAGCCATTTGAGGCATCATCATAGGAGCAGGCTGATTGAACTCAGGAATGGAGGGGATGCCTTCATCCGGTTGCATAGGAGACTGGCTTGATGACTGAAGATCCGCTTGGTTCATCGCATCAAAGATTTGGTTTGCGGAATATCCATCACGCTGCAAGGCTTGAACGATCTGATTATCAGAAAAATTCTGCGAACGCATCTGCATAACCAAGGATGTTGGGACGTCAGACGCTGGCATTGGAGCTGCGGGTTCCTCGTTCTTCTTACCAAAGAGCGCCATGGCTCACCTCTCTATTGAAAAACTGACTCTTTCTACATATAAATCTATCTGTCACCATTGTACCTGTTTGTATGCTAAAGGTTCTGCGGAAAATCAACTTTTGGAGGAGACTCATCCTTGCCCTTGAGCGCATCATTCAATTGCTTCTGCGTCACAAAGTTCAAAGGCTCCCAATAGTTCAAATATTTCTGGATCACCTGCACCTCTTCCTTCTTCGCGCACGTGCGAAGCTCCTTGACCATGAGCAACATCTTGTTCTCGATTTCATGCAAAATATTCTTGATCTCCTCAATCTCGGAACTCACCATCTTGATCTCGCCGGAAAGCTTCTTGTGGTTTGTGATCATGTTCTGTTCAATCACGGTAACTTTCCGACGGAAATTAGTATAACGCTCCTCAACAATGCGAAGTCTGCGACTGACATTTGTTACTTCGCTCACTACCTCAGACATGTCAAACGCCTGGGCCTTGGGTTTAGCAGAAAAAATACCACCCATATCAAAACTCTTCTTCTCGCCAGGTGGCGGTGGAGGTTCATCAGCCATAGCAGAACTCCTGGTGAAAGGGGTTTATATGTTTATTGAAAAGAAAGGAAGAAAAGATGAAGAAAAAATGAAAGCAGTTATCACATTGTTGCTGCAGTCATCAAGCGGATCTTGGTCTCCTGAGGACGGACCCGGCACTGCATGCCGACGAGGTGCATGACCTTTGCTCCTTCAGCAATCTGCACGAGATCCTTCTCGATCACGCCATCAAACACAACAGCATACACGCCGGAGTTGAGCGACTTAATCGTGGACCCAAGCTCGGTTACAGGAACCTTACCAAGCACGTTCAGATTGTTATCCAGGATGAACGCACCCTTCGTGCCAATGAGCTTTTCCAGCATCTCCTTGAACGACTTTCGCTCGTTCATTGAAACGGAAGGCATCTGAGCAGGAAGAGGCTTCTTCATCGGAAAACGAGGGGGCTGCTGTGACGGCGCTTGCGAAAATCTCTGCGGCCGCGACATCGCCTCACCATTCAAAGCCTCCGATTCCTTATTCAGCTCGTACTTCGCTTGCTCTGCAGGAATCCTGCTGCGCAAGGACTTGTGGATCTCCTTCTTTGCGAGTTCCTCGACCTCTTTACCGTCGGGAGCACGCGCCACAAAGTCTATTTCGGCAACAGCTATCAATTCCTTCAAGATGAGATTGCCACCTCGGTCGCCATCGACAAAGGCGGTGATCTGCTTCTTCCTCGATAATTCAATGATCGTTTCAGGAACAGATGTCCCGTTGATCGCAATAGCGTTCTTGAATCCGTGATGGAGCAGGTTGACGACGTCAGCACGACCCTCGACAACAATGACTTCCTCTGATTCATCAATAGCGGGGCCAGCAGCAAGACGATCCTTGCCATACTCACGAATCTCATTCACACGAACAGAAGCTGCAACTTCCTCAGCAAGCTCCTGTGAATCTGGCATCACTTCGTCAATCATTCCCCTCAGAAGAGACTTTGCACGCTCAACGACGAACTGGCGCTTCGAAATGCGAACGTCCTCAATATTGTCGACGTGAATCTTTGCATTGCAGGGGCCAATACGCTGAATGACTTCTAAAGCAGCGCCTATGATTGCGGTTTCTGCTTTGTCAAGAGAAGAGGGAATGATAATCTTCCCGGCAGTCTTTCCTCCCTTCGTCTCGGTGTTAACCTCGATTCTACCAATGCGACCCGAGCGCTGTAGCTCGCGCAGTTCCAGATCGGAACCTAGCAACCCCTCGGTCTGGCCGAAGATAGCACCGATGACATCGGGCCGATCGACAACGCCCTCAATCTCAATGTTTGCGTGAACAATGTACTTACTGGTGACTGGACTAATTTTTCCCATAGGGATCTCCTCCACGCAAGCCCAAAGAACGAACTGATCAGTATTACGGATCGCGGGGCCAAACGAGTTTGAAACAAGGCCGTTTTGATCGTTACGCGTTGCAGTGAGCTTGATTTGTGGCTTTACAGACAGAACAAGTGTTTTTTCACTCAAACAACTCATTTATGGGACTTTTATTGGATAACAACCATGAATGATGATATTGACGTGAATGAACATTGAACACCGGTCCTTCCGAAGCCTGTATGATTATGAAAGGTAATGGTGCCCGTTCCACTAACGGTAAGGCTCACGGCACGAAATGCTCGTACGCTCCCCTTCCCAACTCTCGTGACGGGCTGATCCGCGCAAGAGTGTCTCAAAATCACCGCCAAAACGTCGTTTCAGCTCAATTAAGGACCCATTTGCACAGTGCGTAATACGATATTTGGGGGTCAAGATCAGCATATAAACATTTGGGTGACCGAGGGGAAATCTAAAAAAATCCCAATGGCGTACCCACCGACGAAATCAGACCGTTTCAGCGCAGATATGAAGTCTGTGCCATTGTAGCTTGATGGCAGGACCTGTTCACAAAAGATCCTTCAAAATCCAGGATTATCATAACGAGTCTTCGGCACACCCTTTTACTTCATTTGGGTTCGCGCGAACCACCACTCCGCAAAACACTAAGCATACATGGTACGCTTGTGCCCAAGCGAATTATGTTCACTTTGGACGCTGGCGAAAACAAAAACGGCCTGACGGCACGCCCTGTCCGCTCTGTACAACGATCGATGGACAGGGCAACTTCCATTGTAAAAATCGGGAAAAATTGCCATGCAATGATTTTTTTGTCTCAGTCATTTCCTTTCGGGGACGATAGTAGACTTAAGGCATGCTCCATTTAGGGTTTATATATGACAAAGAGGTGACAGGAGGTAAAAATATGCCAGATGAAGCAATGGAAGAGTTCTTCCCGAAAGGACAACGACCAGATGGTAAATTCAGCATTGACGAAGCAGTGCGAGAAGCAGAAGCGGTAGGACAGCTAGCGGTACATAACCCACTTGCAGCGCTGTACGTAGTCGAAAAGCTCCCTGGAAGCCCCGAGACTAAAAGGCCACTGTACGCATTGGTACAGTACGGAATGCAGATGAGACACACCAGACCAGATGTTGTCGATCAAGTCATCGGGTACTGCGGTGATCGCTGCGGATACGGGAAAGCTGCTTAGCGACAGAATATCGGCCGGCTCATGCAGCCGGCCCATTCTATACCCCAAGCAATCCTTTCGCCAATCCTTCCAATACCCAGAAGCCGTCAAACGGAGGTATTGGCAACATATTGAATATGAACAAGAATCCATTAATGCGACCTGCGATAGCGAGCGGGAGATTATACTTTCTCGGGAACCACTGATATTTCAACCCTAGACGAGCGACAATCCATAACAGCCCATTGATTGCAGGACCAGAAAACGCGATGATTGCTGAGGGAAGGGGACCTGTCGACGTATGCTGAACAAAACCAGGAACAAAAAGCAGAACTGGAAAATTAAAAAAACTCAGGATGACCGCACCGATCAGCAAGATACAAGAGAAATTGAACAAAGGAACATTTCCCAGAATAGCCTGAGACGAACACCCCGCGAAAAATATCGCGTGAGCCCCAAACGCTATAGCAACAAACTTATGTCCAAGTTCGTGCAGAACAATACCCGGAGCCACAACGGCAGCGGCAAACCAGAACGCCTTCCAGCGATCACTCTTCTTCTTCAAGTAATAATCCACTGGATCAACAGAACGGGCTGGGCGGAAAATTCGCATGAAAATGTATCCAAGCGCAGCAGTCATGATGAGGATATCAACGATCTCAAAAAGATTGATGAATGCCATATATAGGAAAAAACATGGAGGGTTTTTATTATTTTGGTTTACGATAGAGCGAGAAGCAGGACGCTTCACAAGCAAAACTCTTATAAATCACACACACTTGAAATGAGGCATGAGCACTCCCATCCAGCATTACATCAAAAAACTCAAAGATTCTGGATACAGCGACCAAGTAATCCTTGATGAGTTCAAGAATAAGGGGTATGAAGAACACATCATCAAAGAGGAACTCAAGAATTACCATCACACGCTGAAAGAAAAGGAACCACCAACCACAGCAGAAAGGTATATTGCCATGGTCGGAGCAGGATGCGTCGTGCTTTTCATGATCTGGGTGATGAGCAGAACACAATCATCACCGTTTTGGATTCTTGTCGGATTCCTCCCAAGCCTCTGCGTCGTTGTGCTTACCCTTGTGCTGATCGAGCAGATGCCACGAAAACACAAAGCGTACCTGTGGGTGCTGCCACTCCTGACATCAGCAATCTACTACACGCTTGGAATGTCCACGCTCGAATTGGATGACCGGATGGACCTTGGCGGAGTTACCATGCTCAACTTCATCGTGGGCATGCTCTACATATTTCTCATCAATTTCCTCATGCACCGACCTTTCGAACTGCCAGCAGCAAAGCCTACAATCAGGCGAGCAGAACCACAAAAAAAACAAAAAATTGAGGAGAGCATCCAGGCCCTCGAAGACAAACTTAAAGCCATCAACTTTGCAATCGGAAGAGTGTACCGGCGGACAAACGGAGGGACGCTTGAGATCAGGAACAAGATCAAAATACCTGCAGAAGTCTACAACTTCTTCAGCCAGATAACAGCTGAGCACGCGCAAGCGCATCCAGCACAAGTAAAACAAATCCTTCTGGACCTGCAGCAAAAACTCAAGGCGCTCGAAAAAACCGAAAAAGAACTTTTCGGAGAAGGCATCTCAACACTCAAGAACCTCAAGAGACATTGGGATGGGAGCAACCGAGTCCTTGACGTCCTCGCATGGAATGACGACGATCCAGTCAACAGCTACTACACAAGCGCAGAACAATTCTGCAAGGAAGCAATTGAGGAACTTGACAAGATCGCCAAGAAGTAATACTTGTTCTTTTTTATACAAAACCATATAAAATAAAGATGACTCTATACTGACATGACAGTCTTCGTCGCAACTCTTGGGAGTGATACCGGAACACGCAAGCACGTCCAGCGTATCATCGAAGAAGGAGAATGGGACAAGAGCGTTCTCATCACGACAAAGGATGCCCAGACAGGATTCACCTGTGCCAAAGACATAACGTGGGTCATCGTGGATACAGAACTCTTTCTAACACCACTTAAGGAACACATAAAGAAGGCCATAACAGGGAGCATTGGATTTGGAGATGTAGCAGTAAATTTTGTATCGGGCGGCGGAAAAATCCATATGGCTACACTTGGTGCACTTCTGGAACTCGGAGCAGGCATACGACTTATCGCGCTCACGCCGGAAGGCGTACGAGAGATCTAAAAAAAAAGAAAAAAATCCCCGGGGCGACGGGGAGAGGTGCGAGGATTACAGAACAGTAGCAGACATCATTACAGCACGTCTTTAATGCCACCAAGCTCAACCCAAACTTTTCCTACGCTTGGGTACCTCCCTACGGTCGGTACCACCGCTCCGAAAAGTTTGATCAAAAAAAAAGCGCCTAACGGCGCATCATAACACATCCTTAATGCCACCAAGCTCAACCTGGAAGGGCGCTTCACCTTCTGCAAGATTAGGGCTGTCGACAAGTTTGGCAACACGAGAACCCTTCTTGCCTTTCCGCAGGTAGATACGGAATGTCGATGCATGGCCAACGATGTGACCACCAATCGGCGCGGTTGGATCACCAAAGAACTGGTCGGGTTTGGACATGACCTGATTCGTCACATACACACAAAGATTATGCATGTCCGCGACCTTCAGCAGCACGTGCATGTGACGATTGAGCTTTTGCTGGCGATCAGCAAGAGTCCCGCGGCCAATATACTCCGCACGGAAGTGCGCAGAGAGCGAATCAACGACGACAAGCTTCACGTTCAGATGTTCCTTAGATATAAGGTCATCAATCCGTTCAGCAAGCAGCATCTGATGATCTGAATTATATGCTCGTGCAACCTTGATGTTTGCAAGTATCTTCGTTGGATCAAGGCCTGCGCCTTCCGCAAATTGCTTAATACGCTCAGGACGGAAGGTATTTTCCGTATCGATGTACACTGCGATAGCGGTTGGATCATCAATCTGAGTACGCACGCACAAAAGATGACCTATCTGCGTCTTTCCTGAACCATACTCACCAAAGCATTCAGTGATGGCACCAGTCTCAAAACCACCACCAAGCAGATCATCGAACGCTTTCGCTCCGGTCGTTATCTTGAACACACGCTCACGGCGCGCGAGCAGATCCATCCCGGATTCAAAACCCATATCAAGATTAGCGCGCGCAGCGGCAATGATGCGCTTTGCAACCGCATCACCCATACCGGCTGCATCAATCAGTTCGCCTGGCGTTGCGACAGCGATGGACATCAGAGTGTTGAAGCCAACCTCACGCAACTTTGCAGCAGTTGCCGCACCAACACCCGGAAGCTCTTCGATTGATAATTCCCGCCGGTCAATAGGCTTTTCAGATTTTTCTGGCGCTGCCATCTCCACCACAACCTGCTGTTCCTCTTCCATCATGAGTTCCTGCTCCTGCATATATTTATTTGGTTTCTTCATCGTTTCACCTGGGTTATTATAACACCGCTTCCTCGGTTACGGAAGGGTCGGCATCTTGTCCACGTAGGACAAGATACTCGTACGCCTTCTGAAGGACGAGGGACGCCTTTGGCAAATCATTCACCCGCAAGGAATTGGCAGTCTGCCATGTACCTTTTGGATCCATATAGCGGCGCTGGAGAGAAATGGTTCGGTACTCGGCAGCCTTGCCATCCCTCGATGTGCCCTGATTTTTCCACACGGTTGCGGACACAGCTCCCGTGGTAAACTTCTTTTCTGGTGCTTGCATAACAATCACCTCATTGCTTTTCGCATTTTGTTTCATATCTCCCGTCGGATATCTCTTCACCGGAGATTGAGGATAGCTACTACACAGATGGGATTTCCTTAAATAGGTCATTTTAGCGGTTGGCCAGTGGCTCGTGCTTATTTTCTATATAGTAAATATTATACAAAAAAATAATGACCGTGTGCGCGAAGGGTTCGCAATCATCCCTCACGCGGACAAACAGCGTCTCTCAGCGACATGTTAATCGCCACGCGACAAAGAAACATCGCAGCACACTTCACCCCGCGGTGAACTGTACTATTGGAGATGAGAGACACTACAAAGTCAGAAAGTAGATGTGACCCAACCTACCGGGATTTACACATTCCGTCGCCTCAACCGAAGAAGAAGGCAGATGAGAATGGCCAGCCCGATGGGTACAACGATGTAGTGAAGCCAATCCACCCATGTGGGTGTTGAAAGGGCTTTCCAAAAACTCTCCCAGTTCATATCACACTCCTTAGTTTTCGAGGATCCAGACTTGACTCTTCGGATTTCAGTTATCGGGCTTAAGGAACTGGATTACCCTGCTGCGGATCACCCTGAACAGGCTTTACGCTGCAGTGTTTCTTGTAGCAATCGTCCTTGCACCAGTCATACTGCAATCCCGCGGCAGTCTTGTCGTGATCGTAATTGTTCGCACAGATTGAGAGGCCAGTGTACAAGCAGGCAAGCAGGACGCAACCACACACTGCAAGACCAAGCCAGAGCCCGCCACCACCACGCTTCAGGAGGCTTGCGAGACAGGCGACAACACCAGCAACACCGCAGGTCAGCATGCAGTTCTCAACACAGCCCTGCAAGCGGTTTCCGGCAAGCGTCATTGCGCGGTTGTACTGGTCCTTGCAATCATCGACGCATTCAGTGTATGCGGCAAGGTCACGGCAGTACATTTGAGCGTTCGTGCCTGCTTTCTCAACCAAATTCATCGCCAGGGGAACAAAGGAACGCTCACGCTCGGGAGGGCTAGCCTGCCAGACATCCATGCAGAAAGTGACGCCGGAGACCAAACAATACACATCACCGAGATCCACCTTCAAGACAGCAGAACCAACCTCCGTCTGAAGATCGATGATGTCCAGCTGCTGATCGGCCGGAAGATCCATCCAACTGATGTCCTCAGCAAAGGACTCAACAACCGCTTCGAACGAGGCAGACGGATCAGTCACGCGAGACATGATGAGCACATAAGCTTCATCAAAGTCCGCATCCGCGTTCAAAACAATGTCCTCGCGGGCATTGTATTCCTCAAATCCCACGAAGCCCCGCTCCGAGAGCAGACGGAAGAATTCCTCCTGGAACTGGACGAGCTCGGGAGGAAACGCAATGACGGGATCGCCTGCGTCCTCCACAACTCCCATGGGAATTCTCGCCGGAGGATCGCCGAACAAGGGCTGCATGCTGAATGGCATGAGCAAAAGAACCAGGAAAATCCCTTTCCACAACCGATACGTCATGAGAGAATTTGACATGACTACTACTCCTTCTCGAAATGGGCACACGTGCCCGAACACACATCTACCGACGGCATTTCCACACCATGCGGAAAACAAAAACCGCTCGGCAGTTCCTTCCCATCCAAAAAGGGAAGCCGATCATGTGACTGATCGGCTTCCCATGCTACACACTCAGTCATTCCTCCAATCTAGGAGGGCGGGAGACGCATCTTGCTCAATTCGCCTGCGCCCTGCAGAATGATGTGGTTGAAGGCCGCTTGCGCGATCTGCAGACAGGTCACCTCCCAGAGCCGGTTCTTCACCATGAGGGAGACGAAGTCGACCTGAGCTGAGAGGCACAGCTCGACATCGCGGCGGATCGACTTGAGCTCATCGATCAGCTTCACGACATCAGGGAGAGTGAGGATCGGCTGCGCCTTGTGCTGCTCCATGTACTCGAGGACTTCCCGCATGCCGCCCGTGAATACCTCAAGGCCCGTAACGTCACGACCGTCGATGGCCTTGCGTCGATCAGGAGAACGCTTAACGTCACGATTGAGTAGATCTGTGAGCGCCTGGAAGTCCTCGACTTCTTTTTTGAATCCTTCAACGTCCGGCATTGGAGCATCTCCTTTTACTAGTGCCGGCTCGTCCGCGCGCCGCCCACCGAGGGAGGACCGAACGAGAACAATAGAACCACGGTATTATGATAGTTCTCCGGTGACCGCTGTTCACATGCCGATCAGGCGACTGATGAACCGCCAACTCACCCACAGCAGCCCGAGAACCGTTGTCCCGAACAGCAGGATGAGGAAGACGAGCACACACCACTGCAGTCCCGTCAAGCGCGGCAGTGGCGCTTCCGAAATCGATTCACACGCCGGACAGAACTCCGCATCTTCCGGCAGTTCCGCACCACACTCTTCACATTGCATGTGGAACTCCTTGTACTACCCGCCAGACCGGAGGGAAGTTGTGGCAGTTCAGCTACAGGGTTTCGTGCACTCGACAGAGAGATCGAGCAGCACGCCATCGATCCGCAAGAACGGCTTGATGCGCTCGGCGACCACCTGTAGGTCTTCACGATTCTGCGCGAACACAACTCCGTAGCGCGTCGGCGTGAGCACGCACTTGTCACGAACACGAACACACCTCGTGTCACAGAATGCGAACTCAACACTCTGCTCAAAAGGCAGCCCGTGCAGCGCCGTCAGGATGCACTCGAGCAGGGATGTCGCGTCATCGCCCGGAACACCGTTGACGAACGCAAGATGAATCTCGATCAACATTCGACGAATCTCGAACAACATTCGATCGCCCATACTTGCTCCTATCCAGTCGTGCGAGACGGCAGGCCAATGAGGTTTTGAAAATAAACGGGCCGCCGCACATCAGGTGAATCAGCGCGGCGGCCCGTTCAGTAAGACAGACGCAGCCATCGTCATGTACCAATGGCTATTTACCTGGCTGGAATCGCATCGCATCCACGTAGGGAAGCATCCATGACTCCGCGACGTCGATGAAGCCAGGGACTTGCGCTTGATTTGGCGCCATCAGACCTGCAAGCCTCGTCGCCACGAGGAACCCGATGTACTGCTGCAGAGCGACGTTTCCATGCTGCTCCGCATCGATCATGTCACGATGGGTGAGGTTGATGACGATCGCGCGAGCTTCGTCACCACCAGAACCGAGGCGAGCCCGCCAGAGATTCCCATGAGTCTCGTCGCCCTCCTTGAAGACGATCCGAAGCTGGGAACTCTGGACCTTATACGCCCGAGGCTTACGCGCCTTTGGCTCAGCACGCCGAATACTTGGCACCTCGGCCTTCTTGCGCACCTTCTTGCGCGTCTGCGTTGGTGGAGGTTCGGGCGTTCGATCGGGCTTCTTGAAGAATTCGGGAACGAGCTCGGGATCCTGGAAGATGTCACTCTCCAGATTCCGGATGACGCGCTCCGCGACCTCCATGAGGCGATCTTCCTCGCGCTGCTCCTTCAAGCGCTCAAGCCAAGGCTCTCCGTAGTCGACGACGAACTGAAGAACCGCGTCCTGAAACGCCTCAAGACCCTCGTTGACCTCAAAGTTCGTGCGGTCAGGATCGATCGTGCAGAAATCCACGCGGATGCGACCCTGCACATAACCGCATCCGAAGAAGTGACTGACCGCGGGCCAGACGTCACGAAGGTTCGACAGCGGGAACGAATACTTCCCCTGGTGGTCGACGAGCACGCGCGGATTCTTCACCTGCGTGACCGTGAGGTAGACCTCAAAGGACACCGTACCGCGCGGAGTCTCGATGAGGAATTCCTCGCGTCTCCCAGGAAACTCGATGGGGTGGACGATCTTTTCGACGGGAACTCCTTTCTCGTCCACAACCTCAATCCGGATCTTGATGCCGGAATCGCGGATTCTTCCCGGGAACGTCTGGGCGATAGTATCGACGATCTCGTCGAGCAGGTTTGGGATCTTCGCGAGCCGCCGGATGTGAGCGCCGTCAATATCCTGAACATCAATGTAGCTCGACATCCCGGCATAACGGTCCTTGAACCCCCAGCTCACAGGCAAGTGCTTGCCAGCGAATTCGACGTCCCTTTGGCCCGCAACCGCCTCACGGTCCAGAATGATCTCGAAGAACGGGGGCGGATTGTGGACCGTTGCATCGCGCGTGATGATGCGGTACTTGGCTCCAACAGCGAGAGGCGCGAGATTACCGATGCCCTTCTCGCCGATGTCGTCATCACCCTTCTGACGCTGACCGACGCAGTTGATCCGACGAGTGATCTCCTCAAGCGACGCGCCAAGACCATCATCCCAGGACTGGAGACGCCGACGCTTGAGATTCAAGCGGATAAGCGCAGTCTGCGCCTTCTTGTCGAGGAGATTCTGCACGAGCTCCAAGATGACCTGTTCGAGCGTTCCATACTTCTGAGCGAGGTAGAGGGCAACGTTGCCCTGGTGGTACCCAAGTTTAACACCGAACGTTTGTTCAATCAACGGCCACCTCCTTGCGGTCACTTAGAACCCGCTCCCTCATCATTTCGCTCGTGATCGCACGAACTGCCTCGAGGAACTCATGGAATGACCCGCCGAGATCTTGTCGCAGACGCACCCGATAGGTGCTATCATCCTCGTTGACGAGTTGTCTCAGGAGCGGGGTCAGCACAATGATCTGATCACCAGCGAGCTTCACCACACGATCCAAGATTGGGGATTTGTGCTTACCGGCAAGCAGATCGTCCAGTAACTTGCGGTACTTCTTCGCGGGCTTCAAACCCTTCAGCCAGTTCTGGACAGTTGTTCGAGGAACTGCTTTTCCGGTCTCCTTTCGGAGGTGCACGACGAGTGCGGCAGCTCCCTGTAGGTCGTGCTGGGCCATATAGGCCTCGAGCCTTTCCTGGTACATCATGACCCTCGCACTGGCATGATCAAGACCTTCGGCCGATGGGTACCATGCCATACTATTACACCATCGACCATGATTCGGTAGTGCTGCTTTGTTTCCTCCCGTCGCTTTTTGCGATGGAGCTGCTGGCACTCCCGAACCAACCGTTGTTCGGACACTCTCCTGCCCCGAAACCGCAGACGAAAATTTGCCAACAGACTCGCACGACGATCAGTGTCGTACGGGTGCATCGTCGGCGGTCTCACAGCAAGGAGAAACTCTGTTTCTCTTTGAGTGAGTTTCATCATGATACATTCCCTCGGAGGACCGCGCGACCCTACGCGATGGCGCAATCAGAGCGTCTCGGTCGTGACTGATCTGAGCTCGACGTTCGGACGCTTGGAACCTGACCACACCTGGACGCCGTCCACGAGGAGAATGAAGGATGCTCCCGGTGCGCATGCCATGACTTTCGCTTCGGCCGCCGGAGCTACGGGAATTGCCCCACGCTTCCGCAGGACGTAGAAGTGCTGCTGGATACTGCGCGACGTGACCTTGCAGCCGAACGTTCGGTTGAACTTTGCCGCGCGTCGCTTCCACGACCCGCTCCGCTCGCCGAGCCCGATGATGAACTGATCCTGCTCGGGAGTGTACGTGTGCAGCGGTCCGCGGCCGACCTTGTTATTGATCACTTTCGCGACCCTGGCCTTCGGCGGCACAATCGCGACGGTCTTGCCGTGCATCTTCCAACACTTGCGGATGAGGGAAGAGTCCTTGACCCACGCCGGAACGGTGGGAAACCGGGCACGGAATGCAGCAACGAACGCCTCACGCGCCGCGCCGTCTACAGTCTTCATCGAGGGCGGCGTCACGGAAGCCAGATACTCCATCTGAACTCTTGAGTAACGATATTTCTTGTGTTTCTTCATGAGTGACTCCTTGTTCTTCACAGGCAAGGCCTGCACCAATTACCGTTGACCGTTTACGACCTTATATCACGCACCAGGTGCAGAAGATGCACCAAGGGTTAGAAGAATGGAACCCGAGGCGATCACCAACTCAGGATGATCGACCAAGGAAAGAACTTCCCAAAAAAAGGAGCCGAGGCGCGGGGATGCACCCCGGCTCCATGGAAGCGCGACCCGTCGACAACCGCGCATGCCAACAAGTCAACTCCTCTCCCTTCCTTCCTCCTCCAATTTTTTGAAGAGATCGGAGCGCGCCTCCGAGATGTGCGCGGTAGGAGTTTACTCTCAAATGTCAGAGCTTAGGTACGGCTGGAATTGTCTGCACCATGATACCCACAAAGGCGGCAATCATCCCCAGGTAGACTCCAAGGACGAGAAAAATCTGCCACCAGCGCATTGCAGGGGGGGCCTCCACCTTTCTCCGTGCATCATCCAGAATTCCGTGAGCGATGAGAGCGTCCGGAGTGCTCAGACGATCCTCATGCTGCGCCAAGAATTTGCCCATGCGCTCAAGAATTCTTGGCGCAACGAACAGATTCTCATAGTCCCGTCTGATACTGCTGAGCGACATCAAGGCGAGCAGCCCGAAAAACATGGTGTTCCTCGGACTGCCCAGATATACTGCCAGCAGGAAGAGTCCGCCGATAGCGGCCACCTTCAGACTGAACCCGAGAACGCGGTGCACGGAGTAGGCAACCTCACTAACGATTCCGCCGCCATCGAGCGGATAGATCGGCAGGAGGTTGAAGAGGTTGATGAGCGCGCAGATCAGCGCTGCCCTTGCACAGAAGATGTTGCCAGTGTGCACGAAAATCTGCGCGAGCACAACGCAAAACAGGAAACCAAACATCGGACCCATGAGGTAGATGATAGCTTCCTGCCAGCGAGTCTTGGCACGCTCGGCACTCAGCGCGACGCCCCCCATGAAGGGAATCATGAACACGCCGAGCGTCTTTATCTTGAAGAATCGGGACGCGGACAAGTGGCCCTGCTCGTGCACGAAGATCATGAGGAGCAGGATCCCGCCCGTTGCCCAGCCGAATAGAAGCGCGTAGGCAAGGAGCGATGCCACGAAGAGAACAAGCTTGGTCCGCAAAGCGTGTTCCTTCACCTGCGTTGCCATGAATGACATACTCATCCTCGATCCTGCGGCTTCGCAATCCAGGCAGACCAGAGCGGAAAGCTCAGGCCTTCGCGCACGAGGGTGGCAAGCACGGGAAGCCGCAGGGTATCGTGCTTACCGACCGAACCTTTCGATGGCGCCCCGTGAACACGCAGCTTCAGCATCCGCACGATGTCCGCGATGACAGCGAGCGGATTTCGTTCGCCAGGTTCACGCTGAACTGCCATACCGCACATCCAGTCGGCAGGAAGCAGGACATCTGCGTCGAGCGACGGAATCGAGATTGCACGCGAGGTCAGAGGCTGGAGGGATGCCAGCACAGCCTCTGACAACTTCCACACATTCTTCAGTTCGGGACTCTCCTCGCAATGCGTCAGGTACAGCGTGTCCTTGTCACCAAGAGGGATCGCGACGACGACTCCGGGCTGTACCGCGGACCGAAAGACTGACGCATCGCGCAGCAGCAGCATCTTGCCATCCGCGATCGCCTCGCCCACGCACACGTCAAGTGACAGAACGACAGCGGCGAGGAGATAGGGCGGCTCGGATGCGCAAAGATAGGACCGCACCGGCGCGCCGATCTGATCCGCCACAAACTCGCAGAGAAAATCGCGGTTATAGCCAACCAGTACCTTCATCTCCGGAATCAAAGTGAGAGAAGGCCTGCAGCGTGGAGCGAGCTGGGTCATGAAGTCCTGCTGCACAAACATTGCAGGACTGACGTTATCAGGGTACCAGTGGCACGTGCCGCCGACAAGACGCTCGACCGCGTTCACGATCGCAGCGGCGGAGTGCACCGATGTTCCGATGTTACGCTCTATTCCGATCATAGCACCTCCATGTTCATCCCCTTGAAGCCGAATCAACACGCCACCTGCTAGTCCTTAGCCGTGTGCGCGTCCGCGATGGCGTCCTCGATACACACAAGCAGGAGCGCGTGGGGAAGCGAGATGCCGCTCTCGTAATCCACGATAGTGACGACGTAAGTATCGCCATCTACGAACGTGGCCTCGCGATCGACATCATAGTCGACGTTCCCCGCCAGGTCCTTGAGCTTGTGATTACTCCAGGCCATGTTGCCGTGCTTTTCCGAGCGGCCGACTTCCTTCTTGTCTGCGTCGTAAAAGTGGAAAACGTAGCTCAGTGGAGAGAACAAGCTGTCGAACGACTCCTCGCCGATGTGGCCGGTGACCTTGCCGCTGCCGTCGTAACAAATCGCGGCGCGGTTCCACTGAAAGAACCCCTTCTGCTCCTCCTCGCGAGCAATCACTTTGCCATCACTTGCCGCGAGCGTGAAGATGTCGCCGAAGGTTTTCCACGATTTACCCTTCACGGTGGCGACGATCTCCTTGTTGACAATGAGGTCGTAGTGCTTGCCAAAGGAGAAGCGCTTCTCGCGGACGGTGATCGACCTCGCCGCGAACAGCTTGTCCATCGGCTTGTCGGTGCAGACCGGGTAATCGTCGACGAACGCGTAGCCGACCACGCTGACCAGAATTATGATCGCGGGCACCAGAAGGATGAGGGACTTGCTCGATTTCATGCTGGATTTCATATTTGATACCTCATGCGGGAACTTGCAGGGAGTTCCCGTACACCAAGGCACCCTGCTGCCTCTGTTGTTGATTCTGCTGTTGCCTATTCCGCGGACAACGCTTCTGCAGACAATGCGCGAGGCGCGTCCGGCTCAGGCATCTTAATCACGACTCGATTCTCTGCGACCTCACCACCCTCGCCAGAGAGTTCCCTCAGAATCGCAGCCTCCTCCGTAGAATCATCCGGCAGATGATCCACCACATTCGCGAGTGCGGCCATCGAACTTAGCTCATCCATCATCTCCTGCGTGCTGGCGGCGACGGCCGTCAGTTCCTGCATTGACGGCAGAGCGACTTCCCTTGCCACCCTGCTCGTCTGAAGATGAAAGATGTGCGTACCCAAGATGTCAAGCTGCTGACCGTACACATTCGCGAAGTTCCGTTGACGACGAAGAGTGGAACGCACCTCGCGGATCTTCGACGCCGCGCGACGTTTATCCAGTACTGAGGTAGTAGCCGCGCCGGCAGACAGCAGATCCTGCTCTTCGTTCTCCAGCAGGTCAATCTGCTGCAGCGCCTCATCACGCCGTCGGGCAATGAGGACGCGAACCTCAGAAAGATGGTTCACCTTGCGGGCGAGACGCGCGTCCTTGGAAACGATTAGACGCACGCTCTGACCGAGGCGCGCAAACAAGCGATGTGACTTCGCCTCAGGGGCGCCGCGATACAGCAGAGAAACTCCTGAAGCAGTGGAGACATGGAGCTCGCGATCCTTCTCTGTAGCAGCATGCACGAGATCCACGGCAACAGCCGATGGAACCTCCAAGCACTCCGCCACCTCCTGGATCGTAACGCCGCCAGTGAGAAGCTGAGAGTTGAGCTCGCTGATCGCCTGCGCAGCACCCTCTCGATTCGCAACGGAGGGATCGAAGAGCGCAAGCAAAGCGGGGTTAATGCTGCGGTCAAGCGACAGCACCTTCCAGTGCTCGTCGACGAGCACCAAGGAGACGCTCTTTGGGACCAGCATTCGAGCACAATCCTCGACGTCCTGCTCGAAACCGGACGGGCTGAAGACGACGATGCACTGCGGCGTTTTACACGACACGACCACGCGGTTGAGGTGATCTAAGAAGTCCCTGCAGCCAACCTCGTCGGGACGATCATGGTCGAGATAGAGACGAGGAGGAGCGAGGACTGACACTGTGAGGATGCTCCGCACATACCCGCCACCATGCAGCGGACTCCAACCGAGATGAAACATGGAGAATCCGCGACTTAGCGGCAGACTATCGATTACGTCCTGGTCGTACACGCGCCGATCGATCAGTTCAGCACGAAGATCCTCGGCAAAGTCGAAGAACACCCGCTCGCGACGACCCGGAAGCAGACGTGCAGACGCAGAGCGCAGATTTTCCTCAAGCCCTTTGAGGAACTCGTCCTCCTTTTTACGAAACCCCCTTGTCACTGTACCATTCATGATGAACACTCCCAATACGCTGGATAGTGCCCAGCGATGACGAGTAACAGGTTAATTGATACGCATCTCGCTAGCGGTCGCGACGCAGCAGATCCGCAACCACTCGAGGGATACCAAGAGCACCACGAAGACCTCGGCTCGAGCGCGCGGCAGTCCACAGCTGCCGAACAGGCCCTCTCTGCATATACTCACCACCTCCCTCGGCGAGGAGATCACCCAAGCCAACCTCATTCAGAAGCCCAGGCAGGTTCCCATCGCCGATGCCAGGAGTCAGGCGGTGCTTGCGATCATACCGGAAGCATGCCGCGCCACCCTGCTGCTCGAGCTGGGCAGCCAGCATCTGGATTTGGGTGGCGAGGATGACACTCGCGCCGTGCTGCTTGAGCCGCTGCAAGAGCGCGTTGCCCGCAATGTAGCCAGCCTGCTCCTGCGTACCAAACCCAAGCTCGTCGAGCAAGACGACCACAAGACGGCCGTCGACGTTCTTGATGCCCGCGAGCACGGATGCTGTTTTCTTCCAGAGGAGGGAGCACGTGGACGCGCTCTCCTTCTCGGTTGTCTTGACGAACACAACACCGAGGACTTGCTTGATGTTCGTCTTGAAGTAGCTGCCGAAGATGGGAAGCCCGCTCATAGCAGACCAGAGGTCGAGACCAATCGTCTTGAGCGCTACACTCTTGCCGCCGCCGTGCTCGCCCGTGATGACGAGAATATCACCGTTCAAGTCGGGAAGAGCGCCGATCGGCCGGGGCCGCTGATTCTCGCCGAGCACGAGGAGCTGGATCGGAAGCAGATCCTTGAACGCAACGACGTGATCGTCACCATCCTGGATGTCAGCGAAGCAGATCGAATGCGGCAGCTTCTTCTCGCGCAGATCGTCCTGCATCTGGTGATACCGATGGATGATGCTCGAAACGTGGCAGAGCGTCTGCATCGCACGATCGAAGAAACTCCTCGCATCTTGCGCGGCCTCGTAAAGCGCATGAAGCGCGGGATCGGTGTAGAGATGCTTTAGGGCAAACCACCGAAAGTACTGATCAGTGCCTGGGGACTTTGCGCCAAACTGCGTATAGAACAGATCTCCTGCGGACTTCTGCAGACGCGCCGTGAGGGCGGCGAGGCTTAGCAGGCGAACGCGCTCGGTGCGCTGATTCAGATATTCCCGACGACAGCTCTGCATCGCCGCCTGCTGCAGGGTCGTGTACCCGGCGAAGTCCTCACCGAAGTTAGCCTCGTAGCGTTCCTCCTGGACAACCGGATCGAGGCTGAAAATCTCGACCTTGAGGCCGCCATGATCATAGGCGAAGCGAACCTTGAGCTTGCTTTTGTTCAGCATCTCGCACAAGCTCTCGTTCCAACGAACGGACTCCCGCAGTTTCGTCAAAACCGCAGTCATCACCTCGAGAACCGTGCAGTCAGGGACCTTCGTGATCACCATCCGCTCGCACACACTGCGACGATGTTCCTCATTCGCAATGTCAATGCGACCCCTCTTCCACTCGCTCAGGAACGGCACCCAGGACTTGGGATGAAGCACACTGAATCCCTCCGACCACTCGGGATAGGGAATCACCGACGCACTCGTGAGGTCGGAAGCGTACTTGCGATGACCACTCGCCGTGCAGCCGATCGGAGTTAGGACGGCCAGGGTGAACTCTGGGGGCTTCGTCCAGAGAGAGCGATCCGATATACGCCTATCACCCATCTCCAGATAGACTTCACGCTCCCCGGCTGGTGCGGATGTACGCTTCGACGGCGTGGGCTTTTGATCACGGCGCCGAATGGGCACGTCATCGTCGCCCGAACCGCCATCATCGTCCGTGCCAGCAGAATCCGTGTCCTCCTCATCGGTAGTGGTGAGTGTGGTCCCTTTTTTCTGGAGTTCATCATCAGAGAGCCTTGTGAAGAGGCGAGCGCCTGTACCAAGTGTGAACTCAATCGTGCCAGCCATGACGGACATCTTCTCGACCTCGCCCGTGATCGCGACGGCCATCTGGGATTCGAGAGGCTCAATGCAGGAGGACATCCTCAGCGTCGCGGCGAACTCCCGAACGTTGGCCGGAACCTGGCTGCGCACCTTGCTCATCAGCTCGAGGAATGCGTGCACACGGCGCCAGTGCGGATTGTGAGGAACCAATGAGAAATACGTCAGAAACGCATCGGCAGATTCAGGAAGCGGAGCAGTGCGCACACCTTCACGCATGATGAAGTCCATGAGATCGGGATTTTCGTGCAGAAAACGACAGAGGGCGTGGCGACGGCGGATCTCGTCCTCAACGCAGATCCCGAAACTTTCACGGAGCGGGGAATTCTCCAGGCCCAGGGACTCGAGGAGCATCTCCGTCGGGAGGTCATCAGCGTTGATGACGTGAAACCTCTCCTCCCGACGGATGTCAGTCCGCCAGAACGGAATGTCCGGATACTCGATTTCAGGGGGAAGGATGGGTTGAATGTCCATCCTTGGCTGCAACTCATCGACTGGTTTTGTGTCCATAAAAAAACCTCCTAGAGCGCGAGGAGCGCTCCTGAAAGAAAGGCAGTCAGCCACACCAGATAGGCGCGGACGCTCCATGTTCTGAAGTGGCGCCGCCAGGATTCATGGTTTGTCAACCATACTCCCGCAGCCCAGCATGCATGAAGTCCCATGATGAGCAATGCAGGTAAACCAAGCACTGTGTGAGCGGATCGACCGACAGAGCTTGATGTGTGCAACGTAAACATGGCAGCAGTACCTCCAAGATCACAGAGGAAACCACACCAGAAGCACACAATGATCCACGCGCGCAACCCAATCCGTCGCTCACAAAACACAGAGAGAGAGTAACATGCGCACGCGAGAATCATCAATAGCACAGGGACGAACATGTATCACCATCCTGAGGTTATACCTCCTCTCAACAAACTATTGCTCTTCTGCTAAAAGGAGGCCCGGGGAGCGGGCAGCTCTGCCAGCTCCCCAAGCCAAGGAGTTAACCGCACGCAACAGCAGTGCCGCACTCCGGACAGCGACCTGAGGCGTTACCCGTCAGATCGTAGCCGCAGTGCGCGCAGTGACCGACCTTCGGCCGCTGCCTGATGTCGACAACGACTGGCGCAAAAGCGCACACCATGACGAGCAAGCTTCCGACCTGCAGTGCACTCCGCAAGGACTCAGGCATCATGCCGTATGCAGCAGGCAGCGAGAGCGCAAGCGGGGCGAATGCACCGACCATCGCGTACTTGCTCATGCGACAGGCGAGACCGCTCGACATCAGAACGCCGCCCGCCATGATCAGCTGGATCAGCGGGAGCGTGGAGCCAACGCGAGCGACGCGAAACGGAGCGTCGAGTTCGGTGTACATGATGAAAAGTGCCCCGAATGTCAGAAGCAAGCCCACGATGAACATCACCACGTGTCGCATTGTTTCACCTCACAACCGAAGCCGGAGGACTGGACGCGGATGATCCCGAGCCGCCCGAATTATTCACGGCAGCAATGCAGTCGTCGAGGTTGTGTTTGCACCAGGCCATCGCGTTATCGTACTGATCTTGAGCAGCGTCGACGGCACCTTCCCAGCTGTTCTGGCAGATCGTCGCACCGAGGACAGACTCAGTCCCCATGAGGCACAGACACCCGTACCAGCAGATGGGCGCGAATGGACCCCCAGCGGTACATCCAAGACATGTTGACTGCAGTGCGACGCCGAGGCCGACGGCGCCCATGCACAGCCACCAGTCATCGCTCGCACCCTCGAGGTCCTCGTCGAGCTCGTTCTGGGCGTTATCGCGGCACTGGTGAAACTGGTTGTAGCAGGGAGCGAACTTGGGATTGAGTACGGACATGTTCAGGTCGCACTCCAGCAAGGAACGCCGACGGTCGGCCTGGTCGGTCGTCAGAATTCCTTTCACTAGCAGATACGACCACTGAACACCCAGGTCATCTGCCCAGGAGAACAGCACGCCGGTAAATGCGGCCTCGCCTTGACTGGTCGTAACGACGCCGCTACAGTTTCCGAAAAGGTAGTTACGAGCGCGCAGGTTCGCCTCGTCCTCGGGCGGAATGTCACCGAGCTGCAACAGGTCGTCGACGGTGAAGAGTTTCACCGTCAGCGGCTCGAAGAGAAACGTCTCCGGATTCTCGTAGTAGTTACGCCAGCCGTTTGAGACCTGACACGTCGATGGAACACCCTCGAGGTAGAGAGGAAGCTCCGAGCAGTACTCGTAGGGCGTCGTGAACACCGCGCAATACTGCGCCGCGATGTCGTCCAGTACTCCCGTCAAGAGGCTGTACTCCTCGGAAGTGATCGGGGCACCGGAGCAGTCCGTGTTTTGCGCCGGATAATCCGCACAGGCCACGGACGAGAGTAACAATACAACCACGGTGATTTGTTTGCGTAACATGAAGGTTCTCCCTTGTCCCAGGGTTGAAAACACCGCTTTCCGCCCACTGCAGAAAGCAAGACTTCTGCCCTCGCTCGAAAACACAGCAGAGCTGTGAACCCATGGGATACGCTCGCTAGACACCTCCTTTCGCAACGCGGATTCGTTTCTCCGAGTCGCAGAAAATACTCTCATCCACGTCCTTGCACCGAGGGTGGTCGTACCACACGCGCTCTCGCCAGGATCATACACCAAAAAAGGTGTGCGGGAGATTTCTCCCCCGCACACCAAAGGGGACACTCAGCTACCCATCACGCGGCGCAGGTAATCAGCCTACCGCATTCTGGACAGCGACCGGAAACGTTGCCCTTCAGGT
>CAYVYK010000012.1:0-51622 GCA_964455675.1 uncultured Methanosarcinales archaeon
GCCTCAAAGACGCGATCGAAAACTTCGGAAAAGCACCACCACCAAAAGCAGCGGCTGGCGCACCACCTCCAACCGGAGCTAAAACATGAAACAAGCAAAGGAATCGTGGTACAAACAGTTTGATCCTGTCGTCCTCGTTATTGGAATCCCTATCATGACGATGATCGTCTTCCTCAGCCATAGGTACCTTGTCATACCATTATCCGTGAACTATCGACTGGGACAAACCGGTGCCTATATCGCGGACGCAGTCATCGCGATCTTCTTCTTTGGAGGCTGGACGTATCTTTCTCGAACCAAAGTTATCATCGAGGAAATAGATCTTGAAGAGGATGCTGAACGTAGAATCAGTTTTGAGCAAAAAGGACCAGAAATCACTCAGATCCTCAGCGAAAGTGAAGCACGCGGCAGGATTGAGGGACTATTCCAGTATATCAAGGAAAGAATCGCAGACGAAGACTGGGATGACGCTTGGGCATACTACGAAGAGCTCGATGGATTCGTCACGAACGCACATATCAGCAATAAAAAGGAGTACTATGAAAAGCTTTATCAACTCAAAGAGCGTATAGAACAAGGACAGGCAAAGGAAGAAAGCAAGCTGTGAACCACATGGAATTCGAACGAGACATATACCGGAGAAAGATCAGGAACAGAATCATCGGAGCTATCATCCTTCTCTCGCTCGTCGTCGTGATCCACTATTTCTTCAAGCCGCAAGTCACGGGCTACGTTGTTGCCCCGTTTAACATCGTCAACCTCAATGTCCCAGTGTTCGAAAGCACCAGCCTGGAAATTGGACCACAATATGAGGGACAGCCGCTCGAAATCCATAACTTCCGGGTATCAGGAAAAATCGCGGGCGAGGGACAGGTGACGGTCACGCTCAACGACGGCAAGCAAAGCTACGTCGTATATGATCGAACACACGAACAAAAGAATACGAAAGCACCACTCATCGGAATGGTCGTTAAGGAGCCTGACGCAGAAGGAATCATGATTGACCGCAGCGCCATGAAGATATCCGAGGACGGCAAAACAATCGATGGGCTTTACCTCAACAACAGAAACGATGAAAGCCACGCACTCCTTGAAAGCATGAGGTTCACGTGGGGCAGCCAAAACCAGCATGTCACCAAGATACGGCTGGGATCACGAGATATCTTCTACGATGCAAAGGGGACGGCTGGCGCATCACATGGAGAAGAGATCAAGGGCAGCTCGCAAACCATACGCAAGCGCGAAGGAGTACCACTTGTCATCACCTTTTCCGAGCCGATAGGAACAGATGTTGTGACGGTAGAACTTGGGTATCGATGGCTCTCAAGCACGTTTCTCCTTGGAGAGCTCGTCAAGACAAGCGTTGAACTACAACAGACACAAGACGAGGTTATGATCACCCACACGCAGTCAGAAAGCCTTGTCCTCCACGACGATTCAAGTGAACTCGATACGAGCCACACGATTATCAGCAACGTGTATCTCTACAATCCCAGCAGCTCGGACCGGATCACGATCGGAGGAATTATCCTCGGATACCCGGGAGGAGGACAACTCGGCCTTTCCAGCAACTCGATGGTGGAACTCAATATCGACGGTAAGCAGTATCTCACTACACCAGTAGAGTTTGGACTTGAAGCAGATCTCTCCAGCATCGTCCTTGAGCCAAAGGCAACACTCAAGATTGATTCCATCAAACTACGAGACCCAGCATTGATCGACCGATTCACACTCAAGTTCAGATTCTCAGACCAAAGCACGAAGGATTTTGAATTTGCCGTGAAAGTACCAGACAGCGTTCCAAGCATGGGAGGCACAGGTGAAGGTAATGGAGAGATCACTACCCCCGGAGCAGGGGAAACACCTGATGCAGCAGCCCCGAAACTCACCAAGCAGGCAGCAGAATCCATCGCCCTGCAGCAGACGGCAACGAGCGGCGAACCGGGAGTCAGCGGATCCGCAGTCTATGTTGTTCCAGCAGATGAAGAACCTAGCGTATTCAAGCAGCAACTAGAGACAAATCGAGGGAGATTTGAAGACTCGTACGCGAGGTCAATAGAAGAAAATACCGCAACCACGATCAGAGCATACTGCCAAGACACCTGCGGATTTGCAGCGCCCCTCTCATCTGACACTTATACTATTAGCATCGACGTTGAGGAAGGCGCCGCCCTCCTCGTGGAAAATATCATCTATTACTAGGTAACATTACTAGGTAACATTACTAGGTAACACTACCTGGTAATCATACAGGGTAAGCACATGCTCGTCAAGAAACCAGTCGATGAGGAAATGGAAAACGAAATAGACCGGCTTACTGAGGAGTTCAACGAATTCAAGGCACAAGTAAGCGACGCCCGAAAAAAAGACATCGACACAACCTACATTGACATGAGACTTGCCGAGTTTCCAGCACTCGTCATGATGGTACGAGCAGCATATGAACAAGAAGAATTCGCCAAACTCAAGAAGTACGTCAAAGACCTCAAGCACGACCTTGAAGAAGCAAAAGAAGGATATCCCGTAACAAAAGCCATCATGCTCATCAGGGAAATCTACGACGACCTGCGCAAGGGTCGAGCCGAGGCAGCACTCACCGGCTACAACACATTAATGGTGTATTATAAAGCCCTTAATCCTGAACTTCGAAGGGTTGTGTACAGCGCATGTATTGACATCAGGGAGAAAATCATCGCAGGATGGACCAGCGATCTTGAGCTCGCCAAAATTCTCGCAAGGCCATAACCATGGAAGAAGATGACATCGAAACATGGTATGAGGAACAGAAAATGGTCCTTGCAAAGCAATACCAGACAGAGCTCGAAGTCTACAAGAAAAAAGGCGAGACGAACATGCGAGTGCTGAAACGAGAACTCCTCGCGATCGAGGAACGATTCAACGAAAAGATAGCACATCTCCACCATCAGTATGAAGCTAAGCTTGTTGCACTTGAACGAAACCAGAAGCGGCAAGCGCAAAGAAAAGCACAACTCAGAAAAGCAATCAGTCCCTTCATATTGGTTGTCTCCGGAATCAAGAGAGGATTTGCCATCATGGGCGAAAACATCACCTACCGAAAACGCCAGATCAGAAAGGCGTGGATAGAGCGATGGCGGAGACGTGTCCTTCGACCAATCTGGCAGGGATGGGACCATTACCTCATCCATTGGCATCCCGTCCGAAACTGGCTCGTGCTGCATCTTCGACCCCCTCTCCGCGTGCTCTGGAGGCCATTTGGAAAAACCATCCACTTTTTCGTCGTCCACATACTAGCACTCGTCCACCGCATCATGGACGTCAGCGTAAAGATCTCCCAAAAAGCAGTCAAAGCAGGCACGGAATATTACAAGAAAGCATTCACCTTTGCGAAAACAGCCGCAGGCTGGCTCGCAGAAAAAATCAAAAAAGCATCCGGAACAGTGAAGGGAGCAAAGGAGCGCACCAAGGGATTCATGGCAAAGTTCTCACACAAGACTGAAGAAAAACCAGCAGCCTAAAACGCTAACTGCCTAAAACAGAAACTTCAACGTGAAGTACCCTATAGCAAAACCAACAAGTATACCCAGGGCAAAATCCCACAGACCCCAGAACAGCACATCCTTTCTCGTCAGCGAGGATGATGAAGGCTGCGATGAGGGAGAAGGAGTTGGATCATCATGGATTACCTTCTTCACCATCCTTTTCATCTCATCAGGATGAGACTCAACAGCACTCACATTCGGAGAGAGAGGAACAAGACTCTGAGACTTCGTAATCTCCTCATGCTTTAGTGAGAGCTCCCGATGGTGATGCATATCCGCAAGAGAAGGGGATTCGGTATGCAACGAGGGAATGCTCAAGCTGCCCTTTGACATTGGAACACTAATCCACTGATGCACTGGAGACCTGGCTGGAGGCCTTATTACCAGGGATAGTTCTTCAGGACTTCTTGCAGCCGCAATCTTCTCTGCAAGAACTTCGTCGTGGAAAACACCACGCACCCACGCAACAAAATCATTCCTCCCAGAGCCAGCATGATACTCATAACGCGCTACCGACAGCATTCCAGCTAACTCGGCAACAGAGTATGCAACAGCACCATCCATGAACCGGAAAGCCTGTCCTGATTCGCACCTACGATTGATATCTGAGTTTTCCATACTAGCCTCGGAGTTCAAGCCTCAGCACATTTCTGCAATTCCTTCAAACGGGACGAGACCATGCGTGACATGGAGGACTTGGCTTTTACTTTACCAAGCGCGCCACCCAGCTCATCATCCAAAATCACTTCCTGAACCCACTTCGCGAAATCATTCTTCTCAGACGTGACATGATACAAAAAGGTCTGTTTGTCCATGTCCTTTAAGGCCGCAGCAAGATCCTTCATACTATACAGACGCTTGCCACCAAAAAGCCAGAATGATTTATCTTCGGGCACATCACGTAGCGTTTGGAGAGCCTTATCTTTGGTCACCTTCGCCATTCATTCACCTCTTTTTTTATACTGTGATCATGCTTGGAGGAACGGCAACCTTGGCCGTCCTCCTCTTCAAATCCTGAAAAACGTTCATGAACGCAATAAATGACTCGTACGGGGAGTCATATGGATTAAAGTATTTATGCACGTCACCATCATTGAACCATTTCGTGCACATGTAATAAAAGTGATCGCTCGTCTGTAACCTACGCCAATCCTCGATAAGCACAGGATCGTTCGTCGCTTTAATCTCCTTCTCAATCGCATAGATCTGATTGATGGCAGCCTGCTGAATCTTATTCCCGGTCCACGCGCTCAAGTCACGCTCCACATCAGCCCAGGAAACAGGACAATGGATATCAAGCTCTCCCACAGGCTCGAATCTGTCAACAGCCTCAGACACTGTCACAAAGTCATTATGGGGGTGACTTAGCACCGCACGCGGGAAGTGACGCATGAACTCAAAAATCCCAGTGTCCTCCCACTGGTGCTCACCAAATGTCTCGTAATCCATGAACAGGTTTACGACGTTTCCATTACCATTCGCTGCGGCGAGCCACTGTGAGTATTTCGGAACAGTGAGCGGCCACTCAGACCATCCTTTATTTGAGAAACGGAACGCAATATCATCAGACAAACGGTAATTCTTCAAGAGAAGCTTGATACTCTTTGTGGTCTTCGGACGGTAGAGGAAGTTTGGAGAACGCCAGCCAAGAATGTGATCAGCACCTTCCGCCAAAATGCCCTTATACCCCATATCTTCCACATGATACGCGAGCTCGTTATTAAAAATCAACTCGGTATTACGGAAGACTGTTGGCGTAATACCAAAAAGCTGCTTCACCCTGCGCGAATGCTGACGCACCTGGTCACGGAACTCGTCCTTTGAGAACAAAAAGGAAAGTGAGTGATGATATGTCTCATCAAGAATGTCCACCTGCTTCGTATCGACGAGCTGCTGGAACGATCTCAGCACATCAGGATTGTATTCCTCAAACTGATCCAAGACAACACCTGAAAATGAAAAACTCACCTTGAAACGAGGATCACTCTTCAAAAGATCTAGAAGCACAGCATTCATTGGAAGATAACACTTGTTTGCAACCTTATTCAGCACTGCGCGGTTCTTCGCATCATCAAAATAATTCGAATTCTTCCCAATATCAAAGATGGAATAGTGCCGCATACGATACGGCTGGTGTACCTGGAAATAAAAGCACACACTCACCATGCTAGACCTCCCCCTTCACTCGCTGATACACATCAATGCATTTCCTCGCCGGCGTCTCCCATGTCATGGTGGAAAGCTCACTCCTTGAATTCTCACGAAGCTCATGATGGAGCTCGGAATGGCGAAGAACACTCACAATCATATCCGCCATCTTGTGAATGTCCCAGAAATCAACCTTCAAGCAGTTCCTGATGACTTCAGAAACCCCCGACTGCTTTGATATGAGAACAGGGCAGCCGTTCTTAATAGACTCAAGCGGAGTAATGCCAAAGGGCTCAGACACGGAAGGCATGACATACAAATCAGCCATCTGATACGCACGGTCAAGATCTGCACCGCGCATAAAACCCGCAAAAAGCATCTTATCAGCGAGGCCAAGCTCGGTTGCCTTCTCGATCATGAAGCGCTCCATATCACCGCTCCCCACAACAACAAACTTCACGTTAGGGTAATGATCAACAACGGCACGCGCAGCATACACAAAATAGTCCGGGCCCTTCTGCAATGTGATACGCCCGAGGAAGAGCACGACTTTATCCGTGTCCTTAATTGGGGATGGGGCATAATTGTTGATGCCATCAACTTCAATAGCGTTATGGACGACAACAACCTTTTCGGAAGGAATGCCATAGTGCTCAACGACTTTCTGCTTCGTGTAATTGGACACTGCAATGATGCGGTCTGCATTCTCGAAACCCCAGCGCTCGATATCATACACATACTGATTCGGATGACCACCTGTACGATCAAACTCCGTCGCGTGAATATGCAGTACGAGCGGTTTCTTGCTGACTTTCTTTGCGTTAATCCCCGCGCCATACGTCATCCAATCATGACAGTGGATGACATCAAAGTCCTCCTGCTCTGCGATGATTCTTGCGTTCTCCGCATAGCGATGGACTTCTGCATACAGATTTGAACCATAGAGCGCACAGATTGGCTTACCACGCGAACGATGAATCTCAGTCATCGCCTTCTTGTACGACTCAGAAGTCATATAACCAACGAGCGGAGAATCAACGGTACGGAAACGGACATTCTTGAAGCTAGAAGCAGAGACCAGACGGACGTGACTAGAGGTCAAATCATCAGGAAGCTGGGGCAGAACGAATGTGACATCGGTACCTAGCGAAGAAAGAGCTTTTGTCAAGCCATAACAGGCAGTTCCAAGCCCCCCTGAGTTGTATGGCGGAAACTCCCACCCGAACATTAACACACGCATTCTGTATTCTCCCGTACCTCACACTACCAATTCGCAGGCATTCAAAGCACTACCGTATTGCAGAACGATACCAATGATTCACACGAGCAAACTCGTATTCCCTAACGTATCTTGCACATGAGTATTTTGACCTACCTTGTACTCGATAACACTAAGGCTTTTCGTTTGGCTGTGTACGCCCACACTAACGGTATCACTTTCGTGCCTTTGTCCGTTCTTCTCTTAACTCTGCAGAGTCAAAGCAAATCCCGATTAAAGATTATATAAAAATGTGTAAACACCATGAAGTGGTCAAGAAATCGTGATTTTTGAAGGGTACATGAGCGTGTACGTTGCATTCGGAAGGGTAGAAAAATTTATATACATTTAAAGAATATATTGACATATTCATGTCAATAATGATCGTCTGGTGACATATGTATCGGCTCGACCCCCAAGAAAAACAGATTGTGAGTGAACTCATCCGCAATCCAAGGATATCGGACAACAAGATCGCAACGCGCACAAAGATCCCGTTGAAGACTGTGAACCGAAAACGAAAGATCCTGGAAGAGAAAAACTACCTCTACTACATGACCTATCTCAACAACGGACGGGGAGGCCTTGAAGTATTTGGCGCGAAAAAGATGTATGTTGTCACCTTAGCATCAGGCATCACAAGAAAAGCAGTACAGCAACAGTTCAACAAGCCAAGCAAGTTTGACCGAATCACAAAGCACCTCCATATCAAAATGATCGCAGAGCGGGAGGGACATGTCTGCGTTCTCTTCATCCTGGAAAGCAGGGTGGAAGAAGATCTTGTGGAGATATTCAACGCGGAAATTGTTCCAGCACTCCATGAACTGTTTGGAGGCGGGTGCATCCGCGAAGTCCTCCACTTTGATATGAGGGACACGGTCAGGATGTTCAACAATTACATGTTCCAGAACAATATGCGCAATGGAAAGATCAAGGATGAGTATCCCAACAATGCGATATTTGTTAGTGAATAGACGATTCCTGGTATTTCACCATCCCACCACGAACCCTGTGATAACATGTTATGACTTATACTTGGGCCGTACACGATACGCTCGTCTGAACAGCAGCTCAAAGCCTCAGGCCAACCATCAATCAATTACAGAGTTATTCGCGCGAATGGACGAGTTCTACTCCCATTACCATGATGACCGCCAATGGCAGGGCGTACATTTTTTGATTGCTACTCTCGTGTAGTGTGACAAAATATAAATAGAGAAGAGCGGCCTTTTGTCCTGTTTTTGTGACAAAAAGAGGTGACCATGATACAGGGAAGGGCGCAAGTGCTGTTTGAAGTAAGTTGGGAAGTCTGCAACAAGGTCGGGGGCATCTACACCGTTGTCGCGAGCAAAGCAGCACTCATGAAGGAAGCGTACCCAGAATACTTTCTCGTAGGACCATTCTTTAAAGACAAAGCGCGCGGAGACTTTGAAGAACTTACACCGCCAGACCGTATGAAACGAGCGTTCGATCGCATGGCGCGCGAAGGAATCACGTGTCACTTTGGAAAATGGCTGGTGAAAGGGGAACCCCAAGCAGTCCTCATCGAATACCAAACTATGATAGGACAAAAAAACGAACTCAAGAAACACTACTGGGAAGATTATCAAATCGATTCCTACACTGCAGGATGGGACTTTGAAGAACCCATGCTCTGGAGCACAGCGGTTGGAAAACTCGTGCAAGCATACTTAGAATCAGGAGATCAAACAAAAGCGGTCGTGCACTGCCATGAGTGGCTTGCAGGATTTGCGATACTCTACCTCAAAAAGGCCAAAGTGAAAGCTGGAACAGTGTTCACGACCCACGCCACAATGCTTGGACGCAGCATTGCAGGAACGGGTATGCCCCTGTATTCCATGCTCAATGATATCAATCCAGATGATATGTCAGCAAAGCTCCGCGTACGGGACAAGTTCACAACAGAACGAGCATGCGCCAGAGCGTGCGACACATTCACGACCGTCAGCCAGATCACCGGAATGGAAGCAGAAAAAATCCTTGGAAGAAAACCTGACGTACTCGTGCTTAATGGCCTTGACATCAAGAAATTCCCAACGATAGAAGAAACAAGTATCCAACACGTCATCAAGCGCGACAAGATACGCGAATACCTCGCGTTCCACTTCTTCCCTTACTACACGTTTGACCTGGACCACAACCTCGTGTTCTTTGTCGTCGGTAGATATGAACACCATAACAAGGGATACGACATCCTCATCAAGTCACTTGGCAAACTCAACGAACAGCTCAAGAAAGAAAAAAGCGACAGATCAGTATGTGTCTTCTTCTGGATACCTGCAGGAAACCGAGGCGTCAACATCGACCTCCTCAAGAGCAAGAACGCGTACCGCCACATCCAGCATACAGTTGACTGGAACAGCGCATCGATCCTAAGAAAAATCGTGCAGGACCTCATGACTAGGGACAATACCGTGCACTGCGAGGAACTCTTTTCACGAGAATTCTTGACGCACATCAGGAAGGATATCCTGCAATTCAAAAAGCAAGGAACACCAATCGTCTGCACACACTACCTTGAAGATGAAGGAAACGATCCCATCATGAAGGGATTCCGAGAAAACGGCCTCCTCAACAGGGAGGAGGACCCCGTGAAAGTCATCTTCTATCCGGTGTATCTCGATGGAAATGATGGCCTTCTCGATCTCGCATATTACGACGCTATGGTAGGATGTCACCTTGGCCTCTTCCCAAGCTACTACGAACCATGGGGATACACACCGCTTGAAGCTGCAGCCATGGGAGTACCGTCACTCACGACAGACATGTCAGGATTTGGACAATTCATGCTCGAAAAACAACGCGAGGGACTTACCTCCACAGACCTTCCGGGAATCAAAATCCTTGAACGATTCAATAAGGATGAGGACACCGTAACCACTGACTTCACAGATTACCTACACCATTTTGTCACTATCGATCATGCAGAACGCGTCAGGATCAAGATCCATGCAAAATACCTCGCGCAGCTTGCGGACTGGGAGAGGCTAGCAGAAAACTACCGCATCGCGCACAATATCGCACTTGAAAAGGTGGGCATGTAATGGGCGAACTTCGAAAAGATTATCTCCTCGACCGATGGGTATACATCGAAACAGCACGAGGAAAAAGGCCCGACCAATTCAAGAAAGACAGCACGATCGCGATGCCAGCAACGTGCTCATTCTGCCCGGGACACGAGCAGGACACTCCACCAGAAATCGGTCGAATACCGAAAGATAATGGATGGCAGATGCGATGGTTCGAAAACAAATATCCAGCGCTTCGAATGGAAGGGGACCCGCACGTCAGGACGGACAACCGATTCTTCACGTTCTCAACAAACTATGGAAAGCACGAAGTCATCGTGGAAACACCAGATCACCGACAGCTCTGGGACTTTGAATTCGGAGAATACGTTCAACTTCTCTCGGTGTACAAACAACGCATTGAAACACTCCTCCCTATGGATACCATTGAGTACGTTACAGTCATCAAGAATCACGGACGAGAGGCAGGCGCAAGCCTCATGCATTCGCACTCCCAAATATTCGCGACGTCAAAGCCAAGCATCACGGCAGAAAAACAAACTATTGCTATGGTACATCACAAGGGATGCGCATTCTGTGACATCATCGCCATCGAGAAAGGAAGCTACCGCAGATGCTTTGAGAACGAAACATGCGTCGCGTTCACGCCGTATGCAAGCAGGTTTCCCATGGAAATCTGGATATTCCCCAAAAGGCATACACGAAGCATCACGCAATTTACGCAAGCTGAAATTGAAGGAATGGCCGACCTCCTTCGAAAAACACTCCAGAGACTTAAAGCACTCAACGCACCCTACAACTACTACCTTAATGAAGGGCTCGAAGGAAAGGACTACCATGTCCATCTCGAGATACTCCCACGCCTTGCACTGCACGCGGGATTTGAGTATTCAAGCGAAATGATCATCAATCCAGTCACACCGGAGGATGCAGCAGCATTCTACCGGGGAGAATAAGCACGTTTGTATGATTATTGAGGTGAAAGAAATATGGATAAACAACAAATGTTCATTTTATGGTTCGACCAGGTCGGCATCGAGGATGTCGGTCTCGTCGGGGGCAAGAACGCATCGCTAGGTGAAATGTACCGAAATCTCACACCACAAGGCGTGAAGGTACCAAACGGCTTTGCAGTCACGGCATACGCATACCGCTATTTCGTCGAGAAAACAGGACTGAAAGACAGAATCCACCAAATCCTGCAAGGACTCAACACGAAAGACATGCACAACCTCTCCATGAAAGGACAGCAGGTACGAGACGTCATCCTCAAGGCTGAATTTCCCGAGGAACTCAAGAACTGCATCATCGAAGCATACGGGCATATGTGCATCCAATACGGGCCTGACACCGACGTTGCTGTACGAAGCTCAGCAACAGCGGAAGATCTCCCGGACGCGAGCTTTGCCGGCCAGCAGGAAACATACCTCAACATCAAGGGACCGCACATGCTCATGGACGCATGCAGGAAATGCTTCGCAAGCCTCTTTACGAACAGAGCAATATCCTACCGAGAAGACAAGCACTTTGATCACTTCTCCATTGCCCTTTCCATCGGCGTGCAGAAAATGGTCAGGAGCGACCTTGCCACAAGCGGAGTCATGTTCTCGATCGACACGGAAAGCGGATTCAAGGATGTCGTATTCGTCACTGCAAGCTATGGGCTTGGAGAAACCGTCGTCCAAGGAGCAGTTAATCCAGACGAGTACTATGTATTCAAGCCAAAGCTCCGGGAAGGCAAACGGCCAATCATCAGCAAGACCCTTGGCGAAAAAAAGATCAAGATGATCTACACGAAAGATGGAAACAAACCGACAAAAACCGTAGACACGCCCGAAAGCGACAGGGAAAAATACGCACTCTCAGATGATGAGATCCTCACGCTCGCACGCTGGGCAATGCAAATCGAAGACCACTACTCCTGGAAAGCAGGACACCACAAACCCATGGACATGGAGTGGGCAAAGGATGGAATCACAGGCCAACTCTTTATCGTGCAGGCAAGGCCTGAAACGGTTATGGCGAACAAGAACCGCAACATCCTGCGAACATACAAACTCCAACAGCGCGGAAGAGTACTTGCTGAAGGAAAGAGCGTAGGAGAAAAGATCGCCGCGGGCCATGCGCATGTCATCAAGGATGTCCACAACATCCATGAGTTCAAAGAGGGAGAAGTGCTTGTCACAGACATGACGGATCCTGACTGGGAACCAATCATGAAGATAGCATCAGCTATCGTTACGAACCGCGGAGGAAGAACGTGCCATGCAGCCATCATCTCAAGAGAACTCGGTATTGCATGCCTCGTGGGGACAGGCAATGGCTCTGAGGTACTGCACACTGGACAAGAGATTACGGTATCATGCGCAGAAGGAGACGCTGGATTCGTGTACGAAGGAAAGCTGCCATTCCACATAGAGGAGACAAACCTTGAACAGCTCCCCCGCACGAAAACAAAGATTATGATGAACCTCGCGAATCCAAGCCAGGCATTTGAGTGCTCGTTCCTCCCTAATGATGGAGTGGGCCTTGCGCGCGAAGAGTTCATCATCAACTCGCACATCCAGATCCATCCGCTTGCACTTCTGCACTTTGACAAAGTAACGGATGAGGAAGCACGACAGAAGATCATCCAGACCACGAAGGGATACCATGACAAATCACAGTTCTTCGTGGACAAGCTTGCTGAAGGAGTCGCGATGATCTGCGCAGCAGTATATCCCAAAGAAGTCATCCTGAGATTTAGCGACTTCAAGACAAACGAGTATGCGAACCTGATCGGAGGATCACCATTTGAGCCAAAGGAAGAAAACCCCATGATCGGATGGAGAGGAGCATCACGCTACTATTCCGACGGTTATCGACAGGGATTTGCGCTCGAATGCAAAGCAATCAAGAGAGTACGCGAAGAAATGGGATTCAGCAACTTACTGCTGATGATCCCATTCTGTAGAACAGTCGAGGAAGGACAAAAGTGCCTCGCGGAAATGGCAAACAATGGCCTCTATCGGGGAGACAACGGACTACAAGTCTATGTCATGTGCGAGATCCCAAGCAACGTCATCCTTGCGGAAGAGTTCGGAAAACACTTCGACGGATTTTCCATTGGAAGCAATGACCTGACGCAGCTGACGCTCGGACTTGACCGAGACTCAAACCTTGTCGCGCATATCTATGACGAGCGCAACATGGCCGTCAAAACCCTCATCAGAGAGGTCATCGCAAAGTGCAAAAAGATGGGCAGAAAGATTGGAATCTGCGGACAAGCACCAAGCGACTTCCCAGAATTCGCGCAGTTCCTCGTCGAAGCAGGAATCGACAGCATCTCGCTCAATCCAGACACGGTTGTAAAGACAACGCTAAAGATATACGAACAGGAGCAGAAACTCGGAATACGACCGTAAGCGCAATAAAAGATACCCGGGGGTATTTTTAACCTTAGATAGGGAACATATGCGCCGATGCAGAGCATCGGCGTATGGATCCGTCCAAGGAATCACCTTGTTGGGGAACAGGCATGAGGATAGTCCATCATACAAAGGACTTTGCTATTGAGCAGCAAACGGATTCTCCTGTCGGATTTCTCCTCACAAACAAGAAAGGAGGATTCTTCTCATACGGGATTGCAAGCAGATACCGAGGATGGTTTTCAATGCTCGGAGAAGACCTCTACAAGATCGTCGACTCTATACGTACTGAAGGAAGCGTATCAGAAGTCCACCATCACTTCTGGAAGGTCGAAACGCGAGGAAACGCAACGGAGAGCTACTTTCTCCCACTGAACTCGGAAGCACTCGTGTATGAAGGGGACAAACCATTCGAAATCCTGATGGACATACGCCATCCCTACGACAATAGAGTATGGGGAAGGAATTACCGCATCATCACGCAAGAAAAAGATTACGCGATCATCGAATACAGAAAAACAACCGATCAGCGCGAGGACGGCAGCGAGGGGATTGAACAACTTAAGATGTATGTCATCCTTTACGCGAGGGATGGGGAGTTCACGCGACAGGAACGGTGGGAAGAGGTATTCTACGCATTTGACCAGGACAGAGGATCATTCCCAACAACACGATATGTCTACAATCCGTTCCGAATAGAAGCGCGACGACTGATCATGATCACATCACGCTCAAGCGAAGACCTTCTTGAGCAAGCGAAAAAGACCGACCAGAGGATCATGGCGCTATCAGACTTGCAGCGGGACTACTCATTCTCGGGATTATTCGACAAGAAATACCTCCCAAGCAGAAGAAGAATGGCACACCTTGCTGCCATACATGCACTTGACCAATTAACTCATACATTCCATGAGCGGCCAAACATCTACGCAGGACTACCATGGTTCTTCCAAACATGGAACCGTGACGAACTCATCAGCATTACCGGACTACTGCAATCACGCGAGTACTCAACAGTTAAAAGCATCCTTCTTCCGAAATTTGGCACAGCACTCGTCGATGGAAACCTTCCGAACAGGTATCCAAGCACGGATACGGGGACGGCAGACGCGATCGGATGGCTGTTCCTTCGCACGAGCGAACTTATTGAGAGACTGGAAAATGATAAGCTTATTGACAGCATCATAACCGCGCAAGAACGCAGTGACATCATCGCGAACATGAAAATCATCATCCAGCGCCTGATTAGCAACCACACGAGGGAAGGTCTTGCCACGAACGGGCCGCAAGAAACATGGATGGACACGCTGTATGGCGATGACGGCCGGAGCGGAGCGCGCATCGAAATTCAGGCTCTTCGGATGCGCATGTACCGAGTCCTCTCTTCGCTCACCAAGGATTCCGTGTACAAGCGCCTTGAGGAGAGCCTCTGCCAGTATGTGAGAAAAAAATTCTGGGACGGGAAGTGCCTCGCAGACGGCGAGACTGACACCACGATACGCCCCAACCTGTTCCTCGCTGCGTACATATACCCATGGCTCCTCTCAAACGAAGAATGGACGGCATGCTTTGATAACGCACTCGAAAAACTGTGGCTCGAATGGGGGGGACTCTCCAGCATCGACGTTGATCACCCCCTCATGACATGGCAGAACACCGGAGAAGACGTGAAAAGCTACCATCATGGAGACTCTTGGTATTTCATCAATAACATCGCAGCAATTGTCATGCACCGAATCAATGCAGACCACTTCAAAGACTATATTCAGCGTATCATAGACGCGAGCACGGAGGAAATACTCTTTTCTGGATATGCCGGATGCCACGCTGAAATCAGCAGCGCTGGCGCGCGAAGAAGCGAAGGATGCTTATCGCAAGCGTGGAGCAATGCAACATTCATCGAGTTGTTCCATGAGCTCAATAGTGTGGAGAATCACTGATACTCATCGCAATACATGCTACCACTTAATATATTTACGTATTCTGGTATTAATCATGCGAATTTCAGAATGTTGATCTTTTTACCGACGGTCTTATAGTCGGATTATACGAAATTCGGAAATTTTTTGAATGCACCCTGGAAAGGTTTATTAATTTTCAATGCGTATACTACCTTGCTCACCAGAGCGGAGGGATAGCAATGAATGCCTTACATGAAGCAGCGCCTGGACTAGCGCAGAAAGTAGGAGAGGTATATCAGAGCGTACCCACAGGACAACAGCTTGACTTACCAAGCGTTGTTGGCATAGTGGTTCCCGGAATTGAGGTAAGCGTTGGCGACCGAACACTCACAGGCGTAACAGGCCTATGGGTTGCACACCCGAATAAAATCCTCTTTGAGCCCTCCATTGGTGAGGTAGACTATCTTCGTGAGGACCGAACGGATAAAGTACCTTACACCCTTCTCGAACTCCGTGCCGGAAAAACCCCGCCAATCATTGAAATAACAAGCACTGAGCGGATGAAGGTTGATCCGCTTGCAGACCTGAAACTTGGAGGAAGAACCGTCGAGGAACCATTCCAAATGCCACGCCTGCGCGATCCAGCATATATCGTGGTGTTCCAGGGAGACAAGAAAACGGTCTACCACAACGCGCCAGAAGTCGTGCTGCGGTTTTCGGATGAAGCTTGAATCGGGAGGAGAAGGGATCCTGCTCCTCGCACTCGAGGTGCGGGACTTCTTTCCCTATTTCCATGCTCGCGCAGAACAACCGCTCTCGATACAAACGAATTATCGATGCGTCGAGGGAGGCCTTGATTGCATAGTCGATGGAGTTCCACTCTTCGCAGAAAGGGCAGTCTTCGCCACACCACCAAGACTTGAGATACCAGAAGGAAGCTCATTCATCATCCGAGGAACGGAATTATATAAAGGAGAATACTTTGTACAACCACGCGCAGTTCTTGCACGGAGATACTATAAAAAATTTCTTTCTCACTACCCAGCGGATTTGTTCACGCTGCGATTCCCCTACGGACGAAGGGATATGCGCTACAGAAACGGCGACAATTGGGTTGATGAGACAGAGATCAGAAACCTATTCTTAAACCGCGCGGCAGCATGGGGAAGGAATGATCCAAGGCTAGGGGAACTTGAACGATCAATACGACAGTATCGCATAGAAACAACCGCAGAACTGGTTGATCGAGATGGCAAACCACGAGCGAATGTGGATCACATACAAACAGCTAACCGCCTACATCATGATATCCTCGATCATCTTGACAGCCCTGCTGACTCACTCGTGCTCGTCGATAATCGTCTCGATGTGTGCGACAGCGAAACCCTACTCTATCCAACAGTGTTCATCGAGGACGATGCAGAATTCACATTCACCATCGGACGATTCTCCTTCTTTCTTGACCCAGAACTATACCTCACGTCCCCAAAAATTGAACTCCATACTCGCAATCGCACGACTGTAGCGCGCAGGATCAGAATCGACAAGAACGCGGCACTGCAACATTTCCAAAAGTACCTCATGTATCTCTGTTCGCGCACGAGCAGTTTTGATTATAGTTTTTTCGGACTTCGAGCAGCATATGCGCAATTTGCGACCAGAAGCGGATTCACACGTTCCGATGGAGTCATAACCCCGGAACATGAAGGAGTCGTCATTGAGAAACTATCACCTGCACAACTCTATGCCATGAAGGTTGACAATCAAGGGATGAGAGACATCCAAGAATGCTGCAATGCCAGAGACGATCCAGATATTGCGATCAGGACGGACTTTGCAGGAAGCCTCTACAGAATTCCCATGGAATTACCTTCGGTCTTTGGGCGTCCCATCAGAGCCATGCACGAACAACCTTCAGAGACTGAAGATCTCAACCTCGAGGATTTCTGCTAGTCTCCTAATTTTGGCAAATAATTCCAATCAAGGCAGAGCAATGTGGTATGGACCCATCCAAGGAATCAGTGACAAAAAAGGTTTAAAAACGACTTCGATCACCATAGAGTGATGCCACGCGCAAAAAACAGGATCCCATCCCTCATCATTCTCCTGCTCATGACAGTTTTCGTGCTCCTCAAAATCTACGGCATGGTGCACGAGGAAGCAGATGAGAACCTCTATTTCTACTCAGGAAAACTGATGACCCAAGGGAAGCGGCTGTACATCGACTTCACGCATTCACATCCACCGCTACCCATTCTCATCTATAGCGGGGTGTGCCAGATCTCATGCCATTTCAAAGTATTGAAGGCAATCAGCATCGTGACAACACTTCTCTCAGCTATCGCCCTCTACCTCATCAGCAAACGGTTCATGGAACGAATGTACGCCACAATGACTGTCGCGCTCTTCCTCTTCTCAAATCTCGTCCTTCGGTTTAGCTCACAAAACTCAGGCCTTGAGATTACGCTTATGTTCTTCCTCTGGGGCATTCTCTTTAACCTCATGGGAAAGCCACCTCAAGCAGCGCTATTCTTCGCGCTCAGCATCCTCTCAGGGCTTTACGTCATCCCACTCATAACTGTGTATCTAGCTATCGACTATATTCTCTTTCGGCGAAGCAAACCAGACATGAATCCTGACGCATACATGAAGTATTTGCTCTCACACAAGAAGCATCATATACAAACGTTCTGGTGGACGATAGCGCTCATGGCGCTATTCCACGCACTCTTCACGCTCATGTTTGGCAGGGCGTTCTGGGAGCAAGTGTACCTCGTGTGGATGAAACCAGACATTGCGAATTACACACTATCACACGGTTCAATATTCCTCAGCGTCTTAAGATCTGAATGGATGATATTCCTTATCGCAGTCATCGGAATGTATTTTGCCGCACGGGAAAAGCGCCTGTACCCAATCCTTGGCGTCATCATTGTATTTTTGGCCGAGATGCTCCTGCTCCTCAAAATCTATGATCACTACTTCGTCCTCCTGTGCCCATTTGCTGCAGTCCTTGGAGGATACGCCCTCGAACGCTGGGAATTTCCACGCTCATTCCTCATTGCATTCATCTGCTTTATTGTGGTAGCAAACGCGTTTGTATACCCAGCTCATGTGCAGCGAGCATACATCCACGGATTCACTGATCTTTCAGGCTGGATAGAGCAGCATACACTCCCTCACCAAACAATATCTGGCGCCGTACCTATCACACCACTTGTCGCATTCGAAACAAATAGAATGATCAGCGGCGATTGGCCGGACACCTATGACACGCTGTTCCTCGCAGGATACGCATCCCCAAGGGAATACGTTAACGCGCTCTCCATGGATCCTGACTTTTCGTACTTCATCGCAAGTCCCACAGGATGGCTTGTGCGAGAGCTCAACATCCAGCCATTCCTCAAGGAGCGCTGCGAAGTCGCGGAACGCTTCATCCTGAACCAAAGACCCTACCTTGTACTCGACTGTCGCGCAGTGAAAACTGAACTTCCCACACCCTCCTTTTGTGGTGATAACGGCCCATGGCTCAATTTCTATCCGCCGTTCATCCAGCAAGCAGTAAAAGCCCGATGCAGCTAAGGTTCATTCGGGAGGAATAACAAATCTTTAAATGCTCAATAGCTGCATTCTCTAGTGACAATCGGGGGTATTCATGGCAGAAGGAAGCAGGCTCGCACAGTTCAAGAAACGAGCTCAGGAAGTCGAAAAACCGGACGCAAAGCAAGTTCTCCAAAAGGATAAACTAGATCCTTTGAAGGTTAAGCAGGTAAATCCAGAAAAACAAAGCCCACCAGATTTACCTCCCGCGGAACAGATTAACAAAGCAATAGAACAAAGTGCCCTTGAGATCAAGGAAAAGGTCGAGCAGCCAGTCACTCTCGAAGACGCATTCGTCCACCTAGAACAAGCGCTCTCCAAGAGCCACGAACAGGCAAAAAAAGTCGAAGAGATGGACAAGAAAAACCAAGAAACGCTCGAAAGAATCAAACAAGACCAGGATGCGCTAAAGAAGCAATATGAAGAGCTCAAATCCGCGCGCGAAGAGCATGAGAAAACCGTCGCGGAAGGAAAGAGGAAGATCACCACGGAATATAAAAGCGCCGCGGCCCTCAAGCAGGAGCTTACCAAGAAAGTCGAGGAGTTCGAAAAAAGGTTCAGGGAACTTGAGCGATACTCAAAACATCTTGAAACACATGCGGCAGAACTTGCACATGAAGAACATACCCTCGGACGAGCGCGGAAACTCATCGCAAGCAATCTTCGGTTGATGCATGGATACGAGAAAAAAGTACTCGCGGAACGAGTAAAAACCGAGACATTCATTGCAAAACACCAAGCAAAAATCGATTCTATGAAAAAGGAAGAAGTTGAAGTGCTCGGCAGGTACGCAGAACAAAAGAAAGTGCTTGAGGGAATGGATGGTGAACGCAAGCGTATCGAGACTGAACGGCAGGAACTCCTCAGGCTCAAAGCAGACACCGAGGCGCGAAGCGCTGCTGTACGCAAGAAAGAAGAAGAGCAAAAGCTACGCGAGGAACAGGTGGCAAGCCAAGAGCAGAGCATGCGCAAGCGGCAGATCGAGCTAGACTCGATGAAGCGAAATCTTGAGAAAGAACAAGCACAGCGGGCACAAGAAATACAAAAGCATGTGACACGAATCGAGGAATTCCAAAAACAAATCACGGATCGGCAGGCTACTCTCAACGCACTCAACCACAGTATCGATGAGCAGCGAACGAAGATGAAAGAAGAAGTCTCCATCCTCATGGCAAAAGAAGAAGAGCTAAACAAGCTGATGAAACAAGAGACAGACAAGAAGATGGAAATGATGCACGCCGAGAAAGCCCTCCAAGCTGAACAACACAAGATGGACGCAAAACTCAAGCACATCGATCAAGAACGAAAGCGTGCAGACGAGAAACTCGAAAAACTCCACATGATGGAAAAGCAGATTGCCGATCGAGAAAAAGTCGTCGCGGAAAAAGAGAAAGCCCTTGAGCGGGTCATCGTCACAAAAGTGGAGATCAAGAAACTCCAGACAGAACTATCAGGCCTCCAGAAAGAAGCACAGCAGCATGGGATTGGGGGAGTTGACACCATCATTGCAATTATCATGGAAATCAAGCGAAATCTTGATGCTGGCCACCTCATGGAAGTTAAGAAGAGCTACGACCGCATCAGCGAAATCTACTCAAAACTCCCAGACGACGAAAAAACGCGGGTATACCAGAATATCGTTGACACCTACAACCTTATCAAAGGACAAGTCTCTATCTAGAACTTCTTAATCCTGGGGCAAAACTTCAGAATCAGAACGGATAAGCTGAGGCGCCTTATCGGACTCGTTCGCGCGAGCATTAAAAGGCTGCGCATCGATCACTTCGCGTTTCTCCGGATCAATCGCGATTGCAAGACCTCCACGCTTCGTGACATTGTCCGCAAGACCTTCAACGTAGAGAAGCACGGTCCACATTCCGTCCGCTTCCGGATATACCCGGATGATGCTAATATCCGCAGCAGGAATATTCTCCGTTGAGCCATTTATGGTTTCGGATGCGAAGAAACGAACACGGTCCTCCACAAACTGCTGAGCAATGGCAACGGCATCTTCATTTGTAAAGGGCTTAACGCTCGTACAAGCCGCAAGCAGCATCAACAGAACAAGCACAATATTACTTCTCATCGTCTCCCTGCACCAGCCGCTCAAGTTCATCATTCACTTCCTGACGCGACAAAATACCCTCGCGGCTAAGGATATTAATGATAGCTTGCACACGGTTCTCAACAAGTTTTTGCTGTGAACGCAACTTCAGCAATTCCTCCTTTGGGTCTTCATCCATGCGATGAGAGCATATTTGCAAGTTTATAAATTTTTGGGGTTAATACAAGGGAGATTTACGTGAAAGCAAAACTTTCGAATACTGTCAGCATTCAACGGATGCCACGCAAGAACTTGAGAGACTTCGTGAAGACGTGAGCGATGATTGGGCTCCTATGCCTCACCAGCTTTGCCTTCGAAAGATTCTTGAGGAACTCTCTTGGGGATTTAAACGCTGGCATATCGACGTACGAACGCCCAACCTCCATCCAGGTGTGGGAATCAGAGCCAACAATCATGGGCTTATGGTGTTCCCTCGCGAACTCCTCAGCGCAGATATTGTCCTCCTGGAAAACAGTGCGGCTATTGAAGACCTCGATGATGTCAATCTTCCTTATGAGGCGCTTAAGCATCACATGAGGAATACGCTTCCTTCGCAATCGATCAAACGGATGCGGAGCTATCGCAAGGCCGCCCTGCGAATGAATCAAATCCAAAGTCCTTTCGAGAGGAAGATGAGGCCGCACAGGCTTATGCAAAAAGATACCGATTATCTCACCATCACGCGTGCCGATCTCCAAGCCTTTTATACACTGCGCAATACGTGAATACCTCTCAGCCCCGAGAAACCTGTTGTGATCCGTAATGATCGGGATAATCCTCATACGAGCGTACTTTGCCTTGAGAGTACGGAGTGGCATGAGACAATCATGCGAATAGTTCGTGTGAGTATGTGCATCAATCCTCATGCCTGCCACCAGTAGATTGAAATGAACGCGATGAATCCCCAGAGCACCATGGAAAACACCATTCGGCCATCCTCAAAAACATGATGCGGATGACGCGCAATAACTGAGCCATCGGCAATTAGCTTGGAGTAGCGGAAAATGGCATACATGACAACAGGAACAGAGAACAGGAGCAGATGGTACTGGCTGTAGAATGAGTACAGAGCGTATGCCATGATTAACAAGGCAGTGGAAATGTACCTCATACCCTCAGTTAAGTTCACGTCGTAGTACGAGAGCACCTTCTTGTGGCTTGCGGCATCGGACCCAAGAAACCTCAAGTCAGCCTCGCGTTTCCCAATAGAAAGGAAAAGGGCAGCAAAGAACGTCCCAAGGACTAGCCAGGACGAAACCTTGAGGTACGGAGCAAAGCCAACCGTAATAACAAAAGCGCCGATAACGGAACGCAACATGAAGTTAATAGAGATCATAATCACGTCGAGGAACGGCTCTTCCTTCCACCATACGCTATAGAACAACGTGAGAAGGAAGAAGATGCACAGAATGGCGCCGAAGGCAGCACTTAAGAAAAACCCTAAGAGGAGCCCAAAAGTAAGCACAATCGCAAAGAGCAGAACCGCAGCTGGTATGGACACCATGCCTGAAGCAAGCGGACGATTCTTCTTCTCGGGATGCAGACGATCCCTCTCACGGTCAATAATATCATTCATCACATAATTCGACGATGCCACAAGACATAGGCTCACAAATCCAAGCACCGTCAGCCATACCGCATGGATGTCCAAGATCTTTGCGGCAAAGACTATCGGCAGAAATATGAGGATGTTCTTATACCACTGGTAAGGACGGAGCAAGCGCAGATGATTCAACATCCCACGATCCCATGAAGGATGGCATAAAAAACTTTCTATGAACGCTGAAAAATCAGGTATTCAGAACCATCGTACGTGGCATTAAAGATGCGAACGTAGGACGATTCAATACTTGCGAGAAGAGCGTACCTTGACGCGACACATGATTCATCATCCGGCAGACACGGGAACGACCCCATCGAAAAGAAGACGAGATCAGGACTAATTGATGATTCCCACTCATTGTACGCAAGCATGGTACTCTGGCTCATGAAGTAAAAAGGTATAAACAAATTATCATTATAGACGACGGGTAGGGGATCAGTTGTATAAATAGGCCCTTCCACACCGTGCGTTCGTGGATACTCGTAGAACTCATGAACTATCGGCGGAACCGAGGCGGGACGCCAGCCATAATAGCGGGAATTCTCAGAAAAAGAGAATTGGGCACCTTGAACGATAATGATCGCGAGCATCGCCCCGGCAAGAGCCTGCATTAACCCCACTCTCGCACGCATGACACACATAATAGAATTCGCAAGACCTAAAGACGCTAGCAGGCACACGAACGGAAGGATGAACAGAACAAAACGATCCTGCTTGTTCGCAATCGACGTGAAATATACGAGGTAGGAGGCACCAACACCAAGGACTGCAAGTAATTTGAACCGCTTCCGAAGGAACACAATCCCCACGATGGAAAACACAAGAAGCAAATTGGATGATAGAAGAACGCTTGGATAGAAGAGAAGGTTCTTTGCAAGTCCGGGAACATATCCCGAAATGCCCGATTCATGGGACTTGGCTAGAATCAAGGGACGAAATGCCGCATCAAGCACGTTCCCCGTATAGGGAGCGTACATCACGAGATTAAAAACCACAAAAGGCACGAGGATGATGAGAGCACCAAGAACGAAGAGGATGACAGATCGGAAACGCTCAGCCTGCTTTTCACCAAACCACACAAGAACTGGAAGAATAATGAGCAAGAGACCACAAGGAAACTTCATCATCATTCCAAGCGCAGCAACAAAACCAATGATGAGAGGATTTTTTCCCTTTACCCATAGCAACAACGCAAGGAGGATCAGCATGGCAGCAGGAATATCCGTCAAAATGTATGTGCTGTAAAGAAAAAAAGTGCTGGAAGCTGCACACAGCAGCACTGCGATAAGCGCCGTGAAACGGTCAAAAAATTCCACAGCAAGCAGGTACAGAATGAGTAAACAAGCAGATGCGCACACAATCGCAATAAACTGACCTATGACCACCGGATCAAAACCTAGGCGCCACACTAAGCCAAGTACCAAAGGAAGAGCAAGAGGGCGAATCATCTCCCATAATCCCTGATGGCCAAGAGAGAAAATGTATTTCCCAATACCGATATACACTGCTTCGTCCCATATCGGAACCTTGATCCTTGCCATAAAACCAAGTTCGAGAACCACAAACGTGATGATACTTACAACACACAGGAGATTCCAAAACATCCGACGCATCCACGACGGAAGGATGAATGTTTATAAATACCTTTTCGTTCACACCACGCATGAAAAATACAAGGCTCGTGATCGCATCCTTTGCGGTAATACTCTGTATTCTCGCAGTTAGAGCGTACACACTCCAAGGTGTTGATCCTATGTGGGATGAAACTGTGTACCTTGGTTATGCCAAGCACTTCGCAGGAAACGGAGGATTCTATGAAGACATCAGACCACCAGGACTGCCCCTCATCCTCTCCCTCGGATACGGAATGAGGGGCGAGGGAGTACTCTTTGGCAGGATCCTCTCCATCGCGGCAGCACTGCTCCTTGCCATCCTCCTCTTCTCATACACGAAACGCGAATTTGATGAAGAAACAGCGATCATAACAGTCCTCATGTTTTGCACGAGCACACTCTACTTCGACCTTTCCGGCCTCATCCTGACAGAATTTTTCTCCTTATATTTCCTGCTCCTTGGAATCCTGTTCCTCAAACGACCCATGCTCTCAGGCATCTGCTTTGGGATTGCATTCCTCTTCAGATTCCCGATTGGCCTTGGCATATTGATAGCTGTCATCATCTACCTCATCTATAGCATCAGAAAACCACTCGAATGGGTCATCAATTCTGCAAAGGCAGGAATAGGCTTTCTCATCATTCTCTTACCTTGGTTTCTCTTCAATTATCGCATGCTACCAACACTCTACGTCCCATGGTACCAAAAAATGGTCTGGCCGATCCTCAAAGCCCCAGGAGTCATTGAATCAACCCTTTGGACACAATCACAGTCATTCTGGTACTATGCGATTGAACACGTGCAGCTCAATCCACTTTATGCATTCTGCATCGTCGGTATCGTGCTCATCATTATCCAGCGGAGGTATTCCAGCCTTAGTACAGTACTCGGATTTTGCCTCTTCTTTCTCTACTTCTCAAGCCTGGCGCATAAAGAGTTCAGATACTCCATCCCTATTCTGCTTTTTGCGGCAATACTTGCGGGATATGGGATCATGAGCGCATATCGCTCGCTCGTTGTCAAGAAAATCGTCCGCAACAGCATGCCGGCGCTTTTTCTCCTTATTATCATCATCTCAGGATTCTTCGTATACCAGGGAATACGAGAAGAAGAGCCCATCGGCGTCCTAACAAATCAGAATCCTAACCTAGCTCCTGAACGAACAATCCTTCATGTACTCCTCTCGAAGGGAGACGTCATTTACACATCGATGCCCCAGGTCATCCTCTACACCGACAAACCTGTTATCGCAAATTACTATTCCCTGCCCGTCCTCGTACAGGAATTTCACCAGAATCCCAACGCACAAATCCTTGTCCTTTCAGAGGATCCAGTCATGTGCCAGGACGAGGCGTGCAGAACAGAAGCTAAACGCATCATGCAAAGCGTGATGCAACGATACAAACCGGTATATTATGGATTCCTCACCCAGTATAACAAGGTGATCATCCTCTCAAAAGACAGGAACGAGAACACGTATGGTGACGTACAATCACTCTTCTTACTCTCAGAACCAGTCAGCCTCCAAAGCCTTCCGTTTAACACAGATATATTCGGCATCATCCGAATAGATAACGCAGGAGACGACGATGGAAATGGAACGCTTTACCACGAGAAACCCTTCAGCGAGATCATGCAGTTCTTTACGCACATGAACGTTCCTGCACACGTGAATATCATTCCCATCAGCCTGACAAGACTTGATAAGAACAGTGTATCCAGGTTACGAAAGATTATTCATGATTCACACACAGTCATCATCGGCCAGCATGGGTATGATTTTGTTACGCACGGAACAGCAGCAGAATTTGACGGACTAAGCCTAGATGACCAGACAGCGCGCATCCTTTCCGGGAAAAAAATTCTCCAGGAAATGCTCGGAATCGATACTGTCGTCTTTGTCCCAAGCTACAATAACGGAGATAGCATAACGATGGAAGCAGCATACCACAACGGATTTTTGTGGTACAGTTCAATACCCTCCGATGACGGAACGTTTGAAGGAATACACCGCAAAGACGCCGACATGTATCTCGCAAATGCACAAGGGATCATACCGGTAAAGTCAGCACTTGAAATCATCGATACGTACAAAGGCACTCAGGATGCCGTTGTCATGCAGATATCCGCAGGGCAAGTGGACGAGAACCTCCAGTCAATCATCTCTGAACTCCGCAAGCACGGCGTCAGATTCGCAACATTTGATGACTATCAATCGTGGGCGGAATACCGAGAAGAGCTCTCATTTACCATCGAAAACAATACTGTTACACTCCTTGGAAATGGGAAGTCAACCGAAATCGCGACACTTGCGTTCGCGCGAAGCATGAATATCACGCTTTCCACAAACCTCGAGCGCGTGGGCATTGTGAGCACCAATGTGGACAACATCACTCTGCACATCAACGAGAAGGAGTACCGCCTACAACCACATCAGGCAGTTCTTCATCTGGAGTAATCGATGCATTCAGGATTTCCGCATTCAAAGCGGTACAAACCTCATTTGGAGTCAGGTAGTGAGCACACATGATCCCTTGAAGCTCATCCTTGCCCACAACACCCTCATACTTCTCGCCCTCAACAACAATTGTGGGGTATGCAGTGACGCCGTACGTCCGCTGGATCAAGCCCACAACCTCCTCCTGTTCTCCAATATCCACATCAAGGGGAAAGACAAGCAACCGCTCGCCAAGGATCTTCTTGTAATAAGAGAGGATAACACCCTGATCACCGCAGTTCGGACACTTCTCCGTCGAATAAAAATAGAGGACGCTCACGACATCAAGACCGCAGAGCTCCACAGCCTTCCTTGAAAGCAACCAGTACTGAAGGTTCTGAACAAAGTAGGTTCTGCGCCAAAAATCATACTCATCCTGGTTAATCCAGGAACTTTGAGAATACACCTCAAGTTTCTCAGCCGCTTCACTCAAATCAGTCACGGTGCGTTCGAGCGAGGCCTCAATAAAAGAACAGCGCTGAGGGAGGTCCTCTTCAGCGATGAGATCAGTCAGGAACAGGTACTGGAACTGCAGGCTTGTATAATCCGCACGTGCTTGGCGGGAGGATGCCTCCACTGTATTCAGGCGGGCATTATCAACCACGATACCGATCACAACACCCAGAGAAAAAACAAGGAGCGTCACGATAGCTGCAAGCACATAGTTCCCGAGACTTATCTTGCGGTATTTTACCATAAAATCCAGTCGAGGGAAAGTTCAGGGTGTATATAAAGATGGATGTTACCACTTCACATTACGACCGCGAGCAAACTGCACAAGAACGACGACCACGACAGCGCTCAGAAACAGGTAGTAATACATAAAGTAGATGGGAATCGGAAGCACACCGTGCTTTAACACTCGCTCATCCGCATGTAGGTGCGCAACATAGAACAGCGTCCCTGCGATCAAGGCGGCAAACCAGATGATGAACATCAGCGGCAAATTCATATCCAGGAAATTGAAATTAAAATGAAAGTCCTTCAAGAAAGGCCAGAAATCAAATCCCACAAGATACAGATGGTACACATTCTCGATAAAGGGGAGCACACCGAAGTAGACAAAAAAAACAATCGTCGATAGACAAAACAAAAAGCTCATGATGTTAACGGACATCATCAGAACACCGAAGTCACCATACTCCGTCTTCATGATCATCTTGCGATACTTCAAGAGATTGACGAGACCTCCCGTGAACCAACGCTTCCGCTGGGCATAGAGATCACCAAACGTTGACGGGGTGTTCGTATCAACAAACGCCTTCGGGCACTGCTTGATCCGATAATTTCTCGACTGCATGCGATACGCAATCTCCATGTCCTCAGTCGGATTCCCCTCCTCAAAGCCGCCTTCCTTTCGCACGATATCAGTCCGATAGAGGCTAAATGGCCCTGGCGCAACAAAAATACAGTCCAGCCTACTCATGAGGCGGGCGACAAAAAGAAAAAAAAGATACTCGAGGCGCTGAAGCTTCTGTGCCATCGTCCGTGGCTCACGTACTCGCATGGCCGGAGTCACTATTGCCAGGCGAGCGTCATCTTGAGCATAATAAAAAGCAAGCTGACGCCTCAGCGTCTCCTTCTGCACCATGGAATCAGCATCAAGGCAGACAAAGAATTCGCCCTTAGCCTTTGAGAGACCAAGATTCATGGCAGAAGCCTTCCCACCATTCTTCTTGGAAAAAAGCCTGATGGATGAACCAGGATTCTCGTGAATGAACCTCTGTGCAATCTCTCTTGTCGAGTCCGTGCTTCCATCATCTACGACAATGACCTCCAACTTATCTTTTGGGTAATTTAGCGAAACAACGGACTTTAAAGTCTTTCCAATAGCCTCTGCCTCATTATACGCAGGAACAATAATTGTCACAAACGGGAATTTCTGAAGTTTTGGAACAGTGCGCTTGTCTTTCGTTGTATCAAGAAATGTCAGAAACCAGAAAAACGAGAAGTACATGGACAGGAAATACACTGTCCAGAGCACAGCATTCATGATAGGATCAACTTGCATAGTCCATCTACCTTGGAGTTGTCCGCGGAGGGATAACGTACCAAAATTCTACATACCCGTTGGAATAGACTTTTTTAAATGTTTCGCTATCCCGCAAAAGGAAAAGCAGACCCTCATCCTCGCGTACCCAAACTTCCCCATCCCGCATGGAAGCGTCTATATACACATAATTCACAGAATAGCTCGTCATCAAACGCCGAACATTCGCAAGATTCGTCTCGTGGTATATCACATTTGTGACATTCTCCCGCACATTAAGCTCAGGAGAATGCCTGAACACATCATCCATCAGAACCGTCCTATTCCCAGCCGCAGTGATCCACTGACCACGAGAGTAGGGGGCAAGAACCACAGCATTTGGTTTGGTGTAGCGCGACAGCCAATTCATCGACTGCATGATCTCGTCATTTGGGGGATCATCATAATGCTCATGCACAAATGAAACCAAGGAAAACAGCAGCCCGCACACGAGCACCATCAGCGTCACATGACGCAGCAAGGCAATCTCCCATTTTGCATCAAGGAAGTGAATAAATGCGTAAGCTGCAAAAAGCGCGGCCACAACCGCCCAATACCTCAAGAGATCGGGGTTCCTTGGGTAGAATAGCACGAGCACGAGTAGGATGTAGAGCGGAAACAATTGACGACGATCCCTCCAGGAAAGCAGAATCCCAATACAAACGAGAATCCAGGAAAAGATACCAAGGCCGTACAGTCCGCCAAAATCAGACGTGAGATTAACAAGACGGTCGGGCTCAAGGAATGCTGGAGGTTCCGAGGCTGATCCAGCCGTCGCGATCTGCACAACAACGAGGATGATAATCGGAATAACCCAAGGATACATCTGCTTTAGGTCCAATTTCAGATAGCTGCGATGGCTGAAGGAGACAGAAAGCGCGAAAATCATCGCGAACACGCCAAAGAAGGGCAAGAGGAGAGGAACGATCCAGAATGGAATTTTCCACCAGGATGATCGCGACGCACCCACAAGATAGAGAAGCACAAGAAATACAACAAATCCGGCGGGCGCGACCGTACAGTACAGCATCATGAAGGATGAAGATGCGACGAGCAGGATGATCATGATCCAACGATCCCTCTCTACAACCAACGCATCAGAGAGCACAATCCACGCAAGCATCGCAGACAAAACACCAATGGTCAAGGACAGGTACAGCGCAGGAAATGGCCAAAAGCGTAGCACCACATCAAAAGGAGTCACGAGATGAGGCCGCAAGCCAAAAATAAGAGGATCATCGACCACGAACTTCGCATCGACAAGACCAGCCATACGCTTCGCATAGTAATACTCAGAACCAGGAATGAGGGAGAGATCATACAGGGATGAACGGATCAGCGGAATAATAAGGAGGATAGCAAGAGCAAAAGCACCCACGAGCAGAATCTTCCACCAACTATCATGCTTCTTCATATTCTTGCCTCACGTGTCACAAATTTACAGGACGAGACGTCAATAATCCGAATGTCGCTATCGTAGACCAGTTTCATGCAAGGAGTACCAAGGTACACAAGATCCGAAACACCATACTCACGAAGAAGCCTCTGAGACACAAAAAGATAATCAATGTCATACTTGTCAATCAGCTCAACAGGTTTACTCACAAAGGGGGACTGCACGATGCTTGAGGCATCTTCCCAGCGGACATTGACATCATCAACCATAAGGAACTGGAGATCCATCATATTCTTCCGTCCAGCAAAGTAAGCAATTAAAGAACCCTCGTCAGCAGTCGAAAAGACAACTGAATCAGGCCTTGAATTACTCCGCAACCACTGGATGGCATCCATAAAATCAGGAGAGATCGTACGGCGATTTGAATCATACGCATACACGACAGACGGAACAACAGAGGACACAAACATGAGGATAAGGAAAAGAGCCGTGATGAGCGATCTATAGCCAACAAGCTTTGTCTTCTCAAGATACGCTGACGAGGACGCATATGAAACACCAAGCAGGATGGTGAGCACGACACCAAGCAGCATTATGCCAGTGAGAAGAGGAATGAGTTTTAGCCAGAGAAGCACGAGAAATACAATCGCAAAACTGATGAAGAGATAGACCTCACGATTACGCTCACGGAATGTATAGCGGTAGATAATATAGATTCCGGCAAAGAACGGGATGATGCCTATACGGTAGATCGCATTGAACAAATCAAATTCGGCAAAGTACGTGGATAGCATCGCCCAAGGAATGTTCTGCCAGACCGTGTTTAAGCCGTGCATAAGAAACGCACGCTTGTAGAGCAGGAACTGCGTCCATAACACGAGAAACAAGGAGAAAATGAAGAGCTCCACTTCAGGACGGTAGTCTGACATCTTCTCCGCCCGAAGCATGATAAGGTAACCCAAGAAACCGAGCAGAAACACAAACACAATCGGAGAGAGAAGAGTAAACACCATGATCCCCCCAAGGTATACATAGAGCATACGCTGATCACGAATGTGGAGAAGGGCGTACGAGAGGAAAAAAATGAGAGGAATGGATATGACTAATGTCGAAAGGGAGTTGTACGTACCGACAAAATACCCTGGCAGGAACGCAACGGCAAGCGCTGACACTTGAGAGGCATGGACATTACCGGTCATCTTCTTCACAATCATATATACGATTGGAATAATGAGTACCGCCGCAAGGTTCGGCACGAGCTTTAGCACTGCTGAAGAAGAGAAAAGTAGCCAGATGCCCGCCAGAAGGTAGTGAAAAAACGGCGAGACAATGTGATAATTACCTGAGAAGCTCAATGGATCCTCAACAAGAATCCTGCCAGTTGCACGAATATGCGAAACCTGCCGCAACACATCGTAGGAATGAGCATCAGAAAAGTAGGGAGTCTGAAAGCCGATGTAGAGCCTTGCAGCTAGCGCGACGAGCATGAGAATAACAACAATGATCGTCTCCTGATAGTTCCATTTCATCCACGGCAGAATGGAGGAGCAGTTTATAAAGATAGGCCTAGGTACAAACATTTATTAACAGAATCCCCGAGCAAAAACACGTATGAAAATCGCAGGTATCGAGGAAGCGGGACGAGGGCCGGTCATCGGGCCTATGGTCATGGTAGGCCTCCTTGTCAGAGAAGAAAACGAAAAACACCTCCGAGAGATCGGCGTCAAGGACTCTAAAATGCTTTCGCCACGACAGAGGGAGGAACTCTACAAAGAGATCATGCAGTACGTGGAGAAATATGAGATCGTAATCCTCGAGCCAAAAGATATCGATGATGCGGTACTTTCGAGAACATCCAACCTCAACCACCTTGAAGCGGACACAACTATCCGGATCATCAACAAACTCAATCCAAACAAAGCAATCCTTGACTGTCCGAGCACAAATACCGTCGCATACGCAAACGAGATACGCAAAGGACTGCGGAACGAATCGATCATCATCCAAGCCGAACACAAAGCAGACGTGAAATACCCAATTGTCTCAGCGGCATCCATCATCGCAAAAGTAACGCGAGACAAGGAAGTCGCAAAACTCCAGAAACAGATCGTTGATGATATCGGCTCAGGATACCCAGCAGATCCTCGAACGCAAGACTTCTTGAAAAGGAACTACAACAATCCAAAACTGGCACACATCTTTCGCAAAAGTTGGGCGTCGTACAAAAACATGCAGACAAAAAGGATCACGGACTTTTAATCTCCTTCATCAAATTCTCGGCAAGCACATACAGGTTGATCGTATCCTCGCGGTTATAGAGAAGCAACTGATTCAAGAACTCAGGATTCTTCTTGCGCATGTACTTGCGCCACAATTTTGAAGCGATGCGCTTCTTGTCCTCAACCTCTCGACGACGATAAATACCGTAGTGATGTTCCAACGTCAGCAAAGAGAATCCCTTATTTAGCTCCCTTGCAACCTCATACAAATCAAGATGTGGAACTTCTGGAACACAGCCAGGAAACTCGCGGTCAAGTGAGGGCAAGTCTGATGAAGTGCCGTTAAACGTGATGATGAACTTCGCATCTACAAGAATCTTACGAAGGTTCTCGGCAGAAAGGTCCTTATCCTTGACGAGCGAGATGTAGCCATCGACCGGACCATTCTTCGGACGAAAGAGGCCAACTACCGTAATGTCCCCATACTTACCAGTCCACTCCACATCAATACAGTACGCCTGGTACTTGTACCGCTGGTAGTATGCCTTTATTTTTTCGAGGTCCATCTAATGATCTTGGGTACTCTCCGTATATAATACTTGTTTCGATACGCAAGAAATGTCCGCGGGGATTGCTAAAAAAGCCCTCAGGAAGGGTCAGAAGGTTTAAATAGAACAGAAGGCCATCAAAACAGAGCATCGGGAATGACACGAATCAATCGCTTAGTCTGCCAGGGCTTTAAATCGTTTGGAAAAAGGGTTGAACTAGTGTTTGGGCCATCATTCAACTGCATCCTTGGCCCCAACGGAAGCGGGAAGAGCAACGTTATGGATGCCATATGCTTTGTCCTCGGCAAATCATCCGCAAAATCCATGCGCGCAGAGAAAGCGGCAAACCTCATATTCAACGGAGGAAAAAGCAAGAAGGGGGCTGGCCAGGGAGAAGTCAGCATCTATTTTGACAATGCCGACAAAACGTTCCCCACCGAAGATCAGGAAGTCAAGATCACTCGCATCGTGAAAAAGGACGGGGGGAGCAAGTACAAAATCAACGACCAGCCACGGACACGCAACCAAATCATTGACCTCCTTGCCATGGCAAAGATCGATCCTGACGGATACAACATCATACTCCAGGGAGACATCGTACGCCTCGTCGAGATGTCACCCATCGAACGAAGGCTCATCATTGAGGAAATCGCAGGCATCTCCATCTATGAAGAGAAAAAGAACCAAGCACTTCTGGAACTTGACAAAGTCGAGAAGCGACTCACGGAAGCCACTATCGTCCTCAAGGAGCGAGAAACCTATCTTAAAGAGCTCAAAGCAGACAGGAACCAAGCGCTCAAGTTCAAACAGCTGAACGACAAGATACGCTCAAACAAAGCATCGTACCTCAAGATCCAGATGAACAGAAAAGAGAAGGAGATCAGCGAGATCGAGGAGCGGATGGTCAAGTATCGAACTGAGATCGAGAAGTACCGCAACGAAATCGCGCAGCTTCGCGTCCAGATCGAAGAGAAAAAGAAAGAAATCGAGAAAATCACAAAAGAGATTGAGACAAAAGGAGAAAAAGACCAGATCGAATTCCAAAAGGAACTTGAGCTTGCGCGCGTACAACTTGCCACAAGCAAGACAAAGATCACTTCCCACTCCCAAGAAATCGAGCGAACAAAGCAGCGCACGGAACAACTCCTCCGAAACAAACAGGAGCTCGAGAAAAAAATACAGAGCAATAACGACGAAAAAGCCGCATATACCACGCAGAAAGGCACAGTCCAGAAAGAACTATCCGACATTGAGGAGAAGACAAAAGCGTTCAAGAAGAAGCACAATATCGAGGAGCAAACCGCTGAACTCGAGAAGCAGACTGACCTCCTTGACAAGCGTATCGAGGAACTACAAAACAAGATCAACAGGCTTCGGGAAGAGCAGCAAGACCTCCTGCGCAAGAAAGACCGCGCGGAACTCGAAATACGCGTGATGGACGACAAGATCAGCAAAGTCAAGGAAGTCGAAAAGCAACATAAGGACGAGATGGAAACACTCGCCAAGAAACGCGACGCGTTCAAGCAACTCACACTTGAGCTCAACAAACTCCTCACCGAAGGGTCAAACGTGGCAACAGAGCTTGCTGACCTCAAGAACAAACTCACACAAGCAAGCGAGAACCTCGCCAGGCTTCAGGCGAAAAACGCAGGAATCCGAGAACGAATGAGCTCAAGCGAGGCTGTCAAAGCAATCATAGAAAACCGAAAGAAACTTGGAGGAATCCACGGGACTGTCGCGGACCTTGGCGATGTGCCAGGAGAGTACTCGCTTGCGCTTGAGATCGCGGGCGGAGCGCGCATCAACAGCATCGTCGTCGAGAATGACACGACCGCAGCAAAATGTATCCAGTTCCTCCGCGAGAAAAAACTCGGGCGCGCGACGTTCCTTCCACTGAACAAGATTAAAGGCAAAGGACTTGACGAGGAAGCAAAAAAGGCAGCGAAGAGCAAAGACGTCCTTGGCCTTGCCATCAACCTCGTCACGTTCGACCAGAAATATGCACACGTATTCTCCTATGTCTTTGAATCAACACTCGTCGTCAAAAGCCTCCAGACAACGCAGGATCTTGGCATTGGCAAATACCGCATGGTCACACTCGACGGAGACCTTACCGAACACTCAGGAGCGATGCATGGCGGATACAGCGCCCGAAAGGCTAGCGCATTCAGGGAAAAAGAACTCACCGAAGAGATATCCGGAAGCGAATCCGCCGTCGCCAAGATCGAAGGAAGAATATTCGAGCTCACAAAGCAGAGGGAAATCAACGAGAAAGCAATCACTGAACTACGCAGCAGAAAAGCAGAACTTGAAGGGGATATCATCAAGACAGAGCGGGGCCTGCACATCGACGAGAGCGACCTTGAAGCATCGAAAGCCTACAAGAAGAAATTGCAGGAGGAACTCGCAGAGCACGACAAGAAACTCAGAGAACTTGATGAGGAGATACGATCAGACACCATGGAGATCGCGAAGGCAAAAACAGAAAGACTCAAGACAAAAGATCAAATGAACCAGCTCAAAAATCCAGTACTGCTTGCCGAACTCAACGCGTTCGAAACAAGGAAGGAACAGCTCAAAGAACGGTTGGTAAAAGCAGAAGCAGAGATCAAGACAATTGACGTACAGAACGATAACATATTGATGCCAGAAATCCAGAGCATCACAAAAATCCTGACAGACCAGGAAAAGGAAATCAAGAAGTTCGAGGGTGAGATAGCAGAGCTAAAAGCACGGGTGCAAAAAGAAGAGACCGAGCTTAAGGCAAAGGAAGAGAAACAAAAAGAGCTGTTCGCTAAGTTCAAGGACCTCTTCGAAGCACGAAGCAAGCACAGCAACGACCTGTCCAAGCTCGAAAATTCGTCCATCCTCGCCGACGACCGCGCGCGAGGAGAAGAGTATAAGGCAAACACACTATCGCTTGAGCAGGCGAAGATAAAAGCAGAGCTTGCTGGCCTAACCGAAGAGTATGTACAATACGAAGGAGTCGAGCTTGACCTCGAAAAACCAGAAGAGCAAATGAAAAACGAGATCAGGCAGTTTGAGAAACTCCAGGGCGACCTTGGAAGCGTGAACATGCGCGCACTTGAGATCTATGAGACCGTTGAGCGCGAATTCAACAGCCTGCTAGAGAAAAAAGAAGTACTCTCAAAAGAGAAAGGCGACGTTGAAAAACTGATCAATGAGATTGAAGGAAAGAAAACCGATCTCTTCTTGAAAACATTCGAAGCCATCGACCACAAGTTCAGAGATATATTCACAAAACTCACCACGAAAGGAAGCGAAGCATTCATTGAACTGGAGAATAAGGAAACTCCGCTCCTTGAAGGAGTGCGCATCAGGGTTAAGATCTCTGGCGACAAATTCCTTGATATCAGGTCACTCTCGGGAGGAGAGAAGACCATGACAGCACTAGCCTTCATCTTCGCAATCCAAGAATACGAGCCGGCAAAATTCTATGTCCTTGATGAAGTTGACGCGGCACTTGACAAACACAACTCCGAGAAGTTCTCAAACTTAATCCACAAGTACGCGGAGAATGCGCAGTACCTCATCATTTCCCACAATGACACTGTCATCTCGAAAGCGTCCGTGCTCTATGGAGTGAGCATGAACGAGCATGGAATCAGCAACGTCATATCGCTTAAAGTGTGATAGCACTCTAACCCTAGAATTCCTTCAACACAGATCGTATCTTCTCGACACTATCCGCCCAGCGGTAATAGGTCACGATCGTCTTCCTCGCGTTTGATCCTGCCATATGACGCATGTCCGCATTTGTCACGAGCTTGTCCAATTTCTTTGAGAGATCCACAGAGTCACCTGCTGGAAAGAAGTAACCGTTATACCCCGGCAAGATGTAACGTCTAATGTAGCCTACGGGAGTCGTAATAACCGCACAACCACATGACATCGCTTCCATCGTGCTTAATGACGTAGTCTCCGTAAGGCTTGGCAGCACGTACACGTCAATCGCCTGCAAGTAGGGTATGACATTATCAATGACACCAAGATTGTGCATGCCGTCGCCCTTAAAAAGGTCCGTGATCTCGGGAACACCGGTACCGATGATCACGAGCTCAACGTGAGGGTGAATTTTTCTCAGCTCGAGAAACGCCTTATGCAATGTCGGCAAATCCTTCTCGCGGCCGATACGGCCGTGAAAACCAATGTACACCTTTGATTGGTCCCAACCGAGACGTGTCTTCATCTCACTCCGATTCCTCGCAGGCACAAACACGCGAGTGTTCACACCAAGGTGAACAACCTTCTTCTGAACAATGATACCTTCACGATGAAAGAGATCCTTCACGTCTTTACTTGGCACCATAATCAAGTCGCACTTATTGTAAAGCCAGCGTATGAAAGGCTTCGTCAAAGACTCGACGAGAGAACGGTTCTTCCCGATACTCTCGCGCACGAGCTCCCACTCAATACTATGAGCGTACGCAATTACCGCCTTCTCTAATCTCCTTCCATAGAACGCGGCAAGTCCGCCAATCGGACCAATCGTTTGGATCCAGACAATATCACTTTCCGAAACCAGCTGACGCATCAGACGGAAACGGAGCTTCGGAATGTTGTAATCACCGACGCGAAAACGGTTCAGGGGAATGCGTACCACACGGATACCAGATAGAAGGTCCTTCTTCCCAGGAAAATTTGGGGCAACAACGGTGATATCGAAATCAACGCTGAGGAAGGGCAATACCTCCTTCAGAAACCTTGCGATACCGTCCCAGCGCGGCAGAAAATTGTCTGTAGCGATAAGGAGCTTCTTTTTGGCAGGTAAGTCGGTTGTCATCGTACGCGGTAAAAAACCTCAGCAAATCTACAGCCATTATCAAGGCCGTTGGAGATGGCCTTCAAGTACACACTCCAGAGCAGGACAAGGATGGCGAGCTGCTGGCTCTTATGCGCCTTGAAAGCGGAGATCTTCTTTGGAAACGTGTCACTGATATCTACGACGAGCTTTGGGAGATTACGCTGACGAAAATTCACGAGCGTCCAGACATCGAACGAGTATATCTCACCTTGGTAGTTAATTTCCTTTGTCAGCTCGGTGATAAGCTTGTACACAGCACGGTGATCAGGATGGTAATCATCGCTCGAATGCGTAAAAATTTTTGCGGGCTTATACTTCGTGATGACAAACTTCACGCGCTCGCGAAACTCAAGATCCTCGAAATCCTCAAGAAACTTGCCTTCCTTGACGTTAAAATACGTGATATCCTTGCCACCAAGAATACGCTCAGCACGCTGAGACTCGCGAACACGTGTGCGAATCGCTACCTCGGGACGGATATGAGGATGGCTCTGCTCGCCAAAGGAGAATATCACAGATACGATACGCTTGCCCTCCTTTGCATACTTGGCTAATGCCCCACCTGCGCCAACAACCTGATCATCATTGTGCGCGCAGAACGACAGTATGGTAACAGGTTTTTTCGCCATGGACGAAAGATACTGGGTTAGGTTCTTAAACCTTTTTGATGCAGACGTAATGCAGTCAAGGCACCATTCCCTATTTGGTCAATTGACTTCACTTGGGGGACTTTTTGTTGATGCAAAGAATACATCACTACAACGGCAAGCACTGTTCGAAAAGATACTCACTAAACATTATTACGAGCCTTCGGCGAGCCCTGTTCCGTGAACAACACGATCAGGGAACAGGGCAACTGCTGCTGCGAGGAGCACAAGCATGGAATGCATCGGTGCCGTCATGCGGACAAATCCATTGAGAGTGGAACCATCACAACTTCTGAAAGGCGTTTGACCTGTATTCTGAGCGGTAAGAAAAATTCCGCCGTCAGTTGGTGAATATAAACCACTTTCGAATACTCGTGCACAATGTGGATAGCTAGGTCCACTCCTGTGTTAGCCCCCTCGGGAAATCACGAGAGCAAACAACAACGTTTATAAATCAAACCAAGCTTTCCCAGGGAGACGCGCAGATGGTCTAATGGCTATGACAGTGGCCTTCCAGGGCAGGAGCTGCCAAGGTAAGCCGCTTATCCGGGTTCGAATCCCGGTCTGCGCATCGCGACAAAGAAGAGGGTTTCTGAATCATTACAAATAAACTTTAATCAACTGATGATTCAGAGGTAGAACCTGTTGTAACCATACAAGAGAACCATCGAGAGAGTACTCAGACAAGAGTATCACGACCCAGTTCTCGTACCCGAGTCACGAAATGCTGTCCATGAGAATACTTTTTAAATACCAACATCCAGGAATGCTGTATGGTCAAAAGAGGTGCGCTTATTCTGCTTCTCCTAGGCATCATGCTCCTTGGGATGGCTGCAGGCGCAACCGCAATCAGGTATTCCCTTGAGCCAAATTGCGCCGATGGCTACTGTGTCCCCGGAGAACCCATCATCTGGGATGTATACCTCTACAAGGTGAATGAGGAAAATGAGCGCCTCCAAGAGTATTCGATCATGGACGCACGGTTTCGAAAACCATACCATAAGGATACCAACGAGACATGGTTCCACACAGGAATATCATCTATATACCGAAGGCTGTACCTCTCTGCACCGACGCCAAACATCAATGATACATTCGTGTACTACTTCTGCTATCGGGTCGGAACCCTTTTTGACGACAAACGTTCGTACACAAACGAATACTGCTTCGAGGTCAACCACACCCTAAACCTCATCGAATGCAAGGAAAACAAACACTGCAGCAACAATCAAACATGCGCAGGACACACGTGCCAGGACATCACGTGCGGATGGTGCCAGTATTTCAACGGAACTGCATGTACAGACTATCCCTGCTGCACTGACGGCCAATGCAGACTCTTCCAAGCATGCACGAACAACACCTGCGAAGACAAGATCTGCCAGCCAGGAGAATACCTCGTAAATCACACCTGCTCAACCGACAAGTGCGGAGCGGACGAGGCGATCATCAACTTTACCTGCACACCCCTTGCGTGCGGATTTGACGAAGGCTACGTCGACCACTCATGCGCACCACTCGACTGCGGAGTAACACAGGGATACTTTAACCACACCTGCGTAAACCTGCTATGCCTGCCTCACCAAACATGGGGGAACCATACATGCCTCAATCTCTCCTGCAGAGATGTCGAGATACCAGAAAATCACCGATGCGTCCCACTCAAATGCACATTCCCATTCATCACCGAGGAGCATGAATGCCGGCTGAACACCATCCTCATCATTGAACTACTCCTTTGCATTATCATCATTTTCATCTTCCTAAAAAATCTCGCGTTCTATGAACGGATCCAAAGAAAAAAAATGTTCAGCTCTCTTTGGAAACCATTTGAGGGGATGAGACACACGCGCGAAACACCCAAAACCCCCCAACCAAGCCAGAAACAGGAAGCAGCAAAACCTGAGGCGGCAAAACCAGAGACACCAAAAACTTAACCGGTGTAGTGCTGTATCAAGGTACTCATTAAACCACGAGAAAGCCCATCATATTCATAGAAGGACATCACCTGGAAGCAATGGGCACCTTCGCACCAGATATAACTCGTGGCGTCCGTCGAAATTGTACCTGAAGTAACATTCACCTCGCTTCCCTTCGCTGCAAAATCAAAAAAGTCCACCTGACGACCGAGGATGTCTATCATCGTGTCACGAATGGTCGGATTCCTACGCTTGACACCATCGCGAAGATAGGACTGGCAACTAACACTGCTCATATTGCAGGAGAACATGTTCACAATGATTCTCTTCTTCTCAGATGAGTTTGCAATCTTGTAATATATGAAACCACGCTGGACAAATCCCTGGTCCTCCACGTGCAGGACCTCAACCTTATCATAATTTAGCCCTGGAACACTTGGAGGAACAAAGTCATGCACACTCGCTTCCCCATCATCAATGAGTAAAGGAGGACCCGTCGGAATAGGAGTCGGGGTAGCTCGAAGCTGCTCCTCTGCACAACCTAGCATCAGGAACATGAACACCAAAGGAATTACCCACTTCATGCGCAGAAGGAGGAAAAGAGGAGACATATAAGGCTTATGATTCTAGATCAACCGACACAACTTTTTTATACCATCAAACAAACTCTGAATATCATGCTTGATATCCGACAGATACGGGAGAATCCCGAGAAATTCCGAAAAGATTTGCAGAAGCGCCGCGACGAAGCAAAAATAGCCCTGTTTGATGACCTACTTCAAAAAGACAAAGAGTATCGCCAGGCACTTGCCAGAAGCGAACAACTTCGGAGAGAACGCAATGATGTCACTTCTGCAATCAGTGAACTTCGCAAGCACCAGAAGGATCCCAAGAATGAGTTCGTAAAGGCAAAAGAGATTGCGAGCCAACTCAAAAAGGTGGAAGCAACGCTTGAGGAACTTAAACAAGCGACGCATGACATGCTCCTCCAACTTCCCAATCTTACGCATGAGAGCGTACCCTATGGAAAAGATGACACGGAAAACGTTGAAGTGCGATCATGGGGAAAGAAAAGCACAAAGGACATCAAGAACCACGCAGAACTCGCTGAAACACTAGGTATCGCGGACTTCGAAAAAGCGGCAATCACCTCGGGAAAAGGATTCTACTACCTCAAAGGAGGGCTTGCACTCCTCAACCAAGCGCTCATACGCTACGCGGTTGATACCCTCATCAAGAAGGGATTCACGTATGTTGAACCACCCTACCTCATCAGCAGAAAAGTCATTGACGGTGTCACCGACTTTCAAACATTCCAAGACAGCGTGTACAAGATCGAAGGAGAAGACCTCCACCTCATTTCCACATCAGAGCATCCGCTCGTCGGTATGTACATGAACACAACAATCCCCGAGAATCAGCTACCGATCAAACTTGTCGGATACAGTGCGTGCTTCCGCAAAGAAATCGGGAGCCACGGAATTGATGAGAAAGGATTCTTCCGCGTGCACCAATTCCACAAGGTCGAAATGGTCGTGATCTGCAAGCCGGAACAGAGCTGGAAGATCCATGAAGAGATCACAAAACTGTCTGAAGAGATCTACAAGAAACTTGGCATACCTTACCGGATCGTCAACATCTGCACCGGGGACCTTGGCGTCGTTGCCGCAAAGAAATATGATCTTGAAGCATGGATGCCAAGGCAACAAAAATATCGCGAAGTCGGATCTTCGAGCAACTGCACAGACTACCAGGCACGCAGACTCAACATCCGATACGGGACAGCGGGAGCACCGCAAAACCCCCTCGTCCACACCTTGAACAACACCGCAATCGCAACATCACGCGCGATGGTTGCGATCCTTGAGAATATGCAGCAAACCGACGGATCAATCAAGGTACCAAAACCCCTGCATAAATATATGAACGGCATCAAGGTCGTCAAGGCCTAAATTGTTGTCACTCATCGCCGTGAACAACACTTAAAAACACGCGGGAATTCTCGATTACTCATGGAACGAGTTGTCATCACGGGTCTAGGTGTCATCTCAAACCTTGGATACACCGTCGACGAATTCTGGAATAATCTCGTGCGTGGAGAATCCAGGATCTCACGAATACCCTTCTTTGGGGAATCCGCAGATGATCTCCTTGCCACCATGTATCCCATTCAAAATTTCGGATGCCAGATCGGGGGGAAGATCGAGAGCTTCGATGTCCAGCCGTACATCATAGGGGATAAGAAGCAGAAACTTGAAGGACAACGGCGATGGGACAAATACACAAAATTTGCGGTAGCCGCCGCGCACCAAGCACTAACAGACGCAGGGCTACCGCTCGATAAACGCGGTGAACGAAACAATCGAGCGGCAGTCTTCTGGGGTAGCGGAACCGGCGGGCAGTCAAGTGCCGAACGCGACCTCACGAAGCTCATGAATCCAGGCAAGCACACCATAGGACAAGTAATCGAGGCACTCAGAAGGGAGGGTCTCTACCAAAGCGGAAATCTCGTACTCAGAGCAGGCGACCTTGAAACTGTCATAGATATCGGAAAGCCAGCGAGCGGAAAACCAGACGCGCTCACGATCACGAAGCTCATGGGAAATGCGGCACCCGCCCAAATCTCGATGAACTTTGGCATTCGCGGACCATCAGTCGACATTGCCACAGCATGCAGCTCGGCAGGAACAGCTATGTACTTTGCCCTCGGAGAACTACGGCAGGCAAAGTTTGACTATATCATCGCCGGAGGGTCCGAAGCAGTCATGACACCAGTTGCCTTCGGTAGCTTTGGCCGCATGAAAGCCATGTGTACAGACTCAAATGACAATCCAACTCGAGGTTCACGACCATTCAACAGGGATAGAAGCGGATTTGTCATGAGCGAGGGAGCAGGAGCGCTTATCTTCGAGACGTATTCACACGCAATCGCACGAGGAGCAAGAATCTACGCAGAAGTCATGAATATTGGCTGTAACTGTGACGCGTTTGATATCACAAACCCCGACCAGGACCAGGTATATGAATGCATCAGGCAAGCACTTTCTGATAAGGATGGAAGGTTTGATGAAGCTGCCGCGCGCAGAATCGGCTACGTGAACGCGCACGGCACAAGCACGCCGGTAAATGACATTGCAGAACCAAAAGCTGTGGAACGAGTGCTTGCGCCGTATGTACCAGAGATTGTTATATCGTCAACAAAATCAGAAACGGGACACCTGATCGGAGCCGCGGCCGCAGTCGAAGCACTCATCTGCTGCAAAGTGCTCGAGACAGGAGATATTCCGCCTACGATCAATCTTACCGACCCTGATCCAGAATTACCTGCACTCAACTATGTGCCAAATACTGCAATCCATCGAAAGGTAGTGGCATGCCTCTCAAACTCGTTTGGATTTGGGGGACACAACACGTGCGTTAGGGTTGAAGCGATACCTGAGTGTTTCTACAAGAACGGGTAATACTCAACAGCCGCGCGCGAGACCATTGATACTATTATCACGAGCCCTCGGCACACCCTTTTCCTTCCACAATGAACGGCCCGGAAAAGGGCAACAGTTCTCTTGGGATAATGATCAGAGCCGCAGCGAAACGCTTATTAAGTCTAAAGCATGCAATGCGAGAAAAGAGGTGCGTTATGAAGCTGCCAGGGTGGGCGTTGTTTATCGCGGGTATCGTCGTCATGGGATACTCGCTTATATCACAGAACAAGAAACTCCTATTCTTCATATGGCTAGGCCTTGTGGTCGCAATTTACGGGCTCATCCGCATGATCTTTGACTTCCTCTCCGCACAGCGCGAACGAAAACAGGCACCGCAAACACAGTACCGCCCGCATCAACCGACGTCAGAATGGGTACATGCCGAACGTAACCAACAGCAACATCACGCCCAGCACTATCAGCACCCAGCGGGCCCGGTTCAGCAGTATGCACAGCATCATCCCGCCGCGCACCAACAGTTCATGATGCGACCGCACCCCCAGCAAACAAGCGCAAGCATTCCCATGCTCTGCTCCTGCGGAGGAGCGTACCTGAGACCAACTGACAATTTCTGCTCCGCATGTGGACGAAGCGCGAGACGCACTCGCTAAATTTAAATAACGCGCCGCACACCACAACCAGCATGAAAATCTACCAGATATGGGGGGTCATCGTCGCGCTTCTCGCAATCCTCGCCCTGGTTCTAGGGGCAGTCCTTGACGATTATTATGCAGCATTCAAAGCAGTATTCGGCATCGTATACATCCTCTTCATCCCGGGATACTTTCTCACACTCGCATTCTTCAAAGAAGTTGATCTCCTTGAGAGAATCACGCTTTCCGTCGCACTCAGCATCGCTACTGTGCCGCTCGTCGTGATCACTGGCAACCGCTACCTTCACCTCATCGTCAACACGTTCAACATTATCCTTGAAGTGCTGCTTATCATTGCGATCGCACTCGTATTCCTGTATTTCCAGTCAAGAAAGTCAGGTGTGCGGACAGCAAAAAAAGTTGTGAAGAAAACGTCAAGAACTAAGAAACGCAAGCCACGCTAAGACTCTTCTTTCTTCTCCTTGGCTTGATCTTTATTTGGTCCATTTGCGAGGGGGATCGTCTTCCTGCACTTTGGATAACGACTGCATCCAAGGAAGCTACCGTACACGGACTTACGCAAAACCATCGTGCCCTCCTTACAAGCCTCGCAAGGTTTTCCCTCAAACTGGCTTGCCTCCTTCTTCTCTTCCTTACTCATCTTCTTACTCGCGCAATCCTTGTTAATGCAGATCTCCTGAGGTCGGCGCTTGCGAATGATAAGAGCCATAGGGTAATGGCATGACTCACAGACCTTGTCACTTACCTTAACCAACGCACCAGCAGGAAGAGAAATGGTCGTCTTGCAATCAGGATAACGATTGCACGCGGCAAACCTTCCAAACTTCCCCTTCCTTATCGTGAGCTCGCCTTGCTTACAGATAGGGCATTGCCCAAGCGTTGTGGTCTCCTTGATGAACGCCTTATTCGCCTCACCAAGTTCCGCACCAATATTCTTCTCCTTGCCCTTAAACTTCTGGATGATCTTCGTGATAACAACCTTTGCTTTCTCAAGAACCTCATCAGGAGTTGTCTTCTGCTCACTAATCCCTTCCATTGACTCTTCAAATTGCTTCGTTAATTCAACATCCGTCATCTCGGGGCAGTATTTTTCAAGAATCTCAAGGGTCTGCATACCAAGGTCTGTGGCTGTGATCGATTGGCCATCAATGTAGCCGCGATTGTACAAGGTGTCGATAATCTGAGCGCGAGTAGCCTTTGTTCCAAGATTCAATCGCTCGAGCTCCCGGATGATTGACGCAGGAGTATAACGCTTTGGAGGCTGGGTCTCCTTCTCATGTAAGATGATGTCGTTCACTTTGACTTTATCATTCTCCACGACGGCAGGAAGAGTCTCTTCCTCCGCACCAACATACGGACCATAGTATTCCTGCCAACCCTGCTTCACCGTGCGCGTACCTTTTGCGATAAATAGCTCCTCACGAATATCAAGTGTTACGGTCATCGTCTCGCGAAGCGAACTTGTTGCCAACGTTGCAAGGAACCTTCGCACCACGAGATCGTAGATCTTCTGGAACCTTGGCTTCAAGGCCTTTGGCGCAATACCTGTCGGAAAGATAGCGGGATGCGCAGGATCGGTCTTTTTTCCGTCGTTAGGTTCAAGCTTTGACTCCTTGAGCAATTTTGCGACTAGCTCCTTGTATTCCATCTGATGCCCGAGCTGCTTCACTATTGCAGGAAGACCAAGCTCTTTTGGCAATTGCTGAGAACTCGTACGAGGGTAGGAGATGAATCCGCCAACATAGAGCTCCTGCGCGATCGCGAGCGTTTCTTTTGGATTAATCTTGAGCGTGCGGTACGCCTCGGTCTGTAATGTCGTCAAGTCAAACGGATTTGGAGGCGACTGCTCAAACTGTCTTCGCTCGACGGCAGAAACGCGCGCGTCCTTGGCCCCTTTTACCTTGGCAAATGCAGACTCTGCCTGCTCCTTAACCTGGAAACGATCCGCTGAATGCCAAGCCTCAAAATCCTGATTCTTCGCATTCGCGAGGAGCTGAATCTGCCAGTAGGGCTCTGGAACAAACGCCTTAATCTCCTTCTCGCGGTCAACCACGATCTTCAGAGCAGGACCCTGCACGCGACCAGCACTCAGAATCTTGAACATGCCGCCGCCCTTCTTTATCGCGGATGTCAGAGCTCGAGAGGTATTGATACCATAGAACCAGTCAAGCTTATGCCTCGTTTCACCAGCATTTGCCTGACCCCAATCGAGATGCTTTGACTTGTGCTCATACGCCTTGACAAGATCTTGAGGCGTCAATGTCGAAAATTTCATACGGCCAGCATCTTTTTGATGGAACAGATGACGGATAACGTTTAAACCAATCACTTCACCTTCAATATCATAATCCGTCGCCACGGTAAATTCCTTCACACCCTTGCCAAGCTGGCGCAGAGTTGTCAGATACTTCTTTGCGTACGCAGCATCCTTACTGATCTCAGACGTTGGCACCCATTCAATATCAAACACCGGAAAAGTCCAGCCTTTCTTCTCCTTTTCTGCAAGACCGTACAGGTGACCTACGGCACTTGCGACAATGATTGGCTTTCCATGACGCTGGAAGGTGTAGTAGGAGACTTTATCCTTACTCTCCTTTTTCGCCTTACCTTCTGCAAGAGCTTCCGCAATCTTCTTTGCGGCATTTGGCTTCTCCGTTATGATCAGTTCAGTCATCAAGAGAAGAGGGCTCCTAGCCCCTTAAAATAGCTTTGCCTCGAGGACATGCAAAATGGAGCCCGAATTGACACCACTTGATAGTACTAATTTAACGAAAGATTTATATACCAATTATACCACTCTTTAGTGAATACTTAGGTATCGTCATTCCTATCCCAATCACCTCTTTTCCCAGCGGAATGCTTCGCAAGAAGCATTCCACTGGGTTTTTTCTCGGAAAACGTACGAAAAATTCCACAGAGAACATATAAGGAAGGTCGTCCTGGCACGTTCCATGCGCCTTGTTTTCATCATCTTCATGATCCTCCTCGTCGGATGCGTCACTCAACAGCCGAGCGCACCGATAATACCCACAGAACAGGGAGCACCAATCCAGACATTTTTTTGCCGGACAGACAATTGCACCAAGGCATTCATTACATTCATCTCAACACAAGACAGCGTGGACTGCGCGCTCTACAACCTCAACGACCCGCAGATCGTTTCGGCGCTTACGCTTGCGCACGCACGCGTTGTTATCGATGACAACCAGAGGATACCACTCCCTGAGAATCTTAGCGTTCACCGGGATAACTCCAATCAACTCACCCATAACAAATTCTGCGTGAGCGACAGCGCTGTGATCGCTGGGTCCCTCAATCCAACCAGCACAGGCATAAAAAACGACGACAATAACCTCATCATCATCGCGTCCCAAGCACTAGCCGAAAACTACCAAGAAGAATTCAACGAACTCTGGAATGGAACATTCGGCCGCGGAGAAAGAGTACGAAACCCAATTATCAAGTACAACAACGCAATCATCCAGAACTACTTCTGTCCCGAGGACGAATGCAAAGCGCAGGTTGTTCGCGAGCTTCGAGGCGCCAAATCAACTATCCGATTCATGCTGTATGACCTCACGGACAACGACATCGCACTCATGCTCGTGGAATCAACAACAAGAGGCATAGACACTGAAGGGGTGCTTGAGAAACGCCGCATCACATCAGATCCCTCAAAATACACCACGCTCCATGACGCGGGGGTTGATGTACATATTGATGGCAATAGCGGACTGCTCCATCACAAAGTTTTCATCATCGATAATGTTACCGTCATCACTGGATCATACAATCCGACACAAAGCGGAAACACACGAAATGATGAAAACCTCATCATCATCACCGACCCAGATGTAGCAGCGTCATATCTTTCAGAATATTCTCGAGTGCGAGATCAGTCAAAATAACTTTTCCCAGCGGGGGACTCGTTCTTCGTCGCAAACTTCTGATACTCGGGATCATACACCTTCTGAATCTTGAACTTGCCAGAAGTTGAATGCCCATCCGTATGAATCGTCTGCTCAAGCACGAGCGCATGACCCCAATAGATCCACTTGCCATCAACAACCTCAACCAGGAACACACGGGTTGGAGCACGATGATAGAGCCGCTCGTCATGCTTATGAAAAGAGAAAACCTTGCCTTCAAAATCCCGCGCATTGAACGGCTTTTCGCGATGAAGATCAAGATCTAGAACCTCGGGAAATCCCTGAGACTTCGTTATCGCAAGCGTGTCATTCAACTCGATAAGCGAACCCATGCATTCAAGGAATACTCCAAATTATATAAACTACGATGGTGCAATTTTTAGCGGGATATTGAATACCTCGCGCGTACGATTCATACATAGAATATTTATAGCAAGAACCGCCGCCAGATCCCATGCTGAAAGCGGAACTCCACATTCATACCTCGGAAGATCCTGAGGACACATACATCAACTACGGAGCGCGAGAACTCATCAACCATCTCGCGGACCGCGGATACGATGTTCTTGCGATCACGCTCCACAACGCGCAGTTCTTCCCACAAGAGATTGTCATGTACGCTCGAGACAGAGGCATACTCATGATCCCAGGAACAGAGCGACGCATCGAGGGAAAAGACGTCCTTTTGTACAACTTTACCCCCGGAGAACTTGAGAAGATCTGCACACTTGGCGACATTCGCGACATCAAGCGCGACCGCCACCTCGTCATCGCACCGCATCCATTCTACCCTGCAGGGTATTCACTAGGCAAAGAGCTCGCCCAAAATATTGACATCTTTGATGCAATCGAATATTGCCATTTCTACCGGAGGTGGCTCAATCCCAACAGGAAAGCAATGCGCCTCGCAGCGCAGTACGGAAAGCCGATGATAGGAACAAGCGACGCTCACCGACTCTACCAAATCGGCCACACATTTACGGGGATTGATGCCCGCAAAGATGCACACAGCGTTATCCAAGCGATAAAACAAGGCCATGTGCAGATATCCACGCATCCCCTTCCCATGCATCTTATGATGCACACACTCTTCTGGATGACGATCGGCAAAATGACCGGCCGCAATTATTGATACACCATCTCGCCGGCACATTTAAATAACACAAAACTCAACAGTACACACATGCTACCAGGGGATATGCCAGGACTTCGACACAAGTACAGCGGGACGATGATTGAGGAAGTCGCAGTCGACCACCGCGTCAAGTACCGCGACGTCATGAACCTCAAGCACCTCTACACTGTACTGCACGACTGGGTATGCGAAGAAGGCTGGGACTCAAGGTTCGATCCGGCGTTTCGCGAGACATTCTATCTCCATCGCTGGACGCAAAACTCGGGAGAAGAACTTTGGATCTACTGGAGACTTGAGAAACAGCCCAACAAAAGCTCTTACTACAGCTACCACTTAGATATCGACTGGCACGTCGTTGGCCTGCGCGACTACGACCTTATCCAGGACGGCAAGAAATTCAAAGCCAACTACGGGGAAGTCGAGCTCAAGATATTCTCGAAAGTCGTCGCTGACTTCAAAGGAAAATGGGGCAAGGACAGCCTTGCGAAAAGCCTGCGCAAACTGTTCTTCCAAAGAACCATGCATGAGAAGATGCTCGAACACCGCCAGATCCTCTATGATGAGACATACAAAATGCTTGACGCTGTGAAAACATACTTTAGACTGCGAACATACAACCCTGAGCCGGAACTTGCCAAGTTCGGATGGGACAAGAACATGCAGCAGCTCTAAGCAAAGTTTAAATACGCAGTTTCTTGATAGTGACGCATGGGTCGACAAATGGACTTAGGGCTAGCACAGCTGCCCGAACCAATGATGACCACGATCAAGTTCACCGGGGTCTTTGACAATGATGGCCTTCTCAAGATGATCTACCAGTACCTCAAAGACAGCAACATGGAGGTCCACGAGCGGGCATACAAGCATAAAGTTCCAAACCCCCACGGGGAAGAGGACGAACTCTCCTGGTGGGCATGGAAGAACGTCAACTGGTACCTACGGACCGAGTACTGGATGGAATTCCACACGTGGGGAGTCCATGACATTGAGGTCGTCAAAGACGGCAAGAAGGTCACGGCACAGGAAGGAAGAGTCGAAATACGCATCAGCTTCGCCATCGTCCGGGACTACGGCAACAGGTTCTCTGGGTCAAAATTCATGGAAGGACTCCAAAAGTTTTATGAACGGTTCATACTATTTCATTACCTGGACAACATATACGAAGATCAGTTATACTACCACATGTTCAAATTGCAACGAGCAATCAAGGAGTACCTTGGCATGAGCACACCAACAAACGCAAGCGAGAGGAGATGGTAAATGGCAGAGCGAGAGATTGTTGTTGACAAGCAACGGCTCAGCTATGAAGGGCTCTTTAACGTCCTTGACTTGTACAACCTCATCAACGAATGGCTCGAGGAAAAAGGATACGACAAGCGTGAGATCCAAAACTTCGAGAACGTCTCGCCACAGGGAAAATACATCGAACTCCTCATGCAGCCGTGGAAAAAGATCACGGACTACGCGAAGATCGAGATACGGATGCGCATTATCATGTCGGAAGTCAAAGAAGTCGACATTGAAAAAGATGGAGCGCGCGTACGGCTCAACCAAGGAAAAGTCCAAATGGTATTTGATGCCATGCTCACGACGGACTATGAGAACAGGTGGGAAGGAAAGCCAGTGTATTTCCTCACGCGCGAACTCTTCAACAAGTATTTCTACAAGCCATTCCACGACTGGGACATCCACGTTGTCAAGGGAGACTACAACCAGTTGATATCGCTGATCAAATCGTATCTGAATTTGTACAGGTATCAAGGGCCGACGGCGTAAATGAGATTATACGTTATCTAATACAGTACTGGGGCTTGACGGCAAGTACCATGCATAAAAAGAAATTCTGAAAATAATTGTTACGAGCCTTCGACGAGCCCTGTTCCCCGCTTGGCACGATCAGGGAACAGGGCGACTTCTGTTACGAGAAGTACAACCATGGAATGCATCGGTGCCATCACACGGACGAATCCATGAGGGGCTCGGGAACTACTAACCTATCCAAACGGCAAGTGAACAGTTTTCCCCCGCCATGAAGATTTTTGTGTGAATAATATATCACAGAATCTGTTGAATGAGCACCAATATTTATAAACGACTCACCGATTATCCAGCGTAAAAGATGCCTCCGTAGCATACACAGCAATCAAAGATTGCTGGTCGCTACGTCGGCTACGCT
>CAYVYK010000013.1:0-48248 GCA_964455675.1 uncultured Methanosarcinales archaeon
CTTATATACTTTCTTCACATATATCCAGCATATGACCCTCATCAAGGACGTGATGACAAAGGAAGTGAACACTATTCATCAGGGCGCAACCTTGCATGCCGCAGCCCTTATGATGAATCGTCTTGACTGCGGTCTGTTGGTCGTTGTCGAGCATGAAGCTTCACGGAGGCCCGTCGGCGTCATTTCCGATACGGACATCATCAAGAAAGTTGTCTGCCCAAGGAAGGATCCTGGAGCGATGTGGGTGAAGGATTACATGACGCAGCGGATTATCTCAACGACCCCTGATGAGACAATCACGAATGCCGCGGACATGATGAAGCAATACAAGGTGAAGCGGTTGATCATCATCAAGGATGGTTTATTAGAAGGCATCCTGTCCATGACGGACATCGTCCCTCACCTTATTAATTACAAGAAGAAGCTTCTTGATATCGCGCTTGATTTCTAGATCACGAGTTTTCGAAGATAGTGTTTCGATGCCGAGAGCTCAAGCACTCGTCCTGTGGCGAGCTTGAATTCCGGAGCGATCGAGTCTGCAATAATGACGAGCGGCTTTCGCGAGGGTGTGATGGTGATCTTTTCGCCTGGCTGCAGTGTGATATTGTTGATGCGCGCGCTTGATAGTCGGTGCGTGTAGGGCTCCCGCACTTTCACCGAGAGCGCGCGCGAGGTCAGTTTTCTTGGCGCAACTCCCGCAGATCCCGCCCACGCATGCGTTCCTGCTGCCGTGCTGATGATGACGCCGCTGCTTCGGTGGAATTCCTCCTTCGTTCCATGATTGATGAAATATCTTGAGACGAGGTATGCTTTCTCGCTTCCCACGAAGAATTCGTTGAGTGCCATGACGGGAATGAGTTTTCCGCTGATGCGCGCTTCCACGCGCGTGAGTGGAATGATCCTTCCTTTTCCTCGGAACAGTTGATGAAACAAAGGTTCAAAACGCTTCCCAAAGTCTTGGAGGAAGTATCCTTCTTTCGTCGCAGGATCCGTGTTGATCCCGATGATGGGTGTTTCATCCACGATGTGCCGCGCAGCGCGCAGGAACGTTCCGTCCCCTCCAAGGGCGATCACAAGATCATACCCGCGGATGGGTTTTCTCTTTAGTGTTTCGCGCTGGATGATACGGTAGCGTACCCGCTGCTTCTTGAGCATCTGTTCAACGCGAATATTCCATGGGCTCCTATGCCCGTACACGACAAGTACGTTGGTAATGTTCATGATCTCACGGCCATTAGCGGTTCTCGATACACAAAGCTCGCGTCATGTTGTGCGAGGAGTTCTGGCACGATTCCAATGTCTGCAACGTACATGCTTCCTTTAAATGTTTCTAATCCTTTCTTTGGTAGGCCCATGCAGATGATTACGGATGGGTGCACGCACTCATTAAATGATGGACGATCCAAATCAAGTCCTGAGGGCACATCAACAGAAAATATTCTTTTTCCTGATGTATTCATCTCTCGTATGATGGTAAGGTATGGTTCCTTCATTGGCGGGCGGTAATTGATGCCAAAGAGTCCGTCGATAACGATGCTCGCCCGCGCGAGATAGGTGTCATAGGATTTCAGAATAATGATTCCCGTCTTTTGAACAAAGCCAAGCTGCAGGAGTGCGTCTCCCTTGGGTGGTTCAGGGACATAACACCCGACTTGGTATCCAAAGTTATGCAGGTGCCGCGCCGCACACAGCGCATCTCCTCCGTTGTTTCCTTTTCCTGCAAACACGAGGACTTTAGTGTTGCCGCGCTCTTCAGGAGGTACATGAGTGTTCACGGCAAGCATCACTCCGTATCCTGCGTGTTCCATCATGATGTGTCCCCCCACCAAGAAATCTCGTATCATGCAGTGATCGATTGACTGCATGTCTTCCCGTGATACGAATGGTACGCGCATCGTCAATAGTAGGCATTCATTCTTTTTAAGTGTTGGGTTCCGTCACATTGTCAAGGAACGATATGGGGAACTTGATCGTTGACAGGTTGATGGGCTTGCTGCTTGCATTGGTAACATTGAGTGGCAGGCTTGTCATGTTGTACATGCAGCACACTTTGTCGTCATAGCATGCGATGTTCGGATTTACTGTCTGCATGGGCGGTATGCAGAACTTCTGGCACCGTCCTCCCTCCTTTTTGCATTCGTCTTCCTTCTCGCTGCTTCCGCCGCCACCACCGCCACCACCACCGCCACCACCACCGCCACTGCCGCCGCTTCTACCAGGTTGTGCAGTGCTTGGATTTGTTGGTGCCAAAGGCTGTTCTTCAGGAGTCCCTCCTGATCCGGCAGTAGGAGGAGCGGGTGTTCCAAGTGCTCCCGCAACGCTTTCAGGAGTATTCTGTGCAGTTGCTGACGACTCTACTGAGGTATATTCATCGGTATCATCAAGGAGGAAGAGGAAGAGTGTGCTGAGGAGTCCTGATACTCCGAGATATGGCAAGAGGTTTCTCGCTGGCTCGCTCATTCCACGTCCGCCGATCGTGTCGAGGTCTGGTGCTCGATACATTTCCATTTTGCGCATGGCGTTCTCGAGCATCGTCCTTGTTTCTGTACCTCCAAAGATACCGATGAGTTCCGTGAATGCTTCCGGTACGCGCGCGACGTAAAACGCCCGGAATGCTTCTGCTTCTTTTGTTGGCGTGTCATCTGCAACCCAGCCTCCCTCATAGTGGTATGCGATCACGTCTCCTGGCATTCCTTCAAGTCGGTACTCCATCGTTCCTGCCTCTGTTGTTACCCCGAACTCGATGGCGTTATCGTCGATCATTCGTATCGCAACGGGTGAGACTGGCACTTGGGGCGTCACTCCAGGTTCCTGTTCGTCAGCTGGTGGTTCTGTCGCCTCAGTTTCTTCTGTGGGTGGCACTTCAGGTTGTTCTAGATCAATCGTAGGGAGGAGGTCGATGACGTCATAGATCATCATCCATTCCTGTGCTGTGGTGTACGTCCCTGATGCCCTGCGCGCGCGTTCTTGAAGTCCTGCTTGCGCAAGGTCCTCGAGTTTTTTCGTTCGCTCGTCTCCACTGATCGGCGTATACGGACCCATCATGGTATCCGCGTATTCTAGTCGTAGCGCTTCGCCATCGCGCACGAGCTGGTACCAGGTGTACGCTCCGCTCACGTCTTTTGCTGGTACTGTTAAGCGCAGCGGCGTGACAAAGACGGTTCCGAGATGCTCGATAGCTTCTTCACTCCGCGTTGAGATGCGCAGTCCTTCAGGAATGCGAAGGAGCGGGATGCTTCCGTCAAGGGGTACGCTGATCATTTCCCCGGTGATTCGTGCATCATCGCCCTTGCTTCGGAGTTTGGCGGCCGCTTCCTCCATTGCGCGGATGCTGAGCTCTTTCTCCGTTGCGTCGACGGTTGCTAACTGTTCATCTTGAGGTAGCTCGGATAGCGAGCGTCGATACTCTGAAAATCCATGGACGTAAGCAAGGATATCATCAAATGCAGGCGTATCCTTCATCGCGCCCCACACGAGATCTTCGGCAAGTTTTCGCTCCGTGCTAAATACGCTGTGGCTGCTGTGTCCTCCATAATGGAGGTATCCATCCCTTATGGCAATATTGTAGAGGAATCGTTGAGCCCTCAGTTGCCCGTGCTGTTTTTGGTAGAGGAATCCTTCCTCGCCAGGTTGTCCAATGAGATGTCCTGGTGCGTGGGTGACAAGGAGATAGGATCCCTCCTTCATGTGCTCCTGCAAAATGCCTAATGCTTGGCGCTGTTGTTCAACGGTGTAGTGCGGAATGATGAGGTTGCTTACGCGTATGATGTTCGCTTGTGAAAGGAGGTTGATGGTTTCCTCATTTGGCGCGAGGATATCGCCAACAACGACGGATTGAAGATCTCGCGGTATGATGTCAGGATTGATCTCGACGGCGTGGACTTCTGCCTTTCCAGCAAGGACTGCTTGCAGCTCTCGGTATGTTGGCGCGCTCGTGCCTGCATCGCTGCCTCCGATTCCAACGTCAACGACTATTCCGTTCTCTGGAACGAGTTCCTTGATGACGCTCTGGCTTGCGCTTAGGCGTCCCGCGTACGTATAAACAGGATTTTCGGCGATGATGTCTGGTTGAGACGTCGTAGTGCGTTTTCGTACAAAGTTGACCAGGTCTTTTTTGAGGAAGTCCCTCCAGATGATGCGCATGACTGCCGCGGCTCTTCCAATACCATTTGCGTCAAGCTGTCCGTAGAGTGTTGCATAGTCTTTTCTTCGCGCAATTTCCTCTGCGGAGAGTTCATCTGTTGCGCTAACGCCTGCAAGTTTTTGCGCGGTCTGCCGCAGCTTTCGGAATGCTCCGGTATCTAGCGCTCCAAGTGCATCAATTCGTTCGTTGAGCATTTCAGGTGTTAACGAAAAGACTCCCTCTGGTGTGTTGAGCCGTACGCGTAGTGTGCTTATGGCGTTTTTCACGGCTTCATTGTCGTGCGCGCTCGAGAGGTCTGGCAGAAGGATGTCTTCGAATACGGGATCTGCAAGTTTCTCCTCGTCAAGTACTGACTTCATGTCCTCCATCATTCGTGCGATCTTGCCCACCTTTGCGTACGTCATGAGATCGGGAAGTACGTCGGGATTGACAGCGCTGTCAGAGAAGATGACGCGCGCGACCATTGCCTGCTCTTTTGTGAGTTGGTACTGCGCAATAAGCGCTTCTATGAGCGCTGCGCGCACGAGCGATTCAGGTGTCGCTCCAATGTCTTGTGCGGTCTCTTCCAGGGTTTTCCCCGTTTCCTCGACCCTGTTTATGAATTCGGAGATCTTTTCGCTGTACATGCCTGCAAGCATGAGGATATTGTCTGATGCGATGGGTCTATCCTGGATCAGGTTTTTGCTTCGGAAATCTTCACGCAGTGCCCGAACGCCAAGAATGTTTGGTGATGGTGACTGCTGTTTTCGCTTCGCAAGGTTGACGTCAATAACGTGGGGTTGATGCATTGCGTCAACCATGATGTTTTGCGCATGGAAATCAGTGAATTCGTATCCTGCTGCGTTGACACGACTCACCATTTCCTCAAGTTCCGTGAATGTTTTTTCACGCAAGGGTATGCCGTTTTTTAGTGCCTGCTGTAAGGTGATTCCCTGGACTGTGCCCATGCGGATCCCAACCATGACGCCGTCTTTCACGATGATGCCTTTGAATTCTGGCGTGTTGTCCGGCAGTTTCTCGTTCGCGATCTGGATGCTGTTTGCTTCGTCAGTTATGACTTTTGACGAGGCTTTTTGATGGATTGCGTAGTACACTTTGTATGTGTCTCCGTTTGTTGCGCGGAAGGTAACGCCGTACGCTCCCTGTCCGAGGATGACTTCGAGTTCCGTCCCGTCTTCCGAAGCGATGCGGCGTGCCAGATCAAGGAAATTCTTTTTTGAGGCCGTCGATTCTTTGTAGGCTGGCTCGATGCTGTCAAGAGTTGCGGGAAGTGATGTTCCCTGCTGTTCTCGAAGGAGTCCGAGCCGTTCGTATCGCAGTCTCCATTGCCTGACGGTGTCGAGCATGCTGATTGGTCCTTTGTCAACGAGCTGGGTATCGATGAAGTAGGGATTTCCTTTGTAGTCGATCATGATGTTCCATTCGCCAAAGTCGCCAAATCTATAGCCTGCTTTTTCTACTGCCCTGACCATGTCTTCAAGCCTGGCAAAGGTGCTTTCGCCGATGGGCAGTCCCTTGTTCTCAGCCTCAAGGAGCGTGATTCCATCGATTTTCTTCATGCGGTATCCGGCGACGTCGCCGTCATGCTCGAGGAGTCCGAGGAATCGCGGAGTGTTTGAAGGAAGCATTTCGTTGAGGAATTTGAGTGTTTCTGCTTCGGGTACTACCTGGCGCGTGAAGTAGGGAGTTATTTTGTATGCTTCCCCATTTGCCGCTGCAAGAACGACTCCTGATCCTCCCTGTCCGATGATTCCTTCGATCGTTGTTCCCTGGCTTATCGCGATGGCGTTCGCCTGCTCGATGAACGCGGCCATGTCTCTTCGGTCAATGGTTGTTGGCTTGAGGTTTTCGGCCGTGAGGGGTATGGGCTGCCTGATGAACCGTCCTCGTTCGCTGACGATGAGCCCTCGTCGCAGGAATTGCTCCATGGTTTCCTCCACCTGGCGTCTCATGGCGTCATAGTCTTCGTCGTCCGAATCAGTATGGAGTCCAACATCAATGACGTAGGGTTTTCCTGTGCCGTCTTCGATCATGATGTTCACTGGCTGGAAATCTCGCAGTGCGTACGTTGCGTCCGCCATGGTTTCAACGATTTTTTCGAGCTGGCTGAACAGGGATTCTGGAACGTAGATGTTGTTGTCGAGCGCTTCCTGCAAGGTTATGCCTTTCACTTGGCTCATGCGGACTCCAACGGTCACGCCGTCAGCCACGAGTGCTTTTTTCATTCGTGGAGTATGTTCGGGAATGATATCATTTACTATCGCGAGGTCGTTCACGGATGATTCTGCGTAGTCCATGCCGTGCGTGTAGTGGATCTTGTATGCGTCTCCGTTTGCCGCGGAGAACACGATCCCATACCCTCCAGATCCTATGATTCCCGTGAGCGTTGTGCCGTCTTCTTCTGCAAATCGCCTCGCGAGGGATAGCACTCGTTCCTTATCCGCCGGAAATACAGCAGACCGGATTGCGGGAAGTACTGGTGGCGGAATTTCTCCTGCATAATGGAGGTATCCGCGCTCGTAGTTTCGTTCGGCGTAGTCGTTTGCTTCTATGACAAGGAGCGAAACATCGTCATCAAATGGCCGTCCGTTGCAGAATGAGTTTAATCTCTCGATAAGCCTGCGCTGCAATTCATCCTTCCCAAATTTGTCTTCTGAGAGGATGAGTTCGTCAGCGATTTCCTGCACAACGGTTCTGATGTCCGTTGCCTGGTTGAACATGACGCCTTCCGGATTGCGTGCTTCCGTGATGCCATCTGAATAGAGGAGCACCATATCTCCAGGATCAAGTCTGTTCGTCTGCACGGTTGGTGGAATGTCCATAATGCCAAACGGCGTGTTTCCTCCTTCGTCTGCGTCATAGTATTCCACGCTTCCGCTTGCTCGGATGATAAGGAAGCTGTGTCCCATCGTCGCGTGCCGCAATTCTCCGGTTGATGGACTGTAGTCCATCACGATTGCTGGTGTCATGAGGTCAAATGTTGGTGACGCCTGCACAAGATCCCGGTTTACCCTGTCGCTGAAGGTCTCAAGGTCCTCTCCCCTGTGGCGATCCATGACCGCTACTCCGATGCTTTTTCGTCGTACGACCGCGTCCTTCCCGTGGTCCTTGAAGTCAAGGAGTCCAAAGCGTATGGTGCCGTCTTCCTGCTGCTGGACGAACTGGTGGTCTGCGGAAAGTTTTGTTCCCCCAATTTCACCGAAAGGTTCTGAGTAGCCAGTGTACGTGATTCCGGGAAGTGATCCTTCGCCATGATAATCGCGCTCCATGCTGATGATGTCTTCGAGTGTGGGATTGAGTTCCGCGCCGATTCGTGCGTTTGTAATGCGCGCATGCGTCCGCATGTCGATCGCCGCAGCTGCTTGCTGGAGCTCTGCTCTGCTCGTTCCGATGATGATGTCCTCATGCCCGTAAAGCTCTGGATCAATGATGCTGGTGATCTTCGCGTCGAGTGTTTTTTGTTCTGCGAGGAGTTCTTTCTTGATTAGCTCGAGTTCTTCGACCTGCAGCCTGAGCGTGGTAAGATCAACACTCTCGTGAATATTGGGCACCCGAAGCTTGTTTCGGACTGCTCCTTCGATGGAGAGGACCGCGGTGAGCATTGCGTAGTAGCGTGCGGCGTAGGGCATGAGCGCATTCATGTTCTCGTGGTAGTCGGAGGTGATGGGGACGCTGCCTGATCCCTTGATGCGTTCTAGTGTTGCCCTGAGCGTCTCAAGCATTTCTTTCATGTTCTCGATTTTGAACTGTCCCTCGATCCTGAGCCCTTCTGTGTATGTACTCATTTTTTCGAACGGACTTTCATGGGCGGTATAATCATCAAGGCTCCATACCGTGAGTTCTGCTTCATAGGAGAGGACCGCGTTGTCGTTGAGCACCTTCTTCACGGCTTTGGTCTCCGCCTCCGCTCGTTGTTCTTTCAATTCAGCAAAGAGCAGCTGCGCTCCAAGGATTGGCACTTGAATGATCGGCAGGGGATTTGCGTACGTGGTTCCGCCGCCAAGGATCCCCATGATTTTTTTGCGGATTGCCGTGCTCTCCTTCTCGTACGTGTCGGTGCGTCCGGCGCGTGTCAGGGCTTCTCGGATCTTGGTATGGATCGCATCAAGCGTTTCCTCGTAGCGTTGTATCGCGTCGGGCCGTGGATTTCGGAGGAGGAAGATCGCCCCGCAGTCTTCAAATAGTGTAGCTATCGTGCTCTTCTCTTCTTCTTTCGTGTAGAGATCTGCCATGAATCCGGTTGTTGCATCATAATTCACGCTGTATGGATTGATGCGGATGCTATGTTCTTCCGCAAAGGTGTACATGCTGACAAGCTGATCCCATTGACTGTCCGATACTTTGCCAATTTTTTCCTGAATTCCAAGGAGTTCGTCATTCGAGAGCTGTTCTCGGTTGCTGAGGCTATCAGCATAGAAATGCTTGCGCGAAACTGATTCTGTGACAAGGAATCCGTATCCCGGTCCATAATCCTTGTGCGCGATATAGCGTGTGAAGAGCGGATTGTCTTTTGTCTCGATGACTCCCTGAATTATCGGGTCCATCTGCTCTTGGGCACTTTCGCTCCAGTATGTGAATGAGACAACACCGTTATTTGTACTGAGTAACAGGTTGCCATAATTATTGCCGCCTGTCAGGGGTTCGTTCTTCTCGTAATGAGCAACTCGTTCGTTGACGATTGGTTCAAATTCGGCCCACAACAGGCGGTAGTGGGCTTCCCTGACTTTTCTTGCGGTATCAATAGCGTACTCTTCGCCGAGGTGCCGAACGGCGTAGAAATGCATGCGTTGGCGTACTCCGTAGTCCGCGATGCGTGTTCCGTCGTAGGCGTCGTAGGTTCTCTCTTTCCATGTCAGTTCATGGGTGTTCAGGAGACCAGAGATTTGCGTGAATTGTTCGCTCGATAGTACTGGCAGATTGGTGGGTAGTTCCCGGGTTGGGAGATAGTCCGATGGTATTTTTGACGCATAGTCTGCCATGCCTGGTACGACGCTCTTCCATCGCTCTCGTTTCGTGATGATCGGTTTTCCACCGGAAAGGTAATTCTCCCATTCTTGTTTTGTAAAAGACATATGTGCGTGTTCTGGATAAAGTCCGTGCGTGACAACATCGACTTCTACTTTTTCTGTGGCGTCGTAGCTTGTTCTCCATGCATGGATGAGGAACGTTTCTGTTTTCGCATGATAGGCTGTATGAGGGGTGATCTTCGGATCAATCTCCCGTAGGTACTGCACAAATTCTGGGCTTGTATAGAATGAGGGTGCTGCCTGTGCCGTCACATCAATCCTCGTACTTTGCTTCACTCGTTCCCCATCGGATGATAGAATGATTTTGTGGGTGGCGCTGCCTTGGTATGGTCCTTCATACTGCAAGTATTCTCCAAAAAAGCGGCCATTCACATCGAGTGCAAAGATATCCCTGTATTGATTTGACTTCAGGTAGAGTGTTGTCATTTCCTCGGAGATTCCCCGGATAAGCGGATCTACAGGCATGAGGAGGTCTGGATATGCATCTCCATGTCGTGCCCTCATGATTCTCGTTGTGAGTGTTCGGACGAGGAGTTCTTTCTGCGCATCGGAGTCCCAAGAATCAAACATGCCGGTATTTAACGCCTGTAAAGCCCAAGGTTCGAGCGCAGGAGTAATTGCTATACCATTTATGCGTGCAACATGAGACCCCACCTCTGAATGAATCTGCTGATCCATAAGGACACGAATTCTGGCATAGGTTTGGAGTCCCTCTCGCACAAGCGCCTGCCGTGGAGTATCGAGCTGCCGGTATGATATCATATCGTCAAGGCCTGAGGGCATGATATCAATCGTGTGGATGGGGTTCATTCCCTTTTGGATTGAGTAGGTCGCAGCCTCAACAATCTGTTCTTCTTTTTGCGGGGTTTCCGTTGTGATTTCCAATGGTTCTGTCGCATCGCTCGTGAGTTTTTTATTCAGTATTTTTGTTCCCCAGTTCATCAGTTTGATGCCTTCAAGACTGTCGCTGATCTTGTGGCGCTGCGTGCTCAAATAGTCGCGTGCCGAGCGATAGCTGGTCTTGATGATTCGTTCAGCATCTTGCAGCACTCCAGCAACGGAATTCTTCACGATCCCCCATGCGTGCGTCTTGATTGCCTCCATTCGCTCGCCTCGCATGCTAGCGAACATTCCCGTGCCTTTTTCAAGATTGGCTGCCTCTGCCATGGTGTGTAATGTGGGTACTGCCCCAAGTATTCCCGTCGGATAGAGCCACATTCCTTGCGTAAGGCCTTTGAGCAGCCTTGAGAAATCGTCCCTTCCGTTGCCAAGATTCCTGCGGAGGATGAATGCGGATAGTTCGCTGAACTCGTTTTTCACAGGTCCTCTCTTCGCGAAGATTTCGTTAGCTCCGGTAATGATTTCCTCGCGCTGTTCATCAAAAAGTTGTGCTACGGTTCCCTGTTCTTCTAAGGCAGTCCGTTCAGAGTTCATATAGACCCGGCGCACTCCTTCATAAAAGAGCTCCGCGTCATGCAGCATGACGGATTTCAGGATGTCTCGCGCGCCCTGCTTCTGTTCTTCGTTGATCCGCCCGACGAGTCCAAGGTCGATAAGATAGGTGTCCCCATTTTCGCCGAGCATCGCATTTGAGCCGTGAAGATCCGCGTGGAATACTCCTCTCGTGAAAATTTGTTCTGTGAGCATGTCTCGCAATCCGAGTTTGAGTTTTCCTGAGAATAATCGCCGGAAGAATCCAAGCCTTCCGACTTCTGTTCCCTGCACTCGTTCCTCGATCATGATGTTGTCATGGTCACCGACGTAGACCGTTGGGACATGGATTGGCCGCCGTTCAGGATGCGCGGCATTGAACTCGGCGAGCATGTCTTGGATGTCTTGTGCGTTCTTCGCTTCGATCGTGAAGTGCCGTTCCTCAAGAAGCCATCCCTGGATCGTTCCTGCCATGTCTCCAACGTCCCATTCGGGGTTCTTCTCCTTGATTGCAGCAAGGACTTTGCGCAGCACGTTGAGGTCATCGTCGATGCTTCGCTCGATCTTTGGCCGCAGTACCTTGATGACGACCGGTTTCCATTCGCCTTCGGTATACCACCATCCCTCGTAGATTTGTTTCATTGATGCGCTTCTGAGCTGTTTTCCGATCCTGACACGGCTGATATCAATGCCTTCCATCGCGAGCGTGTCAAGGACCGCGATCTTGCTGATTGGAGGGGCTGAGTCCTTGAGGCTGCCTAGGTCGCTGCGGAGACTTTCGTCGGGAATCAACTGGTTTTCGGAGAAGTACTGCCCGACTTTGACTCCGACTGGTCCGAGGTTGCCAAGGAGCACGGACAGTCGCTTTCCTTCCGACATGCGGTGGAGTTCTTTGTAGTTTTTGAGGAGTGCGATCGCGACGGCTGTTTGTTGTGCTGGTGAGTATTGTTTCATGAGGATTGGGAATATATCACGCATAGTGCCCTTGACTTTTGGAGTGAGCTGGCCTTTGTCTGTTTGTGGGAAGATGTAGTCAAAGAGCTCGTAGTAGAATTCGTCCATCATTTCCTTTTCGTCTTCTGCTGGCGGGGCAAAGAGCCCGTTTTCGTCAAGGAATAGCGCCTGCATGATGGATACTCTGTATGCCTCAGGAGCGAATGAGAAGTGGTGTGGCATCTCATCAAAGTTGATATTGCCTTTTGCCTGGAGTTCCGCAAGGACCTGGGGTTTAGGATACTTGGCGGGGTCAAGGATCCAAAGGAGCATTGCTTTGCGGTCTTTACGTGACGCTCCGGATACGATTGACCTGAATACTTGTTCCATGTAATTTGCGTTGGATAGTTCTGCATCGTATTCAAGGTCTTGCCGCATGCGGTAGAGGCTGCGTACTTCTTCGATATCCTCTATGCTGATATCCTCGCTTGGTATTGTGTGCCGCTCAAGGAGCTCTGTGAGCTGTTCGTCGCGAAGCTCGCTTGCGAATGGGAAGAATGCTTGTATAGCCGCGAGTTCCTCTGCGAATGTTGGATTCGTGTTTGCTCGAAGTATCTTTATCGCAGTCATGCCCATACGCAGCTGTCGCTGGGGATCAGCTACGAGTGGTATCGTCCTTGTATAGAATTGTATAGCCTTCTGTGATCGCGCTTTTCCCATCTTGAGGCTTTTTTTCGCAACAATCTCCCATTGGATGGGAGTGTCGAGCAGGTTGTTTTCAAGGAAAGAGTACTGTTGCATCTTCTCCTCTTGTTCTTGCTGATCAATTGTCAAATCCGTCCTTCGCACCTTCCCAATGGCTTTTGCGATGCCAATGATTTTTGGTGGAGCGATCTCTGGTACGAGTTCTCTCTCCCAGAGATCAATGAACCCGTCCCGGAAGAGCATTGCTTCGGGGAGGAGTTTTTCAAGTGTCGTGATTCGTTCATCAATGCCATGCTCCTTTGTGAGGAGGTGGGCATAGCGCTTATCGTAATCAGCCATGAGTTCTACTTTGGGGCCGGTAACTTGAATGGTTTCGCTGACTGCCTCAAGATATGTGCGTTCGTCATGGGTTTTTTTTGCTTCTTCCTCACTTATGCTCGGCAGCTGTGGGTCGCTGAGATAGTCTGCGTACCAGGGGAAGAGCTCTAGTCCATAGTTGTATACGTTTTTCTCGGACGAATGTCTTAAAAATGCATAATCTAATTGGCTGTGTTTTCCGATGATTCCGTTTGACAGTGCGAGCATGATTTGCAGCTGTACGGCACGTTCCTTGAGTGCCGCACTTCCTCCATCCGCGCGAGCGATAAGTTTTTCCGCCCGGCCTTTGACTTCTGGACTGGATGCAAGGAATGCGATAGCTTTTTGTATCCCCTCCATTGATGCGGGATCGCTCTCTCCAAGGGCCGTCCGGAATTGCTTCTCGATGTAGGAGGGGATTATGACTGAAAAGAACCGCGGATCCTGGACGCTCTCTGCATGGAGGCCATAATAGTCATGGTTGCTGCTGAATTTGTCAATTCGGAATTTTATAACTGCACCATAATCAACTGAGGATACACTTCTCGTTCCTCCATATTTTCCTCGTAGTTTGTTGATTATGGTGTTGTCGATGACCGATTGCATCTCAGTTGGGTATGGAAGTTCTACATACCTTCCTTTTCGGACAGCAAGATTATTGCGAAGTTCTGCCTGGTTTCGCGCAATGTCCTGGATTTGTTCGACGGATAAATCAAAGAATGTCCTAAAGAATGTTTGATGCTCAGTGTTTGTTGCATACCTGCCATAAGCGGTAGCACCAAAGAGTATGATTGGAGCGTCATTGCTTTTAAAACTGACTTCTCCTTTCCGAATTCGTTCTGCTTGAGACCTTGTTATGTATCCTTGGGAGATGGATGCTGGTGCACTCGTGCTTTCCGTTGTCTCTTTGAGTTTTGCGATGTCAAAGCTAAGTGATCCATGCCGTGAGAGCTTCTCGAGGACTTGATAGACCATGCCAGTCGTGATTTTCTCACCCCTCTTCTGAGACCGAAGGATGTGTGCCTGCACATATGCAAGCATGAATCCGTTGCTGAGTTCTTGCTTTCTTGGCCTGTGGTCCATCATCCAGTCCATGATGGTAATCTCTTCCGTGATACTTTCTGGGGTCATCGCATTCCATACCATCGTGAGTGCATCAATTGAATAGATGACTTTCTCACTAGTAATGAATAATCTATCTTCGGGTCTGCTGATGCCGTTGTTGGTATACTCATTGTTCGTCAGACGCGTCAGGATCTGGTACCTGTCCGCGTCTGTCACAATTCCGTCGAGTACCTCTGTCATCTGCTGGAATGTTGGGTGCTCTCCGATGGTGACCCGTTCAGCAATGAGGGAAAGCATGACTTTCTCAACGACTGTTCTGCGAAGGCTTAGCGAGGGTATCTGCTGGATGTCCACCCTGATGACTTTTGCGATTTCCTCCCATGTTAGCCTCTTGCCGTTGACTTCAAGTCTGTTGAGATCCTGCATGATAAGCTTGCTTATGGCGTCAGAGTTGCCCGTGCGTGCAAGCTGGTTGATGCTTCGCGCGGCGGCGGACTTATCCGGTAGTGGATTGATGCTCTCAAGATCGCTCATTCCATATTCTGTGGTAAACTCCTGTGACATGGTGTTCTGCACTTTTCCATAGAGAGTTGAGAACACATAGCTATCATACGTCTCAAGCAGTGACTTGTCATCAGAGCCAAGTGGGCTTTTTGACACTCGTGTGGCAAGCATGTCTTGGATTTTAGCATTCTCCGTCGCATGATGATACATGGTGAGCTCTTGTGGCAGCGCAGGAGCTGTTCGTAGTACAGCTTCATAGATCGCCTTTCGCACTCGTTCCTGGTACTTGAAGGGGATATGTACATTTTTGTTATTGATATCATCAGCCGCTACCTTGTGGTAATTCCAGCGCGAGGATCCTCCTTCATTATCTTGTACGTAGGAGTGTTGAATGACATATGATGGTAGCAGGTAGCGTATGAGAGCAGTACGGTCGAGAGGAGTCTGCACAGGCATCAGCCGGATATCTTGGATGTAGAGTGCGGGATCGTTTCTCGCAAGGCGCGCAGTACCTAGATTCATGCCTGAGATGCTGACGCCAAATCTCTCTTGAAGATTTGAGAGGTATGATGTGCTTGGGATTGATTCGTCGAGTGTTGTTTTTCCAAAGTCACGGTATATACTGTAGGGCTGTTCAAAGATCTGATCGAGATGCTCAAGATTTCCTTTGGATGCTTCCTCTACGATAGCATCAAACTCTTGTGGCGTATAGGGAGAGTTGACAAGTGCGTCTAGCGAGTTCTCGTCAGTGTCGGCAAGTTCTTCTTTCGTACGCGCCCCGATCTTCTCTGCAATCTCGATGAGCCGTTGCCGCTCCTCAAATGGAATGGCTAGTTGGCTGATCTCTGTTCGGAACGCATTGATAACCCTATCAACTTGTTGGGTGTAGTCCCCAAGATCGGTATTCTCGTTGAATGTGTACATTCGTTTTTCCAGAATTTCGCTGTCCGGCTCGCTCTCGTGCTCGTTCCATCGCAATATTGCTCCGCTTGTTCTATAGTACTGCATTGGGATATGGTGATTCGTGTTGTCAGCCATTTCGTGGAGACGGTCAATAAGCGACCGCATGGTATTAAGTTGGATTTCTCTTGCGAACGCTTGCCTCGCTTCTCTGGTACGTGTGGTGGGGAGTACGTAAGAGGTGTACTCGATATACCACGCGATCTTCGTGAGGTCAAGGACTTCTTCGATCGTTTGCGCTTCCCCAAGCATTCGTACAACATCATCGATGGAGTGGATGTCATTTGCCTTGCTTCCCAGCCGTTTGTAGTCGAGGTGCTCGTAGCGTACAGGATCTAGTGGATGCTCAGGGTTTGTCCATCCTTCAATGACCTGTGATGGATTGTCGACATAGAGCATGATGTGTGCAAGTCGCTCGCGCGCGTGAGGGTGTGTGGATATGGCGGTTTCCGCGGTGGAGCTTGACGTTATGCGGTCAAGGAACCGCAGTAGCTCTATGGATCCTTGCGGTGAGTATCCACCTAATTCCGGATGTTCGGGGTCCCTGATTGCTTTTCCAATCATCACGAGTGATCCTTCATCCGCGTTGTACTCTGCTTTTCGTTTGAGGTTCAGGATTTCCTGCACCCATGCGTCCGTTGCTTGGAGTTTTGGCCACGTGATGCCTTCAAATGCGGTGTGCTGCATGACGTGGGTGAGTTCGTGTGCAAGGAGTGCCGCGATCATGTCTTCCGTGAGCGGCCGATCCGCTTGCTGTGCATACCTCGCAATTTCCCGTATGAGTCCAAGATGCACGTATACTCTGTCGGTTTCCGCCGGAACGAACGCGTTCATCTCTGTTGAGTCAACGATGAACAGTTCTCCTGCAAAGTGTGGTAGTTTCGCCCCGCGTGCGTTTTCTTCGTCAATCATCGTGTTGTACCCGCGCACAACGTTGTCAAAAATTGTGTGGATCGTCTGTGTCTCTGTGTTGAAGTCGCGCGGTACGATTCCATTCATGTCTTTGAGCTTGGCATGAAGCATCTCAGCCTTATCTCGAGCTTCCTGCCGTACTTCTTCGAGCGGTTTGTTGTCATGCTCGCTGATGGCTCCAAGGAATGGGTTCTCTTCAAGCATTGTTTGTGTTTTATCCTCGGGAGTTTCAATGAGGCCGCGTTCGCGAAGTATTTCCATAATGCGCTGTGCATGCGCATTTCCTGCGACGGCGTAGAGTTCGATTTCATGCGCGGATGGAACCAAGTGCTCAGGATTGGTAGCGGCGAGCACCTTCATGATGCGGAGCGCGGAGTCTGCTGCTGGTGTGTCGAGCTGTTTGGCAAGTACCGGAACAGTATCGGTTATCCGAGCAATGACTTCTTCTTCCCCGTACTCTGCTAGGGACGCAATGATGTCAAGCTTCGGAACCCGGCGTTCGTTTTCGGCGTTCCAAATTCCCTCCATGGTGATGTATCGATATGGCGCGAGAGCTTCTGGATGCGCTCGTGCAACCTTCGCGAGTGCCTGAAGTATTTCTGCTTCGTTCGTTGTGACAAGTTCATTAACGTAAGGGAGGAGCGCGCTCAGATCATGCTGCGCGATGTTGTTGATGACATATTTCAGGGGGTTGTTAAAGACTGATGGATTCTTAAGGTATGCTTTAACAATGATTCCAGTTGATGGCGCGATGCGCGAAGGATCCGTCGCACTGATGGAGAGGAGTATCTCTTCCGTCGCCATCGGGGTTGCCCTAAGCCATTCTGATGTCCTTCCTGCATTCAGTTCTTTGAGTACATTGATGAATTGTTCCGATTCCAGAGCTAGTGTTCTTTTGAGCTCATCCGTCGGTTCGTTCTTCAGCATGCCGTAGAGAATGTCCATGGCAACATCGCCATTTTTCGTGAAGTGGTCCATGCGCGCAAGGACCGAGGCATACGCGTCAATATTCGCCGTCCTCTTAAGTGAGCGCAGAATGCTGATTGCATATTCTTCTGCAGGTGACGCATCACCTTTGAGGATTTGTGCCATAATCTCTGGGGTAAGTATCTCCAATGTTTTCGGGTAATGGTCAATAGAACTGAATGTGTAGAGATAGCGTGTCACTTCGCGGTTCGTTTCAGGATTAAGGGAGAGGCGCTGTAGTATGGGTATCGTCTGTTCTGGATAGATATTGATGTAGTCCGCGAGGGTCTTGTACGATGGTTCATTCAGTTGTATTCCTCTGGTGGCGTAGAACGTGCGCGCAAGTTCTAGTACGCTCGCTTCGGTGATTTCGGGTGCGAGTCCGAGCGCGTCGGACAGCAACCGTCGTGTGCGGTCAAGATGCTCAAAGTCAGCAGTTGATTGTTCGGTATACCGCAGCAGCATTTCCCGATGCTCTTCCACCTGTGTAAGGTACTGCTGTATCTTGGCAGAATCACCGCTCGCAATGACGTTGGGCGCTTTTTCCTCATATTTTTCTGCGAGTGTCGGCGCGGTCTCTTTCCTCCTGATGTAGTTCTCAGGTATTCCTTGAAGGAATGTCACGCGGTAGCCTCGTCCGTTTGGCTCGACGAAAGCATACTGAGAGATATCTGAGCTTGGTATCCTGCCAAGCTTCAAGTTCTTTGGTATGATAGGTTTTCCTTGATTATCGTACGTGACGAGAATGACGTATTCTGCCGGTACCTCGATCTCAAGGACTACGCTCTGGAGTCCCGGGATTTTTGACGCAACTCCCTCAGCTGGCATACTGTATTGTGCTGTCACCGCAAGGCCCGGATCATCGTCCCGGTTCCATGAATCCCATAGGATCTCTTCCGCGCTCGCCTCGTTCTTGTCGATCCAATCTGGTCGTCGCTCGCTCTTGCGCGCTTGGACATACTTATCGATGGCTTCGTTCAGTGATCCGGTTGCAAGGTAGCTCGCGCGCACAGATCTTGATTCAAGCACTCGTTTCTTTTGCTCTGGTTTAAGGTTCTCAATGGACTTGACGAATGTTACCTTGTCGCCCGCGGCATACACGAGCATTGGCTGCTCTCCTTCCTGCATGACATAGTGTTCCGGTTGCGTTCCATGGAATACGGTCCCATCGATGTCATGCGCGTCCCCTGCTAGCGGCAACATAAGGACGTCCTTGCCGCCCCATCGTTCCTTGATCTCCGGTAATATTTGGAATAATGGTTTTCGATTTATGGCATTTGTGCGCACTCCCTTCTCCTGCGCGATCCTTCTGATCATTTCGCTGTCCGCCCGCACAATGTCCGCGAGATCCAGTGGATCGAATTCTCCCTGCACGAGTTGCCGCGCGTAGCCGCGCGCAAGGAGGTGAGCTCCCATCTGGTCCATGAATGCCCTAATCAATTCTTTTTCTTCCTGCGTTTCGCGTATGCGCCCATACCCTATGTATGCCTGTCCGCGCGCAGCGCTTCTGATGCGCAGCGTCTCGTGCGTGAGGAATTTTGCGAGCATTTCTTCGACTTGCTCGTCTGTTCCCTTGGCCGCATATTCGGGGAATGCCTTCCTGAACGCATCTGCTACTGCGCTTCCTTCTGAGATCGATGCGAGGACTTGGTCAAGGAGGCCTTTGCGCATCTGCCCGTGATAGTATTCTTCGATGATCGTGATTCTCCGTAATTCCCGGAGTGTTTCCGCATCCACCTGGTCTCGGAGCGATGCATAAAGCTCGCTGTCGATGAATATCTGTCCTCCCTGTTCAAGGCCAAAGAGCAGAGTTCCTGTGATCATTCCGCGCGCGGGTTCGTCGTCCTGGATATTTGCATCCATGCTTCGTAGCTTGTCGCGCATCTTGCGCTCCTCGAGGAGTTTTTGCGCGTACTTTTGCATTTCTTCCCGAATGATTCTCATCATGTCTGAATCGTCGATCTCGCAGACTTCGCATTCATACGGCTCGGCTTTTTGCTTCAGGGGCAGATCAATGCTCTTTGTGTTTCCGAATGCATCTGTAATGTGCGCCTCATTGCTAACGGTGAGGATCTCTCCCGTTCCTTCATAGCCAGGACTCATTCCAGTATCGACCACTATAAGGTGATCGTCGATGAGAATGTGCCCAGGCTGCAGTGCTCGTTCGTCCTTCGAAGTAGGCCAATGCCCAACAACAAGGTAGTCAGCTCCGAGCATGCCAAGGTGCGCGGCAAGCGATTGCTGTCCGATTTCTGCTAGCCATCCAAGGTCTCGCCCATCTTTCGGCCTCGTGTAATAGAAGTCGTAGTAATCAGTGCCATCAGATCGTGGCTGCTTTCGTGTTGTTGCAGGATTGTGGTAGTTGTACGTTTGCCCATGCCCCATGCGCTTCTCAAGGTACTGCTCGATGCTGTCAATATCCTTGAGCAGTATCGGTCCGCCATGGACGAAGAGATAATTGTTGACGAGGGCCATTTTCGGCAGCCTGGTGAGATATGCGCGATACTTCTCGATGTATGCCGCCTTGATTTCCTCCCATGGCCTGCTGCTGATCGTGTCAGTAAGTCCTATTCGCTCGTCCTCAATGTTGAGATCGCGAGTGCCGCGCACAACAAGCTCTTCCATCCGCTCAAGAAACAGCGCTTCGTGGTTGCCCATGAGGAGTATGACTTCTGATCCTTTCGCGGCTGCTTCCTTCTGTAGTCTCATGACGAGATCAAGCACGTCAAAGCTTCGTGGTCCTCGGTCGATCAGGTCTCCAGTGAGCACGAGTTCAGTTCCAGGAGGAGCGATCCATTCGAGGTTGTCATTGACAAGTCCGTCCTTCTTGAGGAGTGCGATAAAACTCTCATAGTCCCCGTGCACGTCCCCGATCATCGATATGCGTTTTGCGTTCTCGCGCACTATGAAGTGCTTATTGTTCTCGTAACGTTCAGGTATGGCAATGCTTGTTGGTGTTGTCTCTGAGGGCGTATCATCAACCACTTTGTCGAGCACGGCAATGTTCCAGAGGCTTCCCTCATACCGTTTGCCGACCTCAAATGCCTCTCCCGCTCCTCGCGCAATATCTGCGATGGTGCGGTAGTGGAACGTTCCCCTTCCCTTTGCGGTTTCCAGAACTTCATATGATGGTAGCATTGTTTCGTCGTTCACTTCAGTTGCGTCCTTTGAGCGCACCGGCCAATTATCCGAAAAGATCACTTTTCCGTTTGTCGCGGTGGATTTCCTCATTGTGGGATAGACTTCGGCAAGCGCCTGCGCCCCTCCAACGTCAGGGAAATACTCGAGGATTCCAACGTATGTTTGGACATCATAAGTTCCTCGCGGCTCATCAAAAATGCTTTCTTTGTATGCCCGTGCATTCTGTATGCCAAGTGTCGTGATGAGTTGCTGCGCGATCGCAACATTCCGCGCTTCATAATCCGCGATATCGACGGTGATGGTTTTCCCTGGGAATTCTTCCATAAGGATGCTTGCGACCATGAGCATGTTGAGGCCTGCTCCCGCAGCATTTGCTTTCAGGTGGATTTCATCCTTGTCCGCAAGTATTTTCCGCGCTTCGGTGTATGTTGCGTGTGCTTCGAGGAGGAATCTGTTTCGTGCGGCAATGGATAGTGATCGCACACTGATGAAGTTGTCCTGCAGCCTCACATAGTCTTTCGCTTCCGGAACGAGTCCAAGGTACGGGACAAGCATCTCGTATCCTGTGACATAGTTGCCCGTGGAAAGTCCGATAAGATAGTCATTTCCTGTTCGAGCGTAGAAATTGCGCAGTCGTTCTTGGGTCATCCTATTGAGGGGAATATTCATCACTCGCTCAATCCATCGCTGGAGGAAGTTCTGTCGTTCAATTCTTGGTTGCGCAATCTGCTCTTTGAGATGAGCGCGGAAGAGTGCTAGAGTGCCAGGTCTGCTAAGCATCACTTCCACTGCTTCCGTTCCTTTCAGTTTTTTTCCTTCCGAGAGTTCTTCCTGCGCGCGAAGTGTCATGTCCTCGCGCCCAAGATGTTTGCGCAGGAGTTCTGCGATACGTTTCGTGAGGAGTTCCATCTCTTCTGGTTGGGTGTAGAGTACGGCACGAAGTACTCGCTCTTGCGTGTCGTACCCGGGAGTGATTCCATCACGTGCTCTCGTGACGAGTGGTACGTAATAGTCATTCATGCTGTATTCATCCTTCGATGTATCTCTGCGGTAGTGCACATTGTATGTTGTTCCACCAACGGTTACCTCATATGCTGGGTGTCTATGCATGAAACTGAGAATTCCTTCAGGTTTCTTTTGCACATGCAGTGAATCGCCAAACACCTGAGCATGTTCTGATGCTGCGCGGATGAGATTCGTGACATGCATGCTGTATGCTTCGTTCACTCCCTCCTCAGGGAGAAGCAATGTGCCAAAACGGTTTCCATCTGGCTGGATCTGCACCCGCTGCATGCGCGGCACCGCAAAGTCTAAAGAAAGTGATTTCCCATCATAGTGTGCGAATCCCGAGAGGTATGAATAGTAGTTGACATCTCTTGGGTCACGTGCCATCTGCGCGTGGGTAATTTTTGGGTGCCCGATGCTTATGACAAGGGATGGTACTCCTCCTTCAATGATGCGCACAACGACTGGCATCTTCTTGTTTTGCGTAAGGAATGCAGGTATTGCTCCCTCTTTGCCAAGAAGCATGTTTCCATCCTCCCCGATAATCTCAATACGTGGGTGAGCGCGCTCGAGGAGTGACGCTTGCCGTGTTATTGGGCCAAGGGAAGCGGGCGCAGTCGTATGTGTATAATCATTGAGGGTTTTTTTGGCCTTCTCAAGGTTTTCATCAAGATTCTGGATGGAGAGATATGGCTTTTCGTTAAGTCTGTAGGAGAGTCCGTATGATCTGCTTGAACCTTTTGTCTTATACACCATGTTTGGAGCGATGCTTGTGAGGAGTGCGCTTCCATCCTTCATGAGTGTTAAGAGATCAGCATAGTCGTTGCCATTGAATTGTACGTTGTGCCTGACGTGGTAATCATCGTCATCATACCGACCAAAGTAGGGTTCCACGCTCCATGCCATGGCGTACATGACTTGTTCTTCGGGTACGACAGCGGCTGGATCATAGCTGAAGCGTATGCCGACGCGTTCTCCGTAGACATTCCCTTCCTGCACGGGTTCCCCATTCACGATGTTGAACGCTTTCTCAAGATCCCCGACAGTGTCCAATATGAGTTTTCTAAGGTGATAGTCCTCAAGGTTTGTCCCGCCAGGATTCTCACGTGTGTTTCCGAATACATTGAGGTATTTCAGCTCATCGGAGACGTGATCGTTCTGGATCATTCCTTCCTTCTTGCTGTTATACGCATTTGCGAGGAATACAATGACTTCCCCAGTAGACGGATCTTTCCACACCCTGCCAACCATTATTCTGCCAGGATCAAATCCTGTCTGCTTGATGAGGCGTGCACTAGGTCGGAGCTTCGGGTATGAGTCCTTGATAAATTGGGCGATCTTACGTTCTGTTTCAGTCGTGATATACCCGTTTTCCTCAGCTTCCAAGAGTGCCGCCGCCGCTTGCGCAAGTTCTCCGTTCTGCACGTAGCGCAGCCCCGCGTTCGCCCAGTGCCAGTCAACGACGAGCACGAGTTCTGCATCGGTGAGCCCATACCTTCCTTGCAGTTCCGGTTTGTACAGATCCCAGTTCACGCAGTCCGAGCACGGGCTGTCCTTGGCAATGCTGTCAGCGTTTCGGATTCCTTGCGCAGCTAGTCCCGTTCGCTCTTCGGATCGGGTTTGCTCATGGAGTTCGTCTGCGGATACCGAGGGTAATGATTCAGCTTGCTCGATGCGTGGCGGTTGTGCCTCAAGTTCGGCCAGGATTTGGTCTCGTAGCTCGGATCCTTCTGCTTCAAATACTGCTTCGGCAATCGTTATTTGACGTGGAGCGTTCGCTTGAGCATCTGCTTCAAGATTCTTCATCGCGTCCTTGAGCGCGATTATCTGCGCACCTAGCGAGTCTTTCATGGGTCCATTGGGAATACTCGCAATCGCTGCTTCCTTGTCTGCAAGGAGTTCCCTGACCGCGGTGAATTCTGCTGTTCGTTCCGTGTAAAGCTCGCTCAATTGCTGCTGCTGTTCCGCGACCGATAGTGTATGGGCTGATGCTATTCCTCTCTCTTTTTCGATGGATGCCCTGATTATCATTTCAGCTTCCAGGAGTTCGGTTGAGAGCGTCGTAATCGTTTCTGATTGAAGTGAGCCATGCAATTCTGCAATGCGCGATCGTTCTTTCTTGATGGCGTCCTGCACGTATGTCGCTCGGTATCCAGAGGTTGCTATTCCTCGAGGCATTCCCATGAGCGCGGAATATGTGTCAAGTGCTTTCTGTGCATACCGTTCTGTTTCAGGATTCGTTTTCCACTCTCGTGCGGTTTTCGCAATGTCTGCGAGGAACATGCCAAGGAGTGAGTCTGGCTCTGGCGCGTCCTGGTTCTTCCAGTGCGTTCCAAGGAGGTATTCCATCTCGCTTGCCGTGCTCTTCTCGGCGAGTGTATCAAGCTCTGTTTGCCATGTTGCGAGTGTTGCTTCTACGTCCTCAAGTGATTCTTGCGTCTCGAGGACTTGCGCTTGCGCGCTCGCCATAGCAAGCTCGGGCAGTTCTTCCGCTCCAAGAACGGCGAGGAGTTCCTCTGCATGCTGCATGCTTTCAGCTGTTCGTGTTGTGGCAAGGTCATTCTGGAGGATTGTTGCAAGAGGCACTGCGGCTTGGACAAGTTCTGCATTGAGTGCTTCCTTGTTCTTTTCATTCTTCATCTTGTCTTTCTGTTGCGAGATTTTCTCGATGAGTGCTGCTTCGCTTTCACGTGTTGCGCTGCGCGCGTCCGCGAGAATCTCTCTCATCTCCTCATGAAAGTTTTGCGGCTGCACGATGATGTTATCCTTGAGAGTCTGCATTTCCTTCTCAATTGCATTCTTCAATTCCTGGTTCGTGATATCCTCTGCCTTTCTGCTCTGATCGCCAATTGCGTTCGTAAGTTCTGCAGCGTATGCTGGCTCGATCGAGGTTGTTTCAATCATTTCCCTGATGAAGTCGCTCTCTTCTCTGATCGTTTCTGCAGCCGTGACGTCCATAGCTAATTCTGTTGCAGTATCATCAAGTTTTCTCGCTTGTTGATAGAATGTCTTCTTGAGGTACTGCAGGCTGTGCTTGTTTCGTGCGAGGTTTTGAGGGAATGCCATGAGGACCGATACAAGATCGTTTGCCTTCTGTGCGTACTGTTGCGTGAGCGTCTTTCCTGACCATGCCGCTTGCTGCGCGCGTACCTCTTCCACGAACGTTCTCAGTTCATATCCTGGCTCGGGCTCTCCGCTGTTCTTCCAGTGCGGTCCCATGAGGGATTCCATATCTGTTGATGTCAATTCTCGCAGTCGTGCGCTCCATGTAGAGAGAGTATCTTTCGCATTCATGAGTTCTCGCAATGCTATGCGTGCATCCGTTCGTGCGAACTCCGCTTCCAGTTCTGCGCGTGTTTCGTCGTCAAACATGGAAAGGAGTTCTTGGTTCATCTCCACTTCGCTTCGAAGGTAGTCCAGGTCTTCCGTGGTCACAACGCTCTTTGTATCCATGGCAAGGTCCGCGGCAGTAGCTACTTCATCCTTGACGTATGATGCCTGTGGAGCAAGTATTGCCGCAAGTTCTGACCGAAGATTGCTGCGTTCATCCGGTGGCATCGAATTGATCTGCTGTTCCTGCTCTTTCGCAAGTTCCAGGTATGTCCTTACTTCTCCCGGCCGGATGTCCTTTCCGATCTCTCCAAGCGCATCGAGATTCTTGTATGCTTGCTCAGTGCTTCCTCCTGGTTTCACGTCGCGAGCAGCTTGTTGTGAAACCGTCTCCGTCCTCTGTTCTGTCTTTGTCTCAAATCCCCTCTGGCTGCTTTCTTTTAGCGCAGGCAATTCCTCGCGCCCCACGTATTGTTCTGTAAGACGCGCGGCTTCCTCTAGTGTCCGTGCTTTTCCAATGGGGAGCTTGACCTCTTCTGCCTTGCTGCCAATTTCAAGATTGAGCGTGATGGGTTTCCCCTCTCCCACACGTTCGGCGAGCAGGCGTATCGATTCGGCTGATAGCTTGCCATTGTCAAGTAGTTGCTTCATGAACCCAAGGCCTCGATTCAGTTTGTTCTCGAGGTGCTTTTGGTAGTCCATTGGTTTTTGGCTTACGGAAATTTCGATGCTTGATGATGTCTGCCATTCGCGTAGGATTTCCTTTGCGGCTTGGAGATTCCTGCCGCCAAGGACGTCCCCGCCTTCGATAACGACGATTTCGCGCAGTGTGTTTGTCACAAGGTTTTCATATGATGTTTCAAGGCTTCTGCCGAGGAGTTCCTTTGTCCATCGCTTTTCGTTCGCCTCAAACGTATTCTTAAGTTCGCTAAACCGCTGTTCGAACTCCTTGCTTCCCGCGCGCAGTGTTCCACCTTCTTCTCCGATGACCATGAGTTCTGCGTCGCTGTATTGCCTTGGTGCATCGCGCGATAGCATCCGTGCGTTATTCCCTCGGTCGCGCAGGCGTGCCTGCACAAGGTCCGTGATCGTGCTCGCCCTGTCCGCAACGACGATGACGTTGTCTTCCGTCCGTATTGGGCTGTCAAATCCGACATCTTTTCCTTTCAGGTACACTTGGACGAGCCGTCTTTGCATATCGCCGCTTGCTATACTCTTTAAGCGAAGGGTGAGATAGTCATCGATGGCTTTTGACGTTTCGAACTTTGTGGCTATTCGTCGTCCATTCTCCATCCTAACGAGATATGTGCTTCCCTCGATCGGATGGTGGAATACGATTTCCGTCCCTTCCTTGAGGAACTGCGCTTCCACACTGCTGATGATGAGGTCATTCGCTACGCTTCGCTGCGCGACAATAATGGCGAGGTCGCTCGCACTTTCCTTGTATGAGAAGTCAAGTGAGTTTGTCTCCCTGATGCTCTTGAATCGTGCGGCCCCATTCAGATCCATCACGACGCGTTCTGATTGCTTGGTAAGGACGGTAAGTCCTAGCATTTTCGCGTACGGACCAGCGACTGCTCCAGGTGTCCCCGTGACTCCGTGCACTTCGTCGAATACTGATATGAGCACTTCCTGGAGTGATGCGCTTGCGGAGTCGCTCGTTGGTCCGAGTTTGCTCCAATCGGCTTTTTCTTGAACACGAGTATCCAAACCGCGTAGCAGTTCTCGCCCAAGGGTGTTGTATGCCACTATGTCTTCGACTCTTGAGTACTTGCGTCCCGTAACGCGTGAGTCGCTGAATGGTTCGACACTATCTCCAACGATTCCATAATCGTTCTGCGGTGTTTCCCGTAGTATCTTTCGGTACCGGTTGAGCATGTCCACTTTTCTTCCGAGCATATTATTTTCGGTTGCAAATCGCTCGACGATGGTCTCAAGGTCTGATAGTCCTACGTTCTCTGGCACCTCGAGGCGCTCAGACGCAAGAATTTTTCGGAGCAGTGCCTCCTTTGCTGCAGGTGTATAGTCGTGATAGCTTAGTGATCCTTCAAGCAATCTTCGCTCGAGTGCCACGCCTCGCATCTGTTCAAGGGTCATGCCTTCTGCTGATGCTCCGCTGCGTTCGACGATGTCCTCGAGCACTTGCCGCTGGATGTGTTCTGGCATCTTCTCGAGTGTTGCGCGATCGAGTGTTGCTGGCTTCACAAGGTCCCGTTTTCCTTCTCTTCCGATTACATCAGTAAGATAGCGGTTGACTTCTTCGCCGATGCTCACCGTCTGCCTGCCATAAACTGACTCGCTGATGGCGTCGATCTTTCCGCCGCTGATGGAGTACTGTGTCTCAGCAAGCGTGCGCTGTGCTTCGTTCGCGATGAGTATGCTGCCTTGGATGTTTTTAATGAATTCTTTGCTCATCGGTGTATCTCGGATATATTCAAAAAAGATGTCAGGCTCGGCGATGATGATGTCCGCTGTCCCTTGTGTTTTTCCTGCTTCATATATTTCTGCGACGATCTTTCGTGTTTTTCCCGTGACCGGGTCGGTTACCTCAAGCTGGTTGAAGAATTCAAGATTCTGCCCTACTTCCTTGAGGAAGTCTCCTTGGATGCTTCCTTTCTCAAAGAGCAGAATGACTTTCTTACCGGTGAGCATGTGTTTGAGTGCCGCAGTGTAGGGCAGGATGATCGCGTCCTTTCCTCCACCTGCGATGAATTCCATAATGGTTCCTTCATGCTGTATGATGTCAAGGATGCTTGATACCTGTTCTTCGATAGCTGCGTACTTCTCCTTTTCGGGGATCGTGCGCTTCGCGGCATCAAGCCTTTGAATAGCTTCGTTCGTGAATTCGACCATTTGTTTCACGCGTTCCGGCGCGGATTCAGGCACAGTCACCTCGACTTGTTTCGTGTCTGGATTCTTCACGACGGTAACTCCTGCTTCCTTCATTTCCTTGATGATTGCAGCAGATTCTCCTCGTGTAACGCCAACGCTTGTGGGATTTCGTAGGTTGCCGACGATGCCGTCAGTCGCTATGCCGCTCTCCCGTACTGCCTGTCGTGCTCCTTCAGAATTCATCGAACGTATCCGGTCATGAAGTGCCGAAAGGTCTGCCGCATCTTTTTCCGCTCGCGCGGCAAGCGCAGTGAGCGCCGCCCGCTTTGATGTGTCTTTTTCCGCCAATGCCTGTCGCTTGAGGTTCTCTGCTTCCGCCGCCTTCATGTGCTGTCGTGATTCAATCACTTTTGTATAGTCTCGTGCAAGGAGTGCCTGCTCCATCGTGTTGAGTTCATTGATCTGTTTGACTTGGTACTCATATTCTTCCGCGGTGATGGATTCGCTCTCGCTCTGCCGTCGTAAAATCTCCCGCTGCGCGTTGCGCGACTCGGAAGTAAGTTCTATTAGGCGTTCTTCATACGTTTGCCCCCGTCCTCGTGATCCCTCGATTTGTTCTCCAAGAATTCGTAGCTCGGTATCGGGTGTTGTTGACTTCTGCTCAACTTCCGCAAGGATGTCGGTTCGTTCCTGCTCGATGTCCCGAAGGTGGTCCTGTGTTCGGGAGATTTGTACTTCTTCCTGTTGTTTCAGGAGATCTTCCTTGGTAATGTATCCTTTCTTCTGGAGTTGCTCTATGTTTCTCTGCTGTTGGATAAGGAGTTCATCGCGAGCGGTTTCGAGTTCTGCCCGTGCGGTGTCAACTGTTTCTCGCGCGGTTTCTATTTGTTGTTGTATCTGGTTTTTCTCTGCAGTATTGGTCGAGCGTTCGATTGATGCTTGCTTGTCTGCGATCTCCGCCCTTGCCTTGTTCACGATGAGTTCTTGCTCTTTTACCGCAACGTCCTTGTCGCGCGCAATGATTTCTCTCTGTTGTCGGTCGATCTCTCCGGTAAGGAGATAATTATCAGCTTTAAATGCGTCAAGCCAGCGTTGTTGTGCGGTACTCACTTCCCGTAGTGCACCGATCTGCTGTTCCCGAAGGGTAATCATCGCTGCGTCAGACTCCCCAGTAACTTTGCTGAGCTGTCCGATCTGCGCTTCAATCTGTGCTGCCTTGAGCTGTTTTGCCTCCAGTTCGTAGCGCCTGATGTTTTCGAGTGTTGCTCTCTGCTGCGTATTGTCAATTCTTCCCAGGGCAGTTCGCGGTGGATTGATGTGGTTATCCGCCCATAGGAGCGCGGATTCAGCTTCCGCTGCCTTTTGTCGTGCTGCTAGGTTTTCTTGCAGTGCCTGCTCAACAGTCCCTGGCTCTGCATCCTTGTATGCCTGTTCAGTAGCTTTCACTCGCGCTCTTGCTTGTTCAACGTCGCGCGCCAGGTCTTTCAGAACGATGCTGGACGCGGTGGTTGGCTCTGCGGCTAGCTCTCGCGCAACGAGAATCTCTGCTTGCTGTCTGAATTCTGATTCAACAGTCTCCATGGTGCGGGCGCGTTCCTCGATCTTGATGGCAACGTCGCCCGCCCGCGCAGTTTCTCGGAACCTTGCCGTGATTTCTTCTGCGGCAGCCTGCCGTCGCGCCGTCTGTTCGACAAGTGTTCGCGCTTCTGCGCGGGCTTGTTCTGCGCTGATGCTTCTCTGTGTGCTGATCAGCTGCGCAGTTCGTTCAATGAGTTCAGGTGCTGTTGCCTCCACTCGCTGCTGGACGTTTTGCCGAAATTCAGCATCTGTCGCGCGAGCTTCTGCGTGCTTCTCTAGCACTGCTTCCTTCTCTTTTGGCGTCGCTGATTCGATTCTGATAGTGACGTCTCCAGGTTTGAAATCAGGTTTTGTCTCAGCCACTGCATAGTCAAGTGCTACGTCCCGCTCGGATTGGAGCGTTCTCGCTCGCGCATCAACCGCCTCTCGAAATTGTGGAACATTCCTGTTCGCATCTAGTGTAGTGCGTACTGCGGATTCAGGTGCTTCTCGCACAGTGGTTTCCGTCGCTGTCCGTGTTCGTTCGATCAATTTATCCACTTGCGCGGTATTTGGGCGAACATCCGCGCGGGTTGGTGTTCGTGCCACGCGGTACGCGCCGATTGCTGCGTCCATTGCGGCAAATGTGGCAAAGTTTGATGCAAAGTCCGTGCCGACGGCTCCGGCAAAATTCCACCATTCTTCACTTGTTAAGTCGTGGTTCGCGGCGCCGTCTGCCAGTTCATCAAGCGCCGCTTGGGTGTTTGGTGAGACGACGGTAAGTCCGGCGCTCGTCGTCGCGATTCGTCCTACCGCTCGCACGGTGTTTTGGGCCACTGCTCCGGTATTTGGCAGTTTCTCAAGCGGGCGAAGGAAGGAGAGTTTTGCCGGGACAGCGTGCATCCATCCAAGCATCGCCGCGGACTCTCCAAGGTTTAGGAGCGTGTTGCCCGCGACATCTCCAAGGGTCACGGCTTCCGGATGTGCGGTATCACCAAATGCGGAGAATCCGTGTTCTGCGATCGCTTCTCCGTTCTGGAGCAGGATTTTTGGGGCTGCAAATCCCGCTGATTCAACTGCAAATACCGCGAGTTTGGATTCTGTCTGAATTGCTTTAAGGCCGCCACTGATTGATTTTCCCGCTTCCGCAAATTGTTTTGCCCTCTGGCTGATCTTCGCGGCAGTCTCTGCGACTGTTTTCATCTTACCAATATTGAGGAGCGCCGCTGGGGTCATGAGTGATATTGCCATCTCCGGCGTTGCGAACGCATCAAGGATGGCTAATGCCGCATGCTTCTGTGTGAGTGACTGCGTGTCCAAGAGTGCTTCATCTGCGCTCTTGATCCGAGCGGCTCCATCATATGCGCTGTTTATCGTAAGCTCTTCTCCGTCGCGAACGAGCCTTCCGCTCGCTACGAGAATTTCCTCCTCGCGTTCGCTAAGGCCTCCGATACCCTTTGTTGCTAACGCGTAGTTGGCATTCGCTACTTGTGTCTCATCATTCGAAAGGGCGGTGAATTCATCAAATCGTGTCTCTTCACCTAGAGAACTTGATATACCGTCGTAGACGCCCTGTCCCCATGTGATGACTCCTGTTCCCCATCCCTGGAGCCATTGTCCGGCTGTGCTGTCCGCTTCGTTCGCAAATTCCGCTGCCTTCATTCCGCTCTGTTCTGCGGCGGTGATCATTGATGATGAGAATTCTGCCATCGCTGCTTCTCGCGCATCTCCAGTGTTCATCCGGTTCAAGAGCTCAGTATCGCTAATCGCGTACATGCGTGCTGCTTGGGTATCACTCTCGATGAGCGCGTTCCTGAATGCGAATGTTCTTCGTTCGAGTTCAGCGATGTCCGCTGCTTTCTCTGCTGTTATGCTTGGATCAGATATCGCCAGCTGCAATGCGCGGTGGCGCACGGCTGCCGTATACTGGTCCATCTCTCCTGTTGGACTATATCGTTCGGAGTTGAGACGCTGGAGTTCTGCGTTGAGCGCTGCAGGATCAGTATGTTCCGTGGTGAAGTCCTCTAGCCATCCTGCTGTTGCTTGTATTTCCGCAACCCGCTGGACGTTGGGATAGATGGTTCCAAGGGATTCGAATGTACCTGTGACATAGTTGATTTCCGCAAGCTGTTCGTTTGATATTCCTCCTACGTCAATAAAGTTCGCGGCTCGTACTAAAAATCCGAGCTTTGACTGATCCGCCATTCGCGCTTGGGCTTCGGAATACTGCTTGAGCTTGTTGAGCGCAGTCACGCGATCTTCATCATTCTCTGCCGTGATGACTTTGGATAGATAACCGAGCGCGACACTCTGCTCTTTGTAGCGGTTGCCTTCCTGCTCATCCTTGGCATCGTGGGTTTGCATGTATCGCTGGTTTGCTTCTCGCATATGATCGCTGCTTTCTTTAACGAGTGCCTTGAGTTCTTCACTCGAGAATGATGCGAGTTCTCCCATGTTTCCGTCTTTAAGGAATGTTCCTGTCGATATTTGTTCTCGTGCCTTCTGTTTTGCCGCATTGGATGCGTGCATAGCAGTTCCGCGTTCGCGAAGGATCGTGCGCGCTTGCTCGACGGTGAGGTCTTGGAGTTTGATATCGCGTCCTTGAATGGTAACAGTCTCAGTTCCATCTGGGTACAGCATGCTTACTGCATACCTGAGTTTCTCAACGTCATTATTGCCGTCAATGAATGTGCTGTATGCTTGCAGTGCGCGCTCACTGCCGTCAATACCCTGAATGCTGCGGGTAAACTCCGTTGCGTATTCTTTGTATTCCTGTGCGTCGGTAAGCCGTTCAATCATGGTTTTGCTCGTCGCGTGGATCTCCTCATGTTCAAGTGAGTTCCTCGTGAGCTGCTCGATCCTGTTCCATGATTCCAGGGCTTTGTCGTATTCTCCCACAGCCTGGTGTAGAGCTGCCTGGTCTTTGAGCGCGAGAGTGTCATGTGCGTTCTTTGCCAGGGCTGCGCTGACGCGCTGCTCTGCTTTCGCGACTGCAACGTCGAGTTCCTGCTGTGTTGCTTCTTGGTTCTGTACTGCGCTCGCTAGAGCCTGCACTTCCATGAGTGCCGCTTGTCGCAGGAGTTCTTCTGATGGCGGTGCCTCTTTTGCGTCTGCTTCCAATTGTGATAGCTTCGCTAGAGCGCTTTTAGTATCTCTATTGAGAAGGTATTGCGAAGCGATTTGGATGTCAATTTTGGTGATCTCGTCCCGGATTTTTTTCTCATTCTCCTCAGTAATCGTGTTGACTCCGTTCACGACTAATTTATCCTTAAGTTTAGTGTATGTCTCTCGTGCCTTTGCAAGGCCATCTTGTGCTTTTCTTGCCTCTGCTAGTTCATTTGCTGCTCGTATTCCTGCAGCGTCAACGGCTTGGCTCTGGAGTTTGCCGGCTTGTTCATCATCCGATGCAAGGCGTTCGTAGAGGCTTTTTGTTCCTGGAATGACCGGCTCAAATGTGTTATCCATCACTTGTGAGAGGTAGGCATTTGACGCTGCGTAGTTCTCTTCCGCTCGAGCGGCAAGTGCTCCGTTTCGTTGGATCGTGTTGCGCTCTAGTGTAGATGCGTAAGTGTTGCCTTCAAATCCGGTAAGGTGTCCCATCTCTTGGAGGATGAGCGCTTTCTCCTTTGTAAAGAAATCAAGGTCGGTTGCGAGTGCAAAGTCTGTTGCCAAATGTCCGCTTGAGCCATAGTCCTTTCGCGTGGCTCCCTCCGTTGTCGTGGCAAGTGCGACTTGGATGCTGAGGTATTGCTGTGCAAGGGCATGCTGTTCCTCTGTGAAATCAAGGATCTTGTCCTTGAATTGTTCTTGTGCTGCAGATCTTGTGAGTTCTTGGAGCGCGTTTGCGGTGTACTCGTTTGCCATGCGCAGGTTCCCGTTTGCGGCATAGACGTTTCCGAGGAGTCCCCACGTTTGGGAACTGACGGCGTCTCCGGCTTCGCGTAGTGTCCGAAGCGCATTGTCAGCGTGCATTTGCGCGTCAGCCGCCATGTTGCTTGCGAGGAACGTTCGCGCTTCGCGTTCCTCGTTGATGACATACGCCGCGCGCGCAATGCGTTCGGCATCCTTTCCATTGATGCTGTAGAGTGTCTGCAGCTGCTTCTTTGTTGCATCGATGTCTTGGACGTCCATTTGGTCTGTTGCGGTGACTGCGATGATGAATCCTTCAAGCGCCTGTGCGCTTCGTCCTGGTGCGCTATAGATCTTATCGAGGAGCCCAAATCCTGTTTTCATGAGTTCTTCATTCGGTTGTTTGCTGATCGCTTGTGTGATTTCACTTAGTTGTGCCAGCCGTACTTGGTTGATAAGTGACTGTCGTGACTCCGCAGAAAGTTTTGTGTCTTCGCTGATGCGTATAGCGAGCAGGGCAAGCTGCCCTGCTCCAGCCTCAGCATTCGCGGCTAATGTTGTTATGGCGAGCTGCTCTGTCTGGTATTGCTCGATCCTGCTTCGCAGGAGTTCCTGCTCGAGTCGTTCTTTTTCCTTTCCTGAAGATGTTGCGATCGCAGCTTCAAGGTCTGCTGTTCGTCGCTGCGCTAGCTCAAACTGCTCCTGTGCTTCTGCTTTCGCGTCTTCCTTTCGGCCTTGCCGCTCATAAAGATCGAGGATATTGCTTGTGATGCCGACGCGATCGAGTGTCGTGCTTGCGCGTAGTTCCTTGTATGATTCGATTGCTTTCGCGTATTCGCGAGTGAGTGCATAGTCCACGGCGTCTCGTTGGAGCTTGAGGATTGCTCCAACTTCTTTTCCGTTGATCGTTCCTCGTGCTTGCGCGAGTGCTTGCTCAATTATTGTTGTCGTGGATTTATCCGTCGGTAGGTTTCCAACGACATCCTGGCTTACATCCACACTGCCAAGGGCAAATCCATGCTTGGTTTTCACGGCATCAGTCGCTTGTTTCACTGCTGCAGCATAGCGCTCTTCTTCTGCGTCCGTGAGCACCGTACCTGCCTGTTGTTTCTTCAGTATCTCTTGCAGTCCGGCATCTGCGCGGGCGATAGTTCCGAATGCCTCGGATATTTCTGTGCCGTGCTCCTTCATGAACTCCTGCTCGAGTTCTTCCGTTCGTTGCGCGAGTGCCTCCGATATAATGGGTGCTCTCTTCAGTCGGTCGAGCGTTTCTTGGAAGAATGATGCATCAACGGTGCCGCCTTCGGCTTTCAGTTCATTTAGTTTTGTCAGGTCTTTTGCATAGTGTCCGCCGACGCCGGCGTAGAAAAGTGCTGTCGACTCATAGCTGCCAAGTTCCAGCATGTTTGGCACGCTTCGCGTAAGGAATGTGCTGCTGTCAAGGTCTGTCTTGTAGAAGACATGCGTGAGCCCGCGCTGGTCGATCGTGTATTTTCCGGGGTCAAATCCATATTTCTCATTCATGAGCCCTTCAATGGATAGGCCTAGCGCGCTAAGCTTTCCGCTGACGCTTCCATCCTGACCTTTGAAGAATTCGATGCTCTTTTGGGGCAGGATGTAGTCTTTAGTGTTCGGTTCTACTCTTGTTACTTCCTCTCCTGTGAGGCTGTAGATTGTTCCCCCTTTGCGAACGTACAGTTTTCCCTCGCTAGGTGAGTAGACCACATAGCCTCCCTGTGCTGGTCCTTCTGCGGACTGCATGAGTGTTTTGCTCGTGATTTTGTAGAACGGCGTGTCTGAGGAGTAGGTTCCTTCGCGGCTGTCCACAAAGATAAGGTTTGCGGGGTTCTTTCCACTGATCGGGGAGTAATGGAATACTGCGATGTCCTGCGTGGTATCAAGATCAGCAATAGGTGTCTCAAGGTGTATTCCTCCTCCCCAGCCGACGGATTCAGTGATTCCTTGCGTTCCTCGCGCAATGTGCAATTCTTTCCCTGTTGCGGCGGAAATGACTGCATCCATGTTCGCGCCATTGTAGTATGCGTCGACGAGCTCCTTCTTTTTTTCTGGCGTGCATCCCGCGCACTCGATTGTTTCCTGCTGTGGTAGTCCATTCACGTACGCGATGACGGATAGCTTATCAGTCGTGCGGATGCTGTTATACGCTTCCTGCCGTGCCTGCCGGTTCGCGACGGCATCCGCGATGACCCGTGCGCGGTCAGTGAGTGACGCGCTATCTTCAAGATGAATGGTTCCGCCGGGGAAGCGCACGGGCAGCGGTTGTCCAAATTGGTCAACATGCCCTGAGAGGTACAGGATTCCGTCGCTTCCCATGCTGACGCTTCGCGGTACATACCCTGAATCGCTTCGCTGCAGCAAAAGAGTGTACTCGTTGACGAATCGGTCTTCGAGTGGTTCTCCCCTATCGCTCTCTCCAGTATTCATGTGCCGGACGATGATGTCTCCGCGATTTGCAGAAACGGTAACTCCGCCTGGTGTGTAGCGGATGTTGATCGTATCAAAGTTTGTTCCTTCAACGCTTGGTTGATCTCCCACCATCTGCTCTGATCGGAATACCGAGGATCCTCTGATGTCAAAGCCGTCCGACCTCAGATCAAGGACTGTTCCTTCAATTGACCGCTGCGCGACGACCCATCCATCAACGATGACCTGTCCGCTTTCGGACAGCCGTAGGGCCACTTTGTTGTCTCCAAACTGCAGGAATTCCGCTTGTCCCTGGCTGATTGTCGCGACCTCTTTTCCGTCTGCGGTCACGACGAGATTCTTTGTTTCATCGATGGTTAGGCCGACGTTTGCGCTTCCTCCTTCTGGGATTGTAATGACGATTGGCGGCTTTGTGCTTTCAGCGGATTTGCGTTTCAGTACGAATCCTTCACTTGCGTCCTCTCCTGACTTAACCGCGAAGACTCCTTCGAGTGATGGATCATTCTTGAGGCTTTCAAGATCAAGGCCGCAGTCGGCGTTTCCATCCTTGCAGAATGCTCCATTGATCAGCCGTCCTTGGCTATATGTGACCTCGGCTCCTGTAAGGATGAGCTGGATGTTCTGCAGTGTGTGGCGTTCCTGTACTGCGAGCACGGCGTTCGGAACCTCACCAAGGTTTCCTGCGCGTTCCAGGAGACCTTCTTCTGAGAGCCACTGTTGTGCCGTCACGCGCTGCATGAGTTCCCGAGAATTTTCTGGCGCGTTCTCCCCGTGCATTGTCGTAAGGAATTGGTCGAGCTGTTCTCCCTGTAAATTCTCAACCGTGCTTGGGTTGTTGTAGTCGAGTGGTTCTGGTGTTGGTTCAGGTGGTAGTGGCTCCTCAACTGCGTATACCACACTGCTTGAGATGATAAGATAGACCATGAATAGGCTGATCCATTGCGCTGTCCGTTGTTGTGTTCGATCGTTCATCGTATCAGGAATTGTATGTTCTTCTCCGTTGTGGTATGGCCATCGTTCACGCTAATGATAGTGTCATACGTCCCGCGTATCTCGGGCGTGAAGCTGATCGCGCCTTGCCTGATGTCAAAGAGCGGCGTGGTATCAGCAAACGTAAGGGTATCCATCTCGTCGTCCGTCACGTTAAGAATAATGGTGATGGGTTCTCCGACTCTGCCTTCATAGACCGCGGGCAGGTTATTGATGCGGGGCGGCGTGTTGATGACCAGTTTTGCTGCAAAGACGAATGTGATGTCCTGCCCTTTGACATCGAGGATGATAGTGCTTGGGTCATACGCGACGGTTTGGACGGTAAAGTCGGTTGATTGGAGCAGAGCGAGGTCGAGGTATCCGGTGTTGATTGTCTTGACAAGTTCGTGCGACTCTATGAGCGCGGCTTTGATCGGCTTGTCCACTTTGATGTTGAATGCACTGATGCGATGTTCCAGATTGTCCTTTGCAAGCAGCGTTCCTTCTGCATAATATAGAGTGATGGTGTTCGCATCAAGCGTAATCCCTTCGATTGTTCCTCCCGTGATCGTGTAGCCTCGGAAAGGTTCGCCTGTGCAGTTATCAAGGGCAATACGTGCGAGTTCTTCAAGGGTGTGCTCAAGTTCTTGCTCGCTTGGGAGCACATCGCGATCGAGGTATCCATAGTTGATATGCCCCTCTTCCGCTTGGATTGCGCTCGCCTCGATGTTTGGTTTTCCTGCCTGAAGAGCGAGCCTATCCACAAGGCTGCCATAGTGTTCGGCAACGCAGGAGCGGATATAGTCCTCATATGCGGCAGTATCGCTTGGAGTGATGTTTAGCGTGTCATTGTCGCTCGTGTACTTCCAGATGAGAAGTGATGCTCCAAGCGCGACGATGAGAATGATGATCACGAAGATTGCCATTTGTCCTTTCATGCGAGCACCTTCCGCAGTTCATGGGCTTTTGCGTTCCGCAGCTTGTACAGCTTGAGCTTGCCAACAGTATGGATCTCGATGATGTTCAGCTTGACAAGCACGGGAAGAATCCGAAATGTCGTCGTTGCTGGCACTTTTGCCGCCGCGCTCAGCGTATGGATGTGGAAGAGCTCATCAGGTTTGCCTAGAAAAACGTCGAGAATACGTACAAGCTTAGCGTCTACCAGTTCCCGGAATAAAGACATTGGTATGGTCTTGCGGTTTCTCCCTATTTAAATATTTCTTATTTGGAATAGATATTCCATTTTTGGAATATTACACCAGTTACACTGCTCCAATTATGAAGTGCTCGAATTTAATGATAATAGCGGGGAATACTGTACACTTGCCGTTCGGATGGACTGATAGTTCCCCAGCCCCTTCTGGATTTGTTCGCGTGTCGGCAGTAAATCAGTGCATGGTTGTGCAGCTCAGAGCAGCAATTGCCCCGTCCACTGATTGTTGTGAAGAGCGGACGGGGCGTGCCGTCAGGCCGTAATACTAAGTGAGTATTAACCTCCTTTGGGTGGAACGTGCTGTCAGGTCGTAATAATAAGTGAGTGTGTTATGCTCTTTTGGGCGGGTCGTGCCGTCAAGCCGCCAAGAAATACTCGTTATGGAACAATAACACTGCGTGACGAAAGTTTATTAAAGCCTCTATAGCCTTCCGTCCCCTAATGGTGGCAGTGGTGTAACCTGGCAGCACAGAGGACTGTGGATCCTCCAGACCGGGTTCAAATCCCGGCTGCCACCTGCTTTCTTTAAGTGATAGGACCATCTTATTAAACGACAGGTAGCGCGTTTGGCTGGGGTGAGACTATGAAATATGTGGATGGATATGTGCTGCCTGTGCCGAAGAATAAGGTGTCCGCGTATCGTCGCATGGCTCTTCAGGGAAAAAAGATCTGGCAAAAGCACGGCGCCTTGGAATACTATGAGTGCGTCGGTGACGATTTGGATTCGAAATGGGCAATGGTTAAGTTTCCCAAGGCATTGAAGGCAAAGCCGGGTGAGACGATTGTGTTCTCATTCATTGTGTTTCGCTCGCGTGCGCACCGTGATCGCGTCAATGCGAAAGTGATGAACGACCCAATGATGAAGCAATCCGCAGAATCCATGCCCTTTGACATGAAGCGTATGGCGTATGGGGGATTCAAGGTTATTGTGGGATCATAAGACAAGGTCTTCCTTGTTACGCCAGTATCCTCGGTTGGCGATCATGATTCCAGGCTGCCTTGTGATTTCGCCGCACACTTTTGCCCTGATACCGTGCTTACTTGCGACGTCGCACACTGCATAGGGGTGTGGTGTGATGATGAGCATGCCGTTTCCCATATTCCATGTGTGGTACGCTTCTTCATCGCTGACGTTTCCAAGTTCTTGGCAGTGGATCATGAGGTGGCATGGATCAAAGAGGTTGTGAAGACGAGCTCCATAGCCGCTCGCTTTGAGCGCCCGTCCAAGCTTTCCTGGGATTCCTCCGCCTGTAATGTGCGCAACTCCATGGATATCTGCAGACGGATCCTTATCAAAGTATCCGAACATGTCCGCAATGGCCTTTGCGTAAATGCGTGATGGGTGCAGGGCAAGATCCCCTAGCGTTTTGTCGTCGAGTGTCATCGCATGCCAAGTGTTCCCATACGTCTCCGTCATTACTCGCCGGACAAGGGATAGACCGTTTGATCGAAGTCCCTCTTCCTGCAGTGTGACGACGTAGTCACCGGGTTTGATGGCTAATCCGCTGATCATGCGTGATTTTCGGGCAAGCCATACAACGCCCGCTCCCCAGTTATAGTTGAACGCTCCATAGCCGTTAATACGCGCACCGAGTTCCGCTACTTCTCCGTTCACGACGGCAACGTTTGCCTCGCGCGCAGCATTTACATACCCTGTCGCGAGCTGCCGGACGAGATCGATGTGTGATCCGTCATTCGTGCCAAGGCTCTTTACGTCGAGAATGGAGCCGATGATCACGGGCTCCGCTCCGCGAACGACGGCATCGTCGCACACCATCGCAAACAAATCAAATGCCACCGTGTCGTGCTTGCCCTGCCGTTCGGCAAGTTCCACTTTCGTTCCGATGCCGTCAAAATTGATGCTCATGTACGTATCGTCCGGTAGCCCCCCGACTTTGATGGCGCGCAGTCCCGAGAAGTCCGAGAAGACTTCCACGACTTCTCCAAGTTTTCCCGCCCGGTTCTGCCACGTGAGCTTTGCTGCGTTGTAGAGAATCTTTGACGCGTCGTCGCCAAGATCGATGTTGACTCCAGAATCGCGATAATCCATAATGATAGAAATGGATATTCCGGTTATATAGGTTGGCTGTCCCTGGGAGTTGACGAATTCTATGATCCCTCATTAGGAAATTGTCCTCGAGCGACAAGGGTGATAGAGGGTATATGAGCCGCGCATGTGAATGCATACGCTACAGCCTTGCCTACGGATGATGGGGGTGCAACACAAAAATGGTCTCGATGAATCCCTCCGTATTCATCAGATATCTCATGAATCGCTGTCTGGACAATTCTGCTGTCGTAAAGGCCAGTGTCGATAGCTCCGGGCCTGATATCTGTCACGAATATTTTTTCCTTCCACAAGGCGATCATGGCAGAATTGGTGTACCTGCTGAGTGCTGCTTTCGCTGCGCAGTGCGTGCATCCGCGTGAGTACCCACGTATGGCTGACATTGAGCTGATGATCGCGACTTTTGTCTCAGCCTGTTTTCTGAAGATAGGCAGAATCCCCTGCATGAGGAGGTGTGTGCCTCGAAGCACGGTTCCCGTTTCCTGCTCGAGTAGTTCGATTGGTATCTGATCCACCTGTAGGTAGGGGTTGTCGTCCTGTACTTTGTACGCGCCTGATCCTAGACCGATGGATTGAACCCAGGAAAGAGGCATATCCATCGGAAGTCCCTTGATAAACTTCGTGACGTCCCCTTCATCGAGTAAGTCAACTGCAGAATATTCAATGTTGTCTGGTAGGGCCAGTCCCCAGAATTTTTTCTTGAGAGTCTCGAGCTTTTCCTCAGAACGAGATACCATATGGACAGTTGCCCCGTGCCGCAGTAGGACTCCCGCAGTTGCCGCCCCGATATTGAGCTTCATTTCCACTCCACCGACGTACAAAGGATCATGACTTGGCTCGCCGCTTGCATAATCACGGAATGTTTCCAACAATGGTTTGTAGCCGCACCCTGTGATGAGTATCCGAACGCCATTCAAATCTCGCATTGGTACAATCTCTTCCAAACGTCTCAACATAACCACCGATTGATGGTAATGAGTAAAGTGATTTCAAGTTTTACCCGATAATTATCGGTACTGCAAGAAGTGTTCGACGAGCTTGTTCTCCGCTTTACGAAGATTCTCTTGGAATGTGGAATATGATTTTTTGACGGATCGGGCCATCTGCGGTATGGTAAGGTCCCGTGGATAGTTGTAGTAACCGCTGCCATATGCAAGGATCAGCGCCTCGAGCTGCTTTTCAGTTAGGCTGGGCGCGATTTCGAGGCTCGCAATGCTTTTGGTTTTTTCTTGTTTGAGGGAGAATAGCTTTCCATGGTAATGCCTGATTGCCGCTTGGACGAGGTTGTTGAGCTCTTCCCGCTGTAATGATGCGATTTCCCAGTATTCCCAGCCATCATTCCGAAGGTGCACTGGTTTTACTCGAAGAAACTGGGGATTGTAAAAAATCTTGATGCTCGCCTCAGCTTCCCTTGATTTTGGGTGTTTGGCATGGACGAGGAGGAAATCATGGTGTCGCTGGATACTTTCGACGCGTGCATCTTTTGCCACTTCAGCTGTGAATTTTTTCTTGTTCTCTTCCGATCCGGTCAGGATACCGCCCACGAGGAGATGAATGCTGTTTTTTTTCGAAAAGTGAGTGTAGGGATAGGCAAAAAATTCCACGTTGAGTTTCTTGCATAGGGGAGTGTAGATGTCTTTGTCATCTTTCAGTTTGAACTTGGCGACCCAGAGCATGACCCGATATATATCGGGTGTAGTATATTAAGATTTCTAATGTGCTGCATTCTTCAGGGGTTCATTCTCTCCCCCATCTTCCTGCACACATGATCCGCGAGCGGCTGCAGGTTCACAACGTCCTCAGTGTTATACTCGACGAGCAGTTCGAGATAGTACGGATCGCGGCTCGCGTGGAACATTCTCCAGAGTGTATACGCATCTCCTCCGTGCATTCCATCGACAATTTTCGGCCGCCGCAATCCGAGCGTGTGCTCGATCTGCTTGAGGCCTCCAAAAAGTCCGATCTGTTGGCACGCGAACCGAACGTCAAAGTGCGCGACACCCTCGCATGCTCCCGGAAAGAACTTCTCAAGCATGGGCACGTCAAAGCACGCGCCGTTGAATGTCACGAGCAGTTTGTGCTTCTTGATCTCTTTGCGCAGCAAGTCCGGATCAAGGTTCATAGAATGGATCAGTGTCTTCGTATCCGTTCCATCGTACATTCCGACGATTGTGATGAACGTCCGTCCGTTGATGCCGCTCGTCTCGATATCAAGGAACAGCGCGTCATCCCGCAGCCATGGATAGAGGAGGTGCATGTCGCGCTGGGGGAATGTGCGCATGAAGTAACCCACGTCCTCCTCACGTTTTGCGCATCTTGCCTCGCGTATCTTCCGATCATAGTAGGGCTTTCGCGCTGATGATATGCCAGGTACGTGCTTTGCGGAAAGGAATTGATCCCATGTCCCAACCGTTTGCTGAAGTTCCGCTTCCTTGCGCGCTCCGATTCCTGGGAGGAATCGGAAGTACTGTTCCATCATGTGTGCGCAATGGTGTGCTGTTGGAGCATGATTTGTGCCGGTTTCCATGCGCGCGCGAGGAGATTGTCAAGCATCGTTGGGCTGTAGTGTACGTGGGGCTTCTTTGCTCTGCTATAGAATGTTCCGCGCTTTGAACCCACAACGATGAGTTGTTCGGGGAACAGTCGCGCCAGTTTTCGTACGGCGAGTTCCTCAAGAGGATGCCTGCTCGTGATCCGAGTATAAAGGAATCCTTGCGATGATGAATGCAGGCTCACCGCGGCTGTAACGCGCGAAAGCTCATAGAGTACTTCTCGCGCCAGCCTTTCGGCTTGCTCTGGCCTACGGTGTGGGGGTAGTGCGGCGTAGTCTTTGTGGCATTGGGCAATGATGTGGGGGTCTTCCATCGTTTCACCTCAATCAGAATTCTACAAAGAAGTCTTATTATGGCTTACCCTAGCATCTGTCCAGTGCTATTCAATCATGACCACGTTCGTCGTCTTGAACCGGACACCTGCCTTTTTGAGGTCAGCTGTCCGTTCGATATCCCGCCGTGTTACCCGCAGGTATTCTTCGAATGACTTGACAGGCAGTTTGCGCAAAAGGAATGAAAATGTGTCTTTGTGCGTTCGAAACACAAGCGCCATATCTTTGTTTTTCTTGAGGCAGTTGTGGCATGCCATGTCCTTTCCTATCATTTCAAGCCATGTTTCTTGGTTTTTGCAGATGTCACAGCGCATAGTCATCCTCGAGAATGGGGATTTTTCCGATTTGCCAATCCTTGATCAGCATGCGGGCCATCCGTTCTGTGTCAGGCGTCCCGCCTTTTTTAAGCTTTTTGGTGTGTACAGTGATGCGTTCCAGGAACTCATCCGGATCTTCGGATGCATCGACACCGTAGTGTTTAGCGATGGATTTGCCATACCTGCCAAAGAGTCCGTACACGATTCCCTCCGCGTCCCGGGCTTTTTCGGGATTGATTGCGCCGACCATGCCGAGGAATACCTCGTCATTCGTCCCGTAGGGGAGAACGCCTGGCGTGTCAAGGAGCATGATGGTAGGGTGGATCCTTATGCGCTGGATTGATCGAGTATATCCGCTCTTCGACGACACGGGCGCTGACTTCCTGCCGCGGAGTGCGTTGATGACTGAGCTTTTTCCGGTGTTCGGGTACCCAACAACACCCACCTTGACGGGTGCGTCTTTGAGAAGCATCTTCTTGAGGATGGTCATGCCATGATGCTCGTGTGCACTCACAAAAACGCATGGCTGCATTGCCTTCTTCCACTCCTCAAGCCGCTTTTTGGGGACAAGATCTGCTTTGTTGATGACGTAGATGAGCTTCTTCCCGTACGTGGATATCTTCCATTCCAGCTCTTCGTTTCGTGTTTCCTCAACGAATCGGGCATCAAGAATCATGAGGAGGACGTCTGCCTTCTCGATGACTTCCTTGACGAGCCTCCAGTAGTTGACCATGGGCAAGAATGGTTGCCCGCGCTATATAAGGTTTGGGTACGTGGATGATTGCCGTCAGAACATTTATAAAATACTGAGCACTCCAAATCATGTATTAGGTCACTCCTTACAAGTAGACAATTATGGGGGATAGGATAATGAAACATAGAAAGACGCTCACTGCGATCGTTGCAGCCTGTCTTCTTGCCTCACCTGCGTGCTCTAAGTTCGATTCGCCCATGCGAACCCATATCAATTCTACAGAGTATCACCGCACGATTGTTGGTCTTGCTAAAGAATCTGAGACTGCATTGCATGGTAAGGATTATGGGATCGTGGGCAGGATGTTATTTGTCAGGATGCCAAAGCTCGCGGACGCCCTTGCAAAATATGGTCTTGACCTTTCGCACTTGTATAAGATGGATCTTGCGATTGGCGATAGTATTGTTATTTCCTATGCGGATCCTGCGACAACGCAGCCAGTATCTCTTCAGCAATCGATTGCATGGGATGGAACGATTGATCTTCCCTGGCACCAGCGGATCACCGCTCATGGAAGAACAATCTCGGATGTTGATGCTGATATTGAGCGCATTGCAGGAATTCCCGTCATGGTGACCCAGCCGCCAAACGTCCTTCCGTACGGAGTCTTGCAGCCCTCACTCACGTTCCGTGAGGGTGGCCTCTATATCGCGGAGCATGGAGGCCAGCGCGTGACGGGAACGTTCTCTGCGCCTGTATACCTTACGCAGCTTATGAGTATGACAGGCATCGGCCAGAATGCGAAGACTGTTTCGGTCATAATTAATGATGGATTCAGTGGAGAGTTTGACAGTATCATCGTCGTGGGCAGTGCTCAGTACGCCGTGCTTGGTCTTGGGGGGAATGATATGCAGCTAGGTAAACGCATGATTGTCGCGACTGCTGAAAGCGATCCATGGAAGGACCTCAAGAGTTTTGTCGCTGAGACAAAAGAACTGGTCACAGGCGCAAGGGACAATACGGGCGGCGCTGCAGGGATCAAGCAAGACATTCGCGTGTTTCAGCATAGCGATGATTACATGCTGAATAAGGAACCCTACAATCTCAATCCGTTGCAGAAGGCTGGAGCGCGTCTTGGGGAGCTGAATACGATTCTGAACCAGACTCAAGATCTTACGACACCAAATACCACACCATAACAGTCAGGGTTATTCAGCTGGTTCCCTTCGCACGTCGCGCAGGTACTTCTCGATTTCCTCTTCGCCTTGTCGGAATTTGAGGTCCTTGCATGCCCATGCGATGTCATCGTCCGTCCACCCTTTCGCCGAGCAGAGGTCGTACACCTGCTGGAACAGCATGGTTTTGTACGCATCATCGATGAACGTCCTGAGGTTCTCTAGTTCGGCTTTCTTGTGCATGAGGTGCTTGATGTGCGTGATCTCTTCGTGGAATTTGGGATCGATCTCCGCTTCATGCACCGCTTGCTCAATCGCATCGATCGTCCATCCCCGCTCGACAAGATGGTCTACGGCAACGTAGAGCTCATGTCCTGCGTCGAGGCTTTCGAGCACAAACCTTTTCAGGTTGTCGAGCTCCTCGCCGTGGATGTCGTCGTCATGCGTTTCGAAGAAGTGGATGTGCGGCAGGTGGTGGTGCTCGAACCATCCTGAGACAACGTCGCTGTGCACGGCCTCAAACCATACTTCCCGCCGCAGGTAGAGTTCTATGAGTAGCGCAAGGCTTCCGCCGATGTAGAGCGCGATATTGAAGACAAGGAAGATGATGAGGTATACCGTGATGATGAGACTCTTCGCGAGGGTCGTGCTGATGATGGACTGGTACGTTCCGGCGACGCTCGTAAAGAAGAGCAGGAGGTAGTAGTATAAGGCGACGATCGCCATGCTGTACACGAGTTTCTTCATCGCTTCATGGTACCGTCGCGAGAGCAGATACACGAATATTCCTATCACGATGGCAACAGATATCAGGATGGGGAGGTTCAATAGCGCTATTGGGTGTGTCACGATGTCAACGCCGTAGAGGAATTCGCGGTTGAGCGGTGCGATGGAGAATATTCCTCGCGCGACGAAGATAATGACGCAGGCTACGAGAAGGCCGATGAACGAGTCCCGGAGCTGGATACGGGGTATTGCCGAGAGTGGTTTGTCCTGGTGCTTATACATGTGGGCCCAGAGGACGACGGGCAGCATCATGAGGGCAAGGAGCGCGACAAGGTTCATGATGTAGCCGATCAATATCGTGACTTGCGGTCCGATGGCCAGGCCATGCGCTTGTGTCGCGTAGAGCGTTTCGCTCCACGGCACGTCCCATGGCACGACGGTAAAGACGCTGCGTGGCGCTTCAACGACTTCGTCGAGGTAAATGTCTTCCCGCAGAGCGACCGCAAGGCCAAGGCCGCTTGATCCGATCTCGACGAGTAAATGGAGGATGAGCATGCCGCTGATGACGAGCAGTATTTTTTTGCGGTACGTCATCATTTCCATGAAGCTTGTGTAGAAGTGGTCGAGCCAGTCAAGGGGTTTTGCGATGACATCGATGGGTTTTACGTGGATATGCTTGTAAAGGATGTAGACCGCAAATCCAAGGACCGCGAAACTTCCGAGTTTGTTGTCGAGCACCATCCCGATCCATTCGGCGACGAGGCTGAAGATGAGGATGAAGAAACCGACGAGCAGGAGGTGCACGGCTGTTATCCTGACGGGGATGTGCCATAGTTGTGTCATGCGCCCGCTCATACCAAAGACTCCCGCAACGCTTGGCTGCTTGATCTCCTTGAATGCGAGGAATGCTGTTGCGATCCAAAGGCCAAGGAGTCCGATGACAAAGAGATTTTTATCGATCCATTCTCCGTTCAGGATGAGGAAGTGGTAGAGGTCAAAGAATATCTGGAATACCTCACTCTCAAGCGCCATCGTTCGTGCGATGATGACGATGTTCTTGAACACCATGAGGAAGTAGGACACGACGATGAGGAGATCAAGCCACGGCTTGCGCTCTCCAAAGAGCAGCTTCGTCAAGCTTAGGTGGTAGAAGATATACCCGAGCGCCACCCATCCCATGACTTTCGCGACGTAGAACATGTCTCCAGGGAGGAGGTTGATTGTCTCAAGGATGTTGAATCCAAAGACAAAGATGATGAGGAGGACTTTCTCCGCATTTGAGATGCGTTCGCTCTTCCTGCCAAGCCGTGCAGCGCCAAGGGAGATGAGCACGATGAGAGGTAGCACAGCGAGCCCAATGATGGCCTTCCAAAGGTCGTATCCTCCTTTGACGACGATGATGTCTCGCGCGAGCGCAAGCGCTTTCGCTTGGTTAAGGCAGTCCTCATCTGCGACTGCCTTGATGCGGTAGCGCAGTTCCTCTCCCTTGATGAGTTCGTCAAAGTGCCATGCGATGATGGGGTCTGCCGAGATGATCTCAAAAGGTCTATCGCTCTCGATGAGTTTTTCGTTGATGATCTCGATGAGGCATTTGGGGATTTCTTCATAGATGATAACATCCTTGAGCACAGTCTGGTTGGAAAGATCAAGAGTGATGGTGTATTCTGTTTCATTCGTTGCATAGTCGATCGTGTAGTTGTGCGAAAGCTGGAGGACTTTGCTCGTATTCTCGAGCTGCTCCCTGATGGTTTCCATCTGTTCTGTTGATGGCTCGGTGTAGTTGATCGATATGGTGATATTTTCCGTTTGCTCGACGGTAAGTTCTTTGTTGAATGCGTATTGCACACTTCGTTCTTTGAGCGGCCCGATGCCTGACAGGTTGAATGCGATGACAGGATCAGCGAGTATCACAGTATAAGGCGTGATCTCAATGATTTCCCCATCGTTTGCCGCGATGCTTTTCGGAATCGTCGCGGTGATGATAACATTCTCAAGCTGCACAAGCCCCAGGTTTCGAAGGCGCTCCGTGATTTGCGTCCTGCCGCCGTACACTTGAACGTTTCTGATATGCCGCAGGTTCGATGTCAGGATGCGCTCGCCAAGATCCTGGCTGATGTTGAGTGGCTGTTCTTCTTCTGGCGCCCCCCCTCCTTGTTCTGATGGTGGTTCTGCTTGCGGTTCATCCGTGCTTGGATCAGGTACTCCGCCACCGCCTCCTCCGCTTCCTCCGCTCCCGCCTACAGTGTCAATCACTGTTCCAGTTGCGCATCCCGAGAGGGGTTCGCAGATGGACTGATTGGTGTAATAGAAGCATTGGTAGTGTGTTGTTCCTCCGTTCGTGCAGCTGCTCGCCCCGAACTTGACGTATCCTTCCGTGTCATCATCGCAGCTGCACGTGATTCCCGACTCATCGATGATCCCATCACAGTTGTTGTCAAGTGTGTCATAGATTTCCTCAGCGTCCGGACTGACGTTGATATTCGTATCATTGCAATCAAATCTCGGGTATCCTGTGCAGTTGTACGCGAAGTTCAGGAGGTCTTCTGGCGGATAACTGTCGCCGTCATAGTCATAGGTCTCATTGATGTCGATCGTTCCGTTCATGTTCGTATCGTTACCCTCGTCGATAATAACGCAGAGTCCGTCCCCGCAGTCGCTGTCGAACATGCACAGGAGTCCGGCGTTCGTTCCGTTCCTGCAGTTCCCCGTGCAGTCATCGTCGTACGAATTGCACGTTTCCGGGAAGCTGATATTTCGTGCAGTGGTGTACGAGCTCTTTGCGAGGCCCGCATCGATTGTCTGCACGCTCCACCACAAACACTGCTGCGGCGCGTACAGGTCATACCATCTCCTGCTCATCATGTTCCCAAGGTACCCGTTTGTCGGGTTGCTCGTCATTCCCCAAAGTCCGGAGATGATGTTGCCGCGCGTTGCGTTGCTTCCCGCGCGCAGATTGTAGTAAAGTCCATTCCGCGGCGTCTCATTATCCCATCCCGGAGTCCACTCGAGGTGGAAGTGTGTGTTCACCCAGTCCGTCAC
>CAYVYK010000014.1:0-15311 GCA_964455675.1 uncultured Methanosarcinales archaeon
CACCACGCTTGAGTTTTCTCCAAAGTCCGTGTCATTGTTGAAGTGCATCAGCACCTGCAGGTTTCTCGCAAGGTCTCCAAATCCCGGATCGAGTTCGCCATCGCTCGTCACCGCCCATCCGATGATTTGCGCGTTTGTCCTGTTATACCAGGAAACGTTTACCCCTCCAATGCCTTCTGTTCCATTTGTTGCGTTTACTTCAACATACCATTTTCTTGTGAGTGTTGACGAAAGGAAGCTAGCGTTCTTGTACGTCGCGTTGATGAACGTGATGTTGTTGCTATTGGAAGCGTTAACGCTGAATGCTTGCGAGTTGTTGATGTATTGGTCCACGAAAATATTGTGGTGACTTGTGTCAAAAGAGATACCATTTTGTACGGTGTGGTTGATTCTGTTGTTGTAGAGGCGGTTCCTGCTGGCGTATATGAGCCATATGCATCCGTAATATTGTGTGGGTGATGTGCAGTTGTGGATGATATTGTTTGCGATGAGATTGTTCGTGTTGCTGTATATGTAGATACCCATGGATGCGTTGTCGATACTGTTGTTTGCGATCGTTGAAAAATTTGATGACCAACTGAGTGTGATTGCTGTGCCTGATGTATCGATGATATTGTTGTTACTGATCGTTGTATTCTTGGAGTAAGTTACGGCAATTCCTTGATGTGATAAGTCATTATGGACGATGGTAGAATTTGATGAAGTTGTGAGTACGATCCCATTGCCACTATAGGCAACGCCAGTTCGTGGGATACTGAGTGTGTTATTGTAAATGCGCGTGAATTGAGACTGGCTCGCCGAGATTCCTGCCGATGCCCTGACTGTATTGTTCCTGATTGTCAGGTTCTTGCCGCCTACTACCGCCACAGCGTACCCGGTGTCACTTAGCTTGTTTTGTAGGACAGAGTTGTTGCGGGTATTGAAAAGATAGATATGGTATCCATAATCGGGGATTCCCGCGTAGAAAACGGACGCGTTTGCGATAATGTTGTTCTTGATGGTGCTTGTGTTTGTGCTTGGAAGGTAGAGGATGTACGCACCCGAAAGTCCATCGATGTTGATGTTCGTGATTCCCGCGAGATTCTTCATCGTGTTGCGGGTTATCGTGATATTCCTTCCGTACTCGATGATGGCGCCATATTTGATTTTGCAGGAGTCTCCTTCAAGGTCGCACGAAAAGTTACTGAAGTCATGGTTGCTGATGTTATTCCTGTCGATCGTGGTGTTCCTTCCGCTGTAGACTCTGAGTTGGTATCCATCGAGTGAGTTGTTCGAATTCATCCACCATGTGTTGTTGTAGTACAGGTTGTCCTTGCACTCGTAGTCCAGCGTTCCGTTCGCGTTCTTCGTGATGCTGTTGTTCGCGATGATGGAATAATTGCTCGCGAGGATGTATATTCCCTTCTTAAGTGTCCTGTTCACGCGGTTGTCATCAATCGTGAGGTTGTTCGTTCGTACGGCGTAGATTCCTACAGTGGTGCTTCGTGTAACGGTATTATTGATGATCTTGCTCTTGAGTGATCGGTCGATGGATATCCCGTAGCTTCCGTTCATGACGAAGTTATGGCTTACGGTTGTATTTGGGGTGATGCTAACACTTATGGTCGAGCTGATTGCTGTCTGGTTGAGCGTGTTGTGAATGAGAGTAATACTGCGTCCATAGGACGTGGACAGTGCAGAGGTTGTATTACGTATGGTGTTATGGTCTGCCTTCGTCTGTGAGCTTTCGGCAATGAATACCCCCAAGAATCCAGCTCCGATCGTGTTATTGTATACTCTGCTGCGGTTTGATTTTGAGAGGTATATTGCGGCAATACCACCACTATCATACACCCTTATACTGTGCCCGCTGATCGTGGTATTTTTCTGGTCGCTATAGATTCCATATCCGGCAGGAGCGTAAATGGAATACCCTGCTCCTTTGAATGTAATGTTTTCCGCTTGTATTCTGAAGCAGTAGCCTGATCCAGAATAGTTGATGTTCTTCTTGAGCACGTACGTTCTGTCCGCGATGGTAAGGTTCGTGCAGTTGTACACATTCGTGATGTTGGTCGCTTTGTAGTCCGAGAATCCGGTGACGTTGAACCTGAAGTATCCGGTGGAGAAGCTGATGTTCTTGCATTCTTTGCAGTCGCTGTATCCTCCGTTCATGATCCGGTCGACGATTGCTTTGGGATAGATCCATCCGGTGCCCACCTTGAGGGTTACGTTCGCTCGCTCTGATGTAAACCCAGGATCAAGCGTGGTGTTGACGCGTGCCCGATTCGTGCTGAACTGTATCGTTTTTGAGAGGTTGCTTCCGTTGACTTTAAGGCTTGTGAGGAAGTGGATAGTTCCGAGTGCCGATGTGATCTTGAGCGTTCCGGAATCGATCCTGTATTTCACGACGCTGTTGTTGTAGATATAATAATCTGCGATGTCGCTTCCGCTGACGGTGTTGTTCGTGACGTTGTGGAAGGTGCCGCCGATCACGTGGATTCCATATGTGGAGCTGTCAGTGATCGTGTTGTTTTTTATTCTGCAATAACTAGTGCCCTCCTTGATCAGGATGCCGGTAGCGGCCATGTCGATCGTGTTGTTTGCGATCTTCACTTTGGCTGAGCTGATGTTTATTGCGGTTCCAGCTCTGTTCATGTTGAAGATGTTTTTTGAAACGGTAATGTTTGATCCTCCTGTTGAGTAGAATCCAGACCTGGTGCTTCCGTTTGACGTGATGTTTGAGTTTCGTAGGGTGGTTCCTTCTCCTTCGTTGTAGATGGCATCCACGCTCTTGTTGAACGTGATGTTGCATCGATCGATGAGGGTATTGTAGCACAGTGATGCAATGTAGATCGCGTTTTGTGCTGTTGTCGGCGAATTGAACCTGTTCCTCGTGATATAGTTGGCGTTGCTCGTGGTGGTGATATAGATATGGGATAGTATGTTGCTAAAGAAATCATTGTTGATGATGCTTGTGCCTTTGCTCGAGGCTAAATAGACTCCGTAGTTATTGTTCTTGATAGTGTTGTCCTGGATCTTGACGTACGCGGTGCTCGCAAGGTTTATTCCTTGGGTCGCTGTTGTGTCATAGATCGTGCAGTTCGTGATCGTTCCTGTCTTGAGGTTCGTGAGGTAGATGGCAGCTCCGCCTGTCCCGCCTTGGGCGAAGCAGTTTGAGATGTTGACTTGTGATGCTGATATCGATATTCCAGTGCCTGCGGCTTGCAGTATTGATACGTTCACTCCACGGATTTTTGTTCCGTTTGATGCTGATGCGACATAAATTCCTGCCGTTACTGAGTTAATTATCGTTCCTCCCTTGATCGTCGTGTTGCGCGCTGCTGAGACATAGACGCCGTACGTTCCTGCATTGATGTAGTTGTTCGATACGTTGTTTCGGTGCTCGCTTGTGCTGATATACACGCCGGAGTTTGCGATGCCTGTCAGGGTGTTGTTCCTGATATAGTTATCCGTTGATGATCCTGGAAAATATACCCCGTGGTACGCTGCCTGGACTTTATTGTTGCTGAAGTTGCTCGCGTCACCATTATTCATCTCTATTCCGTATCCTCCGGTAGAGGTGCTCGTCGTGATGTCGCAGTTTTTTACCGTGATGTTTTGGACATTGAGTCCGTAGACTCCTGTATCAGTTTCTCCCGGTGCGTAGATGTACACTCCGTCGATCACGTTTCCGGAGGATGACATGTAGATTTGGTCTGCGGTGCTGTTGTACATCCTTCCTCCCTGGACGTAGTTATTGATTCCTTGCAGCAGCACGCCGTATGTGGCGAGTCGTGCCGTGTTGTTGATGAACTGGTTGTTCTTTCCGGATGTTTGGAACGCGTTCCCTGATCGGAGTATGGTGTTGTTGGTAACGACGCTGTTGTTTGATGCTGATAGTGATATTCCGTTCGTTGTTGCGTTTCGTATCGTGTTGTTGCGGATAGTATTGAGGCGGCTTATTGTGCTGAGGATGCCGGTGTGCGTTGATGCGTGGAAGCTGCTGTTCTTGATCTCGTTGTTTGACCCTCTGTAGATGTACACTCCGTACGCGCCGTGGTATGTTGTGATGTTATGGATGCGGCTGTAATTGGAGTTGTTGATGTACACTGCCCAGTTTGTGCACGATGCGCATGCTCTGTTGATCTTGCAGTTCTTGATCGTTGCGTTGTTGACATTGATGTAGACGCCTGCCTTGCCGGTATCATCTGATGTAATCCAATGCCCGTGACAGTCGAGTGTGATGTTTGCCGCGCTGATGTTGATGCAGTGGCTCGATAGGGCGTTGTTCGTGATGTCTGCCGTCACCGTGTAGCTCGTGAGCGCTGTAGTGAGCGGCCTGCACGTGCTGACCGACGTACCTGTTTCCACCTTAATCTGTCGTACTTCTGTCTGGTTTTTGTTCCCGAACGAGTCAGCGCTGTGTCCTTGGACGTTGTATGTTTTGTCCGGGAGGTTCCTGTATGTTGCATGGTATTGATAGCGTGACGCGTTGTAGAGTGATAGTACTTCCGCAGCGCTGAGGCTTCTGTTGAATATGATGACTTCATCGATGCTTCCGTTGAAGTCATTCGTATGGTATTCGTATGTCCCCCTTCCGATAAGGAGTCGATATGTGGTTGCGGAGATGTTTCCCGTTGCGGCTCCGGCGTATTGCTGGCTGCCATTGAGATACCCGGTGAGTTGTGTTCCATTGTATGTCATGACGACGTGGCACCACTGCCCGACTGGGCATGTTCCTGTAGTCTCTGGATGGTAAGTCGTTGTTGTCGTTGTAAGGACAAGTTCTGCCTGATTTCTGATCGCTGCTCCTCCAAAGTCAATGCGATAAACCCCTTTTGATATCATGTATTGCGATGCTGTTGGCATTTTGTTGAGTTTTGCCCAGAGGGAGATTGTCATCGAGCTTCCGACGAGATCAAGCGCGTCCGTGTCGTTGATGGCAACGTAGCTGCTCGTGTTGAACGTGAATGCGTCTCCGAATTTTCCAGAGTTCGTCTGGTTCGCCCAACCTTTCTTTGTTCCGTTGTGGCGGTAGCCGCTGAGGTCCGTGGGGTTTCCGTACGCGTCAACGTCGTCCATCCTCATCCAGAGCACGACATCGTTGTTCAGTCGTGCGAACGTATAGTGTAGCGAGGATTCCGTGGTGGAAATGTTGACGTTCAGGGTGCTCGTGGATATTCCGGTGTTGTTTCCAGGTGTCGGGGCTACAAATGAGATCTTTGGTCCTATCGTGTCCAGTCCGAACTTCATGAACACGTAGTCCGTGTAGAGTGAATGGTGGATGAGTGGCGGTGAGTGCTCGGTGAAGTATCCGCGCGCGGCAAACTCAAGGTCGTCATACCCTGTTGCGTTGAAGATAACTTCGTATTCTTCTCCTGGCTGTATGGCGAGATAGTCGTTGTCCTGCCAGATGAGTGGCCGGACGTTTCCGTCCGTGACACGTACTGGCAGATTGATCGTTCCAGCTGCGTTCAGCATGTGGAGTGATCGCGCGTTCATGAGGCGTGCAGATAATCCTTTGGTATCTCCTGTAAAGTATGTGGCGAGTGGCTCATGTTGGTAGGCAAGGAGTTGCGCAAGATTCTGCAGGGTGTTTGGCTGCATGTATGATCCCATGTCCGAGAATTCCAGTCGTGGCATCAGGTCCGTGTTTCGGGATGCTTCCCTTGTGAGGTTTTTCACGTCGTCTTCTCCAAGGATGAGCATGCTCGCGACGTCCCCTGCTTCTGTCAGCCCGATGCTCGCGAGGTCTTCACGCGCGGCATGCATGCGTGCGTTGAGCGTTTCCATGCGGACGGATAGCGGCTTTGGCGTTCCGATGAGGATGAGGAAGTGTGTTTGCCGCTGGTTGTATGTCCATACTGTGGTATGCGGATACTCTGCGGCAAAGCTTGCGATGAGTGTGCGTAGGTCCGCGAATGACAGTCCTCCGATCGGCACCCATGCTGCCGCGATTCCGTCCGGTGTGAGCCGTTCTTTCATGGTATGGAAGTAGTCTTGGCTGTACAAACTTGGGTTTCCTTTGTATTTGAGGTTCGTAACATCTGTGACGATGACATCATACTGTTTTGGCGTTGTCTGGAAATAGTGCCTCGCGTCGTCAATGATGAGGGTAAACTTTGGATTGGAGAGCGTGTCTTTGCCTAGGTCTGGAAAGAACGCGCTTGCCCTTACAACTGCTTCCTCGATCTCGATGGCATCCACACTTACGCCGTGCGTAAGCATGCTCTGGCTCGTTCCCCCTGTTCCATATCCGACGGTTGCGACGCTCTCTGGCCGCGCGGATAGGAGGAGTGGTAGGTGCGCGAGCATTTTTGCGTCGATCACGAGTTCTTCGTCCGACCGTGCGACGGTTTGACTGTCGATGTTGAGTTTCCGCTCTGTTGTTCCGCGGTGCATGAACTCGCTCACCGTGACTGTACCCGTGAGTCCTTCCTCGTAGAAGAGGATTCTTTCATGGTCCTTGTAGTAGTGGTTGCCCGCGGTTCCAGCGATGATTCCTGCGATGATCACGCAAAGTGCAATGGCGAGTGCTCCCGTGCGTAGCATGCGTGCCGTGGACAGGAGGACGTATCCTCCTGCGGCGATGATGAGGAATATCATGAGGACTGTTGTGTTCTTGATGCCAAGGGTTGTGGTGAGCACAAATCCTGTGATGATGCTGCCCGTGATCATGCCTAGCGTGTTTGCGAGGTACGCCTTCCCGCTTTTTTGCCCTATTGCGTCTTTCTCTTGTGCGTAGAGTTCGAGTGCGAGCGGGAACATGATCCCCATGAGTATTGCCGGGATGTATGCGAGTGCAAAACCGATGAGTGATGCGGTGATCACTCCGTCTGTTGGAAGTATTGCGCCAAGCTGCGCGTAGACCTGGAGGAGGACTGCGCTTAGGATTGCGAGCGCAAGCGCTGCCGTGCCAAACACGAGTGCAGGTTTCTGTATCTTGCTTCGCGATAGGAGTGCACTTCCGCTCATCATGCCTAGGAGCATTCCAGCGAGGATGAGTGTGTACGAGAGTGTTGTTGTGAGGCCGTAGCTTGAGAGTGTTCGTGTCCAGAGGAGTTCAAGGCTGATGCTTGTCATTCCGGTGATGAAGAGCACACCAAGCATGTCCTTCCTCGTTCTGGTTTTTTGTTCAACCACTGTCGGTCCTGCAGCGCTTGGCATTCCTCGCGCGACGAGGAAAATGAGGATATTGATCGCGACTGCGATCCCAAGTGTTAGTGTGATGCCAAGGAACCTGATGAGGATGATGCCCGTGAGCAGCGACCCTGCGAATGCGCCAAGCGTGTTGACATAATATATTCGTGAGAACTCCCGGACGTTTTGCCTGACAACATATTTTGTGATGATTGGGATAGTCCCTCCGATGCAGATGCATGGTATGAGAATGATTATCCCGCTGATCGCCATTCTGATGATTGTGAGGAGTGCGAAGCTGCTCGTTGCGGCCTGTGCGTAGAATCGCTCAAACGGCCAGATGCTGATAACAAGGTACGACAGCGCTGAACTGATGCCTATCGCAAGTTCGATGAACGCGTATGTTTTCAGGGTGTTCGGGCTTCGCTCTGTTATTTTTCCAAAGATGTAGCTGCCGAGCCCCAGGCCGAGCATGAATACTGCAATCACGGTCGCTACTGCGGCGCTGCTTGTCCCAAACTGGAGCGACAGTAGTCGTATCCACAGGAGCTGGTAGATGAGTGCTGCTCCTCCTGAGAGGAAGATGAGGTAGTGTATTCGCGGTATTGCAGCGAGCGCGTCCATCCCTTTGTGTCGAACAACGAATACGCATAGGATGATGAGTACGATGATGGCAAGGATAATAAACTCTGTTGGGAAAGATGTTTCTTCCCTCACGGTTGCCTTGAGATAGACTTGGTCGATGTATGCTGTCTCGTTGAGCTCTTCTTTGAGCATGATTCTGATCGTTCCGTTCACGACGTCCACTGAGTCTGTGATATCAACGAATGATGTGTATTCCTGTTCTTTGCTTCCTGCTCCCGCGATGAAGTCTGAGATGAAGGAGTAAAGTCCGTCCTTGTAGGTATAGAGGAATGGTGAGTACTGGCATGCGCACTGCCGTGCTGTCCCTCGTGCGTACGTTGCGCAGTCGTTTTGCCCGTCCTGGTGGTAATAGCATGTCCCGCCGGTTGTCGCGCTTGCGTATGGTCCTGTCGCAGCTTGTCCTGAGCATCCATATGTCATATACCAGTGATTGCATGTCGCACAATTGACAGGATCGTTCGTCCAGTCGCATGTTCCGTCCTGTACTCCACCGTGCGTGGCGCACAGGGCGGTGCACGATGACGTTGAGCTGTACCAGCAGTAGTTCGTGTTCCACCATCCCCCGCATGCCTTCTGGCTCGCGACGCGCATAGCGACTGTTTTTGTTGTTTGGTTGATGTAGTCCTGGACGTTGCTCGTTACGATGACGTTAATGGTTTGATCCGAACCTATTGGGTTGCCATACACTGATACCCATTTCCTTGCCGCGTAGCTGTAGAGGCTGATATTTGTATAGAATCCATTTGACGTTTCTCCGTACCCCTCCCACGTGATGTTGATGCTTCCTGGTGTACTGACGAGTGGATCGCGCGTGAGGTTGAAGATGAAGAGGTGCTGGTCATAATCGTACGCACCTGCTTTATAGGTGACAAAGTAGTCATTGTCGCTTTTATTGAGCTGTTTCATCGTTGTTCCGTTCACTGCGCTCCAGCCCGCCCAAGGGCTTGGATTCAGTGTTGTTGCTGCGTAGTACCCGCTCATGTTCGCGATCGTATAGTTGCTTGGGTCGACGATGTAGTCAAAGCGCAGGCTTCCTCCAAGGACGTGGAGATCGAATGTGTCTTCTTCTCCTGCGAGGTCGTTAAGATATCTCGTGTTCCTGCTATTGTTCGTTATGTTGTCAAAGCTTACGATGACGTCAGTTCCGTTGTTCTGGTACACGTAGATGCTTGGGCTTCCGTTCATGATCCATGGATAGAGTGTGATGTCATTCACTGCCGTGAGGTTTTTCTTGAATTCCACGCGCACGTAGTGTCCGGAAGGTATTGTCTCGCTCCACACATCATCAAGTGCGCTCACTTCAGGATAGATGTCTGAGACGAGTTCTCTGTTTTCGTCAAGGTGCGACGCCCTGCTGATCTCGATGATGATCTGGTATGTTTGGTTTGAGAGGTGTGGCACGACCCAGGTGATGGTGTCTCCCTTGCCGTTCAAATCAGTGTCTGCGATCGAGAAGTCGAGCACTTCAAGGCGGTATTGTGGTTGCTCGGGTGTGCTGATGTCCTCGATGCTGCCGTAGCCGTTGGGAATGTCCAGATTATCCGCGCTCTGTCCTTCGGTAAGAAGGTATTTGTATTCAATATCATCAATGATCCAGTAGAGCCGTGCTTGTGACTCGATGGGGAGTGCCGCGCTTACCGTCACCTCATCGTATTCAACGTCGGAATGGACGACTACTTCCTTCTGGGTGGTGCTGACTGCTTCCTCAACAATTTCGGGTCCTGGGGTTGTGTACTCAAGTTCAACTTCTTCATAGATGCCTGGCACGAGGACGTAATTCTCTTCTGGCTCGGCGACTGCCGGATCGGACACGGCGTATCCGGTGATTCCTCCCGTGAGCCATCGCGTAATCCACTTGAGCATGCGTGTGATAATGCCTTCTCCTTCAGCGCTGTTCACGGCAAATGCTGTTATTCCTGGCGTGGTTCGCTCGGCAAGTTCTGGGTCGATCTTGGCGAGGAGTGCTTCTTTTGTTCGCAGACTACGTTCTGCCCGGACGAGCCGGTGTTTGATTTTTTTGCCGGTCTGTGCATCGCTCGAGGCAAGATCTTCCTGCGCCTGCGCGATTTCCTCTCGGAGTTCTTGGATTTTTTCCTCTATGTCCGCGGCTCGCAGAGTTCGTTGTGGCTTGTTGCGGTTTTCTTCTCTTTGCTGGAGGAATCTGGCAAGCCGTTGCGTTGCGAGTATTTCGTCGTTGACTGCCGCGGGTGTAGCCTCAGGTGTTGGTTCTGCCATTTCCTCATTGTTATCCTCCGGTGTCTGCTCAATCGTGGATTCCGTTGGTGCTTTAGTCTCTTCTTCATCGAGCTGTTCTTCCATCTCGATGATGGTGACATCTGCGGTGTCAAGGACGGCTATCTCCTCTGGTGGTGGTACATTCGTTTCAGACGGGACATCTGGAATCTCCGTGGGAATGTTGATTGGGTTCTCTGTTGGCGATGGGTTTGCAAGTGGAGTCTCGGTTGGGCTTTCAGTAGATGTTGGAGTGGCCGTGATCTCAGGTATTATCGGCTCGTCGAGTAAGCTATCAGCAAGTTTGATCTCGCGTCCTTCTTGTTCGAGGTATGCTTCTGTGATGGGTTCTGAGTTTGCCCGCACCCGGATGTCATACGCGCTCTTGGGTATGGGTATTCTGGTCGTGTCTGCCGCGTTTGCGACCCGTATCCTCCTAACCCACGTCGTTGGTTTCCCCACTTGGATTTGAGTGGTGTTCGTGAGGAGGACGGTGACTGTTTCGCTGAGGTTTTCGGTAATATTGCTCGTGATATTAGACGTGATATTCGTCGTGATATTGGTAGTAATGTTTGTAGTAATGTTTATGGTGATGTTCGTAAGGTTGAGGGAAAGGTTGCTCGTGTAATTCAGGCTAAGATTACCCGTAATGTTCGCGGTGATATTGCTCGTAATATTTGTGGTTATATTGCCCGTAATATTCATGCTGATATTGTTGGTAATATTGGCTGTTATGTTTGATGTGATATTCGTCGTAGTGTTCGTATCTGTCGTGACGTTTGATGTGATGTTCATGGATATGTTGGTGGTGATATCGCTCGTGATGTTGCTCGTTACGTTTAATGTCGTATTCGTGATGTTTGTGCTATCGTTCGTATCAGGGATTTCTGGGAGTACAACGAGTGTTGCGTCCGTTGAATTCGTTGCGAGTTCGTCCGATGCATAGAACGTGATGCTCGCGTTTCCAAAAAAGCCTGCGCTAGTTATGGTAACGATACTGTTGAGTATTCCAACATTCATCCCTTCAGGTTGCGTGACAAGGTATGTGATATTGTCCCCATCCTCATCGTATGCGTACGAGGCAAGGTCCACAATGGTTTCACCGCTGATCGTGATCGGTGGAACAGGCAGCCATTTTGGTGCGCGGTTGCCTTGGGCGAGTGTGTAACTGATACCTGTGATCGTGATGCTGCTTCCCTCTTCAGTTTCGACGACGAGTGAGTATGGTCCTGCGGTGTGTACATGACAGCTCTCTGCGCAGTGGCTGGCAAATTCCAGTTCTTCCGGCGCTGCTTCATCGGCGGTATCATCCGGTTCTGGTGTTTCTTCAGGTGTTGGTTGGATTGTCGCTTCTGGTGTTTCGGCGGGTACTGGTGTCTCTGCTGGTGTTTCTTCCGGTGTTGGTTCTGGTGTCTCTTCGATCGATTCTTCTGGTTCTTCGAGGGTGTCGTCGACCTCTTCATCCGGTGTTGGTTCTGGTGTTTCTTCAGGTGATTCCTCAAGGGTGTCGTCAGTTTCATCTGTTGGGGTTTCTTCTTGTGTTGGTTCTGGTGTTTCTTCGATCCATTCTTCTGGTTCTTCATCTGTATCACTGGTTTCTTCCGGTGTCTCTTCGGGTGTTGGCGTCGCGCCTTTCTTTGTCTTTTTTGGTTTGACGGAGAGGAGTTGTACCGTGACGTCCGTGCTGTTCGTGCCGTCCTTGTCGCTTGCGTAGATCGTGATCGTTCGGTTGCCGCTCATGTTGTTTGGATTGCGTAGGCGCAGTCTGTTATAGAGGACGTCTACGTCAAGATCTTCTGCGCTCGTCGCAACGTACGTAATTTCGTCATGGTCTCGGTCGCGCCAGTACTTGGAGAGATTGATGGTCTTGTCTACGCCGTATTTTACTTTGATGAGGGGGAATTTCCTGAATCTTGGTGGTCGTGGTGGTTTGCTGTGGACGGCTAGCCCTGTGAGTCCTTCGATTCCTTCCTCTTCTGTTAGCATGCTTGTGTCAAGGATGAGTGTTTGTCCTTCCGCGTGCTTGAGGTACACACGTGCTTCTCCGCTGTATGTTCCGCTAATGCGCATGCTTGCAAGTTCTCCGCTGATAGCGAGCGCTTGCTCTCCTGCAGAGTCAAACGTGTACGTGACGTCCTGCGTATGGATTTCTTCGCTGATCGCGAGTCCCACGAGTTCTGGGCCGCTGTGGTAGAGTACCGCGATGAACATTCCGACGAGGAGTCCGAGGATAAGGTAGCTCGGGAGTCTACGCATGCGTTTCCCCCCGTTTCTCGCTCGCTCGGTGCCACACTGTCCAGATTGTTCGGTCATCTCTGTGGAGTATTTTTCCGATTTTGGTGAACGTGTATCCTTGGCGCTCTTTGAGATCATAGACGATGGATTCCAGGATTGTGAGTCGTTCATCTGTGAATGCTTCCATGGGGATGCTGTGTGCAAAGCTGATGTCAGAAAACTGTTCGGGTTGTTTTCGCGCAGCATTGCGGTACGTGATCCAGATGGTGCTCGTGTCGCGGTGCAGCAACCCCACAACTTCCTTGTTGCTCTTCTCTCGATTCTCGCGTAGATACTTCACGATTGCTTCAAAGCAGCTGAGTTTTCTAATGAAGATGGAGCATGGCACGGCGTCCCTGCTTTTTCCCTCGAGGATATGGGTGATATCAGAATCCGTATAGTGGTAGACGTCCTTCAGGTGATGGATGAGCCGTTCGAGCTGTTTCGCCGTGCCTTCCTCTGCCAAGTGTGTCCCTTTCTATCGGATTTCTCTGTCTGAAACTTTCATGTTTATAAACTTATTTATTATGTAAGTAATGCATAGTACATCAGGCAAACACAGAGAATATAATAATATAAGTAAGAAAGATATAAAAATAAGTAAATAGAATAATACTTGGATAATATAGTAAGTAATATATATGATAGAAAGAAGGACTTATCATATTATAGAACATATAATATAATAAGTAAGAAATATTATAAATTAAGTCCGCTTATTCCGATAAAGTAAGCAGAAATAGAATTTTCAGAACGATGCACTAATAATAAGGAGTCATGCCGCCGCTTTTGCTTCTTCCTTGCCTTCCTGTTTCTTTGGTTCTTCCTTCTTCTCGCTCGCAGGCTGGTCTTTGAACATCTCTGTGAGGTCAAGGCCTTTCATGAGCGCCGGGTTTTCCTTGATGAGTTGTTCTGTTGCGCGTGACATGACTTCTGCCCGGTAGATTCTTCGGTCGAACACTCCTTTCAGTTCTCCTTTCAGTTGTTCGAACCGGTCGTTCATCTTCTTGTATGCTTCCTCGACTTCCGCAAGGACTTCCTTGAGGTGCTTGTCGTTCTTCTCGAGTTTTCCAAATCTGGTCTCGAAATCTTTGCTTCGGAGCATTGCGGCGAGCGCAATTTCCATCTTGTCGACTTTCTGGCTGACTTCTTTAAGCTCGGACTTCTGGCTTTCCAGCATCGATGCGAATGTATTGAATTCTCGGTACGTTTTTTGGCTTTCGATGAACACGTTCTCGACTTTGTCCGCGTGCCTCTCGACCATTCCGACAAGTTTTTTCGCGTTCAGGATTTCTGTCTTGACTTCTTCGCTCATCTTGATGACTTGTTCAACTCCTTGGTAGATCATGAGTTCGGCGCGCGCTTTGCGCAGCTGGTCGAGGAGGTTTTGGATCATGGCTTCCTTACTTTCAAGCACTGCTCGGAGACCTTCGATCTTTCCATCAAGTTTCTGGACTTGGATCATGAGTTTGTCAGGGTGTACGCTTTCAACAAGGTCCGCGGCTTTTGTCGCCTTGACTTCGAGAAATCCCATTGTTCTGTTACTGTCATTGATGGTTCCCCTGATCTCTCCCATCTGTTCCTGGAGGTTGTTGAATCGTTCCGAGGTGCTCTTGTTGATCTCTTTGAATGCGCTGATCGTCGCGTTGATCTTCGAGATGTCAGCTGCCATCATATCGACTTTGACGCCGAGATTTGCATCTCCCGCGCTGCCGCCGTCGCCTTCGCCTCCTTCGGCTGCTGAATCGTCAGCGGCTGCCGCCGGTGTTTCCTCCTTTTTCTTGCGCTTCAGAAAGCTAAAGATTCCCAATTCATGCCTCCTCTGCTCTTCCGAGTGATAATTCTATTTAAACATTGTTGCTGCGAGATTCACCACTCCGCATTCCTCTACAAACCTTTTATAGGCCGCATGTTTAATGCAGTATATGTTCCGTAAACCGCATCATGAACCCTACCATCAGCATAGCCACATTGATTCGTTCCGCACGCTTGAGTATCGGGTCTTCCTCGCTCCTCCTTTCTTTGTGACAGATCTTCCCTTTGAGGTGAGGTGGCATGCGCGCCACCTAAAAAAACTCAAGGTGTATGCAGAAAAGCCCCACAAGTTTCATGCTGACCATCACGGGAGGGATCCTGCTGAGTTTGCGCACTACTTTAAGGAGCACGTGCTCGATTCCATTCCTTTCCATGATAAGATCCTAAGAGACCAGCGTGCTCGTCTGGGATTCATCCGGAGTGTCATGTCTCGTTTCACTTACTGGCGCCTTCATCGAATTACTACTAAGTATGGTGGCTGTCCTGAATACTTTGTCTATGACAAGAAGCGTGGTGAATTCTTTTTCGTCATCGAAAACCTAAACCATGAGCGGCAGCACTGGCGTACGCTTGTCAAGGAGAAGTATAAGATCTGTGATGTCGTCGTTCTGAACCGCTAGTCCCCTCGGAGCAGGCGGTAACTGTCGTCCTCGAAGTGCTCTGTTGATACCTCAAGGATTCTGCTGTCTGTAATACCCTCAAATTGGTGGATCATTCCGGGCGTGAGGTGAAGAATGTCCCCTTCGCGCATGATGAATGATTGTTCTTGTCCGGGATATCCTTTCGGGTGAAGCTTCATCTGCACGCGTCCCGAGAGTATGTAGAATGTTTCATCCTTCCGCTTGTGGTAGTGGATGCTGCACCGCTTGCCCTTCTTAACTTCGAGGATCTTTCCGCAGTACAACGGGTTGTTCGCGATCCAGAGCTCCCGTCCCCAGCCTTTTGGATGTTCTTCCGCCCGAGAAATGAGGTCATGAACCATTAACCCCTCCTACCGAATCACTCTATATATAGTTTGTCCCTATACAAAATATCCAACTACCCCAGACGTTCAATCACACAAAAAAAGAGAGCGATCACAGATTCAATCCCGCAAAGCCATCATTCAAGCGAAGCTTGAAGATGGCGTCCGTGACCGGGCGACCAACGGGAGCCCGACTGTCCTACGATGATATGATGAAAGTTCCTAATTCTGTAGTGAATAGTCCATCAGAAGCCCGACCGTC
>CAYVYK010000014.1:15411-35829 GCA_964455675.1 uncultured Methanosarcinales archaeon
ATATGATGAAAGTTCCTAATTCTGTAGTGAATAGTCCATCAGAAGCCCGACCGTCATTCCAGTGGAGTCATGAATCTTAATGCCCAGAAGAATGATTTACTCATCCAACTTTGCCGTAAGGAGCATCACAAACTCCTCGAACTTCTCGACAGGGACAGAGCATCCGCAAGCGTGCTCATGCCCTCCTCCATGTCCTCCGAGTTCTCGGACGCTTTCGTTCACAAGGGGTGGAAGGATGATGTTCGTGCTTCGGAGGCTGCATCGCATGTGTCCTCCCTTCTGCCGTCCGATGAGGATGAGTTTGTCTGGATGTCGGTACAGGAGTTCGTTCGAGAGCTCTCCCGTCATTGAGTACTCGTTTTCCTCGTACGTGAAGAGGATGATTCTGCTTTCGTTCACGCTCGCCTGTGCTCGCGCGAAGAGTTCCGCATAGATGCGGTTTATTTCTTCGTATCGCTTGTAAATCTTCGTGCCCGCATCGTCTCGCTGGTCGAGGATTTCGTATGCGTCCTTGATCTTCGTAAGGAGTCTGATGTATTTCTTCACGTCCTTCGTTGATCCCTTGAGGACAAAGGAGAATATTTTTGCGAGGAGCCCGATCTTTGTATCAAACAGCGCCTGTTCGGGCGTTGTGACCGTGGGAGGGAGAAGGTCGGGAAATTTCTTGCTGTATTCTGCCGCGAGTTCCGTGAGATGCCAGTCTCCGACGATGCCGACCATGGCTAGCCACAGGTCTTGTTCACGATTCGTGACATGATAGCAGAGGTATGATGCGGGAACCCCGTCCTTTGGATCATGCACGCGGGGATTGTAGTACTTGACGTTGCCCTGCATGCGCTGCGGCTCGTGGTGGTCTATCCAGATGATCGGGACTTTTGCCTCATCGATAAATTCCTGTGACACGAGCGCAAGGTCCATGATGAATATCTTGTCTGGCTGTACTTCCCGCACTTTCGCGAGGAACTGCTCGTTCACGCACGGCTGGCTCTTCACCACGACTCCAGTTCCTTCTTTTTTGTAGTGGTAAAAGAGAAGAAAGCTGCACAGCCCGTCAGGATCGTCGTGGTGGAAGAACAGGGGGTTCTTGCACTCATCAAGTTCCCGTCGGATTTCCGCATATTCTTGTGCTCGAAGTCCCATGCCTAGGCGTGGTGCCATTCCCTTTAAATAGGTTCCTCCTCTATCCCGATCATCTCCAAATACAACAGTGTAGTAATTCTTTAATATGGACTGATCCTCCCAGCTTATATGGACGGTCACTGTTTGTACTGCAAGAAGAAGAATCCGGAAGGTTTCTGCGGGAGGCCTCAGTGTCCCTTTCTTCATCGTTCGCAAACGATGTTTAAGGTGCGGGAGCGACTGCCGGAAAAGGACTTTGCTGGTCAATCCCCCACGCCCTTTGTGGGAAGGTTTGGCTATCCGTATGTGAATGTGGGTCTTCTTACTCCCGTTGCGCCCGATGATGATGTCGCGCATTATGACGCTCCGCGCTTCTGGGGCGCGAGTGCCTTGCCGATTCCTCGTGTTGTTGACTACCGCTCGGCCCTCGTCAACTCGCGCTTCACTGCGGACATTCGATCAGGAGAGCGGATTCTGAATATCGTGAAGGAAGTTGGTATGGCGTCAAGGCCAGTTGATCTTGAGATTGGTCTTAAGGACAAGCCTTCATTTTCGTTTCATGTTGATATGACGGCTGCCCCCCATGGCCCAAGCGCCGTCCTTGATCGTGTCCATATTACATCAAATCCGAAAGTCGATACCAAGGTGGATAAGGTTGTTTCAGATACTGATTGGAAGGCAGTTGATGCGATGAATTACCTTTACGAGCATGAGTTTGACGAGAATTTTCTCTCCCGGATGCTGTCCGTCGGTAATGTGGGTATTAAGGCGAATAGGAGGCTCGTGCCGACGCGCTGGAGTATCACCGCTGTTGATGATTCTCTTGGCAAACGCCGGATTATGCAGGTGAAGGATTTTGAGCCTGCCGACTATCAAGTGTATGTTGGTGGATACCTCGGTAACTATTACATTATTCTCTTCTATCCTGAGCCTTGGTCGTATGAGCTTTTTGAAAGTTACATTCCTGCTGGAGTGGAATTCATGCGTTCTCCGCCTGATTTCGCGACCGACTTTGAGCCTTACGAGGGCCGTAAGGAATATGCGAAGAACACGGTCGGTGGGTATTATGCGGCACGCCTCCCCATTCTTGATAGGCTTCATGCGGCAAAGCGTCAGGCAAGCGTTCTTGCCTTAAGGTTCATCACGGACGAGTATGCGATTCATCTTGGTGTATGGGTCGTGCGCGAGGCGACAAGGAACGCCATGCTCGCGAAGCCTTTGGTATTCTCCTCAAGGGAGCTAATGGAAAAGTATGTTACTGCTCTCCTTCTAAAGAGGTTTGGTGTGAATGCCCAGCATTTTTTTACCGCAAGTATTTTATTGCGGCGTCTTTCCACTCAAAGGAAGTTGTCAGCATTTGGTGCAGTATGAAGGATTCAGCGACGTATATACAGAATTTGAGGAAAGTCCTGCTCGAGTTAAGGAGTCTTCCTGCTGCAAGTTCTGCGAAGTCCTATAGTTATTCTGGCCAGCGGCGTTCGTATCTTGTCAAGAATCGCGATCGCCTTTGTGCTGAATTGAAGAAGCATTGGGATCCTATTGTCGTCGACGACCTGGATCGCAATTCGAGGATTCTCCTCGAGAAGTTTCGTGATGAGGGTCTTCCTGATGATAAGCTCTCTGATCTTTTGGATCGTGCGGAGTCCTGGCAGGTTCCAAAGGAGAAGGAGTCCCTTCTTTCATTCCTTGTTCCGTCGAGATTGCCTGATGACATTCGCGATGATGTTGTTGCTGACATTCGCGAGCTTGAGAAGTGTTATCAGAACGATTGTTTTCGGAGCTGCATTATCCTTTGTGGCAGGATTCTTGAGGCGGTGCTCCATCGTATTTATTTTGAGCGCACGAATTTTGACATTCTCGAGAAGAATCCTGGCATTGGTCTTGGTACCTTGATCGCCAAGATGGATGAGAAAGGCATCAAGCTTGATCCTGGACTGACGCAGCAGATCCATCTGATTAATCAGGTCCGCGTGTTCAGTGTCCACAAGAAGAAGGAAGCGTTCTATCCGTCGAAGGCGCAGACGCAGGCGATAATTCTCTTCACCATGGACATTGTGACCAAGTTTTTTGGTTAGATCATGAGCAATACATTTAAATAGTTAATATCCTAAAAATTCTAGAGCATGATGAGGTTGTTATCATCGAACGGTTTTCTGGTAATACTCGCGGAGTGATCAGGATTCCTTCTCAAAATCAGACTCAAGGAGGTAAGCAACATGGCAAAAAAAGTAAAGAAGAAAAAGAAGTAATCATTTTCGGGGCTGCTGGGCCCAAGTTTCGGCTCAGCAATGCCTATTTTTGAGGTGCATATATGTGCGACTATGATGACGATGATGATAACGACCCTGATGACGATTAAGCTGCCTTAACGTTCTCTTCGGACTTTCTCAAATATTTTACTTCCTTCTTTGTTGATAACGTTATGTCCCTGATGGAGCGATCGTCGGAAGCTCTTCTTTGCGCGTTCGGATTCGCCAAGCTTTTCTGCGACAACACCGTGGTAATACCAGTATTCTGGGTCCTCTCGTTTGAGAATTGCTTGCTCGATGAGCGTTTTTCCTTTTCGCAGGAGCTCTTCGCGACGTAGCTCTTCGTGGTAGTAATAGCAAGTGAGGCCGTAGTGGAACGATATGAGCGCTTCCTCCTTGTTATGCTGCAGCGCCTCTTCAAAATGCTTGCTGCTCTTTTGAAAACTCCCAAGGTGTGAGTGGCAGAGTGCGAGGTAGTGGTTGACGAGCGCAACATCTCCGCTGTTGAGCGTTTCCATATCGACGCTGCCAAACGCCTTGAGGGCTTCCTTGTACTTTCTTTGGCGGAAATGGTTTTCTCCCTCAAGGAATTTTTCTCGGCGTTCTCGATCATCCATGGATGAGCGGATTATTGAGGGATTATTTTAATTTTTGCCGCGGCCGTCAGGTATTTATACTCTTGACTTCATGCTTGGCATATGCGTACGATCTATTTCGTAGTGCTCGCATCGTTCGTACTAAGTGCGTGTATGACCGGTAACACGATTCGTGATGTGAGTATTTTTCATCGGCCTTTGGCAAGGCAACCTTTGGATAATGATGCCTTTGAGACTGATGTCCTGGAGGATGATGCGCTCATTGGATATTGTTCTGATAGTGATGGCGAGAATGTTCATACCGCTGGTTTTGTTACGGATGAGGGTTCTGGATATACTGGTGGTCCTGACGTATGCCTAGATGAGGTCGTGCTGAAGGAAATGATATGCACCACGAATCATGCGGATTCGTTTACGTTTTCATGTTCTGATCTCATGGAGTATTGTGACGCTGGCCGATGTGTGCAGTGTTTAAATGACGTGCACTGTGGAAGTGGCGCGCGCTGTGTCAACAATGAGTGCGTGCACGTTCTGCCAATGACGACGGCGTCGCGTACGGAGTGTGTCGCGCCATGCGCCGTTTTTTTTGACACGATTGATGTCGCGGAGGGTGCGTGGAATCCTGCAGGTCCGGGACAGAATCCTGCGTGGTTTTCAGGTGTTGTTCAGGGTGAGCATTTCCAGGATTTGTTGTATGAGTGGGATTTTGGTGATCCGTCCTCGGGCGATTGGATTTATGGTGTTGAGGGCAGATCCAAGAATCATGCGGCGGGTCCGCTTGTGGCGCATGTATACGAGGTGCCCGGTATGTACACTGTCCTGCTCGACGTGAGGGATGCGTGGGGGGTGCATCACTATTTCCAGGATCTTGAGGTTCTTCCGTATCCCGGGAGTGGTTGGGAGCATACGTACTATGTTGCGGAGGATGGAAACGATGCAAATGATGGTTCTTTGGAGCATCCTTGGCGTACTGTTGACCGGGCGTTTTCCATGGCTCTTCCAAGTACGAGGCTCCTCTTCAAGCGTGGTGATGAGTTTGCGGTAAACCAGGTTATTCGGACAACTGTTGACGGTCCTGTGCATGTTGACGCATACGGTGAGGGTAAGAAGCCCCATTTCATTGCAGGTCCTCTGTTTCATGAGAACGTGACGTATGACAGCATGTTCTATGTTCGGCATGATGATTGGTCGTTCATGAACCTTAATATCACCGGCGCCTGGAATGGTCTTGATTTGCTTGCTGGCGGCCCCATCATTAAGCCCATTGATTGGGCTAGGAATACCTTGATGTTTAAGGTGGATGCGGGCTGGTCTCGAAATGGTCTTGAGTCCTCCTTCAGTTCTTACACAACGATTTATGAGTGCACGAATGGTCCTACCGAGAGTGTAGGCTCGACGGTCTTTAATTCCCGTCATTCTGCGATTCTTGGCTCTCACTTCCATGATGCGAAAAGTTCCCATAATTTTTACACGCTATCGACGTTCAAGAATGTGTACTCGAATAATCTCATCGAGCGCGCTGGAGGTGGTCGTCACAACATTCGAATTTGCGGCGCTGACGCGGGGAATAACTTCATTGCAAAGTACAACGTGATCGCGGATAATATGATCAACGCTGGGACTTGGCTCTCACTCTATATATCCCCGAATGTGAATAACCTCCTGCAGGTCATGGAGGACACTCTGATCGAGCGCAATGTTGTCTATAATACTTCGCAGTACGCTCTCCTGATTGGTCCCGGAGTGGATGGTATCACGGTGCGAAACAACCTGATGGATGGTAGTGTATGGATGAAGAAGCGTGATGATGACATCCATCCGCTGACGTTGGATCAGGAGGATGTTCTGATAGAGCATAATACGCTCCTCAAGACGAATCTTGAGGGTGTTTCTGTAATTGAGTTATTGAATCCTCTTGCAAAACGTATTTCCATCCGGAATAATATTCTGCACTCCGTGTTCCCTCACGGTGCTGCGCTTGTATATCATATTGCTGACTTTGAACTGCTAAATGAGGTAACAACAGACCATAATGTTCTGCATGTTCCGCATTCAGAGGATGTTGTCCGCTTCGCGTATGGTGAGTATAGTATGAACATGATGCAGTGGCAGGCGCTCGGACAGGATTCCGATTCATTCGAAGCTGATCCATCGTATCTGCAGCCTGATTATGAGCATGTTCCTGACGGTAATTTCCGTCTGTTGTTCGGCTCCCCCGCGATTGATGCTGGGTTGTCATCCCTCGATTACGATCTTGACAATTTCCCCCGTCCCTTTGACGGCGATGGTGATGGTATTCCACGCCCGGATAGTGGTGCCTTTGAGTATCATGGCTGTTCAATGGATGCCGCTTGCCCTAGCGATGTCGCATGTGTTGACTGGTCGTGTTTGGATTCCCGATGTGTGAGAACCGAGCTTGCCGGGGTTTGTGATGATGGTATTGACTGCACAATGGATGATACCTGTGTAGGTGGAGTATGCGTCGGTACTCCGTTTGATGGCGCTTGCGCGGATGTTCCGGTTTGCGCGGAAAAAACGTGTGGCGCGATGGGTTGCACGTATGGTTCTTGTGATTCCTCGCTCGTCTTCGCTTGGTCTGCGGATGATGATCCGTCTGACGGTTCTGTTCCTGATCTCTCCCCATTCCATAATGATGCGAGTTGTGTTTCCTGTCCCGCGCGCATCGTTGATGGTGATCGTACTGTGTATGCGTTCGATGGTGCGGGTTCGTTTTTGTCCGTTCCCGATAATCCCTCGCTTGACATGACGGATGCTGTTTCCATTGTGCTTTGGGCGAAAACTGCGCAGAGTTATACTGACCCGTATCCTAGTCTCGTCGCCAAGGGTGATGCTGGGTATTCGCTTAGGTTCTTTGGTTTGGCTCCTGCTCCAAGCGGTGCTGAATTGTACACCTGGGCGGGCGGCGTGAACACTCGGAGTGGGCTTTTTGCTCCTGTTGGGGAATGGAACTTTCTTGCAGTTGTCTTTCATCAGGGTCTTGTTGATTTCTACGTGAATGACGAGTCCGTCCTGAGTCGGCCTGGGGGTGGGAGCATTTCCGCAAATAACATCCCCCTTACGATTGCAAGGAGCACGGGCGAGCGTGAGTATGACGGTTTGATCGATGACTTGTACGTGTTTAATCGCGCTCTTTCGCCTGCGGAGATCGAAGGTCTTCGCGCCGTGCAGTAATGATTGCCTTACCTGATCTCGTTGAGAAATCTCTTGATTGTCTTGATGATGTGCTCGGGCTGTGTTCGGAACACCGCAGTTACTTGCGCTAGGATATCTCCTTCTGACTTCTTTTGCGATCCAAGGGTGAATTCCTGTTGGTTGATGCTCTCTCCTTTCTTCTTGAGTTTCTGAGCCTTTTTCCAGAGTAAAAACAGTTCCTCGCATCGCCCCGGAAGCTGTTCAATTCTGCACCCAAGGAGTTTTGCGGCTTCCGCAAGGATTTCCTCATGAGTGCCGCATACTCCTTCTGCTGCCCCGCCCGCTGTGAACGTGATGCGGACGATCCCGTCCTGGATTTTTGTGGTCTTGATGATCTTGATCGTGCCAACTTCCCCTGTGGTGTTGAGGTGCGTTCCGCCGCATGCTTCGACGTCGTATGTTGGGATGTTCACGATGCGGAGGTTCTTTCCTGGAACCGCCCCTCCTTGGTATATGCGCATGCCGTAATCTTTTTCGGCGTCTCCTCTGCTCATGAACCTCTTTTCGATCGTGATGTTCTTGCAGACGATCTCGTTGGCCTTTTTCTCGATTTTTTTGACCTCATCGTCAGTGAGCGATTCATAGTGTGTGATGTCAAGGTGCGCTTTGTCCATTCCTTTTTTTGCTCCTGCCTGGTTGATGTGATTGCCGAGGATAATCCGTGCAGCGACGTTCAGGATGTGTGTTGCAGAATGGTGCTGTGCAAGCTGCTTTCGCCGTTCTTTGTCCACGACTACGTCAACCTTCTCTCCTGCCGTAAATGATGGTTCCTGCGCGAGCACATGGATGATATGTGGTCCTTGTTTGATAACGTCAACTATCGCAATACCTCCGACTGACCCGATGTCGTGGAGCTGTCCTCCGCTCGTGGGGTATGCGATTGTCGTGTCAAGGACGACGTTTGTCCCGATGATTTTAAGGACTGTGCTCTTGCCCTCTGTTTTGAGGTAGTCCCCAAAATAGTCTCCTTCTGAGGGAGGAATTCCGGAGAGGTCGAGTCCAAGGCCTCTTCCTGTTGCGTGTTCCTGTTTCTGGTTCTCGTGCCGCTCGGCAACTTTCATGAAGAAGTCCTCGGGTACCTTGACTTTGATATTGAGTTTTTTCCCTTCGTCCTCTACCATCGCTGGCGAGATGCCGTGGCTGTCGTAGAGTTCGATGAGTTTTTCCGTGCTGATCGTCTGCCCGGAGAGTTTGACAAGGATTTCGCGTGACTTTTCGCGTGTTGCGGAAAATTTTGCTTTTTCGACGGCAAGGATCTTCTGTACTTGTTCGAGGTTTTCTGCGAGTTCCGGAAAGAGCGGCTTGAGGTATGTCGCGTGCCACGCGCATACTTCTCCGATGTCTATGTCCCATCCGTACTTGTCGATGAATCCAAGCGCTCTTCGAAGGATGACGCGCAGGTTGTACCCGCCTCCGACATTGCTTGGTAGCGCCCCGTCCGTGAGCGCGACAAGGAGGCTTCGTGCGTGTTCTCCAACGGAGTACTGCGCAGCAAGAGGTAGCACCGCTGTGCGGAGTTCGTTCGTATCCATGCCGAGTTTTCCGGCAACATTCCCCCATGCCGTGGTGATATCCTCGATTTCATCGATATTGAGATAGCTTGAGTAAGGTAGGAATCGCTGCATGAGTTTCTCGTCGAACTTCACGCCTGTGATCTTTCGGAGTTTTTTTGTAACTGTTGGAAATACCGATTCGTAGCTTGTGCTCGTTCCTTTCGTGAACCATGCGTTGCGTTCGTGCCCCATCCCCATGTCAAGGACGCGCAGCTTGAGTGGTTTTCCGCCCGTGGGTGTTTGTTCATACATCATGTACACTTGGTTTCCAAGTTCCAGGCCTCGTGAGAAGAATTCCATACATGGACCGTAGTTCCCTCCTCCCGCCCATGCGTCTTCGTGATATGTAATCTCGGAATTCGGAAGTCCAATGCCCGCTGTGAGCCATCGATGGATGTCGCGGAAATACTTTTCTTGGTCCCAATCTTTCTCCTGCATGAATGCGTGCTGTCCGATCATCACGAATCCCGTGTAGTGCGCTCCTGTGATGCCAACATTATCAATATCATTGAACCTGAGCGAGAACTGTGGCACGACAAGCGGGTTTGCTGGTGGGCTAACTTCTCCTGATACAACATACGGCTGGAAGTCGTAGATGCTTGCCTGCACGAAGTCGGTGTCATCTCTCCATCGAGCGACGACGGGGTAGCGCGGTATCGGTGTGTATCCCCATTTCTTGAAGAGCCGCGAGAATGTCTTCCACACTTCGATATAAGTCATCTCGTTCTTTGCCGGTGTCCCGTTGATGAACCGAAAGCCCCCGCTGCATGATGGGTCGCCGCATACGTTCTGATCGGTTTGTACGCTCCAGAACCACGTCCCGCACGTGGCGCACTGCCTGCGCTGGAATCCCTCTTCTTTGAGGACGCGGACTGCATAGTACTTCTCTGGATTCTTTGAGGCTTCCCCCTTGAACTGCCGCTTGATGTCCTTATCGCCCATGCCTTCTTGGTATCCTCAGTAATTTATAAATTTATGCCGTAAGCATGGATGCCTATCTGTTCGCTTGATGGCATGAACTCAGAGGTTGTGATCCAAGCGTCCAAAGTCGTCATGTTCCAGGATCGTGCAGGGAACAGGGCTTGCCGTCAGGCCGCAATATTTTTTTTTAGTTTTTACAGGCAAGCCTCGCAATAATAAGGGTGGTGGTCCAAATAGCGCTTATGGAATCAGTCTAGAACTTATTCAATACCGAATCTTTCTCAAGCACTTCAACGGCGTGGAGTGCATCTGTCACATTCAGCATCGTTTTCTCAAGGTTCGGTGCGTCGTCAAACCCGATCCGCGGGCATGCGGTATTCACCCATACCTTGATGAATGGGAAGTGCCCAAGATTATACAGATTGATTGTATCATCCACGAAGAAGTAGAACGTTTTCGTCGGGTATGCCTTTTCAAGTATGAGTGCCGCATTGAGTTGCTGCTGTCCTGGTTTTAAGGTCACAAGTACTCCGATCTCATCAAACTTCAGGAAGTTCTTGAGCGCGATGTGGTACTTGTGGAGGATTGTTCCTATCTCATCAATTCCAATGAGTCGGGTCCTCTGTTCGGGGGGGCTGTACACGAGCACGTCCCGCACAAGGCTTGGATGCAGGTCTTTTTGCGCAAGGAGTAGCGCCCGAGGGTGAAACATGCCATCGCCGATATAGAGATAGAGGTCGGGTATCTCGGCGATGTTGAGCGCGGAGTGGTACGCATCGCAGCCGAGTAATTGGGATTGTGCGGACGCTCGCGCTGGTTTTGACGTTATTACTTGGATGTTCTCGGTGGCGAGCTGCCTCTCAATGATTGAGAGTCTGTCGATGAATTGCACGGATGAGTAGAGAGCGATTTTCCGAACATTCAGCCTATGGAGTATCTGCACGGCTTCCGCGGACAGTTTCACATCACCCGTGTATGGCGCCGTGAACCGGACAACTTTCATGCCCATCCCTCTTTGCGGATGAACTCATTATGCCCGTATGTCACCAGAAGATCGACGTTCAGCGCTTTTAGGCCTAGCGGCAGGTCGCACGCTCCAAAGTCCGTGCCAAGCCATATGAGCACGAGCGGCGGATTCTTTATTTCTCCGCGAATTGCATCAACAATCTCCCGGGCTCGCGGTTTGAGGCCGTCCGGTAGCTGGATGCACATGCGCTTTGGCTTTTCCTTTGCGATGAGCGAAATGAGTCTCTTGATTTCCATATCATAACTGGCCATAGAGGTACGTTATCCCCCTCCCTTTTAATATATTGTGGAGAGATGAGAGGTGTGGGATACAGTGCAGACCGTCAATCGAGCAATTGCCCTCTTCCAAGAGCAAAGTTGTGGGCGGAAGAGGGCTCGCCGAAGGCTCACAATAATTTTTTTTAAACTTACCCTCATAGTAGGGAACTAAACCTCCTTGAATTTTATAATCAAAAAAACGCTAGACGATTTTTTTGAGTACAATCTGAACGCCTGACACGTGGAACTGATAGTCCTCCCCCGTGGACGTGTGTTGGCCTCATAGGGGAAACTTATTAAGTGTAGGGAACCTATTGATGTCCTGATGAGAGTTTTCATCATTCGGCATGGCGAAACAACGGGCGATGTGGAATCGAGGTATGGGGGGTGGTACGATGATGACTTGTCCCCGAAAGGAATTGAACAGTCGAGGATGCTTGCGAATCATTTGCGTGGCCGTTCCATTGAGGTAATCTTTCACAGTCCATTGAAAAGAGCTGAGCAGACTGCGCGGATTCTATCTAAGGTCTTGCACATTCCTTTGGTTGTTGAACCGGATATTAAAGAGCGGAACAATTATGGTATTCTCACCGGACTCACGAAGGAAGAGGCTCATGCACGATTTCCCGATGAAGTAACCAAACTACAAGGGTATGATCATGCAGTAAAGGGTTCCGAACCGTATTCGTCCTTTAAGAGGAGGATCCTAAGAGGATTTTCAAAGATTAATTCGAAATCATACAAGAGTATTGCCCTTGTCACGCATGGTGGCCCCATCTACTGCCTGGTTCGGGAGGTACTCAAATTAGGGGAGTTCCGTCGGTTGGGGGACTGCGCCTATTTGGAAATTGAGATAAATCTCCCTAGAGTGAAGCTGCTCAGGATGCACAACGCAGAGTTATCCGATGCAAAATCTTAATAAATGTCGCTCAATGTTTTCCTTATATGATTATCGCAGTCATCGGTGCAGGTCCGGCGGGCAGTCATTATGCTTCTTTGGCGGCAAAAAAGCATGAAGTCCATCTCTTTGAAGCGAAGCGAGTGGTCGGTAAGCCCGTTGCATGTACGGGTATCCTGACGACGTCCGCGTACTCCGTGACTGACATCCCTAAGGATCTCATTGTCGCGAGGATCACGAAATTTCGTGTGCGTTCTCCTGAGGGAAAATCCATCACGCTCAATTTGGATAAGGAGAATGTTGTCCTTGACCGCGCGCGCTTCGATCAGCATCTCGCGCTTCGCGCGGTTAGCAGAGGTGCATTCCTTCACAAGTCCTGGAAATTTACGTCATTGAAGAGGTCTGGCAAAGGGTATTTGCTCTCGTTTGAGAACGGAAGTACGTTCTATGCAGACCGCGTCGTTGGTGCTGATGGCCCCCATTCAGTCGTTGCTAAATTGGCTGGAATGTATGGCAAGCGTGAATTCCTTCAGGGGCTTCAAGCCAGAGTGCGTGGCTCGTTTGAGCCAGGAACGACGGATGTTTTGTACGGTATCGGCGAGTTTGCCTGGATCGTTCCGGAATCCAAGAATATTGCGCGTGTTGGCGTTATTGGCCGTAATGTGGATCGTGATTATGACCGCCTCATCAAGCCTTACAAGGTTCTCGAGGACCAATCAGGCATTGTTCCGCTCTATAATCCAAAGCAAGTGCTGCAGAGAGATAACATTTCCTTAATCGGTGATGCGGCGACGCAGGTAAAGCCCACAACCTATGGTGGCATCATCTATGGCCTCCTCGCGGGGAAGTTTCTCGCAGAGGAGTGGAGTTCCTATCCAAAGGCGTTCAATAAGAAACTTGGTCGCGACCTCTGGATTTCCTTGAAGATGCGTGAGGCAATGAACAAATTTGAGGAAAAGGACTGTAATGACCTTATCAGGGTCTTTGAGAAGGAAAGCAACAAGAAGATTCTTGAGCAGTTCGATCGTGATTTTCCAAGCAAGTTTATCGTGCAACTTCTCCTGAAGGAAGCAAAGCTTTGGAAGCTTGGTTTCAAGCTGTTTCGTTAGCTCTCTGCGGTACTAAGAATGTTTTATATACAACTGTGTCCTGGATAGATAGATGAAATTAAAATTCCTGCTTGCTACTCTGCTCTTGATCCCTGGTGTATTCGGTGTATTTGATGTGGCGGAAAATGGCGTGACTCCCCCATTTCTCCCGGGAGATATAGCATCACCCGGTATTCTGCTGCGGTCGTTCTCGAGTAAGGAGATCATTCATGACATTCACGTTCGTGTTGATGTTACCAATTTGGAATCTGGTGAGAAACTCTCGACGTTGCAGTACGTTCCGGAGGATGGGATGCTGCGCCTGCCTCTTCTTCCTGTCCGTCACGAGATTATGTTACGTGTTGATGATATCGCAACCATTGGGAAGGATTATTACTTTAAGGGTGATATTGATGCATCTGTGCAGTCGACGGTCTATTTGTTGCCGGTTGGCAGCGTTCGTGGTGTGGTGACTGATGATGACGGTAGGCTTATCCCCGGCGTATCCGTTCGTCCCGATTGTTCATCCTCTGCTGGCGATATTGCCACGATGAGGACTGACGACGCTGGCAGTTTCAATTTTGAATGGCTTCCTGTGGGTTCCTGCACGATCATTGCCTGGGATGATGACATGCGCGGATCCATGGACGTCTCGCTTGAGGGGGGAAGCCTTGTTCCCGTGACGGTTGTTCTTGACCAGCGGTTGCGTTCATCGGGGAATATTTGGCCGATCGTCCTTTTTGTCATTATCATCGTCATCTTGTTTGGTGTTTTCAGTCGTAAATTTTTGAAGAGGAATGCTCCCGAACCGAGTGCGCAGAAACGAGTATTGACATCCCGCCAGGAGGACGTGATGCGTACCTTAAGTCCTAAGGAGCGTGATGTGGTCGAACTTATCCATCAGCATGAGGGGCGAATCTCTCAGGCGACGATAAAGAATGATCTCGCTATTCCAAAGACGTCACTTGTCCGCATCCTCATGGCTCTTGAATTGAAGAAGGTTGTTCGTATTGAGAAAGTAGGACGTCAGCGTAAGGTGTATTTCACGGATTGGTTCAAGGAGCGCTAAGCATTCTATACAATTCCCGTGCTTAAGAGATGATTTGGAGCTCAATTTATCCTCCTTTCAGGATTTGGAACTCATTTTCTGCTTTCATAAGATTCATGGACCGCCCAAATTATTTATCTGGGCGTTGGCTTATATGTTATTGGTGATATCATGAAGAATATGATTGTGTGCGCGATTGCGGCCATGGTCGTACTCGTGCTTGTGGCATCAGTGCATGCCGCGCCTCCTCTGGCGCAAGCAGTTCGTGTTGAGCCTGTTCTTGCGAAGAGCTTGCCAGCGAAGGATGTACTGAAGGATGTACCTGTGGATACGAGAGATCATCCGGAATGTAAGGGTGATGTGAATGATGATGGCCTCATTAATTTTGATGATATTGATCCCTTTGTCTGGGTCTTGAAGCATCGAATGTGGCAGATCCATCATCCGAACCATCCAAAGCTCTGGCGTGCTGACATCAATAATGACGGTCGTGTCAACCAGGCGGATGTGAACCCCTTCGTCGCCCTCATCCAGGGTGAGGAACCGATCTGCAGGTAATGCTCCTCCTCTTTTTTTTATTTTTTTTTTAGAGTGAAAAAGATATTAATACTATGAATTCCAAAATACGATAAAACTCGATTATGACGATCATATTATGCTTGAGGTGAACAAAATGCGCTTTATCTTGATTGTATCAATGGTTGCATTGCTGATGTTGCACGTGGCAGGTGCTGTCACGTCCACAAGTATTGTCGAGAATGAGGCTCGGACCGTTGGCGGTTCGAGTGTTACACTGCTTGAAACGGACGCCGCGGGTAATCGCGCAACCATCGTGCTTGATGGTGTGACGTTGAACTTGCTCGAAGGCGAGGAGCAAGTGGTGAATGGTGTAAAAGTAAAGGTGAAGAACGTCTATGAAATGCCTAGCACTCAGCCGTACATCGAGGTGGAGATTGAGCCCGTGGAGACAGGTCAGCCTGATCTCATAATTACGGGGATGTCAGTGAATCCCGAAAATCCCATGATTGGCGACGTTGTGATGATCGTGTTTGCGATCAAGAATATCGGCTTGAAAACTGCTGACGTACAGAGCGTGCACTGGGATGCTGATGGCGCTTCATTTGTCGGTTCCGAGAACGTTGGTTCCTCGACCCTTGCGCCTGGACAGTCATATTCCGTTATTACGCGATGGGTCTATAATTCTGCAGGTTCCTATCGTTTCTGGGCGAAGGCCGATGGCTGGAATGATATTTCTGAATCAAATGAGAATAATAATGAGTTTGAGACCAAATTCTATGTTGGTGGTGTAGTCTCTTGCACTGATTCGGATGGTGGTATCAATTACCAGGTGAAGGGAACAGTAAAGGGCCGCCCGAACTGGGCGAATGGTCCAAGTGTTGTTGAGGTTGCGGATGCCTGTGTTCCTGATGGGTCGACTGGTGGTGCTGTCCAGGTTGAGAGTGGCACCTTGAACGAAGCGTACTGCAATGGTGACACCCTTGCGTGGTCGACCTATCAATGTTCCTGCCGCGATGGTCGGTGCGCAAGTTTGAAAAACACATGCGGTGATGGTGTGTGTACCGCTGAGGAGAACATCGAGGTATGTCCGATTGTCCACTGCCCAGAGGGTGCACAGTGCGAACCTTCTCCCGGAAGGTGCGTTAAGTCATGCGAAGCTGATTGTGGTTCAACAAAGCCCGGTTACTGCGGCGATGGTATCTGCTCAACTTCTGAGAATAGTGAAGTTTGCACATCAACTCCCTGCGCATGCCCTCACGGTGAGCTGTGTGCTTGCCCGCAAGACATGAGCAATTGCCGGAAGGCATGTGAATCTGATTGTGGTTACACAAAGCCAGGGTATTGCGGTGATGGTGTTTGCACGAGCGATGAGAAAGCGGAAGTGTGCTCAACGGTTGCATGCACAGAGGAATGTGTGAATGATGAGTCATGCGAATGTAAAAAGCATAAACCTTTGTGCCAGCCATCCTGCGTGGCGGACTGTGGCTCGTCAGATGACGATCCTCTCTACCGGTTTGCGAGATTCACGTGCTATGATGGTTCTTCGTATAGCGAGGGTGATTCATCCTCATGCCAGAGCGAGAAGTCGTGGCGTGCGTATGCGAATAAAGTCTGCCGAACAAAGTGCATGGCAACTGATTCTGCGAATGTCGGCTACCTAAAATGCGGTGTGAATTCCTTCGCGCTTGATTCTCCGTGCAGTGGTTCGTACAGTGCGGACGTAATCTACGCAAAGACTGGAGAGCGGTTTGAGCTCTCGACAAATCAGTATGCGGTTATTCAGGATTATTATGAAGCTACTGTCCGTTTGGATGGCATTGCTTACCCGATGGCGAATAGGGCGGATAGGAATGCGGTTACTTCTGAGAGCGCGTCCTTTGCGACGCCGTTTGCGAGCGTGACGCTCGTTCTGGATATTTGCAAGGAGCGTGCCTGTAAAGTTGCCGTGCAGAAGTGGTCGGTTTCGATGCGTGTTGGCGATGTTGTTCCTTTTGGTGACGCGCAGCTTCACCTTCTGGATATTAGTAACGCACAGGCCGTGTTCATGGTCACTCATGATGTGCAAGGAACCCCATCGAGCGCATACCTCACAATCACTCCCGAGCAGGTGAAGATTGCTCCGGGTGATGTTGCGGAGTATACGATTGTTTTGGAGGATAAGCACGCACAAATACAGTGCTTTACTACGCCCTGTGTTCAGCCGGTGTATCATTACTATCTGAAAGTGAAGGGCTTGCCATTTTACGTCGAGCATCAGGCGTATCTTGATCTTGTTGCAGGTGAGACAAGGACAATTCCATTGAAAGTGATTCCTTACGAGATAGAGACTGCGCCAACGGTAACACTAGTTAACGGGGAATCAAGTTCTGGAGTCTCCGCTGATACCGTTATTGTGAAAAAGGCTCAAGTGCAGTCCATTCCGGTTACTGCGAACGTCGTAGAGACCGTTCCCTCAATACGTGAGATATCTGCGGATCTGGTTGAGGTCCCTTCCGAGCGGCGTGCGTATAGCTTCACCGTGGAGGCTTGGCTTGATAACGAAGAACCTGCAAGGGCAAAGGCTATGTTGATTATCACTCCAAACACTCCTCCAGAAGTACCCACAGATACGGTGACAATAAAACTCTACCGTGGTTGGAACATCGTGAGTCTTCCGGGAGAATTGAATCGCTTTATCGGAAATGAGGGGAACGGCAAGTTGATTGCGTACATTTACTTGCCGACAGAGAACCGCTATGTGACGCTCAAGGACGCGCAAAATATTCTCGGTGAGAAGTTTAGTTCGTTCATGGCGAATACTGCGTTCTGGGTGTACTCCTACCAAAACCAGGCGCTGACGGTAAAAGTTGATTACAACGTGGCGAACACGATCTCTCTGTCTCCGGGTTGGAATTTTGTTCCGATCAGGCCTGATTGGGTGCTCTCTTCGATCGACAAGCTCGACACGACCTGTACATTCACAAAGCTGTACGGTTGGGATCCAAGGAGTCAGCAATGGTCGGTGCTCGACCTCACCTATCAGTTCCAGGGTTGGGAGGAGAACAGGGGATTCCTCGTCAAGGTTCCATCGTCCTGTTCGATCTCTACCTCGAGTGTTATCGTGCCACCCCCCTTGCCAGAGGATTGAACAATGCGGATCGCGATACTCCTCATCGGGTGCCTGCTCCTGGTAGCGTGCAGCGAGTGTCCCTCGGGATTGAAGGATGCGGCGGGAGAATGTTGTGAGAATGTCTGTGCGATCAAGTGTGAGTATGGTGTCATGCCTGGCACGTGCGGGTGTGCGTGCAACGAACCTTTATCGTCCGATGTCGGCCTTGACGTGTTTGATGATGGAACAGAGGTTGCTCCGCCGCCCCTGCCCACTTAGAGTTCGCGCACGTCCCCCATGCCGTCCACGTCAAACTCTGCTGTGCCTCTGCTGAGACCGACGATCTGGATTCTTTTTGGTTCTTGATTGCGCTTGTTGATGTACTGTTCGACAAATCCTGCGGCTTCCCCTGCCGTGATACCCTGCAGGTAGCGTCGCACGATTCCAGGTCCAAGGATTTGTTTGATCTCGCGGAGAACGCTCCACTTGAGCGTCTTTCGAAGGCTATATACTCGATCGATAAATTCCGGGGTAATGCCCTCAAGGTTTGCCATCATCATGCTCGTGATTCGAAATCCTTCCCTTCCTCGCTCGTCTCTGTATCCGTCAACCTTGCAGTAATCCTCTGGGTAGATTCCCAGAGGGAGAAGGTATGTGAACGGCCGGAGTCTCGCTGCCGGAAATGCCAAGCGCACAGGGAGCGTGAGGAAGCGCACGATGAGCGTCTTAAGGTCGTTGATGACGGGATCTCGTGGTCTGTCCTTTGGTTCGCGCCGTCCGTGCTTGTACACTCGCTCGCTCACGACGGGATAGATGATGTCATAGGTGTCTTGGAGCTGTTTGCAGTACGATAGGAATTCCGTGATGTCTGCGGTTGTTGTGCGAGGCGCATCCGATGTGCAGAACAGCACGTGTCCCCCGCCTGCGGCTTCATACCCAAGGATAGCATTTTCCCCAAACGTTCTTCCCTGTTCCACGATCCGCATTTTTGAGTACTGATGTACCCGATCCTCCAGCGCTTCTTCCAATCGATCAGTTGGTGCTACGACAATGATCTGATCAATACTCCGGGTATGCTCCAGTCGGTCCAGCATGAATTCCACCATCGGCCTACGTACTCGCGCTCCATCAATCTCGCCGTTCACGCGCCATGATGGTTTATAGACTCCTGAGAGGTAGTTTTCTCCATACGCCGCTTGGTCCTCAAGATAGCTTAGCATTCTTTGGAAGAATCCCTGCCGTGGGTTCATGCCTGCCATGACGACGGCGTTTACCATACCAGAGGAGAATGCTTCCATATTTTTAAAGGGCATAGCTTTTTATCATCTGCTTCATTCTCACTAGGCATGGCCAAGACGGTAATGATTATTGGCGCGGGGGCGAGAGAGCATGCGATTTCTGACGCATACGAGAGAAGTAATGATGTTAGCCGTATTATTGTCGCTCCGGGCAATGGTCTTATTCCTTGGAATCGCCAAAAGGAGGTTCTGATTGATCCTTCCTGTAAGCTGAAGGATGCGAGTTCATTTCTGGCGCTTGCGAAAAAGTACAAGCCTGATGTGGTGGATGTTGCTCAGGATGATGCGCTTGCTGCTGGAACGGTTGACTTGCTCAAAGAGCACGGCTTCACTGTCTTTGGCCCCTCGCGAGCTGCAGCCCGTATTGAGTGGGACAAGGCCTGGTCTCGTGACGTAATGCTGGAATGCATGATCCCTCATCCGAATTACCATATTTTTGACTCACCTGTGGAGGCAAAAAATTTTCTGGGAACATTGAATGATCTATCTCCTATTTCTGATAGACATTGTTTCTATGTGAAGGCTTCCGGTCTTTGCCAGGGTAAGGGTGCATTGCGTGTTTCCTCATTAAAGGATGCGCTTTCAGCCGTGGATAAAATGGCGTCATTTGGTGATGCCGGCAAGGTATTCCTCATCGAGGCTGCACTTACAGGTTCTGAATTTTCATCGTATGCTATATGTGATGGTGAGCACGCCATTTTTCTTGGTTCCGCTCAGGATCATAAGCGTGCTCTGAACTTTGATGTCGGTGAACAAACCGGGGGTATGGGTGCCATTTCCCCCGTAAGTATCACTGAAGGGAAACAGCCCGAGCTTGATGAGATTATAGAAAAAGCTTGTGCTGGGATGAAGCAGAGGGGTGCTCCTTATACGGGTATCCTGTACTTAGGTGGTATTTCGAATGGTTCTCCGAGCGTCATCGAGTTTAATGCGCGATGGGGCGATCCAGAGTGCCAGGTGGTGCTACCTGGTTTCGAGGGTGACTACTGTGCTCTCGTTCAGTCCGCGCTTGCTGGGAAACTTCATGAGGTCTCTCCAAAGTTTGACACCAAGGTTCGTATCTGTGTTGTCGGCGCATCCCGAGGATATCCTGGTGATTATTCAGTTGCCATGGGACTTAGGATTGTTGGTTTAGAGGATGCTGCAAAAGTCCCCGGTGTTAAAGTCCTTGGTGCAGGTATTCGTGAGGAGGATGGCAAATTTTATGCGAATGGCGGACGCCTTTTTAACATCGTTGCCGAAGCTGATTCTTTGCAGGAAGCGAGAGCGCGTGCCTATGATGCAATGTCTCGTGTGTACATTCCAGGTAACAACTTGCATTTCCGTACGGACATTGGCTGGCGCGAACTCGAAAGAAAATCTCCGCTCGTCCGTGCATGAATGGTCGCACGATCAATTACGCCTAGCAGAGCCATCATGAAACCGCACGTCACGCAAAGGCATCATTAAGGCATCGCCTTAAGATGCCGTCCGGTACCGGGCGACCGACGGGAGCCCGACCGTCCTACGATATTATTCTGATGTTGTGTCGTGCTTCAGCGACC
>CAYVYK010000014.1:35929-38571 GCA_964455675.1 uncultured Methanosarcinales archaeon
ACCGTCCTACGATATTATTCTGATGTTGTGTCGTGCTTCAGCGACCGATGGGAGCCCGACCGTCCTACGATATTATTCTGATGTTGTGTCGTGCTTCAGCGACCGATGGGAGCGCGATCGTCCCGCGATAGTGTTATTCAAGAAAAAGAATAGACCATGCGAATCAGATACCCTTTACAGTCTCATCAATCCGAGCAACTCCCTTGTCCGCATCCACATGAACGATTGTCCCGCTTTTGAATGTTTTGGATGCATTTTTCGTTCCAATAATGCATGGCTTCTTGAGCTCTCGTGAGATAATCGCCGCATGCGATAGCACTCCTCCTTCATCTGCAATAATCGCTACCGCACGCTTGATGAGTGGTGCCATATCTGGATGTGTTGATGGGGCTACCAGTACAAATCCGTCCGGTGCGTCCTTTCGTTCGAGAATGTTGAGGACGTGTCCGCGCGCGGTTCCGCCGTATGCCACGTGTCCGTGTACTTCTTTTCCAATTGGGGTTTCAAGCAGTGCCTGAACCGCCCGAAGCGTTCCACCGTCGGTAAAGACGCTCTCTTCGGCTCCTTCTCGCACGTACACGTAGCCATACATGCGGATCGAAACATCCATTCGTTTCCCTTTCATGAATCCTTCAAGTTCGTTGAGTGTCATATTGCGCAGCATTCCTTTTGTGATCTTGTTCTTCTGTTCTATCCGCTCGAGTTCCGCAAGGAGTGTGCGTTCGACTTTGGTGTAGTAGCTTGCCACTTCCTGGCGTTCTTTGGCTAGCCGCGCAATCATGTCCGGAGACAATTTTCCCTCAGTATCTGCGTATCTCCAGAAGCAGTTGTACGTTCCAATGCATGCCATGTACGTTGCGTAGTCTTCAAGCACGTGCTGGATGATGGGTTTTGGTATCTTGCTCACGCGCTGGAACGCCTGCCACGCCCTTCGAAGCACGTCTTCCGCTTTTCCGTCGCTGATGAGTTGTGCGGTTTTCTCGCGAATTTCTTCCTCATTCATCAGCGTATGAAAATACTTATCCTTTCCGTATGCCGCAAGCGCTCGGTACGTGAATCCCGCGATTTTCTGCATGTGCACGGAATACCCTTCGCCGATCGCGGACAGCGTCACAAGGGAGAGCTCTCTCTGCGTGGCAGGTGTTAGGCTGTGCGTTTGGATGAGTTCAAGAACTGGTTTCATGTTGGGCCCTCTTCATGATGTGTACTTTGCCTTTGTCCGCGTCCACTTCAACAAGATCGCCTTCCTTCAGCATCCGCGTGCAATTTCCTGTCCCCACAATACACGGTTTCTTGAGCTCTCGTGCAATGATTGCTGCATGTGAAGTTATGCCTCCTTCCTCCGTGACAAATGCTGCTGCTTTTTTCATGGCGGGCGCGTAATCTGGCATCGTGACTTTGGCGACGAGAATGTTTCCTTCCTTTACTTTGGGTAGGTCTTCCTTGCCGTGCACGAGTACAACGATCCCTGTTACTTTCCCCTTGTGCGCGATCGTTCCGTGAATGGTTTCGTCCTTGCCTTCTTGCCGCGCAATGACGCGCGTCACGTCATCGAGGAATGCCTGCTCTTGTACAATCCTTGGCTTGCCTTCCTCATAGAAATACACATACTGATTGTTTGATCTCATATGCACCGTATCGTAATTGGGTAGCTTTCCGCATCTCAGAAATTCTGTGATCTCTTCATTCATGCAGTACGTGACGTCCTTGCGCGTCCATGGTCTGTTGCTTGCCTTGGCAAGCTTATGAGCAATAGTGTCAAACACGATGCGGAGTGCCGTTTGCGTTTTCTTCCACTGGTCGAGCCTGTCCGTTCGAAGATGTGTGTATGCATGGATGATATCGGCAAGAAGCACAACACGCGTCGCCCCAATCTCCTTCCGAACGCGTAGGTATTCTTTGGCTGCGAATTTGACATTCTTTTGCATTTCCCTTCGCTCATGCCGTGCAGCTTCAGGTGTAAGCTTCTTGACTTCTTCCGCAAAATATCTTGCGTCGAGTAACGGTTCGATGAATGAGTACTCGCTATACCACGCATAGTGCTCCGCAAGTTGTTGCGGTGTTGGTCTTCCGGTTAACCTGCTTTGGATGATCTTGAGCCTCATGTGTTGGAATTCGTTCAGCACTTCAGGTGTTGAGATAATACTAAAGCTTGCCTCATCAATGCTTTTTCTGCACTCGGGATCAAGGTGGCGTTCTATCGCGTATGGCGCAAGGATGATGTCCGCGTATGTCGTGATGCTTTTCGTCCATGCCGTGTACACACCAAGGAATTCTTTGTTCGTTCGTGCTCTTAGTGCGCTTTGAGCGATAAGAGAAAGATCCTGCACAAACTTCCGGTAGTGGGCTTGATGCTTCTTCCATGCTGCCCTGCTCGAGAATTGTTCCGCGATCACTTTGCGATATCCTCGGTCCATGTCATCTGCTTGCACATAGCATGCCCTGTTGTGTCCTTCAGCGGGTATCGATACATACCGTGCTAAGGAGTACCCCCACCAGATTCCTCGTGCCATCTCGTCCCGCTGTGCTGTCATTGGTCGTGTTGCAAACCGAGATAGGTTTTGGATGTAGGATGGAGGACGAAGAGCAGCAGTCCTCCTCTCAATCTTTCGGACAATGCCCTTGTCCGCGTCCACTTCCAC
>CAYVYK010000015.1:0-37293 GCA_964455675.1 uncultured Methanosarcinales archaeon
GCTCCGGCCGGGATTTGAACCCGGATTAGAACCTCCGGAGGGTTCTGTCCTATCCAAGTTAGACTACCGGAGCAGCATGCGTAAGGTGTTCATCGGCTATTTTAATCTGTGGGAATAAGGTTTAAATACCCCGGTTCCGGGTATGTTGCCATGGGTAAACCCCGCGATTCCATACGCGATAATCTGCTCAATGCATTAGATGAGCAGCTCTCCAAGCTTCCGACTGAGACACTTGCACGTCTTGCCCAGGAAGGCAAGGATAGGCTTTCGCATGAGAATATTGCAAGGCTCTCAAGACAGCATATTACACTGCTCAATCGAATCGAGGAAGTGCTCTTCCAGCCGATCATGAAGAAAGTCCCGATCACGATCATCATACTTGGTGGTTTGCGTATTGTCTCGGGATTGATGCTTGGATCATCCCCGCTGACATCATTCATTTCGCTGTTTTCCCTGCTTGTGCTAAGCCTCTATTTGGTCTTTTTCAATATCTATCTGATCAGGAATATGTTCCGTTCATTGCTCTCCGCCAAGAGTCTCTGGAGCCTTTTTGGCAGCTACGTTGTCTTCGTGATCTGTATCTTGCTCCTTTTCTCCTCGGGCTACAGCACGGTTGAAAGGATGGGCGCAGGCTACCTCACGTACGGACAGTACTCCGATCAGTTCTCCACCGATATGATTATGAAAGATACCATGCGGTCGTCTCACTATTTTTACTTCTCAGCCATAACGTTTTTTACCGTCGGTTACGGAGATATTTGCCCTATGGGACTCAATAAGAATCTATCGATGCTGAACGCATTCGCTGGAAGTTTCATTAACGCGATCCTGATGGTAGTTGTCGTGTCTGTGTATTTGAAGCGCACGACGAATGGGGACTCATAGAAAATTGTCCCGTATGGATGCTGCGATTTCTTTCTCGCCGAGTTTATCGTAGATTGCCGCGGCAGTCTTGTAGTCGCCAAGCGACAGGAGCTGGTCCGCCCTCTGCTTCATGATTCCTTCAAAGCTCTTCTTGTCAGTCTGTTCGAGAATGCCGAGGAGTTCGTCCATCTTGCCTAGCCGTACGTAGTGCTCGGCAAGTTTTTGCATGATCACTTTCCTTTGCTCGTCAGTAAACATGCTGAGGTTGACGTTCTTCAATCCTTTTGTGAGGATGAGTTTCGCGATGGTTTCCTCTTCCATAGGTGATGGAATGCATTGCATGCATATATTTTTTTCCCTCATCCGAGAAATTTTCGGCGTAGATATGCGTTGTTGTCACCGCCACCAAGCGAATTTGTTGCCGCGTTCTTTACCGTTGCGGCTATGCCGGCTAGGTTATAGAGTGCTATACGCAGCACGCTGCTACCTGTGCGATCGTTCCTGTAGACTGTTTGATAGAAATCCTGCATGATCTGTCTTCGCTTGACGAGTCCGTCAATAGCTTCAGAAAGGATGGGCTCGAGCGCTTCCCGAAATGGCACCTTCCCAAGCCATCTGCCGTTGAGGAGCTTGAGATGTTTTGGAGTGCACGAACTGCCAAGAGCATGCGCGAGCATGGGTATGGTTTCAAATACACGGTAGGATTCTGCCATATACGTTACCGCAAGGTATCGTCGTGCAATGGCCTCGCCAGTAACCGTATGCGGCAGGGTTCCAAGCGCGAGGCGGGCGATGTGTCGCCTTGCGTCCGAAACAGCGTCTCTTAGTGCTGTTCTAAATTCTTGCTGTGTATGGATATGCACGATCGGTTTTGATATTCTTCCGGCAAGGTATATGTCACGTTCAAGTCGTTGCCGCATTCCAAGGAGCGTTTCCTCAAAAACAAAGCCTGCTTTGTACGGTACTCGGCATTCTACACCGATATTGACAAGTGGTGTCTCGAAGCTGAAGTAGTATGGTGTATGCACTGAGAGCGCGTGTAGATGTGCTAATGTCTGATTGTTCCATTGGTAGTGCTCTGCCAGTTCGCCAAAGAGTTGTGTTCTGCTCGGGACAACCACGAGAAAGTCCGGTTTTTTGTCAAGTACTGTTCGATAGTCTGTTTCTTCATCCACACGCGCTCTGAGGTCTTGATAGAAGTGGCTTCCATACCCTATCACTGCTTGCACTCGGTAATGCCTCCGGAGAATATCGTCAAGGCACGCTTGGCCAGCCTCTTGCAGTGTATGTTGCACCATACTCATCGTGAGTCGTATACGCTTTATAAGTGTTGCAGGAGTGTTGCGGGAAAGTGCTGCAGGAGTGCTGTGGAGAAGTAATATGGATAACTTGCAGGGGAGAGTATTGACTAGCTAAAGAGATTGTTCGTTATTTGCGTCGGACAGGTTTCCCCTTCTCCCAGAGGAGTTGGAATATCTTGGTTTGGGATTCGACAAGGAGCTGACTTGTGATTCTAATGGCGATAAGTTCATCTTTGAACGTCATGATCATGACTTTTTTGCCAAAGATGAAGTAGACGCTATTGTGGTTCTTGAACGTATGAAGCGTGCGGATGTCAGTGTAGCGACGGACTTCCTTTGTCAGCATATGTGAAGGGACATCCTCCTCAATGACTGCTTGCAGTTGTATATGTTTTTCTACTCGTCGCCTCGCAAAATTTGCGTTGTATGTACCGAGGAGAGAATCTGCAAGACGTGACGCGCCATAGACAATGATCTTTTGGTAATTCAGCATGTCTTCAGCAGAACTCTTTATTCCGCTGACTCCTTCAAAGACTTCCACCTTGGGTTTTTCTATGACTGTTCCAGAAATTCGTGTGAGGAGTGGTAGTACTTCTGATATGGCCTTTTCCTTGTCCCTGAGGAGATTGATGAGCACGTCTGGTTTTGCTGCCGTAAAATAGTACTTGTTCTTCTTGTGCACTGCGCCAATAAGTCCCTTCTTTCCGAGCGATGCAAGTACTTCATAGATTGTGCTCCGGCGTATGTTTGTAAGTTCAGAAAGACGGTATGCACTTGCACTTCCAGATTTCAGGCACGCGAGATAAGTTTCGATTTCTTTTTCCGTGAGTCCGTATTTTCTTAACGCTTCTTTCACAAGATTGAAATTGGACAATAGTTTAAGAATGTTGTCATAAAATGACGACAAATCGTTATAAGGATAACTTTACTTCCATTGATGATGAAATCTCTACTCGAGCGTATCGTGAAGGGTACAAAGCATGTAGTACTGACAACCGCAATTTACACTTCAGTTATGGCTCCCTCGGGTATTGCGCTGTGTCTGGGGCTTAGGGAAGTAGATGGGTGTTACGATAGACAAGCTCGAGCAAAACGCGAATTGATTCCTGCAGAATTCTTTGACGCAAGAGGCGATATCCTCCAGATGCAGAACAAGTATCCGACGGTTGAGGATGCATTAGAACTATCGTGTACTGATAAGGTCTCGGCTGTCAAGTACCTTGAATCAATAAAGACTTGTGAAAGATACAGGAATGATGAAGTGGTAGGCCGGGAAATTGTGGCCCTTGAATTGATTGAAGACGAACGACGATTGGTAATGTGGTCTATTGGAGGAGTATACTGTGTGTTCGGACTTGGCGTGATAACTATTGCGGATAATTATGTTAGGAAGAGACTAGGTAATCAGGATAAGAAGGTGTGAAGCGCGAGGTATTGAGTGGAACGAAAGTAATTTATAACGGGCAATCATAGGTATGTGGTATGATTGAGCTGATGAAAACAGCGCAGAAAAACGAGATAACCGAGTGCCATATCTACGCTGCGCTCGCCGAAAAGACCAAGGACGCGCACAATCGGAAAGTCCTGCTGAAGATATCGGCTGATGAAAAGAAGCATTATAGTCTCTTGCGTGCGTACACTAAGGTTGATGTGCTGCCGGACAGATTCAAGATCTGGTGGTACACCCTTCTTGCATCCGTTCTTGGTGTCTCATTCAGTTTGCGCCTTATGGAGCAGGGCGAAGAGTTCGCTCAGGAAATTTATGACAAGCAGAAGCAGAAACCGTTTGATATTCTTCTGATGGACGAGCACCGTCATGAAAAGCAGCTTCTTGAGATGTTGAACGATCCAAGGGTGGAATATGCGGGTTCGATTGTTCTCGGATTGAATGATGCGCTTGTCGAGCTCACGGGTGCTCTTGCGGGTTTAAGTCTTGCGCTCGGGAACGGGAGGCTTGTTGCGATTACGGGTGCGATCACCGGTTTTGCAGCGTCTCTTTCCATGGCGGCTTCATCCTATCTTTCGTCTAAGGAAGAAAAGTCGGATAGGGCTCCGCTCAAGGGCGCTCTGTACACGGGGATTGCCTATATTGTCACGGTCGCTTTGCTCATCATTCCGTTTATCCTGATTGAGAACACGGTTACTGCGATGATTGTTATGCTTTCAACAACCGTCATTATCATCGCGTTCTACACGTTCTACATTTCAACCGCAAAGGGCACAAAATTTTGGCCAAGGTTCCTCGAGATGGCGTTGATTTCACTTGGTGTCGCAGCCATCAGCTTCTGCATTGGCTGGATTGTGCGCACGTACATCGGTGTTGACGCGTAGGTTACTTCTTGTACTCGTTCACGTGGACAACTTTTGCCGGAGGAAATCCGTTGAAGTTTGTGGCAGAAACTACGGTGTACGCTCCGACATTGTCACTCCGGAGATAGTCACCTAGCTCAAGGTCTCCAGGCAGCATCTCTTCCATGGAGATTCTATCAAGGCCGTCACATGTTGGCCCGCACACGGCGCAGATCTCGGTTTCTCCTGCATCGCGAAACGCGGAGAAGTGGTATTGGCAGTGGTCAAAGAGCACTCCCGAGAATGTGTGGTAGATGCCGTCATCGATGTAGTAGAATCTTTTTCCTTTGCGTCTGCTGCGCCCGATGATTTTCGCAACAAGCGTTGCTGCCCGCGCAACCATGTACCTGCCTGGCTCAGCGATGATTTCAAATCCGGGCTCTGGCGGAAAGTACCTGTCGAGTTCCGTGTTGATGATGTCCGCAAGTTTCTCAAAATCCGGATCGTGCTCCATGTATCGTACAGGAAATCCTCCTCCGATGTCAAGCACGTTGGGTTTTTTCCCATTGTTGAATCGTGGTCCTTGCGCGTGCATGTTATCGAATATTTGCCTGCATGCGGCAAGCGCTTCCACATAGTTTCCAAATTGTGCGCACTGGCTTCCGACGTGAAATGAGAGTCCTTCAACGGTAAGGCCAAGGTCGTTCGCTTTTCTGATGAGCTCCATGGCTTCCTGCGGTGCAACGCCAAATTTTGAGTTAAGCTCGACCATTGATCCAAGGTCAGAAACCATGAGCCGTACAACGACTCCTGCAGTGTCGCAGTGCTGCTTGATCTTGTATAATTCGTCCTCGTTGTCAAACGTGACGAGTGGCTTGTACGGCCGTAGCTTGCGGAGTGTTTCTTCGCTCTTGATCGTGTTTGAGAAAATGATCTTGTCCCAGATGTAGTGCGCAACTTCTGGCTCGGGATCTGCCGCGATAAGCCTGTTGACGTGGTCAAATTCCTGCCATGATGCGACGTCAAAGCTTGCGCCTTCGAGAAAGAGAGTCCTGACAACTTCCGGTAGTGCGAGCGCTTTGACTGCATAGTAAGGTATGACTCGTGGCAGTCGTTCTCGGAAGTGGTGGTATGTTGCTCGAAGTGCGTCGTGGTCTACAACAAAGAGCGGAGTACCGTGGCGTTTGGCTAATTCAGCAAGTCGCGCGTTGTCCATCGTTATCGGTAGCTCTTCGCAAGTTCCGTAAGCTCGGTGATTTCCTTGTTGTTCGCGGCGTATCCTGTCTTGAGGTGTTCGTGGAGCTCCCCGCGCTTGTCATAGAGTCGTTTATGCTCTTTTCTCTGCGCGACGGCAAGGATGTATGCTGTCATGAGCGGCAGCACAAGGCTCGTGTCTTGATAGCAGATCACGCAGTCTTGTACCTTGTCAGCGTCAAGTTTTCCCCACGTGACTGCTTCGTGCGGTGTTGCGCCCGAGAGCCCTCCAGTGTCGGGTCGTGCGTCCGTGATTTGGATGAAGTAGTCTTGCCCTGCTTCCGGGATCATGAGTACTTCCTGAATTTGGGGTTCTGTCTGGAGCATGAAGTTTTTTGGGCTGCCTCCTCCAAGGAGAAGTACTGCTGTCTTGCCATTCTCCACTTTCTTCGCGTTGTAGATGATGGCCGTTGACTCGTTGACATCAATGCTTGGGTTGATCTTGAGTCGGAAGTAGTCCTGGAATCCTCTGAGTTCCGCGAGGAGTTCAAGTCCTGCAACGTTCATTCCGATCGTTGAATCTCCAGGCGATGACGTAAAGACTGGAATGCCAAGCCTGTGCGCGGCAGCAAGGATACTGACTTCTCCAATGCCATTGCGCGCTTCATATTCATTCAAGATTCCGCCGAGGATGTGGTAGAATTCCTGTGTTCCCATTTCGTGCTGGAATTCAGGGCGTAGTAATATTTTGCGGAGCTCTTGGTCCGTTGCCATGAGCACGTCTTTGTAGTCAAGTCTCACGTCATATATTCTTGTAACGCCTCGCTTGCGCATATCGACATCGTTAACGTTTGGGCTTCCTTCAAAGAGCGGCATGTTGAACGCGAAATGGATATCATGGTACATGTTCGCTCCTGTGGCGACGATCCAGTCCACGTATCCATGGTTCATCAGGGGAATGATGGATGAAGGTCCAAGGCCTGCTGGCGTGAGCGCTCCCGCAAGGCTTACTCCGATCGTGACGTCCTCTTGCCACATGTGGTTTGCGACGAGGTCGCATGCTTCGCGGAATCGCGCCCCGTTGTACGCGTGGAGTTTCTGCACGAGCTGTGCGATGTTTGTATCTCCGTTGATCGGTGGCGAGAGCACTCGCCTCCCTGAGTAATAGGCATGATTTGGGCATTGGTTTTTCGTCATATGGCACCCCCGATTGCGAATTGATGTAACGAGTGATGGATACGAATCTCATATAAAAAAGTAGTGCCGTGGTTGTGTCATCACTCAGCCACGAATCGTGAGAAGAACTTCCACATCTCATCGTTCGCGTTAATATCAGGACTGATTGCTCCAAGTTCTTCTTCGCCAAGATTTCCGGCATACTGCCCGCCCGGCCATGTGTGACCTGCATTCTGTATCGTGCAGAGAACGACGGAAGCTTTGCAATTATCATATTCCATGCATGTTGCTTCTCCCTTTTGGTAGGTTACGTGTTGTGTTGCTCCGCACTCGTTTCTTGATGCCCACATCGCAAGATATTCCGGCACGCTCCGGCATGACCACCCAGGTCCTGCGCGTTTTCCGCACGTTCCTCCGTTGTACATTGCGCTTTCATCATTCATCCCGTGAAAATGGATGACGGGCACTTTGCGTGTCGGATTGCATTCAATTTCGGCGTCATGTGCGCCGACTGCCGCAATGGCGGCGATCTCTTCGCTCATGTCACACGCAAGTCGATATGCCATGAGCGCGCCGTTCGAGTGACCTGTTGCGTATATTCTTCGTCGGTCAATGGGTGCTTTTTCGGCGACGCTCTCGATGATATCTCGTGTGTAGGCAACGTCATCACGAGCATCCTCCATGGCCTTTCCGCAGCATCTTCCGGCATTCCACGTCCCGATGACTTGGCCTCGTATCCTTGGTCCGGTGCCTTCTGGATAGACCGCGATGAATCCCTCTCGATCAGATTTCTCGTTCAGCATGCTCTGCTCTTGGATGTGCTGCGGACTTCCGCCCCCTCCATGGAATGCGAGCACAACAGGAGCTGGATCTTGTACATGAGCCGGAATGTGCATGAAATATCGTCGGCCACTTTCCAATGTGATCACCACGTCTCCGGGTGCGTTTTCTTCACAGTCCAAAGGACATGATCCGCGCCGTTGTTCAGGGTTTTCGCACACATCATTCCCGCACCGCGCACATCCAGCTGTTAAAAAAATAAGTACGATAAGTAGAACAAGCAACATAGGCTGAATGTCAGTATTAGTCATATCCACCAGCAGACGCGATGAATTCTTCTGAAATGTTGAATTCTGTTCGTGAGAACGTTCCCGTTATCTTGATGATTGCTGTGATGGCCGGATCTGCATCCGCGTACGCTGTCACGTGGTACGTTCCGTTGGTATGCTCTATCTTGAGATCATGGATGACCGGTGCTTGCTGACGAAATCGTTCTGTGACATAGCTTTGGTTCACGATACTTACCCGCCGCAGAAGCGTGTAGAGACGTAGTGCATCCTCTGCTTCCTTGGCAGTTTTTGTATGCATATGTTTCTTGAGTAACGGCAAAATGCCTTCTTTGCCCGTGATAAAGCTCTGCTGCTTTCCTTCGATGATGAGTGTGTAAGGGTATTCTTCCCGCCCGGCGAGCATGGAGCGCTCATTGTAAACCGAGAAGAAATACAGCTGCTCGCCTGGAAAGTACTTGGAGAACAGAGGGTCATTGACTTGGTGAACTGGTTCTCTGATGAGATCACCAAACTTTTTTTGAGCGATAGTCTTGGCTTCTGGTATGGCTCCCGTCTCCGTGCATGCTGTACATACCGTAAATAATAGGACGATCCATATGATCGCGCGCATGGATTCCTCTCATCAGAGGTACTATATGAATGTATGCAGGGGCGGTTTCTTGATAATAGTGCACCAACAAGAATAAATACGCAAAGGGTTGTTTCCAGTTCATGGAGGCAGATCAGTGGGACGGGTATGCAGATGATTACCATGATTATGTGATTAGCCCTCTCAAGGAAGGCAGAAGTGCGAGATTGCTCGCAGACCTGCAAAGAATTCCTGAAGCTCGAATTCTCTCGGTGGCTGACATCGGCACCGGCCGCGGGGAGCTGCTGCCGTTTCTGTCTAGGACGTTTGGCCAGGTTCATGCGATTGACTTCTCAAAGCGTATGCTTTCCATTGCGCGGAAGCACAAAGCAAGGAATGTTGCATTCCATTGCGCGGACATGCGGGAACTATCCCGTCTCGGATTGAGATTTGATGTTGCTATTGCCGTAAACGCGGTGCTTCATCCGTCCTTGAAAGATGTTCGCACGTCGCTCTCGGAGATCTTTGCATGCCTTAACGATTCTGGTGTGCTTCTCAGTGTCTTTCCGTCGATGGAAGCCGTGCTTCATAACTCGATGCTTGTCTACGAGCGTGAATTTGGTAAAGATGAGGCTCGCTCGCTGACGCGTGCTCGCCGTATCACGGAACGCGGCAAGTATGATGTTCTCCGTGGTGTGTACGCTGACGGCTTGGAGATCCAAAAATTGTTTTACAAGCCCGAGCTCGTACGAAGGCTTCGCGAGGCGGGATTCTCGCGCGTGCGTTTCAAACGGATTAGTTACCCTTGGGGGAAAACGGGTGATTTCGAGGACTTTCCAGGGGAAGAGCCGATGTGGGACTGGTATGTGATCGCATCAAAGAACTGATTGATCATTATGATACAGTGAGCGCCACAAGAGTCCACCAGCTGATAAAGGATACCACCATCGATACTGCTATTTTCACCTGGAGCGTGGATGGCAACAGTTTCTTTTGTGGATGCTTATCAAGCTCTGGACTGATGGAGAGGCTGAGAAAGGTTCCATTCGCGACAAGGATGATTATGAGGACGGTCTTCAGAAGGTGCATGAGTGATCCGTCGAAGATAAACATCCAGCTTGCAGCCATCAGAATGGTCCCAATCCATATGAGTGGTTTTGTTACGTGATGCGCCTTGATGGTTATGTCAGTCCATGTTGTTGATCGTCTGCTGATGAAACCCATTGTATCAATGACCGTGACGGCTCCAAGTGCGATGATGATTCCTGCGAAATGCAGGAAAAGTAGTGTTGACATGATCATATCCTCCTGCTGTCGATCGCCCAGTGGAGTAGCGCTTGCCGCTGCTTTCGCCTGCAAGAGAGAAATCCTTTGGGACAGTTCTTCTTGATTTGCGCTATATGCCTGCTCATGTTTTTCCATCGCCTGATTTGCCGCTCATCGTCCGGATGCCTTCGTCCAAGGTAATACCTGCAGTACCACTGGAACCATCCGCGCGGATCATCGGGATGTATCCACCCCTTCTGTTGCCATACGTGGAGCGGTTGGGATGCGGCGACTTTGAAGTGGTTCTGGTGTGGATCCTTTCTTCCCACCGAGAGCTTCGCGTTTCTGAACCATTTTATGGGAAATTCTTGCGGGAGTTCGCCAAAGTAGTCTCCTTCGAATACGCCAAGTTCGAGCATCTCACGCGGTGTCAGATCAGGTTTAAACTCGGGAGCAAAATTTTTCCCGCATGGTTCAGTAAGCGTATAAGTATATCCTTTCTGGAAAGTATCGTTAATAACAATTTTTTTTGGTTTCATGGGTGTTGTCGGTTCTTGATCCCAAGCGCCTTGTCGATATCTTCCGCCATTACAGATAAGTTATCAAAGATCCTGTTCGCGTCCTGGCGCATTTCCTCAACGGCTGATTTCACGCTTCCCTGCCGAAGTACAATGTACCGCTTCTCCCGGCAGACGAATCCGGATTCGATGAGGGTGCGGAGGTGATAGTTCACTCGCTGTGCGCTGAGCTCAAGGTCTTCCGAGATTTTTTCGGTGGATGTAGTTCCCGCCGCTGACACTTCTTCGAGAATGATTTGAAGTAGTCTTGCGGTGACGCGGTCAGTGTCTCTTCCTGCGCTGAATCCGAAACTCTCGCCAAGCCATGCAATGTCTTCCTGCAAGTTGACTTCTCGGGGCTTGTTCAGGTTCCGTAGGATGATTTGCTGGACCATGAAGTACTGAGGGTGTGCCATATATATAAAGGTTTCCTCAATTTAAATGAGATCATTTCAGATAATATGCAATTATATTACTATTTTTCATAAGATTTAAATACTGAAAGCAACCAACATCCACACTCTCTTTCAGAGATTGGGAGGTGTTGATCATGATGTTTGACGAAATGAAACGGATGCAGCGTGAGATGGACGCATTGTTCGAAAGCTTTTTCAGGAGGGAGCCGTTCTCAGGTCACTTGTTGGAGGGACCATCACGTGATGTCGCAGAGTACCGCCCGCCGGTCTGTGATGTCATGGAAACTGACAAGGAGATTGTTGCAAGGATCGAACTGCCAGGCATCAGCAAGGAGGATATCAAGATTCATGTGAGCGATGATGGCATTGAGATCAAGGCAGAATCGAGAATGGAAGAAAAGCAGAAAGACGCACACCGTGTCAGTTTTGCAGGTTTTTACCGCTCGTTCAGCCTGCCGCGTACTGTGGAGGCAGCAAGGGCTAAGGCAGAATACAAGGATGGCATGCTGCGGATTACCATGCCTAAGCGAAGGCTTGAGGAGTCTGGGAAGCGGTTGCTCGAGATTCAATAGATGGTATGCATGATGCAATGGAGGGAGGAGACAATGAAATTCAAACCGATGGGGGAGCGAGTGCTTATCAAGCAGCACCAGAAGGAAGAGAGAACAAAGGGCGGCATCTATATTCCTGATTCCGCGAAGGAAGAGCGAAAGGAAGGAACTGTAATCGCCGTCGGACAATACAAGGATGGCAAGGAACTTCCGTTAAAGCCGGGTGACAAAGTGATTTATGGTGGCTATAGTTCTGAGGAAATTGAGATCGATGGCGTGAAGCATGTCTTTGTTGAATTCAAGGATGTGCTCGCCAAGTTCGAGTGAGGTGAAGGTATGGCAGACGCAAAACAACTCATGTTTGACGAGAACGCAAGGGCAGCTTTATTGCGGGGAATAGATAAGGTCGCGGATACTGTGAAGGTTACTCTTGGTCCGCAGGCGAGATTTGTAGTCCTCGATAAGCCGACCCATCCGCTGATGTGTAATGATGGCGTAACAATCGCAAAAGAGATTGAGCTCAAGGACAAGTTTGAGAACATGGGAGCAAAGCTCATCCGCGAGGTCGCGACAAAAACCCAGGACAATGCAGGCGATGGTACAACAACGTCCGTAATCCTTGCGCAGTCCATGATTCGTGAGGGCTTGAAGAACATTACTGCTGGCGCAAATCCAGTCGAGGTAAAGAAGGGAATGGATGTGGCAGCCGCAAAAGTTGTTGAATATCTGAAGTCAAAGAGCACTGATGTGCAGACCAAGGAAAAGATCATCCAGGTCGCGACGATCTCCGCAAACAACGATGAGATGATTGGTAAGCTCATTGCCGACGCGATGGAGAAAGTGGGGAATAATGGTGTCATCACCGTCGAGGATGGCAAGAGTTTTGAGACGTCGCTTAGCCTTGTTGAAGGCATGGAGTTTGAGCGTGGATTCATCTCTCCCTATATGGCGACCGATCATGAGAAGCTGATCACCGAGCTTGAGGACCCCTATATCCTCATTACGGACAAGAAGCTCTCCAGCATGAAGGAGCTCATTCCCGTCCTTGAGAAGTCAGCGGGCGAAGGTAAGCCCCTCTTTATCATCGCTGAGGATATCGAGGGTGAAGCCCAGGCCGCGTTGATCCTGAATATCATTCGCGGCGCCCTGAAGGTCTGTGCTGTGAAGTCCCCTGGTTTTGGCGACGAGCAGAAGGAGATGCTTGAGGACATCGCGATTCTCACGGGAGGAAAGGTCATTTCCGAGGATAAAGGGATGAAGCTTGATCGTTTTGAGGACACGTGGCTTGGCCGCGCTGGAAAGATCAAGGTGAATAGCGAGAAGACAATCATCATCGAAGGCCGTGGCGTGAAGAAGCAGATCGATGCAAGAAAACACTTGATCGAGAGCCAGGTGAGGCTTGCTGATTCCGACTATAAGAAGGATGACTTAAGGAAGCGTCTTGCAAAGCTTGGCGGAGGCGTTGCGGTGATTATGGTTGGCGCAACGACCGAGACCGAGCTCTCGGAGAAGAAGTCAAGGATTGATGATGCGCTGCACGCGACAAAGGCCGCGGTTGAGGAGGGAGTCGTGACGGGCGGTGGATTGACCCTGTACCATGCGCGTAAGATTCTTGATACGCTTAAGCTGCCAAAAGACCAGATGGTTGGTGTTGCGATCGTTAGAAAATCCCTTGAGGAACCGATCCGCCTGATCGCCGAGAACTCCGGAAAGGAGGGTGCGGAGATACTCGCACATGTGGACTCGCAGAAGAGCGATCGCTTTGGTTTCAACGCTGACAAGGATAGGTATGAGGACTTGTTTGATGCAGGAGTCATCGATCCAACGAAGGTTGTGAGAAACACGCTGCAGAATGCGACCTCAATTGCGTCGATGGTTCTCATTACGGAAGCGCTGATCACTGACTTTGATGACGAAAAGGATGAGAAAGCTCCGACAATAGTGATTTAGGGCGCATAGATTTTTTTTGCCTCTGCTCTTGGCACAATCCGGTAGATTTGATGCTTCGGACTATATCGAAGGATGGTTACTTTGTTGCCAAGCCGCATGTGCCGCTGAATTGAGAGCTTGAGTTCATCGTCATCCTCATATTCTTCTACGCCCATTTCAAATGGGTTTTCCACTTCTTCCCCGCGATGGAGAAGTAGCCAGGGAGGTTTAGTCGCTCCTCGCTGTTGGGTAATAGTGTCAATATACCTGATGAAGAGAACGCCCTCCGCGCGTACCTGTGGAAGACCCATGTAGAGCTGGTCGATCGCGTCCGTGTCCATGAGCAGCATTTTGTTTCCCGTATGGTCCGGCTCTATCAGCTTGTCATAGAAATCCCTGTTTGGAATGTTCGCTTCCACGAGGACTCCAACGAGCTTGAAGAGGTAGTCCTGCGCGTAGGGTGTTGCGACATGCTCGATGTATTTGCCCGCGGCGGAAAGTACTCGAAGTCTCGCATCATGGATCTTGCTTGGCTTTCCTCGGTCGATATCCACCATGAGGTCAACAAGCCCAAGATTGAATGTCCTACGGTCTTCATCGGTAAAACCATTCCTTGAGCGGGATAGTATCCCTTCAAGGTCCGCAAAGCTCCCTTCGACGTCCATAAGGAGTGTTGTTCTGCCATTCTTAAAAAGGCTTTCCACAAGGTTTTTATCGTGCAGTTCTTTGTACCCTCGCATGGAAGAGTTTATGACGCGCCGGAAGATGACGGAGTACTTCCTCCTCCTTCTGGCTATCGTGCTCGTGCTTTTGACGATTGGCACGATCGCGTATTCCTCCCTTGAAGGCTGGAGTGTTGTGGACTCATTGTATTTCTCTACAGTTACTCTGACAACCATTGGGTATGGTGACCTCGCACCGCACACCGTTGCAGGTAAGCTCTTCACGGTATTCTTCGCGCTTGGTGGCGTCGCAACGATGCTCTACATCCTGACGTTTGTTGGCACGCACTATGTCCGGTATGTTGAGCAGCAGCGCCCGCTCATCCGTCATCATGTCGAGAAGGAGTTTGGCAGCCGCACCAAGCAGGACAAGTGGGTGATGATCAAGGTTAAGCCCGAGCAGAAGCCATGAAGACGCTTACCAGAGAGAGTATTCCAAAACGATTATTAAGTGTTCAAAATAAGTGTTCACAAACATGCCACAGAATCGTCTGGTGTATATTGACAATCTGCGTGTATTTCTGATTGTTCTTGTTGTATTGCTGCATGTCTCGATTATCTACGGGGGCGCGGGTAATTACCCCATCAAAGCTGCCCCTACTGATGCTTTGAGCCCGATCTTGCTCACGTTCTTTAACGCGGTCTGTCAAAGTTTCTTCATGTCATTATTTTTCTTTCTGTCGGGTTATTTTGTCCCGCAGTCTTTTGATAGGAAAGGCGCCAGAAAATTCTTCACAGACAGACTGATTCGGCTCGGAATTCCCCTGCTCGTGTATACAACTCTGTTCCGGCCTCTTGTGGAATACTGTGTCAGGCGGTATTATGGACCGGCGGACTTCTCGGAGATTCTTATGAGTAGTATCTTGCATCCGAAGTGGATTGTTGGACCGCTCTGGTTTGTGGAAGCATTGCTCATCTTTACTGCGGTGTACGTTCTGTATCGCCTTCTGGTGAATAAGGGAGTTGTTCCCTCCCGGTTTCCAAAGGGAGGTACGATTCTCGTGAGCGTGCTGATTATGGGGGTATTCACGTTTGTTGTCAGGATTTTTTTCAAAGTTGGTGTGGAGGTTCATGTGTTCCAGATTGCTCATTTTGTGCATTACATTTTTTTCTTTTGGCTGGGAATCATGGCATATAGGGCTAATTGGCTCGAGTACCTTGATGAGGCCAGAATATGGAGATGGGTGGCACTTGCCACTGTTGTCGCTCTGCCTCTGATGTTTCTGGTCAGTTCTGACCTCCCTATGTACTTCGGAGGTCGTACCTGGCAGTCTGCTGCCTATTCTCTTTGGGAATCGTTCGCCTGTATGAGTATAAGCATAAGTCTCCTCCTCTTTTTCCAGAAACGATATGATAAGCAGGGTAGTATACTCCGTTGGCTTGCTCCGAATTTTTACGTCGTGTATATCATCCACGCACTGGTCGTAATGCCACTCGTGATCATGATCGAATCTGTTGAACTTCACTCAGCAGTAAAATTTCTGGTCGTATCCTTGCTGGCGTTGGTGTTGTGCTTTCTCGTCGGTTCGGTCGTGAGAATGATTCCTGGATTGAAGAGAGTTCTCGGTTAACCTTCGTTATGAAATAACCGGCAAGTCATGATGCTCGCTTTGGCCGTTTCTGGCGCATGAACGCCCAGAATCCAATGATTGTGAGAACGAGGATAACAGACACAACACCGACGATGGATGTGTACGGCCTGGTTTCGGATATGGGAGTCTGGCTTGGCGCTGGAGTTGGTGTTGTGCTAGGTGTCTCAATGGTCTTTGGTTGTTCCTCGGTAGGTTGCTTCACTGATTCTATCCTAAAGTGTGCGGCGTCATTCATGATTTCAAGGAGTGTCACGGTGATTATACTTCCCGAGAGAGGCAGTGATTTGGATTCCTGCTTGGAAAGGGTCATTTGCTGCGGCGTGCTTGCGATAGTTATCTGTGCTTTGTTTGAATCTAGTGCGTTGACGGTAAGGGTATGAACATCGTTTTCCACGACGAATTCTAGAGTGTCTGCCCGTGTGACAATAACAACGATCGGCTTCCCTGGTGTGAGATGCGTTCGTTCGCGCTGCGGTGATGGGGATGGTGTTGCCGTGGCAATTGATGGTGGAACATAACCGCTTGATGATCCTCCGCTACTACCGCCTCCGCCAGGCGAGTCACCGGGCGGACTGCTTGTGTAGCTGAGGTGCCCTACTGCGATTGATTGATTTGTGAAAGAGAGGTTGAAGTTGTCCGCGTCATCAGCGGTCGTGACGACAAAATAGTACGTACAGCTGCTTCCGCAGCTTGAGGGGATGCTCCACGTGCTGCTATTGCCGCTTTCGTAACTTTGGTTCTTGAGGAATGTCAGTGTCTGGTTGATGTACTCTTTGCTTCTGTTGATGCTTGTTCCATACCAGAGTTGGTACGTGAGGCCCGTAAAGTCCGGATTCCCTTCAACGTCGTGTAGAGCATGTGCCCAGTTGATCGTTACGGTATTTCCGCTCTTGGAGGCGTTCACCCGTTGTGGAATGCCTGGGCGAGTAGCATCGATTGCTGTTGCGTTCCGAATGTTTGAGGCATTGCTGAGATTATAGTTCCCTGCAGCATCAACGCTCACGACCCGATAATGGTAGGTGGTATTGTGCAGCGTCGTATTGTCTTCAAACCAAGTGCGTGTGGTATTCGCATGGAAGATGTAGGCATTTGGTAGTGTAAAGGTTGTGGTGTTGCGGTAGATCATGTAGATGCTTGCGTCTGCCACGATTCCCCAGCTGAGGTTGATTGTCCCTCCGACGAGCGCGCTGACGTTCGTAAGGTTTGGTGCATGTGGTGAGGTGAGGTCTATTGTGAATTGATAGTCCTGGATGCTGTTGCTGTTCCCTCCTGAGTCAGTGCAGTTGATGGTAAATGTGTGGAGTCCTTCAGAGATATCTGTTACGTTGGTGATATTCCTGTTATAGATACCATGCGCCATACCTTGGACGGTATCATCAACAGACAAATTGCAGTCAAGTGTGGTATCATAGTCATCAGTGACGTTGAAGATGAACGTGATATTCCTGCGGGTATGTATTGATCCGTTCGCTGGCTGTTGCAGTGTCACGCTTGGTGCCGTTCCATCCTCTATGGTAAAACTCCGCATGGGTGTCATATTCCAGTGGCTGTGCGTGTCGTTCATATACCATAGATAGCGATAGACCGATCCCGGATTACCACTGATTGCGCGGACGACCTGCACTTGTTGATCTGTGGTGTATGCTGCGCTCTCATTCGTGAAACTTCCGCTTCCATCATCGTAGCTATAGACGTACATGTTGGCGGAGTAGTCAGTGATCGTGATATTGAATTCCACCTGCCGATTCTGTTTGGGTGCTGTGATGTTTGTTCTGTTGGCACTCCATTTCGGTGCTGTGGTATCGTTGACTGAGAATGTTGCTGTGGTACTATTCGGATTGTTGCTGGTATCGTTCGCCCAAAGGCTGATGCGGTAGACTCCTGTCGTCGAGAGATTTGAGTAAGAGAGGTTGATGATTCCTGTGCTTGCTGATCTAGTGGCAAGAGTGTCTCCGGCCGGAGTGGTTATGTTGAACCGCACGGTGCCAATGGAAACAGCATCGCTTGCGTTCCAAGATATTCTGATGTTTCCAATGCCGTACTCGATCCATGTTGCATTTGTGGTGATATTCACATGCGGTGCGGTAGTATCCACGCTTCCTTCGCAGCTGCTCGTGTTGTAGGAGAGGCAGTCAGCAGCACAGCTCAGGTTTCCATTCTCAAAACCCTGCAGGATGCATGTCTGATCGCCAAGTTCCCACCCATCGCATTCTTCTCCATCCTCAAGGACATTGTTGCCGCAGCCGATGTCTCGTGGGGAGTACCACAGTGCCGTTGCTGACTCGGGTGCTGGGTCTTCGCTGACGGTCCAAAAGGATCCATAGTTGTCTTCGAATGTCACGGCCTCGCCCTGATCTTCCGCCCAGGAGATATTGCATACGGGTGCTAGGAAGTTGACATCCTCCCAGTCTGTTCCTGGAGGCCTCTGCCATATGTGGATGATGCCTGCGATATCACGATCGATTGCCATTAGTCGTCCGTCTCTTGAGATATCCATGGCGACAGCTCCTTGGCTATTGAATGGCAGGTCAGATATGTATTCGAACGTTACCGTCCCTGTTCGGGGAAAAGTCTTTCTCCAAATTTGGTTTGGTGAGGTTCTTTTCGTCGCCCACCAGAGATCCTTTGTGGGAGGATCTACGGCAAATGCTTCCGTGTCATTGTGAGGTACGGCATGCTGCGTGTAGTTGAACTGGATGTATACTGTAGTGGACGCGATGCTCGTGTTTGCAAATGGATTTTGCCGTTCAGTTGCGCTCACAATAGGTTCCTGGACCTGCCAGTACCATTTCTGATCATAGACGTTGTCATTATCGCCGATGTTCCCAAAGTAGATGAACCAGTCGTCGATCGTTTCGTTGTAGATTAAGGCGATGTCCTCGACATCCTGCGCTGAGCGGCCCCCGTTGATATTCCAGGTTCCAAGATAGTCGCCGCTTCTGTTGATGGCAAACAGTCGTCCATCATTCCAGTTGTCGTTGTGCGTCCAGAATACACCAGGATTCTTGATGCTTCGTTGGATTCCTGAAGCCTCCCAGAGAGGAGCATCATTATCATTGTCCCTGGTGCCCGTAAAAAGTCCATCAGCGTAATCGCTTGTATTGACATACCCCATGGCGATTCTTGGTAGGTAACTGCAGGCAAACAGGTTGTCCCATTCACCAACGGTGAAATTGGTATCAAAGCTTGTGATATTCATAAGTAATTTGCGGCTTACCGAGTTGTAGCTTCGGCCATTGCATGATGGAACATCGCAGACGCTTGATGACCTGTTCACGACCGGCACTGTTCCGGTGACGTTATAGAATGTTAGTATTGCGGATTCGTTGAGTCGGACCATTCCCGCGCCTGCCATGCTGACGCGTATTGACCAATTGGTGATGTCAACATACTCATCCAGGTTAAGATCGGAAAAATTGATCGTACGGCCTGAGAAATTGATCATGCCATAATCAGATATTTCCAGGATTGCGTCTTGTACTGCTCCGATGTTCGTCGTTGCGTTGAAGTCAGTTGTTCGACCATCAAATGTTGAGTATGCTGGTGCGTGGGGATTCGTCGCATGTACAGTATAGTTTCTGGCAGGTGATACGTTGTAGGAATGAGTTGTGTCATTTCCCCACGCACCCCAGTAATAGCTGTATGTACCAGCCGTCAGCTGTACTGAAACGTTGTAGGTGTAGTATGTCAGATTGGTAGCTGAATAATTCGTGTTGTTGATCGACAGAAAGACACTTCCATTGGTGTTGAAGACTGTAACGTTGAAGAGCGCTATGCCGCTTCCAACTAAGGTTGCATTGGTGTCCCAATAGGATGTAAAGATCGGGATCGAGAGATTTGTGAGCGTGCAGTCAGACTGGCAGAGTTGGCCTTCTCCCACACCATCTGTTCCGTCACATTCCTCCGTGCTCACTTGGATATTGTCTCCGCAGAAGTCATCTTCAAACAGCCACAGGCCGTTGTATGCATCATCAGTACCGCCTGTTCCATCATCTGCATACGCGAAATATCCGTTGCCAAAGCTTAATCCCTCAAATGTGTTCGTCCTCGCCCCTCCAGTGTTGGGGTCAAGGATGGTCTGAACGTATCCTCCAGCGAAGTTGAACGGGTCTACAACGCATGTTGCATCCCCATTGTCTGTCTCCACATAGAGGAGCATATTGTCATAGTCGTAGGTAAGCGCTGGTGTCTCTGTGTCGCCGTTGCACGCAGGTTTTTCCCATTGCGATATGCAGTCGAGCGTGGAGTTTGTTGGACTGATGCAGTACTTGTAGATATGGCCTGCGCCTTGGTCTTCTGCGAGGAGAAATCCATCGTACCTGCACGTTCCGGTTAGTGATGCATCGGGAACAAATGCAACTCCTTCTGATCCGCCGTCCTGGGGCCAGTCGTTGTTGCAATCGGCATCGGTGGTAGGCCAGTTAAAATCCTCAGGTGTTCCAACTGATCCAAGATCGATCACGTTGTCCGCATCGATGATGCAAATGCCTCCGCCATTTTCGCTCTGCACGATGAGGACATCACTCGCGGAAGAGACAGTTGTTACCCCCTCGTGATCTCCTGCAGTTCCGCTGCACGAGAATGCGTCGGTCGCGCCGATATATGCCCCGTCCCCGCCAAAGATCCGAAACTGTGTCTGCAATAAAAGCAACCACTTCTCGCCGGGCGCGTACCACTCGATCCCGGATGCATCAAACAGGTCAGCACCTACGTGCCTGCTCACATCGCCAGTGGAAACAGGAGTATGGTATGTGCTTTCCGCCCTCGATAACGGAATAGTCATCAAGAGGACTGCGAGAATAGCCAATAACCATACGATCAGATTATGGTTGCTCCTTTGCGTCATTCTGTAGTGGCCTCGATGGCATGTAATTTCCTGGGGGTATCTAAGCGGGCGGTAATATCTCGTAGCTGGTTGAACAGGATAATCGAGGATTTCATGGTAATGAGCGCAAAATGAGGTGTTGGGAGAACTTGTTTGAATACCATTTGCGTCGTCCTCTGGTAGAGTTTTATTTATATAAACCTATGCTCCAGCAGGCTACTTGCTAGAGGACTGGCAAGTTTCCAAGTAATCCACGTCGCAAAGTTTTCATGTAAAGATTGAGGCGCACCTTCTTCAATTGGATATGAATCCTGCAATAAACCTTGCACATGGTCTGTCGCGATGATGATTGTAGAATGCTATGGTGCTAATAGGATGGACGGTATGCTGTTTGAAAGGACGCAAAATCAGCTAAATCTGCATCAAGATCACCGTCCAGATCGCTATGAGTAAAGAGTTCAGGATCTCCAGGAGGGACATGCTCCTCGGGACCCGACATGCTTGCGCAGAGGTCGTTTGCATCTGCAATGTCCACTTGAAAATCGCGGTTGATATCTGTTGGCTGCACGACGCCGTCATCTACCGAGTAGAAGAGCCCCGGTGAATATGTGCACTCTCCTCCGTTCGCAATAATATACTGCCGTGTGAGTGGATTCATTGCGATCCCGCGCAGGCAGTCGATTTGCGCAGGTATGCTTGGATCATAGCTGAACGTGAGATACCTCAGGAAGTGCATGTCCGCAAGATTATTTTCCCCGTCGTAACTTGGTGCGTACTCGATAAGTCTTGGCACCCCTTGAACATAGCCGGCAAGTACAAGTGTATCCAAGGAAGAATTTTCTGTCATGCCAAACGTGTTGAGCGAAACTCCCATAGGTTGAGGAATGGCAACGAATTGCAGTGTTGTGAAACTTTCAGGATCAATAACAGCTATCCTTCTTCCAATAATATCGCATGCGAGAAGTTTTTGTGAAGCGGCATTCCAGCTGACGTCACCGATTGCGGTGATATCCGTGTGAAAATTCGTCGCAAGGTTTCCCGATAAGTCTACTTTGTTGATATGCCCCCCATGCACTGCAATCCAGAGATAATCCACCTGAATGCTCGGATGATCCTGCCCACCGATGGTAATGCCTCGACCACCGCCGCTGAGCACTGCCTCGCTCCAAAGGACAGGATTTCCTCCAAGTGCGTCCATCATGTAGAGACTGTTGTCATCCCTGTTCGTCATGATAAAGTTTTTTGAGGTTGTTCTTCCTTCGCTTGTGTCAAACACAATTCCGTAAGGGCTGAATTCCATTGGGAAGGAATGATAATACTCCGCGCGTCCTGTTTCTTCTTCTCCAGGCAGTTTTCGTGCGAATGATGCGTTTACAATATCGTTTGCCATGACAAGATTGCCGTTGGGCAGCGCGCCAAATCCATAGATATTGTTGGGCATCCACGCCGGATCCTGCGCGTCAAACGTGATTTCACGGTACTCATGGATTCCCTCGGGTGTTGCGGAAAAGATGTAGAATTTTTCTGTTTGCAGTTCTTCCGTGATGAGTTCTCCGCTAGCAAGGTCGCCGAGCGCAAAAAAATCAGTTCCGAGTGGAGAGAGTGATACTATGCCTTCAAGGTTAAGGGTGTCTTTGTGGTAAAAGTAGAGGGATGGTGGCGCGACATTAACAATGATGAGATAGGATCCGGAGCATGCCATGTCGCCAGCGTTGCCTCCGATAAACTCGGTGAGCATTGTTGGATCTGACCATGTGCCATCTTCCTCAAAATACGAAAGAAGGTTGCCGAGCACATCAATAGCATATAGTCTTTGTTCTCGTTCATCGTATGCGAGTCCAAGTGGTATGACTCCTGGGAATGCAAATTCTGCTATCTGCTCTTGTCGATCGTTGATTTGCACAATTATATTCTCAAGAGCCGCAAAATATCCTGTATCCACTCCGTTCACTCGTGGTCCTTCACTCGCTGCCATACAGGGATATTGGAAGGGACTGTGGCTGTACACCTCATAGTCCTGGGAGTTTACGCTGTTGCATGCGAGTGCCGATGCAAGAATTGCGGTAATTGTGCGCGCTCTCACGGTGTTAGGGTAGAATTGAATATTAATAAACATACTGGTGGTGTGGGGATGACGAGCGTGTATCACGCAGTTGGAGGATCGTGCTGAGATCGCACGGAACTGTTCAGAGCTTGGTCTGGTAGTGCTTCTGCGTTGCGCCGTAATTCTTTGGGTCTTCCTGGTAGTCATCAAATGCCTGGTCGATGATCTCGAGCACGCCAGTATAGGTTTTAACGGTATAGAGGAGTAACAGGTCTTCGCTGTTGAACATCTTCCTTTTGAGCGGTTCTCGCTTGAGCCATTCGATGAGTCCCGGCCACATGTCACCCATGAGGATGATCGGGATATGCTTGATGTGATGCACCTGGGCATGCTGCCAGGTGTAGAACAGTTCCAGTAGAGTCCCAACGCCCCCTTGAGCGACAACGACGGCATTCGAGAGCGACATGAATTCATCAAGTCTTCCGGAGAACTGGTGAAATTCTTTTTTGATGTCAAGATGCATATTATCTTTCTGTTCTTTGGGTAGTTTGATCTGCAGTCCAATCGAGAGTGATTTTCCCGCATTTCCGGCGCGATGCCCGGCATTCCCCGCTTCCATCAATCCAGGTCCTCCTCCTGTCACAACATCGATGTCTCGTTCGCCAAGCGATTTCGCCAGATCGAAAATCTCCTGGTATGCTGGATCATTTCGCTTGATGCGCGCAGACCCAAAGATGGTTACTCTGAATTGGTTCTTGTTGAGTTTTGGCATGCACTTTGCTCGTCAAGGGAGGTATAAAAAAGTTATGGCAGTAGAAAGAGCATTGCTTCCGCAATCCCTTCCGCTGGAGGTTAAAAGCAGTGTTATCTGAAACTCGCCCACGAGGAACGTTGAGTACTTATCTCATGGGGTTACTTTAGGAATCATTCCCTGATTTCGGGGAGTATGTGAAGGTATGTATGCGCCAAATGACTGATAATTGACCATTCTATTAGCAACTTATTTCTGGGAAATTGTTTAGAATCGCTACCATAGGTATTATAACTCTAGCATTGATAAGTAGGAATAGATTCTGGAACAGAAGAGTCTTCTGGAAGGGGAGTGTTCGGGAAGAGCATAGTAAGGTTCTAGGATTGAATATGGTGGACAATGTCCATGATGGTACTCTTGGGATAATTAAGGATGTTTATTTTGGTATGTTGTTGGTCTGTGGCGTGTACGCAGTCTATAAGCTGTAATCAAATGACTGCACAGAATGAGGGGAGTGCAGGAATTGAGCATTGGAGCATTTTCCATCGCTAGGAGTCCATAGCTGGGAAAAGAGGGTCTGACATGGGGGTGTCACAATGGTAGAACGAGCAAAGGAACGGTATAGTAAACGTGGTTTTGTATTTCTGGATGGATTCGTATTGCTGATGGTTGTATTTACGCTGATGATTGCCGCTTCGGCAAACGGAATCACGGATACAACACGTCCGACGGTTATTTCTGTGTTTCCCGCAAATAATGAAGTGGAGCTATCGACAAAGGATCAGATTACTGTAGTATTCAGCGAGTATATGGATCCTTCGACCATCAATTCGGAAACTGTATCCGTAACACAGAGGACAACTCCTGAGTTTGGGGAGTATAGGTCACTTGCGATTGATACAACAGTATCGACTTCTGGCAATATCGCAACGATTATACCAAATGATCCACTGTATCCAAACCAAGAGTTCGGTAACGTTTTTACGGTGATGATTACCACAGGAGCAAAGGATCTTGCTGGCAATTCACTTTCTCGAGATTATGCGTGGAGTTTTACGACAGGCGGTGATCCATTTAATACTGGAGCAACAACTTCGCAGTTGGATCAGAGTATAGTTCCGATGATTGGACCCTTGGCGACTCCGATCATGTCACTACCGGTAGCGCCAACTCAGGTTATTGCTTTTCCGGCAGTGGACGACGCAGTGGACGACGAGGAGACAGCAAGTGTGTTCCCGTGGTACTTGGTTTTTGGGGGATTGTTCGTGGTCGTTCTGATTGCATTGGTGCTCTACCTTATTGCCTATCCTACGCGCGATAAGAACGTCAAAACTATCGTCCGTCCCAGCCCGTTTGGTGATGTTCACCCCGTTGTGGACTTGGAAGGCATTGGTCCAAAATACAGTAAGAAACTTCACACCATGGGGATTAATGATACCAAAGAGTTATGGAAAGCAGATACTGTAAAGGTGGCCCGAGATACTGGTGCTCCCCAGAGTGTCGTGAGGAGTTGGCAGAGCATGGCTGAACTTGCCAGCGTCAAGGATATCGGTCCGCAATATGCTGAGCTTCTCGAGCGGTCTGGTGTCCATAGTATCGATCAGCTCAGGGGGTATGATACAAAAAGGCTTCTGCAGCTCGTGCGTGCGAAACAGGATTCGCTCAAGATCAATATCCAAGGCAATACGCCAGGTCAAGCGGTTGTCGAGAATTGGATTGGTCAGGCGCGCGATCATCGGTTCAGTGAGTCTGAAGGACAGACAACGTGATTGACAGGAACGATGGACATCTAGTATACGATACGCCGCATGCGGTATGTTCGAGAGGAATGAGAAGATCGGTCTCATAAGAGTAGAAAGAATAAGAGGAGGATACAAAATGGCAAAAAAAAGTAGAGGCGGAAGAATGACTGCAGCGAAGTTCCGAGCGAGTAAGAGTCTTGGCGGCAGAGGAATGGTCAAGAACAGGACTGTAGGTAAAAATATCATGCGAACGTGAATGTTTCGGGGATGAGGTGTTACCACCTCAGCCCATTTTTTTCCTCTGGTTTGAGCGAGTGACTGTGAGAGTGATTCAACTGTTGTGGAGGTGAGTGCGTATGGCATTCGTTGGAGTGGTACTTGGATTCCTGATAAGTTTGATGATATCGGCGATTATCATTTTTGTAGCGGCAAAATTACTTCATGAGAAGGAAGGGATAGGGACCGCGATAGTGGCAGCGCTTTCTGGCGCGATCATATTCGCAGTCGTGTGGTATTTCCTTGGGACAGGTTGGGTTGCCGCACTGATTGGAGGGCTTGCCTGGCTTATTGCACTAGCCAGCCTGTATAGGATGGGCTGGTTGAAGTCCTTAGTGATAGCCGTGATTATATGGGTTTTTGCGACAATTGTTAGCGTTGTTTTGCCAACCATTGCAGGACCGCTATAAGGAGGTGCGCACCATATTTTACAGCGCTATCGGTGTCGTGGCAGTTCTTGCTACGATATGGGTGAGTGTAATTGTCGTAAATAGTAGGCTATCTGACGGCTGCTGTGGGTAGTGCTTGTGGTGATTGTAGCATCATCACCGCGATAGTGTATTTTTTTATTCGTAGAAACGCGAAAGCTGATGTATTTCGGCATAAAAAGTGATCAGATCAAAAGTGATCACATACATAGAGAATCGGCGATGAATTGTGAGGGTGTGAGAGCAGTAGTAAATAGAATACCAGGCATCTGGAAGAATCGCTCTCTGCCAGGTATGTAATAAAAAATGCGGAGGAAACCATGAGAAATTCAATGAATAAACGGGGAGGGGTACTGACGCTTATTGGCGCGGTAGTTGTAGTGATAGTAGTCGTAGTTGTGTTCTTCAGATTTTTTTAATGAAGTACCACTGGAGAAACGGCTGTGACAGGGCAAGTGACTGGAGTAGACTTGTTTAGATTAGGTAACAACAGAAAAGAAAAGGGTGGTGTACGATGGAAAGTGGTTCAAAGGAGGATAAGCTGAAGGAGATAAGGAGCTGTATCAACAAGGAGGATAGTCTGTTCTGCGTGCCAAGAAATGAAACGAGAAAGTTTGAGAAGGATAGTAAGGCAGAGGGGAAAGGTACGATACCGATCATGACGTATGGCGAGTACGTCATATATCTGAAGGCTGATTGTTCGGCACTTCCAAATATTCCTCTGTCCAAGTTTAATTACACATCGGGAACGTTCGAGAAGAAATGGGGTCCGGATCACAAGACGATTGTGTTGACGCCAAATCATTCGAGTGTAAGGAAAGTGGAGATAGAGATTCAAGGGATAGATATCCATAAGATGAGATTGCTGCCCGACAAGACAGGAGATGTGATTGAGGATATGGCAAAGATCAAGATAACGAGGCACTATAGGTTTTCGACGGGAGGCGCAGAGAATAGGGTGGATACTGCATCAGCTTCTCCAGGAGAGACTAATGCAAGAGGAGCAATTGCGCAGTAGGTAACATGATGGGGTACTATGATTTCGGAAATGGGTTGCTTGGATTCACATGGATCTTCGTAGTAGTGATAGCCATGTGGGGAGCGATAACCTGGTTAATTGTATGGCTTGTGAACAAGACGAAGCGGCCAGTGCATAGTTACCAAACACCCCTGGACATTCTCAAGCAGCGGTATGCGAGGGGGGAGATATCAGCACGAGAGTTAAATGAGAGAAAAAATATGCTCTCAAGAGAGTGAAACTATGACCGAAGAAAAAAAACACGGGATTATGGATACGATAAAAACTGGATTGGGCTATGTCTCTCAGATCCTCTCAGCAAGTATTTTTCCGCCCATTGCGGATGGTGCTGAGTTGGTTATGAAGAGGATTGAAGAACGAATGATGCGGATGGAGAAAAGAATTTTGAGGAAGATGAGCTCTCTCATAGTCATCGGGTTTGGGGGAGTCTTCTTGGTTTTGGGACTGCTGTTCTTCCTGATAGAATACGCAGGGTGGAGCAATGCCGCAGCATTCTTTTCGATTGGAATTACGGTCTTCGTGATAGGGCTTCTGATGAAATTGTCAGAAACGGCCCAAGCGCAGTAGAACGTATGAACAGAAAAAACAGAGGGGTGACGATATGGCAAAGATACTCATTGTGTATTACTCAATGTATGGTCATGTGCATGCCATGGCTCATGCAGTTGCTGAAGGCGTGAGAAGAGTGAAAGGCGCGGAAGTGAGCATTTGCAGGGTCCCGGAGACTCTGCCAGATTCAGTGCTTGTCAAGATGGGCGCTATGGAGGCGAAAAAGATGTTTGCTGGCATCCCAATTTGCAAAGTGGATGATCTGGCAGATGCGGACGCGGTGATCTTTGGTACGCCAACAAGGTATGGGAATATGACAGGCCAAATGAGCCAGTTCATGGATGCCACAGGGCAGATATGGCAGAAGGGCACGCTTATTGGTAAAATAGGGAGCGTGTTTACAAGTACCGCTACGCAGCACGGCGGCCAGGAATCCACTATTTTGAGTTTTCATACGACCCTCCTGCATCATGGTATGATCATCGTGGGTTTGCCGTATTCATTCCAAGGTCAGTCAAGGATTGATGAGATGAGCGGTGGCTCGCCATATGGTGCGGCAACCATTGCGGGCGGCAGAGGCGAGAGGATGCCTAGCGAGAATGAGCTTGAAGGAGCGAGATTTCAGGGTGAGCATGTTGCGAAGATTGCAGGAAGATTGTTGGTGATGGAAGAAAAAAGTTGAGGTGCTACTATGTCAAATGATGAAAGTATTGCCCACGGACAGGGTATGAGGCAGAGAACGCATGAGAGTGTTGACAGATTGATGGACAAAGCGGAAAGCATGAGAGATAGCGGTGCAGAAAAAATAGCCCGAATGAAAGAGCACGCGATAGAGATGAGGGAGGATGTTGATAGTTACATTAGAAAGAATCCGGAAAAATCCGTTCTCATCGCGGCAGGAGTTGGCGCCGTCGTCGGTGCATTGATTGCGGCAGCGATGATGCGAAGAAAGGATTAATGAACGGTTGATGTGGGAGCGACATGTTCGTGATAACGCAAGGTCTCGTGTGGTGATATCTCTCAAAGGGTATATGGCGACTGATGATATGCGTACCAATTGCATTATCCCACATCAAGGAATATCCAGATTGCCATGATAGATCAGAGATGATGGAAAGAGAAGCAGAGAAATGTTAGAAGAGGAATTGTGGAGTTGGAAAGAAAAGTTGGTTCTCTTGGATCAGCTGGCGCATCGTCATGAGGTTTTGCACAATGAAAATGAATAATCAGTATCAGAGGATTGTTCCGTTCATTATTTTCGCATTGGCGCTGGTTCTCCTGTTTGTACTTGTAAGGCCAATGATAACCATTCTGCTGAGTGCCATCCTTTTAGCGTTCGTGTCCTACCCGTTGCACAAGAGAATAATGAAAAGGCTACCATATCATTCTCTATCAGTCTTTCTATCGTTGCTCCTTGTGGTAATCATAGTGTTGGTTCCATTCTTGTTATTGGCGTTCGAAGTCACGCAGCAGGGATATTATTTCTATACCTCATTATCAACAAGTATAGAGAAAGGGGCGATATTTGGCTTGGGATGTACAAGCGCGGACTCGAAGGTGTGTGCGCTTCTGAACCGTGCCGAAGTATTCAGCATGGAGCGGCTCTCAACTTTCGGTTTTGATAAGCAGCTGCAAAAGTTACTGCTTGTTTTAGAGCAGATAATTACCAAGTTTGTCCTGAGCATCCCGATTATCATCGCGGAAATATTTCTGACGTTAGTCATTGCCTACTTTATCATGAAGGAGTGGAAAGTTATGGTTAGGAAGATTGTTGCGTTGCTGCCCATGCGGAAAACGACGATAGGCAGGTTTATCAAGGAGTTCAGGAACATCACTCAAACGGTTATTTATGCTCAGCTGTTTGTGGCATTTGTCCAGGGTGTTGCGGGAACGATTGGGTTCTATCTGCTGGGCGTTCCGTTTCCGATAATCCTTGGGCTTTTGATGGCCTTCTGCGCTCTCATCCCGACGATTGGTACGGCGATTATTTGGTTTCCCGCATCGGTATTTCTGATGGCTAGCGGGTTTTTTTCCCATGATTACTGGATTCTAGCCAAAGGGATAGCCCTGTTATTGTATGGTCTCCTCGTCATAAGCACGATTGATAATGTTCTCCTGGCACGGTTAGTGCATACCAAAACCAAGGTGAGTCAGGTCATCGTGATCATTGGAGTGATAGGCGGTGCGACCCTCTTTGGTGTCGCTGGCATATTCATCGGTCCGATATTGCTCCCGCTCCTCATCACATATTTTGAAACATTCAAGGAACGATTTGAGTGACATTGGCCTTTGACGAAAATTGGCTGATTTTTTATGGCTCGCTCCATTGAAAAAGGGCTTTTTCCGGTCCGCGCGGTTGCCGGAGGCTTTGAGCTAGGTACTAGGAAATGGTTTGCATTTCTGGCATGAGAGAAATATTCGTGAGATTGCACAAATGCCAGGCATGGTTGAAATGTTCTTCGATGTTCAGATTAATTGGTAGTATTCTACCAGGTGACCTAGAGTGACCAGATCACCGAAAAGCACAGGTACACAAACCCGCCGATGACGACGGTAAAAGGGATGGTGAGGATCCATGACCAAACAATCTTGCGGGCAACTTTCCATCGTACTGCCGCAACGCGCCGTGTTGCTCCAACTCCCGTGATTCCTCCTGCGATAACGTGGGTCGTGCTCACCGGTATTCCAAAGAGTGTGCACAAAATGATGGTTCCGGCTCCTGCGGTTTCTGCTGCAAATCCGTGAATGGGCCGAAGGCGTGTGATCTGTGTTCCCATTGTTTTTACTATTCGCCATCCACCCATCAAGGTTCCGAGAGCGATTGTTGTGTGGGAAAGGATGACGACCCAAAACGGCACATAGAATGTCGGTCCGAGCATTCCTGCCGTGAATAGAGTGACGGATATGATTCCCATGGTTTTTTGAGCATCATTCGCGCCATGGCTTAAACTGTATACCCCAGCAGATACGAGTTGTAACTTCTTGAATTTCGTCGTCACTTTCTCAGGATGCACCCGCCGAAATAGCCGTATGACAACACCCATGAATAAGAATGCCGCGAAAAATCCAAGTACAGGCGCAACCACGATAAACACGACGACTTTGAGGATCCCAGAATAGATGAGTGCGCGGGGACCAACGCCAATAAGTGCCGCTCCGATGAGTCCCCCGATCAGGGAGTGGCTTGATGATATGGGGATTCCAAGGAACGCGGTTAGGTATACCCAGACTATGGCTCCAATGAGTCCTGCAATGATGATGGGGATTGTGACGACTTCAGGATCAATGATGCCCTTGCCGATGGTTGCCGCGACCGCTACGCCGAATACGAATGCGGCGATGAAGTTAAAGAACGCGGCAAACACGACCGCTGCCCTCATGGATAGGACTCCCGTCGCGATGATCGTGGAAATCGCGTTCGATGCGTCATGGAATCCATTTCCAAAGTCGAAGATGAGCGCAAAGCCTATGGCAACCAGAACGAGGAAGAGTTCAGGCATGTTTGATCACAACATTCTCGATGATCACAGATACGTCTTTGATCTTGTCAGTAACGACCTCAAGGCTTTGATAGAGGTCTTTGAGCTTGATGATCTCAACAGGGTCAGTGCTGCGGGCGAAGAGGTTTGCCATTGCCGCGCAGTAGATGGTATCTGCCTTGCTCTCGAGCTCATGGACCTTTCGCGCTGTTTCTCTTGGAAACCGTAGCCTTCGTAGTTCCCCCATGAGGCGCTGGGTGTGCTGCATGCCCATGACGATGCATTCCGCAAGGTTGAAGAGGTATGCGTCAACTTTTTTTACGCGATAATGGATGGTCTGCCTCGCTACCTTGTCGAGGAGGTCAAGGACGTCATCGAGGAGGTTTGCTAGCTCATGGATATCCTCCTTGTCGAGCGGTGTGATGAGTGTGTGATTCAATCGTTCGTTGATCGCGTAGATGATGCGGTCGCCGCGATGCTCGATTTCTTTGATGCGGGAAACGGTCGCTTCCCTTTGCTCTCGCGATAGCTTTCCGAACGAGTGGATGTATTCCCGGAATACAAGCGCCCCATCGAGCGTATTCGCCGCCTGATCGCACAGCATGTCAAAGAATCTCTCCTCTCGCGGCACAAGAAACTCGAAGATATTCATGATTCTATGCGAACGTGGAGGGTATTATTAACCTTGTCATTGCCCGATATTCAGTATAAAAATGCATTCTGCTGATGAGGATGTTATCCGCTCGTGTAAATAAAAAGAATGATCGATATGACATTTGGCATTGTCTGTGGCGAAATCCTTATTGGAAACCTTCATTCGCACTGACGTTGGGCTACGATGTTATCGATTAAGATTGTTCGATCCTGTAAATCGACAAATCGATCTCCATTTACATCTGCTTGCCAGAAGTGTTCTGCGGTATGCTCATCAAGATAGGTGAAGAACAGGTTGAGGTCGTCAATATTTATTCGCCAATCACCTGTCAGATCCCCTCTGCAGACAGTACCTTGCGGGGCGTCAAAGCTACTTTTTCCGTATGGCACTTCTTCGTGTGGAGTTCGCTTGCACACCATTTCCAGAGGGTTGGCTGTCAACGGGTAGAGCATGAATTCCCAGTCTCTCTTATCGACGAAACGATTGCCATCGGTATCGGCGATCCAGAATGTGGAAGGGTTATGATCAAGGATGAACTCATCCATCTTCGCCACATCATCGAGTGTCACATATCCATCCCTGTCAAAGTCTCCCTTACACTCGCATAGCGCATCAGTTCTGGGATCACAGTCAGTGGGTTGACACAGTTCTCCTGGTAACTGGCAGTTGCAGTCGGCGCTGCATGTCCGCACGTTCTCTCCAGGATCGCAAATGCCATCTCCACATCGTCTATCAAGTCGGATGTTGAGCATATACATGGCTTCCCACAGGTTCTCATAGGCCTCCGGCCAATTTGGACAGCATACCTCTTCCCACGTATTCTGCGGGAGCCGGAACTCATCATAACAACAGTTGGGGGCATTGTTCCAGTTAAGTGCAGGATTGTTGCAGTCAACTCTGATTCGGTAATTGTCGTTAGGATACTCCAAACAAGTATTGAAAACATTGAGGCTCGTGAAGTACCAGTAGCCGTTCACATAGCTGCTAATCTGGTAGAGCCCTTGAAACATGTCAGTAGGTCCATCTGGGGTGATCCGGGCGATGGAGAACGCAGGGACATAGTAGACCATTATTGTCGGGTGGAATGTGTCTCTTGGAACAAACCTGAAGTACCCGTCGGTAGTCTTTGAGAGTTCGGGAGGTAACGATGTAATGTCGCCTCCCCCCCACACGTCTGTTCCAAATAACACTGGCACGGTATAGCGAGACCATCCTTGAAAGAACTCGATAAAGAGTTCACGTAAGTATCTGTTCTCTTGCCAGCTCCATTGAGGTGATTGGTAGGAACCGATAAAGAAATTCGGATTGCTCTGGTGCACTTGCTCTTTCATCTGCCTCGTAACGTCGGTTGCCTTAGTTCTCACAAAGGTATGATATCTCTCTAATAGATTGTGGTTTATCAGCCAGTCTCTTCTCGTGAAGCGGGCGTCCTCGGATACCGGGGGGTTAAGGTTGCCATATCCATAATGTGTGACAAACTCAGAAAATGTTGCAGTGTCATAACTTCCTTCGCGTGAGAAATAAACCGGGACTTCCTCTTCCGTATCATAGACAACACCATCAAGTACTATGTCATACATTTCAAAATCAATGAGAATTCCGTCAACACGGTATAGTCCTGGATTTTCCTGCTCAAGGGAAGCTATTTGGGAGACAATAGTTGAGATATACGCCCAGTATTCCCTGTCAAGCGGAGGTATCATCAGACTGTCTTCAAGAGTCACACCATTAAAGTACAATCCCTTCGTGGTGAAACCATGGAGGGGTTCAAGATAGGTATTCTCAAATTTTATCGTGGGAATGTACACCATATTATGTAATTTTGCGTACCGTGCGCCTTCCTGTACTCTTCGAAGAACCTCTTCATCATAGTACTTGAAAGATCCAAAGTTTGAGATAAAAGAGTTAAATCTCCTCTGTTGAAGGACCGCGAGATGTTCAGTGTTGTCAAATTGGGGTTCGGTATACATTATTCTCAAATGCGTCCAGTCTAGCCTGCACGGCCCATCTTCATCGACCAAGGTGTCCCCATCATCATCAAGACCATTGCAGTACTCAATTGGGGGTGTGCGGGAGATTTGTTCGGGTATGGCCCTCAGGAGTCCCTTCCTGTCTTGGATTACATTCCCGACAACAGTTCCCTTCTCAATAAAATGAGTGATGAACTGAACAAGCACAACTACGAGGATAATAAAGATGACAAGTGTTATTTTCTGATACTTCTTCAGATTAAACATTGAGCATGTCCTGGCAATACAGGTATAAAAAGGTATTCATCTCTAAAGTTCGAACAAATCTTCCAAAGTGAATCATACAAAATTCCATCGTACCCAACTCTAGCAATTTTCGGGTGACAATCTATCGACGGTAAAAAGTCATAACAAATTTTATAAATTAAAAACGACCTCTGTGGATTCTGGTGATTGGGATGCTCGATGACATTGTGGGTGAGAAACGCGGAGACGATGGAATGAATGAGACAGAACGTCGATTGTATAACGCGCTGCGGGATATTGGATTGAATCCTCAAGCTCAATATCCTGTCGGAAGGTGTGTCCTCGATATTGCGTTCCCAGAAAATGCCTGGGATTTTGAAGTAAACGGACGTTCTCACTACACCCCTGAAGGGAGAGAAGATGATAGGAAGAGGATGCAATTCCTGCACCACACAAATCCACCATGGAAAGTAAAAAGTTTCCATGCTCAAAGAGTGTACGATCATCCATACACAGTTGCAAGGGAAATTCAGAGAATATTACAAAAAGATCCACGAGGAGGTTATGGTTTGGGAGGGAAAAGACCTTATCGCACGTGGAATCATAGTGATCTATAAGAATGCTCCCGCTGGGACTCTGGCTGAATGGATGCCTGTTGGGAACAGAGTTTAGGGATTTCATCAACGGGAAATTATGCCTGATTGTATGGTAAGATGATTCGGAAAATGTATTACTCGCTGTGGAGCAGGTGAGCAACTCTGGCAACATCATCAACGGTTTGAAATCCATAGGGGTATTCTTTAGCAACCATGTTCTGTTGTTGCATTGCTGTATATGCCTTGAGGAATGGTGGATTTCTGTTTCCTTGTTCATACTTTCTTTGCGCTTTTGCATATTCTTCTCCCACAAGAGCACGCCATACCGTATGCATTGCTTGCTTTTCGCGCTTTGTATATTCTGCTTCGGGTGAAAATTCTGGGTCTCTGGCAATCTTTCCAGCATCAATGTCCTCTGCTATTTGGCGAAGTCCTTCTGTTCCGATGAAGAATCGTTGGTTGTACATGTATGTTCCCGCCACGTAATTCATTGTGTGGTAGCGTCTTGCCCATGCGGTGAGTAATTCGTTGACTGCTTCAGCTCCTCCTTTTTGCATTCCATCGGTTTTCACATAGTGCAGGTTTGCTGCGAGATCTCCTTCTGTATATGTTCTCTGGAGTCCTTTGATTTCTGGTTTAAATGCATCTGGTGATCCTCTTGCGAGCTTGAACCATGTTGGTTTAATCGTGCTCGTATAGTGTTGCGCTTGTTCAAGGAATGGAAAGAGACGAAGAGCTTCCTCCATTGTTTCTCCTGGATAGCCAACAAGGAGGAAGACGTGGTTTCGAATACCCGCAGTGTGTGTGCTTTGGAGTACTTCGTACACATTTGCATTATCGACTCCTTTGAGCATCATTTGCAAGGATTTTACTGATGCGCTTTCTACTCCGAACTGGAGTTCTTCGCATCCTGCTTGCGCAATGAGTTTGGTAAATTTCGGATCAGCGTATTTTTGCTCGACTCGCGCATAAGCCTTCCATTTGATGTCGATTTTTTCTTCGAGGATTCGTTTAGCAATTTTTTCCATGTCACCGGCGAAGAATGTTTCATCTGTAAAGTCAACATAGCGAATTCCTTCTTCATATAATGCTTTGAGATCGGCAACTATAGCGTCAATTCCTTTCCTTCGCGAAACAAATCCCATCGGGTTTTGCGCGGATCGATGGGAATAGCTGTCATACCCGTCCATCAGTCCACAGAATCCGCATTTTCCGTAATTACATCCTCGCTGAAAGTTGTACGAGACAACGGGTGCTGGGGTCCAGTGCTGCAATCCTTTTATGTTAGGTACTGGAAGCTGTCGTACGTCAATGACTTCTTGTTGTGGATTGTGTTGCACAGCATCTTCTTTCCAGATGAGTTTGTCAATTTGTGATCTATCCAGTATTTCTGTTCCTTCCCGAATGGACTTGACAAGTTTTGCAAAGGACTTGTCTCCTTCCAAGTATATGAGATAGTCCACATTCTCTAGTATTTTCCTATTGAGTTCGTCATCTGTGCTGAGGGCGGTTCGTGCCCGGCTGATGAAGTTTCCTCCAACAACGACTTTTACGTCAGGTAGTTGCTCTTTGATCATTCTTGCAAGAATGAATCCGGGAATGGCTTGTTTTCGGTCGGTTATTCCTATACCGATGACAGAATATCCTGTTTCATCGCGCCTTTTTTGTAATTCGGGAATGAGTATTGTTGCGAAGTAATCAGAAAAGAGGTTTTCTGATGCGTGTTCTAGTGCTGCAAGGATTCCCGCACGGCTTTGTGCGTCATCATGTGGGATATACAGCATTGTATTTCTGTGGATGCTAATTTTTTCTCCGTTGGAAAGTGATTGTGAAGCTTTTGCAATTGCGTCTTTCGCTGCTCTGAATTTTTCAAATTTCTCAGGGGTGTAAGAATCCCTGTCCTTAAGCATTTGAATAGCCTCATGTACGGCAGAATCTTTGTTGTCTAGGAGGTACTCAAGTCCCCCGATGTTGGCGTCAACTACTTCAACACTCAACCCTTCATGCTCTGCATATGCCGCTATCGCGGCGATTCCGGGTTGTAGTTCTGTAGGAATGTAAGGTGGTGGAAAGATAAGCAGTGCATCCTTCCCTCGAGATATATTGTTTACTACCATATGATAGTAACTACAGGATGCTATGATAAGAGATTATCTGCCAGAATTATTATCATAGTAACAAATTATAAATATATAATGTTATTATGATAACAGATATGCCACAGATAATCATCCTGTTGGACAAGGTGGACAAAACAATTCTCTACGAATTAGACAAGAATGCCCGTCAAAGCAACGCTGCAATCGGAAAAAAAGTCCGGCTGAGCAAGGAAGCTGTTGCCTATCGTATCAAGAAGTTAGAAGATAGTAGTCTCATTCTGCGGTACTCAACAATTATCGACTTCTTCAAGCTCGGCCTCAGCAAATTCAAGTTGTATCTGCGACTACGAAATGCAAGCACCGAAAAAATGGAGGAAATAGGGGAGTATTTCAATCAGCATAAAAAAACGGAGTGGGTCGTGATTTCTTCCGGAGCATGGGATATTGTAGCAGGATTTATTGTACATAATGTCAATGAGTTCGATGAGGAAGTTCAAAAAGTCCTACACCGATTCTCGCCATATATTCACGATAAGGCAACAACGACAACTTTGCATCTCTCCCATGCAACGAGAGAGTACCTTGGAAAGGAAACTGCCGCTCCGAAAGAATACATCTATTATAAAGCGGTAACCGACCAGGTGAAAGTTGATGAACTCGACATCGAGATTCTCAAATTACTCGCTAACAACGGAAGAATGCCGGTAACAAAAATTGCAGCGCACCTCAAAACCACCGCACGAATTGTCCAATATAGAATGAGAGAACTCGAGAACCAAGGGGTAATTCTCGCGTACAAGGTCACCCTTGACCCGCAGAGAATGGGTAATATTTTTTGCAAAGGAATATTCTACCTGGGAAACATAACCCATGATCGCCTCAATGAATTCATGAACTACTGCCACAACCTTAACCAGGCACTCTGGCCACAGCGCGTACTGGGGAAGTGGGACGTTGAACTTGACGTGGAAGTTGGTAGCTACGACGAATTCAATAATCTGCTCATTAGTATAAAAGAAAAGTTTTCCGATATCATTGTTAACAACGAATTCCTTATAGTGACAAAAGAGTTTAAACTGGATTTTTATCCTGGATGTGC
>CAYVYK010000016.1:0-36681 GCA_964455675.1 uncultured Methanosarcinales archaeon
GCCTCAAAGACGCGATCGAAAACTTCGGAAAAGCACCACCACCAAAAGCAGCGGCGGGCGCAACACCGGGACCAGGAGCGACACAAGCAGCAGCCAGCCCCCCAAAACAAGCTTGATGCTATCCTCGAACTCTTAGAAACCAGGCAATCTCTTCTCGCGCACTTCAGCAACAAGATCATTCACGAATTCATCGACCTTTTTTGCACCAACCACTGTGCCATCGCGCTGACGCACCGTCACTGTTCTGCCCTCTACTTCCTGGTCGCCAACGACGAGAATGTAATTCACCTTCTCAAGTTGGGCATTTCGAACCTTCTTTGGGATGGTCTCAGATCTGCTATCGACCTCAACGCGAAGACCTGCTGTACGCATGATACCTGCGACTTCTTTTGCATATTCCTCATGACGGTCTGCGACGGATAACACTTTAACCTGCACAGGCGATACCCAGAGCGGGAATTTTCCCGCAAAATGCTCAATCAAGATACCAATGAATCTTTCAAGACTTCCAAAAATTGCACGATGCAACATGACAGGGCAATGCTGCTGGCCATCGGAACCCTCGTATGTCATGCCAAACTTTTCAGGCATGGAAAAATCAACCTGGATCGTTCCGCACTGCCAGTATCTTCCAATCGCATCCCTCACGTGGAAATCAATCTTCGGACCGTAGAACGCGCCATCACCCGCATTGATCTTGTACTCCATACCCTTGGACTTCAGTGCATCAGCAAGCGCAGACTCCGCGATCTCCCAGCGTTTTGGGTCGCCCATGGCTTTCTCGGGCTTTGTGGAGAGCTCAACACGGTACTCGAAGCCAAACGGACTGTATGCTGCGTGAACAAGATCAATCAGTTCAACGATCTGATCCTTCATCTGGTCGTCCCTGCAGAAAATATGTGCATCGTCCTGCGTGAAGCAGCGGACGCGGAACAATCCTGAGAGGACACCGCTCAATTCATGCCGGTGCACGATTCCATACTCACCCATCTTCAACGGAAGCTCACGGTAACTATGACGCCTTGACTTGTACACTAGAATATGGCCAGGGCAGTTCATGGGCTTAACCGCGACATCCTGCTCGTCAATCTTCGAAAAGTACATATTCTGACGGTAGTGATCCCAGTGGCCGGACTGCAGCCAGAGTTGTTTATTCATGATGAGCGGTGTGCGCACAATCTGGTATCCACGCTTCTCCATTTCGGAAGTCATGAACGCCGTCAGTTCACGCACGATGACCTGGCCCTTGTGATGAAAGAAAGGCATGCCAGGCGCTTCTTCATGCATGCTGAAGAGCTCCAGATCCTGACCGAGCTTTCGATGATCACGCTTCTCTGCCTCTTCAAACATTTTGAGGTAGTCATCGAGGTCCTGCTTCTTGAAGAACGCAATCCCGTACACACGCTGCAACTGCTTGTTCGCAGCATCCGCCCTCCAGTACGCACCAGCAACCTTCGTCAGCTTCACTGCTTTAATAATACCGGTCCTAGGGATATGGGGGCCACGACAGAGGTCAACGAAGTCACCATCCGAGTATACTGTTGCATCTGCATCGCCAAGCTCCTCGAGTAGTTCAAGCTTGAACGGCTGATTTCTAAAGATATCCCTCGCCTCCTGCTTTGTCACAGCTTTCCTCGTGAAGGGCAAGTCCTCTTTGACGATTTTCTGCATCTCTTGCTCAATCTTACCCAAATCTTCAGGTGATAGAGTTGATCCTATGTCCATGTCATAATAGAATCCCTCATCAACATTCGGTCCGATACCGAACTTCGTGTCAGGATAGAGACGCATCACTGCGTGTGCGAGCACGTGCGCACATGAATGCCGAAGCACGCTGATCGCTTCCTGATCTCTCTCAGTCAATACGCGGAAAGCTCCTGACTTATGGAGAGGCGTCACAAGATCAAGGATAGTATCATCCATCCGCACGGCGACTGCTGCACGGGCGAGTCCTGGACCAATCCTATCCACAATCTCTTTCCCAGTAATTCCAGCATCATACTCCTGCTTTGAGTTGTCCGGAAACGTCAACACAATTTTATCCATATCACCCCAGAAACGCCAAACTCTATTAAAAGGTTTGCGGTCAAACTCCATGACAAAGATAGAATAATCCACAATATTTTCCCTATGGCAAAGCGCTATACACCATTGGAATCACATCTTTCAGATCAACCCCCAAGATATACACCATCCATACACAATAATGCGCATCTGCTCCACCCATCAAAAAAACGTGACGACCCTCGAAACTCTTATAAACCTATAATCGCAGAATGTGCCCATGCGCGACGTTATTCTCCAGTGCAAGGACCTTGAAAAATCATTCGGGAGGCGGAAGGTACTTGACGGACTTTCTATAGACATCCACAGAAACGAAACGCTCGGCCTCATCGGGAGGAGCGGCGGAGGGAAATCAACATTCCTCAAATGCCTCATTGGCTATCACTCTTCGGATGCAGGCAAGATCATCATTGACGGGCAGGACATCTCCCGAAACGTCCAAGAGCTACGAAAAAAATTCGGCTACACCACACAAGAGAATTCGTTCTATGAAAAGCTTACGGTGCGAGAGAACATGAAGTATTATGCGCATCTGTACGATCTACCACGTGGAGAAATCAATGGACGCATCCAGGAACTCCTTCGAAGCGTTGAACTTGAAAGCCATGCACGAACCATTGCCCAGCGGCTATCAGGAGGGCAAAGACGACGGCTCGATTTTGCCATATCGCTACTTCACAAACCCAGCATACTCATCCTTGATGAGCCTACGACTGGCCTAGATCCCCTGCTCGTCGAACAGTTCTGGAACGTCGTGAACACCATCAAAAAGGAAGGAAACACGATCATTGTCAGCTCCCACATCTTAAGCGAGCTTGCCATAAATTGTGACAGGATCGCGGTATTTCAGAGTGGACGCATCACGCAGATCCTCGAACGCAAGGGATTTGGAAAACTCGAGCATCCTGAGCATATCTTTGGGGATAACCATGCGTAAAATCATCAACGAGGTTGCCAAGCATCTGAAGCTTATTTTTCGGAGCTGGAGTTCACTTGGGCTCCTTGTGCTCGCCCCGCTCCTCCTCATCCTCCTTCTTGGATACGCATTCAGCGGCCAGACACTCCATGACATCAGGCTTGGCTACGTGCTCGACGGCGATCTCAATCCTATCATCATCCAGAATATCTCAGGCCTTGGATACCTTGAAAAATATAGTAGCGCAGAAGCATGCGTTGAAGCACTCCGTACTGAGCAAGTGCACTTGTGCTTGGAACTATCAGGACCATTCTTCACGCTCAGCAATATCACGATACAACACATCAACGCGAGCCAAATCACATTCTATTACGATAACAGCAACCAATACTTAGGGGAAACCCTGAGCACGAAAGTGCGGGAATACTTCGGCGTGCAAACCCAGGAATACAGCATTGGAGCAACGAGCACCATCTTTTCAGCTGTGTCTGATCTTGTTGTGTACCTTGCCGACCGAAATACCGACCTCAAGGATCTGCGGAATGAGACTATCACACTTCGAGAAACCCTAGTTGCTCGCGGAGAGCGCCTGAACGCAGTGTACACAAGTTTCCTTGGACCGTACACCCGCGTCAAGGGATACCAAGTACAACTCAACAGCAGCATGCAATCCTACCTTGGTCTATCCTCTTCATTCCAAACAGACCTTACCTTGCTCCGTGAGGAACTCCATGCACTCAGCCAGGTTCTTGACGTCCTCGAATTTTCGTCCAGTGAGCACTATTTTTTCGTCCGGGGACAGAATAATACACTCCTATCGAACGCGAGCGCGCTCGCCAACCTCACAACACTCCCGATTAACCTCAGCAGTATTTCCGATTTTACCGAATATGAAGACGAGTACGGACTATTCACCATCTACAATCTCTCACACTTCCTCAACGCAAGCACCCTCTCGAACGAGACAATTATCGTTAGACTGCCTGACCGTAATGTTACAGTAATGCTCGATCAATTGCCGTCTGATGAACAATACTCACTGCTCCGGACACTAACGCTCATGACCCTTGAGGATGCTGAGACGCGCGTCACCGCCCTGCAAAACGCCACGATCCTTGTGGATGACGAGATCAGGACATTCTGGGATGAGATTGATAGAACCGTGGGCGAGCTTGACGCGATCAAACTTGTGCTGGAAGACGAGATACGTTTCAACGACCAAGCAATTAAGGAGGTCGACCGGGCATCTGCAGAAATCGTTCGCATTTCCGAAAACCTTGATGAGAGCCTCAAAGGACTATCCGTCATTGATCCAGATCTTGCAGAGAGCATCATCAAGCCGTTCCAACAATCAATCGTTATGCTCCTCCCAGGCGTCACAGGAATCCAGGCATTGTTCCCCGCGCTGCTCACAGCTGTTATCATCTTCAGCAGCATCCTATTTGCGACTGTAGTCACGCACGCAGAACTGCACAATGTTGCGGCACTAAGGAATCGAATTACGCCAGCTTCGAGCGGCGTTTGGTTTGCGGGACTTCTCATCATTAACCTGATGGTCGCGCTCTTCCAAGTACTGATACTACTATACATTGCGCACACGCGCTTCATGCTCCCCATCCTACAGGAACTACCACTCCTTCTCGCTCTCTCTGCAATAGAGGCGATACTCTTCGTGCTTGTCGGAATGCTCATCGCGGTAAGTGTGAAGAATCAGCAGAGCTCGGTACTCCTCGCCACGTTCGTAGCGCTTGGGTTCTTCCTCTTCAGCAATGTCATCGGGCCGCTTGAAGCCATGCCAGCGCTCGGAAGCCATTTCGCAGGGCTTAACCCCATGGTCATTGGAAGCACCATTGTGCGCGGCGTGCTGCTGCTCGATGTTCCTGCAATCTTCTACCTGCCAGAATTCATCCTGCTTGCCAGTTATGCAGCGCTACTCCTTGGGATAACATACATCCTGTTTGCATGGCAGCGAAACAGATAATCACTGTTAGAATACGACCTCAACAATATCCCGATCAATCCTCTCCTTGCAACGCGCGACCTTCTCGGCCACATTCTTATTCGTCGTGCTCTTCTGGACCTGATGCAATACATCAATTATTCTACGAAAGAGCCGGATGATATCCCCCTCCGCAAGCGAGGACAATTGGAGCAAATCGTCAAAATCACCATTGTTTGCCCAGTGCGATACGATTCGTATCATTCGAAGCAGATTCCTCTGGTTGATATTCTTAATCACGTACTGGCTTCGCGCAAGGATCGACAAAATATGCCTGTATGTTTGATCGACACCCTTTGTCGCGAAGTGGTCAGAGCCTCGCTCCTCATATTCCAGGGCAGCAATTACGATCAGTAGCTGATTCTCCGTAAGCTCCTCTGCAATGCTGGAATTGAAAATCTCGCTGATGATAATCTCATTTGAATAAATGCCCGTTCCAAACTCGCCCTTCTCTGTCAGAAAACCCTGGCTCATGTATCCCATTCTCTGCAGAAGCTCTTTTTTATGATTGAAGGATGCCATGATACGTATATTACGGTTATCTTTCCTTCGAAGGTAGTAATCAAAACTATTCTTCAGGATTACCTCAATCTCTTCGGGAGAATGGTTCTTGATCAAATTCAGCACCGAATTGATTGACAATTGGAACCTTGAGTGAATCGGATCCTTATCAGCGCTTGTCACATCAAGGAGCTTTTCAACATCAAGAGTGTTACGATCGATGAGCACGACAACATACCCCACTTCATCTATTCCCCTGCGCCCTGCACGACCAGCAAGCTGGAAGTACTCCTTTGAATTCACCATACGAAAGTTTACACCATCAAACTTGTTCAGCGCCCCAAAAAAGACCGTACGCGCCGGCATGTTCACACCAACGGCAAACGTCTCCGTCGTATATAAGACCTTAATCAGTCCGCGCTCAAAGAGGTTCTCTACGATCTCTTTGAGCCTTGGAAGGAGCCCTGCGTGATGATATGCGATGCCATGTCCAATGATACCCGAGAGCTTGCGCACCGAATCAAGCTTTCTGATCTCGGCATCAATATGCTCCGAGAAGTATTTCATGATCTCAGAACGTTCACTACTTGATGTGAAACTCAAAACTCTACTGAGATCTCGAGCGTTTTCCTCGCATGCCTTTCGTGAGAATACAAAAAAAATTCCGGGAAGCTCCTTTTTCATCTCCTTGATCATATCGATGTGAGATGGGACCTTTATTCGAGCAGCTTTTTTCCGCTTGCCTCGTTTTGCTGGCATTACCTTGTAATAATCCGGAATTTCCTGATCACGCCTGAGATCCTTGAGCTCTGCGAGACCAAGATGAATGTCATACACGAAGTGCTTTAATGGAACAGCACGCTTGAGATACTCAACGACCATGACCGGATGGTCCTTTGTCAGCTGTATCCAGTCGGCAAATTCAGCTGCGTTTGGAATAGTCGCAGAAAGACAGAGGAATCGCACATGTTTTGGAGAAAAGATGATTGATTCCTCCCAAACCGTACCCCGCTCGATATCACTAATGAAGTGAATCTCGTCAAAAATCACATAGCTCAGATTATAGATAATATTATCTCGAGACATGAGCATATTCCGATAAATCTCCGTTGTCATAACAAGCAATGGAGCGCTGGGATTAATGACAATATCACCGGTCATGATTCCCACACGATCTTCGCCATATTCCCTTCGGAAATCCTTATATTTCTGATTGGATAACGCTTTGATAGGAGCGGTGTAGATGATAATTTTACCCTCATTAATGAACTTATTAATCACATAATCTGCGATGAGCGTTTTACCCGTACCTGTGGCCGCGCTTACAACAACTGACTTACCCTCCTCCACATGGCGGATGGCGTCCTCCTGGAATTTATCCAGGGTAAAATTCTTGTATTGCATTCCGTTAGGTCTGCGGGAATCGTTATATAAAACCTTGGGATGAGGGAGAAACGATACGTCCGCCGGCAAGAAAAAATTCCTTTCCGAATTTTTTAAGCCGGTGGGCTCATAGTACTGTGTAAGAATAGCTTTGGATCTGTTGTTGAATCGAAGAATGAGCCCGCCGACAATAGTAACTCGCTTCGCTCGCTCCTAAGTCGGCGGGCTCATAGTGCTTTGCTAGCTATTGATCCTTACTGCGGTGGAATCTAAGAATGAGCCCGCCGACAAGAAAAAATTCCCTTCAGGAATTTTTTAAGCCGGCTGTCTCATGCTTTGCATGAGCCCGCCGAGATTTGAACTCGGGACCGCTCGATTTCTTTGGCATTGCCGTATCAGTCGAGCACTCCACCAGGCTAAGCTACGGGCTCGTAATGAAGCAGAAATCCGAAGATGCTTTATAAACGTTATGGTGGGGGTCTTCGGGATCGGCACTCCCAGTTCGAGACGGTTTCATTGTACTAACGTACTTGGCAGCGCGTCGTTTTATGTGGACTATTCGCCAAAGGCTTGTGGCCATTCCCCGAAGTCCGTTCGTATCTCTCAAGAACTTCTTGATAACTCCTTGATACCGGGTGCCATGCAGCATCCTGCCATTCAAAATCCAAGACATCGGGAACAAAACCATGAAGAACATGCCGCTCAATTCCGAGGTCCACAAAGCTCGTCGCCTTAATGACACCTACTGGAACATCATGATACGCAGGATTTGCAGGAACGTGGATAACTGGAGTAAAATAATCCCTTGCTGCAATCAAATCATTGGCGCTGCATGCCGTGTCAGTCACGAGGACGAGACAATCTGGAGTCGTACGCACCGCGTCCGCGACACTCTTCATATTCTTGTATTCTGGCTTTCCGTCAGTCTCAGCGTAGATGAAAGGAACGTATGCATGCAGCCTCCACAGCGCATCATTCAGAGCCCTTTTGATACCGTCACCTTTCCTACCATCAGTATAGAAGATCAGCGGGATATTAGCATGACGAAGACCGTTCAGCAACTCCCCAAGACCTGGTCGAGGAATTAAAATAGGGTCTTCAACGTCTGCACGTCCTTCTCGTCCCGTAGCCATGCCCCATATCGCTGCCGTCATTTGGATGTCCATGACGCACGCTACTGGCTTAACAGTCTTGCCCCTCAACACAGCCATTCCTGATGCTACCGAGCGTTAAATACTTTGTGGTATGATCTTAGCGCATCCACACCCCACTGCAGCTCCGAGGGAGAAAAATATCTACTGATAACCTTAGGATTAAAATTCCCTTCGTCGTCATAGGGTAATGGATGCGGTGCACCTTGCGCGTGAAACATTACATGTTCGTTGACGAACTTTGGGTGGCATGGAAGGATCCACTTGCGGAATTCTTGGCGGAACGACTCACCAAACATCTGCAAGGCATGATACCTTTCATGCAATGGGTGGTCAGGCTCCTCGAGAACGCGGCGGACCACTCCCTCCAGATACCACAAATCCTGGAATGCATCAATATCAGCAATCCGGCCAAAGTCACTGTGTCTCGCAGAGACGGCCGTTCCATGAAGCAGTCTTCCAAACGCGTTCATAAGCTGAGTCTCCCCGAACTGCAACTCCCTTTTGTGCTCGTAGTCTCTCACATTATGCACAATGGTGCGGAAGAACTTCCATGCACTAGATGGATCGTCTACAACAAACCTTGACGCAACGTAGGGAAAGCGCCAGAAACGTGCAAGTATCATAGAATTCAATCCGCCACGCGCGGACTTTCTTGCACCGTGCAAGAGATTCAAGAACGGACGGACCTTCAACGGATCCCAGTAATACACGTTCGGCTCCTTGAAACGCTGCGACTCATTATCCATCTGCATGCGCCAGTGAAAGTATCTGTGGTACGGATGCTCTTTCTCCTCAACGCCAAATATGTCACGCTCAAAATTCCACATCAACACCGCGTCCGCCTCCTCATCTTTTTTTGTCATCTCACGAAGAGAAAGATCCGCGCAGGGACAGTCACCCGCAACAAAAATCTGACGGTCGGTTTTCAACGCGGAGTGGAGAGCATCAACGGTGGCAGCAACATTTTTCTTCTCCGGTTCACGAACAAAAATAAACTCCTTTTTTACCCGGAAGTAATTCACAAACCTGTCAAATATTTGAGCAGTATCAACATTGCCGCAGCAGGCAATCTTACCTGAGCGGTCCTGATGTTCTGCGGCGTCGAGCGCGTACGCGATCACCGGCACTCCGGCAAGCTCGTAGTTAAACTTGATGTCATCAGGACTTGCTTCATCGCGATACAGATACCAGAAGGGAAACCTCCCACGCACGGACTCTTTCACGCGCTGTTCCAACGCGGAGCTTCGCGCAGAGGGTATAAGATCATAACTCGCTGAAACGCCAATTCCGATCGACACCATTGCACTATCGAGAATGCTTGGCGTCTTTAAAAGGCTTCGATACCACAACGAGTCACAGAAACCTTTATAAACGATCCTCGAACCATTTTACCGTCTGCCTCCGTAGCTTAGCAGGTAGAGCGTGCGGCTGTTATCAGCAGGTGCCAGCCACCGCAAGGTCGGCAGTTCGAGTCTGCCCGGAGGCGTTCCACAAATCTTAAATAGTTTGCAGATCATTATTGTTCTTTAGGGGGGAGTAACGTGGAAAGCAGCGATGATACTCTGGAACTTGGCGGCAACATACGGCTTGCTGGCTTTCGTGAGCTTGATGGAGCCTCAATGATTGTGGTAAAGAAAATTGTCGGCAGTTACGCACGCAAGATCAGTGAGCTTATACCAAACGTCACTGAACTATCGCTCGTGCTTAAGCCCGTGCACAAAGTCGAAGAAAGCTCCAAGTACGAGATCAAAGGAAGGCTCGTCGTGGGCGGGGAGCATTACAACTCCGAATATACCGACAAAAATCTCTTCGTCGCCTTGGACAAAGTATTGAAGAAAGTAGAATCCATGGTCCAGAAACACTAAGCGTCAGTCCTTTTTTGGACGATATCCTGCTTATTTAGAGAAATAATCTGCATGAGCTTGAGCGTCTCAACCTCGTTCTTCAGATCCTCAATTTCGGCCGCAAGCTGACGCATGATCTCATAATTATGCTGGATATTGCTTGCGTTCTCCTGGAGGAGCGAACCCATCGTTACGACACTACCCATCTGCGTATTGATGTCCTTGATCCAACCGTCCATGTTGTCACGGAACTGGTGGAATTCTTTGTCCTTTCGCGCCTTCGTCGAGGCACTTGAACGCCTAACCATATTAGTATACTAAAAAGTATATTACCTATATAAATATTTCGCAAGCACATCCTTTGATTTATAAAAAGAAATTCACGACTCAAGATTAATCTTACTCGCGCCAGGCTTACTCTCACCTGCGTATTTACCGCTCTTTTTCACATTCTCTGCCGGGGAGGTGAGCAACTCAAAAGAAATCTGGCAGATCCTCGTGCCCGGCCGAAGCATGACCGGTAGACGGGAAATATTTGTTATCTCAAGCGTCAGGTGGCCGTCCCAACCTGGATTCACAAATCCAGCAGTGGAGTGGACAATGATACCAAGCCGACCCCACGAGCTTCTTCCGTCGATCCTCACGCAGAGCGAATCAGAAATCCTGACACGCTCATGAATGATTCCAAGAACAAACTCGCCCGGATGAATAATGAAAGAACTGTCCTTTGGTACATCGATTGTGTGCAGCATCTCGTCCGGGATTCCTGCCGCAGGATCAATGTGCGTGATATCATAATGCTTGAAGACCTTAAAGACACTGCCCAGACGCAAGTCAACGGAAGCAGGACCAATCTGACTCTCAGAAAAATCAGAAATCATGATGTCGCCACGCGTCATAGCCTTTCTGATATCTCTGTCGCTAAGGATCATTGCAAGAGTCTTTCTGGATGAAGATAAAAAGGTTTGGATACCCAGTCAATCCTTCGCACGCGCGTAGAGCAACTGATACTGCTCGGCCATTCTCTCGGAACCAAACCTTCGCTCTGCATCACTTCGACACCTCGCAGGATCAATATCCCCGATATGGCGGGCAGCATGAACCATCCCATTCACATCTTCAGCGACAAAACCAGTCGTGCCATGCAGCACCATTTCCTTCGCGGGACCCTTGTTTAGCGCGATCACCGGCGTGCCGCAAAGCAACGCTTCCATACCTATCGTTGGCCAGGGCTCGTGCCAGAGGCATGTCATGAGGAACGCAGATGCGTACTCATACAGGGGTTTCTTCTGCGCATCATTTACTGGACCCACATACACAACCGCATGATCACCCAAGAGGCCACGATATGCCGTGAGCTTATCTTGCTCTGACGATAAGTCCGCATCAAGATGGGGCCTTACTTCTTCATCAAAATACTGCCGGTTACCGATATTACCTGCAATGATGAGCGGTTTTTTCGCAGCCCTTGCAGCAACAATCGCTTCCTTCTGTCCCTTATGCGGCGCAATCACCGATAACGAAAGCAGATACCCATCCTTCTTTTGCTCAAACCGGAACTCACCAACTGGCAAGCCGTTATTCACGACACCGAACATCGCGTACCCATGACTCTCATAAATCGATTTGTGCGACTGGCTCAGCGCAACGAGATGATTTGCAGATCGTCCAAGCACAGGAAATCTCTCCAGAGGCCAGAACTCTTCATAATCACAATGGACCGTGTGTACCCAAGGATTAGGACTGCTTGCAAGAAAAGGAAGAACATGATCATCATGAGAATGCACAATGACACTTGGATGAGCCCGTAAAAACTCAAGAACCTTTGCCACATGCAGCACCTTTGCCCACGTATGGTCACGAACCTTCATCGGATCGAGCGATGCGTCATACAAGTCTCCCACACCAATACTTGGCACTGTTGGAATGAGGCCTTCAACCGTCGAATCTGAAGGAGCAAGTACACTTGTTGATACTCCCATCCTCTTCTGCTCAGACCTTAATGTGTTTACGATCCTTTCAATCCCACCATACACGAGGTCCTCATGAAGCGCAAGAAACGGCGGCGTGATATGGACGACATCCATTGACTACCTCACGCGACGGATGGGAAGCTCATTTTTCGCTTTCATATCACGGGCAACATCCTGGAGTGAGGGCCAAACCCTCAGAGCTTCCGCAAGCGCCTCAATCTCTTCGTCTGCAGTCTGTTGCATGCGCGCATAAAATGCTTCTCCATCAAAACCAGCAAATTCCTCAAAAATATCCTTGGCGAATCCACTAATCCACTGCGACTTTTGCTCTGGGGAAAAACCATTATCCCTCTCTTGACGCGCGATAACCTCAGCAGCTCGTGTTATCGCCCGGTCATAATATTCCTTGCCCTTTGCGAGTATTGCATCTGACTCGGCACGCGCAACGTGAATTCTGCCCTCAAGAGTCGCGTTGCCACCATCAAACCGCACCATCTCCTTTAACCTTGGCTTGATGAAATTTGCCATGTCCTCGTTCCACAAATCATGCGCGAGGCTCTGACGCATGTAGGGGTTGCGGTAGTGTGTCTGAGCGGCATTAATATGCGCTGCGGCGACGGAAGGATCCTGCAACCACACCCGCAAAAAATAGTCCTCGAAACGGAGTTTCGTTGGGATGAACGGGGGAATGCCATCCCTATTATCATACCCTGATATCCCATTATCTAATCTCCAGTTCGTCGCAGTAACGCAGGGCTGGAATCTCTCAATTACGTATCTCATCATCATATCATTGATGAACGCGAGGTGGGGATTTACCAGAAAATCATGAACATAGTCTACAGCGTCAACATCCGCGCTGCCGCTCCTAAAGGTTTGTGCGGTAATAATCTTTGCGTCAGGATTCACCTCTTTACCGACGACCGAAACCGTGTTTGGCACAAGTCCCGTTACCGTCTTATTCGTATAGAGATCAGTCATGCTATCAACAAGGGTTGTGCCAAGGCAATATCCTGATACATCACGAACACGCTTGCCCAGAACATCCAAGTACGCTGCCAGAAGATCATACTCCTGTCGACGCACTTGTCCATCCAAAGTCCTCTTGTCCATGTACCTTCCCTTGAGGACTTCTCCTTCTGAAAGAATGCCGGACTCTGCCGCATGCAATCCATGCGGCCGCATATCATCGTCGGCGCTGATGAAGAAATCGCCGGTCGTATAGAGCGCAGTGAAATTGCGGTTTCCTCCATAACTTGGCCTTAGGATCCTGCGGATTGTACCCTCGTCTCCAACCTTTCTGACCATGTGGTCGATAAATCTTGCCTTCTCTTGCGGCCCGACATACCACACATTCTTGCCAACCCTTGCTGCAAACGCTGGAAAGTCCCGGTCATGAATATCCTGCGGTGAGTCATCAAAGACGATGATTGGGACATCATGACCGTGAGACTGAAAACTCTCACGATACGCTTGTACCGACTCATGCGCGTCTTTCAGACGGTATGTCGGGATTGTGAACGAAGTTGTTGCCATAGAATCTCCCCTAAGATAGTGTAATACGTGCATCTTATTAGAATATTTTCCTTGTTATTTTTTATTTCACGGTAAGGCTTAAATACAATAGTCCCCCTCTCTACAATATGAGACTGAAAAAGAAGGACTTTAGGCTTTTGTACGAGCTGGATGCGAACTACCGACAGCCCTCCGTGAAGCTCTGCAAGAAAACCAGGATGAGTGAGCAGCTCATCAGTCACAAGATTGCACAATACCACAAAAAGAGCATCATCCGGGGTACGATTCCACTTATTGACTACGCGCGTTTTGGGCTGCATACCTACATCGTTTTCTTCAAGGCAAGCTACCACTCCGAAGAAAAATTTCACAATCTCGTGCATCACCTTACAAGCAGGGATGATATCATCATGATCTTTGAGTGCGACGGCAAGTATGATCTGCTCGCGATGTTCATCTCCAAAAACCCATCTGCCTTCAATAAAAGCCTCAAACACCTGCTCTCGGAGGTCAAAGGCCTCAAAGAGGGGTTAATCCTTACCACCATCGTTCATCATCTCTTTCTGCGTAATTACCTTGTCAGAAAAGAAGGACTTGATGATCTCGTCATGGGTGGTGATCGCGACGAACTTGTCGTTGACACTCTTGGCAAGAAACTGCTCGCCGCTCTCCTCGATGGCAGCAAACGGATCGTGGATATCGCAAGGCAAGTCGGAGCAACAGAAAAGACCGTGCGGGCACGACTCTTGCAGCTCCAAAAATCTGAGATCGTCAAGGGATACCGCCTCAATCTTGACATTTCCAAACTCGGGGTCACAAGTAACATCCTCCTCATACGCTTTGGAAACATCAGCAAGGAACAGGATGACAAATTCCGATATTTTTGCGAGCAGCACCCAAACATATCAGAATTCATCAGAAGCTTTGGCGAATGGGACGCGCTACTCTTTGTCGAAACGATGGGAGGAAGCGAATTCCGGAAGATATTCCTACAAATCCGAGAACATTTTGAGGACGTGATTGAGGATTTTGACAACTTTCGGGTCTTTGAAGTACACAAGAAACAATTTCTCCCCAAAGCAGCACTGGAATAGAAAAACTTAAAACTTGCAGAATGCAAAAACGTTGCATGAAGCATATTGTCTACACTACCATCACACTGTCCTTGGTCTTGGCACTTCTCATCCCTGCATCTTATGGTACTCTCAGCACACGACTGGACATCTCTGACTACCCTAGCTTCTTCATCGATGATGACGTTGTCGAAGCAATCAGCATCGTCGGCTCAAATGCGCCAGCAGCAGACGTCGCACACACGATCCGGATCTTCAGCACACTACAATCAGAAGGATACCAGGTACCGATCGAGCAAGTCATTTTTGCAGAAGATATCGGTGATGTGAATGACTACAACGCATTTGTGATCGGCACCCCATGTGACAATCCGGCCGTTATGACACTACTTGGATTATCTGGAGACTGTGCGGATGCCATACCATCCGGAGACAGCATCCTTGAAGTTCATGAACAGAACGGGAACGTACAACTCCTCATCTCGGGAGCGACACAAGCCCTCGTGGAAGATGCGATTGACGAACTCATGGGTGGGAGCATCCGGGAAAGTACGCCAACTCCAACTCCATCACCAACGCCTTTTGTTATCACACTTCCACCATTCTGCGTTGATGACGACCAAGGATTCAAACCATTCACGAGCTCGAACACACGCACACGAGAAGAAACCTTCTGGGATTCTTGCACCGAAAACGTTCTAACTGAAGGAGCATGCGATGAGAATCTTCACGTCATCAAGTCCACATTCGTTTGTCCTTACGGGTGCCAGAATGGAGCCTGCACCCCTTTTGGAGGAGTATTCTCGTATGACAATGGACTTGCATTCGACGCGGAAGGATGCCCCGAGGAATCATGCAGTCTTGCAGGGCAGGGATGCATCGGCGGCAGGGAGATCACAGTCGAGACTTGCATCCAACAGATCACAGTCCTTGGCGCATGCACACCAGTCGAATTCATGCGAACGGTCCCCTCGGGAACGGCATGCAATATCACCAATTGCACAGGATGCGCATTGAATGACAATGACTGTCTGCCCTTCGGATCACGACTGCTATTGAACGGCTCTGCTGTGTACTGTGGCCTGACGAGCACTATGGAACAGCAGCAAGGTATTGGGAAGAACTGCCAGCACTCCTATCAATGCGGGCTCCAACACTGCCAAGGAGGAATATGTAGCCCACTCTGCACAGGATGCCTCGTCGCGAGCATATGCCACTCCCTTGGGGATATCAATCCGGAACAGTACTGTGGAATGGACGGAGAGCTAGCCATGAAAAAGGAAGAAGGAAGCAGCTGCACGGAACCCTATGAATGCAAAACGATGCTATGCAGGGAAGGAAAATGCTCACACTACACCTGGTGGGAACGATTGCTTGCGTGGATGAATAGCGTATTCTCCTAAGTGTTCAAGCAAAGCTTTAAAATCATCCATGTGCCTCTTCATCACGCATGGCACTCACGTTATCCTCACACAAACTCGATGTTGGGACTAGTGCACCAGAGTTTGAGCTTTTAGGAATCGACGGTAAATACCATCAACGTACGGATTTTCAAGGCAAGCCAATACTTATCATTTTTATATGCAACCATTGCCCATACGTCATCCAAAAAACAAAGGAAATCGTCCGGCTCCACCATCTCTTTCGAAAACATGTGCACATTATTGCGATCAACAGCAATGACTCCAAGCAGTATCCGGATGACAGCTTTGAGCGGATGAAAACATTTGCGAAGGAATACGGAATAAAGTTTCCATACCTCCATGATGAGAGCCAAGAAGTGGCGCGAGCATACGGAGCAGCATGCACTCCAGATCCGTTTCTCTTCGACGAGAATCACATGCTTCTCTACCACGGTAGAATTGATGACCAACTGCACCTTGGAGAAACTGTGCACGAACACACGATGGAAGAAGTGATCCGGTGCATGCTTGAAGGAAAAAATCCTCCCGAAGATTTTGCACCAAGCATGGGATGCAGTATCAAGTGGAAGAACTGAACACTTGTTTTAGATCATTCCAGTGATTCTTGATGAGCATGAAACCACCGACAATAACCATGACAATGCTCATCCACTGACCTGCGGCAAGCCATAAGAACCTTGGATCATCACGCCAAAAGTCAAGCACGAGCCTTCCTACACCAAACAAGAACACAAAACTCCATGTGAGGAGGCCATCACGATTCTTCCGGAATTGTATCATTACCAGTATTCCCGCGACAAATGCGCGCTTTAGGAATGCGTAGATCTGATACGGGTGCCTGCATACATCATCGCCTCCGGTGTTTCGAAAATTCACACACCAAGGAATCCTCTGCGGATCTGCGACTATACCCCAAATCTCCCCATTGACAAAATTCGCAAGTCTCCCTATTGCAAGTCCGATAGCTGCCGGAATCGTCAGCGCGTCACACAACCTGATGAGCGGAACTTTCTTCTTCCTCGCAAAGATCCACACGGCAAGCACTGCACCAAGAAGACCTCCATGAAAGGATAGGCCCCCCTGCCAGACAAACAAGATCTTCACGGGATTCGCGAGATAAAACGACGGCTCCCAGAACAGCACATGGAACAAGCGAGACCCGATGACAACACCAACCATAAGATAGAGCAGCAGATTCTCAACATCAAGCTTTGACAAACCAAGTCTTGACCTTGTGAAGTGCAAATATCCATAGGCAAGCAAAAAACCTAGTGCGAAGATGATACCATAATACCTGATTTCCAAAGGCCCAAGGTGGAACAGCACCGGATCAATCGAATGGATATACATCTCTACCCGCACCTTCCCATATGTATCCACTGGAGACATCAAAGGTATATTAGTATTTCGCGTTTCCATCCCGTGTTGATTTGTTTTCCTACACCGTGCGGACAGCCTTTTCGCAGAATTTGCGGAAAATGATCACTTGTCACTGCGGAGTCCTCTCCAAGGGCAACATATTTATTCCATCATATGCATCGCAAGTGCCATCGTTTTTCGGGATTCTCATGGGCTATACCCTTTAGATTTCTCAAACGATCCACAAAACGGTCAGAAGAATTGATATGAGTATTCCATTATGTTAAAATGTATAGTCTTCAAAACCATTAACTATTTAAATGAGCGGTTTGACGATATGTTGTGTTTTTGATAGCTTTGTACCACAAGCTATTGTGTGTTTCCCGTCATTGAGGTGATTAAATGAGTCCTACGGCTGTCCCAAAACCAGATACTGCATGCATCACTCAAGTACGTAAACGGGACGGACGCATCGTTCTTTTCGATCAACAAAAGATCACCACAGCAATCTTCAAAGCAGCACAAGCGATTGGGGGAACGGATTACGAACTTGCCGAACGCCTCGGTGCGCAAGTCATCGAAGACATCTGCAGCAGATTTAAAGACAGCATCCCAACCGTAGAGCAAATTCAAGACTCGGTTGAAACTATCCTCATCAAAACTGGCCACGCCAAGACCGCAAAAGCGTTCATCCTCTACCGCCATGAGCGTACCATGATTCGGGAAGCCAAAAAGGAAATATTGGGCGGCCTTGTTGACACCTCGCATCTCAATCTCAATCAGTTACGAATCGCAGAAGCCAAATACCTCATGAGGGACGATAATGGTAAAGTTATCGAGACTCCCGACCAAATGTTCCGGCGAGTAGCAAACGCCCTAGCACAACCCGAGCGAGCGTACGGCGGCGAAGAGGCAGTCAAAAAAGCAGCTGAGACGTTTTACACCACGTTCAGCAAACTCGAATTCCTCCCAGGAGGAAGGACAATATCCAATGCTGGCATCGGGTGCAATCAGCTCGCTAACTGCTTTGTTCTTCCCGTTGGAGACAGCATGGAAGAAATATTCGACGCGGTTAAGTGGCAGGCACTCGTTCAGAAAACTGGAGGTGGAACAGGATTTGACTTCTCACGACTTCGCACCAAAGGATCACGTGTTGTCAAAAGCAATGGCGTCGCATCCGGGCCAGTGACATTCATCACCGTTTTTGACGCCGCAACAAGCGTCATCATGCAAGGCAACAGGAGAGGAGCGAATATGGGTATCCTCCGGATAGACCACCCGGACGTGCTCGAATTCGTCACTATGAAAGATGACCTTACGAAACTTAACAATTTCAACATCTCCATATCTGTCACAAACACATTCATGGAAGCGCTCGAGAACGGAGAGGAATACGACCTCGTCGATCCCCACACACACCAAGTCGTTAAACGACTCGATGCTCGCTATGTGTGGAGGCAGCTTTACGAACATGCATGGAAGACTGGAGAGCCAGGAATCATCTTCATCGACAGGATCAATGAGCGCAGCACCGTTCGACACCTTGGCGAAATACGCGCCACGAATCCCTGCGGCGAAGTCCCACTCCTCGACTTTGAAGTATGCAACCTCGGATCAGTCAATCTCAGCCTCTGCGTCAAGAATGGAACCGTCGACTTTGAACGCCTGCGACGTATCACGCGGACCGGCGTATGGATGCTCGACAATGTCATCGATGCAGGAACCTATCCTCTTCCACAAATCACTGAAATGGCACAAAAGACACGACGAATCGGCCTTGGAGTCCTCGGATTTGCGGACATGCTCTACCAGCTCGGCATAGGATACAACACTGACGAAGGAGTGGAACTTGGAGAAAAAGTCATGGAATTCATCGAGCATGAAGCGCACAACATGAGCCAAGAGCTCGCCGAAAAGAAAGGAGTCTTTCCCGCGTGGAAAGGAAGCACATTCGAGAAAGAGGGTATTCCAATGCGCAACTGCGCTGTCACTTCAATAGCGCCAACAGGGACTCTCAGCATGCTCGGAGACACATCAGGAGGAATCGAACCAAACTTTGCCATCTGCTTCATTAAAAATTCGCATTCCCTCGGACAGCAATTTGTGTACGTGAACAAATACTTCGAGAAAGTCGCCAAGGAACGCGGATTCTACACACCAGACCTCATGAAGAAGATCGCCGAGAAGGGAAGCCTCCATGGCATTATGGAAGTTCCCGAGGATGTCAAAGCAGTCTTCGTCACCGCACACGACATATCCCCTGTTGATCATATCAGAATGCAAGCAGCATTCCAAAAAAACGTTGACAACGCAATATCCAAAACGATCAATTTCGCGAACTATGCAGCCCCTGAGGATGTACAAAAAGGATACCTGCTTGCATGGAAGCTCGGCTGCAAGGGATGCACCGTCTACCGCGATGGATCGCGCCAAAACCAGGTGCTCAATATAAAAGAAGTCAACGTCCAAAGGGAACAGGTTGAAGAAGTTGCAGAGCAACCAGACGAAGTCCCACCAAAAAGCGTTGAAGTCATCTTCAAAACCGTGAGCGCAAAGGAAGAAAGCGTTCTTTCATCAAAACATATCGTGGCAATACGCAGCAGTAAGCCAGCCGTCGAGACCATGTCTACGCTTGATGTGGAAGCGCTCACAAAAGAAGCACTCCTTGCAAACGCCGCGGCATTCGTGGAAGAATCCGCCCAGAAGATGAGCAATCCCGCGAAGGTCTGTATCGACTGCGGCGTCAAGCTCGATGATCACCCATAGTTACTGCATCTCTATAGTCCAACGTCGAGGAGTCTCATGAACGCATTACAACCTGGAGTTGTGCACGTCTATACTGGAGATGGGAAAGGAAAGACAACAGCGGCACTTGGGCTTGCGCTGCGCGCCTCAGGATATCATCTTCCCTGTTGCATGATCCAATTCATCAAAGGAACCTGGCGAACGGGAGAGATGGAATCAGCAAAGCTCCTACCTAATTTTGAACTTATCACCCTTGGAAAAGGATTCGTCGGTATAGGAGGAGATACTCTTCCCAAGGAAGAGCACGCAAAGGCAGCGATGCATGCGCTCGAGGTTGCAGGCGACAAGATTCGCGACCCCAAGCTCCATCTCCTCATCCTTGACGAAATCAATGTCGCCATACACCTTGGACTCATACCACTGCCTCTCGTGCTCAATCTTCTTGATAAACGCCCTCATTCGCTCAATATGGTACTCACTGGCCGAAATGCACGAGCAGAAATCATGGCGAAGGCGGACCTTGTTACAGAAATGAAACTTATCAAACATTACTTTGACAGGGGACTACCGGGACTGCGCGGCATCGAGTACTAACACATCCTTTTTGTTACGCGGCGGGCAACAGACTTAACGACAGGTTCTGCCTTCCTTGCCATGACCTTTACTTTCGATCGTTCCTTCCAGGCTTTCTTTGCCAGACGAACAGAAACCGCTGCAGTTTTCTTCACGACCTTCTTCGCTGCTTTCCTTGCAGCACGCTTGAGTAATTTTTTCACAATCCTCATATGTCTGACCTCTCAACCTTTTTCTCATTGCGAATGGATTCCACGAGGAGAAACAACATAAAAAAAGCAACAAGAAGGAATACTGTTGACACTGCCGGGTACCCAAACCATCTCGGACCGAACGATGTGTCCGCAAGTAGGGCAGCTGCAAGAATGAGCGCGCCAATGATCATGCCATACGCAAGGCGGTTACTCGAGCGATCAAGCTCGACACCGAGCCGGTGAATGTCCGTGTCCTTCACATCAATGCTGAACTTCCCAGCCTTGAAACCCTCAAGGACCTCATTCACGTTCCTAGGCATCTGCACCAATTCCTCCTTGATGCGAGAGGACTGCGTTAAAAATCCCCTGATCAGCTTGCGCGGAGCGTAGCGTTTATGCATCAAATGCCTCATATACGGCGTTGCCGCCTTCACAAAATCAAACTCCGGATCAAACTCGAGAGCCGTACCTTCCATTGTCACGAGAGCCTTGGCGAACAGGGTCAGGTCCGGCGGCATCACTACCTCATGCCGATAGGCAATGTCAAGGAACTTATGCATTAAGTGCGTGACATGATACTGACCAAGCGAGCTACCATACCACTGCTCAAGCTCCTCGCGAACCTCGCGACGGAATTCATGAATGTTCGAAGACTTGGACTTAGAGCCCAACTCAAGAAGCGCATCAACCGTGGCATCAGCATCACACTTCAGAATCGCGACAAACATCTTCATGCTCGAATGGCGCTCTTCGGCATCCATCCTTCCTACAATGCCAAAATCTAGGAACGCGATTCTATTATCCTTTGTTAAAAGGATGTTTCCCGGATGGAGGTCCGCATGGAAGAATCCATCCTCAAACACCTGTTTTAGGAGAGTAACCGCAACTGAATCAAGAGCACTTCGTATCCTTGACCTGTCAGCCCTACCTAGTTCCGAGAGTTTCTTTCCATCAACATACTGCATCGTGAGGACCTTCGCAGTCGTGAACTCCCAGTAGATCTTCGGGATGATAATCCTTGAATCGCCATGCACATTCCTTTTGAATATCTCTGCGTGGCGGCCCTCTTTCACGTAATCCAATTCTATCGTCGAGTATCGCTCAAACTCATCAATAATCTTTGAGGGCGAGAACTTGTAAATCGTCATGCGACGGCGCTCCGCCAACCCCGCAAGATACCGCATAATGTCGATATCACTCTGCATCATCTGCCGCACCCGAGGGCGCTGAACCTTGATGACGACCTCCTCACCATTCTTCAACTGAGCACGATGAACCTGACCAATTGATGCCGCAGCGAGGGGCTTCTTATCAAATCGCCTGAACAAACTATCAAGCGGTTTCTTGAGTTCGGACTCAATCTGCCGCTTCACCACATCAAATGGCTCAGGGGGCACACGGTCCTGAAGCTTTTGCAATTCCAGCGACAACTGCACCGGGACAAGATCTGGACGGATGCTGAGCAGCTGACCAAGTTTGACATATGTACCACCAAGCTCCTCGAGCGCCATCCGTAAATTCTCATACGGATTCACTGGCTTTTTACGGCTTAGAAACATCCTTCTCAACGGATTGAGATACCCGTGAATGTCATGACGGTACAGCCAGTAATCAAATCCATGCCGTGACAGCACATTCACAACCCTACTTACCCTACTTAGATCGCTCGCCCAGTGTGTACGCTCCACAGAAAAAAATCAGGCATCTTGATATATAAATATTTGGAGAAGACATTACGCGACAGCAGCGGGGGCAGGAGTCGGTTCAGGCGCAACAGGCTGTTTCTTTGATTCCATCCGCTTAATCGCACGAATCTCAATAATCACCATTGGGTGGATCTTTGACATCTCTGCACGAATCGAAGACTGAAGCTTACCGGTAATAATGTCCCTCACGACGTCTTCAAATGGCGCGCTCTGGACCATTTTTGAGAATGATGCCAGCAATTTCTTGCGAAGACTCTTGACAACAGATGACGTCGTTACACCTCTTGTGAGAGCGAGGGGCTTAAACCGTGCTCGCACGCCGTCCTTTGTTTCAAGAACGACGGACTCATCCATGCGAGTCTTTCCACGCCTGACAAGGCGGCGCACTTGAGAGGGAAGCATCACATACTCTGATATCTCCGTAATCGTCTTTGATTCATCAACACCGACAATACGGAACGACATCCTAAAGCTTTGCTTCTTTGGATCATTTGTCAAGAACATCATGTTCACTGCGAGTGATTTACCGATCAACTCTTCAGGCTCATACGCTGGAATCTCTCCAAGCATAGTCTCATCAAAGAGTTTGGGCGCACTAATCTGGAACCAGCGCTTCTTCCTTGTTTTGATCGCAGCTTTACTCTGCTTTTTTGCCATGCCGCAAAGGAACTGTGGACCATTTATAAAGGTTGTGCTCAGTCCTTCAGACTCAGCCGTACTGACTTCAGATAGAGCGCAGGGCCATGGCTCAATGCATGCTGGAACATATCCTCATTCCTGCTCAGGCGGCGTCTACAGTACCTAATCGCGGATTGCCTTCCCGCGGGGCCCTCACGCGCCCAGGGAACATACCTTCTTACGATTACCCCTGCATCCATAAGACGATTGACATGATCCATATCCTCACTTTCAAACATCTGGAACGCGGTCAGCTGGTCGGCGTATATGACATCATTATAATACGAGCCATTCGCAAGACTCCTTTGGAGTCTGTCACGACCAGGAACCCCCTCCAGCATCTGAATCTCAAACTGCGTCGGAGCGATATGCTGAGCCACAACGATATCCCTCATGAACCGATGGATATAGTCGACGTCGTGCGTCGCAAACTTCAGATACACGCCGCCCCGGAGCAACTGCTCACCTTGAACAAGCAGGCGTTCCTTCATCTCGACATTGCCCTCCTTTGTCGGCGGAATCACGCCAGGAGCGCCGCGTTCTTCGTAAATCCCCTTGCAGAGTCGAACGGCAACAGGGTAATTCTTCGCAAGATCTATGATTCGCGGAACGTCACGCTCCCCCGTGCGATCGAGGCGGGTTTGCAGAGCGACTGCAAGATTTTCCAGACCTTCATCAAGAAGCCGCGCGTACACATCAAGAGTCCAATCAGTCCAGTGCAAATCCTCCATGTCAATCTCGAGCATGAGGCCAGCATCATCAGCCTGCCGTGCGACATTCCTGATGCAATTATAGCAAGCTTCAGAATACCCCTCAGGCCAGTCAAGGGAAGGCCCAACGCGAATGCCAACAGAGGAAGGCTTAATCGACACTGAAGGACGGATCCTTGGATCCTTATTCATTGGCTGCAAGACGCCATCATACATCTCATGGTTCAGCCTTGTAATAGTCTCAGCCATAGTATCCATGTTACGATCAGCCTGAAACCTCATCGTTTTCATTGATGTTGCACTAGCGTCGCCAACAAGACCCTCGCCCAGAAGATCAACGGTCGCTGTCACACCCCACTTGTCAAAATTCCCTGCGACCCTGTCAACTAAGGCATCAAGACCCTGACCAGAAACATACGGACGGGAAAGAAACCATACGGCATCATCACTAATCCCAGCCCGTTCATCCAGAAATCGTTCCTTGTCGATCGTCCAATGTCCATTCAGCTTGGTACGGCACTGCAACGCTTTCTGCACGATTTCGCTTGTAAGACCGATGATACTGCCAAATTTGCCAGTCACGACAATCCCCGCCCACCTCTTTTTTAGTGGGTGTAATCCTCGAGTAGATTTAAAGCTTGGGATTTTGGCAGTATTCCACGAACCAGTCGGCAAACTGCGTTGAGAATGAATCCCTTGCTCTCTCCTGCCTGAAGCCAGCATATTCCGTAGGAGTCATTTCTGCAAGAGTCTTCGAATAACCAGCTGGAATGAAAACGAGATGCAGTCTTGACCAGGAATCCTGACGAAGGGTGCCGCGCCTCCCCTCTGCAAGCAATCCCTGCACACACGACTCAAAATACACCGGCTCTTTGCGCTGACCATCAAGGTACGCAAGACAATTCCTAAACTCACAATCCCTTGGCCTGCCCTCCGTCAGCTTCAGTAGCCCTTCAAGATCAATCGTGCCAAGCGCGAAGTTCACGAAAGACTTGGGAAAACCCCCGAGCGCATGAATGTAGAAACCAGCATCCATCGCAACCGTCGGCATACGGGTGTGCTGATATGCATGTCTCACCTTCTCGCAGGCAATGAGCCGCAGATCATCAGACCTTGGCTCAGGCAGTTCGATATTTACATGCACCACCTCTATACCATGGGGCATAAGAGCGTCACGCAGAGTCTTCACTTTCCCCTTGTTCGTCGTGGCAAAGTACACCTCTGGCATGGAACAGGAAAATGCCGAGATCCATATAAAACTCGCGGTTAGATATCAAGGTTTATGACTTCATGCGCATGGGACATGATGAATTCCTTTCTGGGTTCGACATCATCACCCATAAGGAGAGAGAAGATCTCATCAGCCTCGATTGCGTCCTTCACGGCAATCTGCTTCAGCACTCGATTGCTCGGATTCATCGTCGTGTCCCAAAGCTGCTCAGCGTTCATCTCACCTAGACCCTTGTAGCGCTGGAGCGATGTGCCTTCACGGCCAATCTTCTCCAGGGTCTCTTTCAGCATGCGATCATTGTACACATAATGGGATGCCCTCCCCTTCGCGATACGGAAGAGCGGAGGCTGAGCGAGATACAAGTGACCCTTTTCGATCAGCATTGGCATGTACCGGTAAAAGAATGTCATGAGGAGCGTCGAAATATGCGCGCCATCAACATCCGCATCAGTCATGAGGATGATCTTGTTATACCTCAGTTTCGCAATGTTAAACTCCTGGCCAATCCCCGTGCCAAGCGCCGTGATGAGCGACATGACCTCGTTATTCACGAGGACCTTGTCAAGGCGCGCCTTCTCCACGTTGAGAATCTTTCCACGCAGGGGAAGGATCGCCTGGAATTTGCGGTCACGGCCCTGCTTTGCGCTACCACCAGCGCTGTCACCCTCCACGATGAAGAGCTCGCTCTTTAAGGGATCGCGCTCCGTGCAATCGGCAAGCTTACCTGGGAGGGAATGATTGTTCAGCGCTCCCTTGCGCCGTGTGAGCTCCCTTGCTTTTCTTGCCGCTTCACGAGCCTTTGCGGCGTTCAGGATCTTATCAATTATGATCTTTGTAATCTGAGGATTCTCGTTTAAAAACGCAGAAAAACTTTCGTGCACGATGGAATCCACAAGACCTCGAACCTCAGTGTTCCCAAGCTTTGTCTTCGTTTGACCTTCAAACTGAGGTTCTGGAATCTTTACGGAAATAATGGCCGTCAGCCCTTCCATCGTATCTTCGCTTGAGATCTTCAAATCGCTTGCCTTTGAGTCCGCGTACTTATTGATCGCACGCGTCAGCGCGGTTTTGAACCCTGTGAGATGAGAGCCGCCATCGCGCGTGTTAATGCTGTTCACGAACGACATAATACTCTCCTGATAGCTATCCGTGTACTGCAAGCACGCCTCAACCTCAATAGTGTCCTGCTTCTTTTGGATGTAGATTGGCTTATGCAAGGGCTGTTTTGTCTTGTTATGGTACTCAACAAAAGAAATGATACCGCCCTGGAACTCAAACTCGTGCTTCTTATCAGCACGCTCGTCCTCAATAGAAATGTACAGTCCCTTGTTCAGGAATGCGAGCTCCCGTAGCCGCGCAGAGAGCGTCTCAAAACTGTGATTAATATCGGGAAAAATCTCATGATCTGCAAGGAACGTCACCGTCGTTCCTGTACCCTCAACATTCCCCGTCACTTTGAGCTCGGTTACGGGCTTGCCACGGCAGTACTCCTGCACCCAAATCTTCCCCTCTCGATGAATCGTCACGATTAGTTTTTCTGCAAGCGCATTTACAACGCTAACGCCAACACCGTGCAGACCGCCAGAGACTTTGTATGAATCCTTGCTGAATTTACCGCCCGCATGGAGCTTTGTCAAGACGACTTCCACTGCAGGGCGCTTCAACTGGGGATGTATATCAACAGGAATGCCTCTACCATTATCGATAACGGTCACGCTATTATCCTTATGAATGATCACACGAATCTTTGTGCAATGGCCCGCGAGCGCCTCATCAATACTGTTATCCACAACCTCATAGACCAAGTGATGAACACCATCAATCCCGGTGGAACTAATGTACATCGCCGGCCTCTTGCGCACACCTTCCAGACCTTCAAGGACTTGGATTTCTTTCGCTGCGTATGACTCCTCAGGCATTGTATTCACCAAAGAAATGGACCCATCTCACACAACCATTTCATATGAACGAAAGCGGGTACCCTTTAAATACCTTTCTGTTGAAAAATGCGTTTATATGGTCTATAAAGCATGAATTCTGCACTTTTAGGCTCGACGGGAAAATCATATCCTTTCACATGATGGAGATCTCGAAACGTTGAAATATCCCAGAATGTTTCCCCCCATCCATGGAAGAAATCAAGGGGGTCACGCCAAAACTCCACGTGTTTGTCTGCACAAATGACCGGACACGAATACCTGGCAATACCATGCCAAGCTGCGGACCCGCGATCACGTTTGAAGAAGTCAATGAAGTAAAAAAGTGGATCGCAGAATCGGGGCTTGTTCATGCCGTATACTGCACACACGCAAAATGTCTTGGGTACTGTAACTCAACAGGAGGAGTGGTCTGCATATACCCAGCCGGGCGATTCTTCCGCGGCGTAAAAAATGCAGAGGAAATCAAAAGCATCATTCAAGATGAATTAGAAAAAATCAATCACGGACCCGCTCAAAACAATCCGACCTTGCGAGCGCGAGTTCCTGATCCTTCCTTGCCCTCTCAGAGCCCATCCACCAAGGATAACCCGAATGCTCTGGAATCTCCTCACAAAATTCTCTACTGAGCGACTCATTCCGTATCTCCTTGAGGATCATCGTCGTCATGTAACAGACATTATGAGCGTATGTCATCTTATCGCACTCACCAATCCCTTCCTCGTATTCACCCATATTAATGAGCTTCAAACTTGCACCGAGCAGCATAGTATTCCTTCGATATTCCACATACTGAAGAAGAAAGTATCCAACTCCAAACACAAGAAGTGCAATCAATACAATCTTAACTGCCCAGTGTACCATACACTCACTCTTTCTCATCCGCAGATATTAATCTTTCGTGACAGGCACTTTTTTTAAGGACTGACTGTTTCCTCTTTGCCATGGCAGGAATCCATTTCATCACACAAGGGTGCTCGGCAAACACCGCCGACACGGAGATCATGCAAGGGCTCCTACAGGATGCTGGGCATCAGATTGTTCCTGATGAGAGGCATGCCGACATCATCGTATTCAACTCGTGTACCGTCAAGGGACCAACGGAATGCTTCTTTCGCAAAAAACTTGCGGAACTTTCTGGACGAAAAGTGGTACTTGCAGGATGCATTCCCCAAGCGCAAACAACGTTAGGAGACCTTGCAAAGTACCCAATTATTGGCACGTATGACATTGAAAAGATAACCATGGTTGTTGACGCGGCACTTGAGGGGAGGATTATCCATGCGCTCTCGCGCGAGAGGGGGAGAAGGCTAAACCTTCCGAAAGTCCGCAAGAATCCACTCATCGAAATCGTGCCGATCGCGCAAGGATGCCTCGGGCACTGCACGTACTGCAAGACAAAAATTGCGCGCGGAGGAATCACTAGCTATAGGCCAACAGACATCATCACGCAGGTAGGGCGCGCGATAGAGGAAGGAGCAAAGGAAATCTGGATCACATCCCAAGACAACGGGGCGTATGGAAAAGATATTGGCATCACTCTGTCACACCTACTCTCCCGCATTTTGGAAACACCCGGAGAGTATCATGTACGCCTCGGCATGGCAAACCCTGACCATGTTCTCACGGAGCTTGATGAGCTCATCACACTGTTCAAGCATCCTCGAATGTTCAAGTTCCTTCACATCCCCGTCCAAAGCGGAAGCAACAAGGTCCTTCGCGACATGGAACGACCCTACACTGCTGAAGCTTACCTTACCATTGTCGAAAAATTCCGCGCGGCGATCCCTGACATCAGCATCGCAACCGACATCATCTGTGGATATCCCACGGAAACCGAAAAGGATTTTCACGAGACACTCGCAGTCATGGAACAGAGCAAGCCAGATATCGTCAATATATCACGGTTCTGGCCGCGACCAGGAACAGCCGCCGCAAACATACGCCCACTTCATGGGGAAGAGGTCAAGCGGCGCGGACAAGAAGCAACCATGCTCTTCAAACGCATCGCACTTCTGAACAACAAGCGCTGGATCGGATGGAAAGGAGACATCCTCATCACCGAGCACGGGAAATTTGGGACGAGCATTGGAAAAAATTATGCGTACAGACAAGTCATCCTGAAAGGAGACATCCCCTTTGGAATTGTCAAGGCGGAAATCACGGACGCATCAGCGTTTGACCTTCGCGGGCGCGTCTGTTAGCCATGCATACCCCTTCTGCTCAATCTCGTGCAAGAGGCTACTCGTTCCCTCATGCAGGACTTTACCGTCAACCATGACAAGCACGCGATCGGGCTTAATATACTCCAGAATGCGCTGGTAATGCGTGATAATCAAGAATGACCTGTCCTGATTCCTCATGGCATTCACACTCTCTGCAACAGCCTTGAGCGCGTCAATATCCAGGCCTGAATCAGTCTCATCAAGAATGGCAAACTTCGGCTCAAGGAGCGCGAGCTGAAGCATTTCGAGGCGCTTTTTCTCACCGCCGGAAAAACCCAGGTTTAGGTAGCGAGACGCAAATGAAGGATCAATCCCGAGAAGATTCATCTTCTCGCTAAGAAGCCCTCGGAATTCCATCACGGAAATCTTTTCATCGCCCGTCATGTGCGCATTCTTGGCCATCCGAAGAAAATGTGCAACCGTCACCCCAGGAACCTCATGGGGATGCTGGAATGAGAGAAAGATCCCAAGCAGCGAACGCTGATCTGGCGTACACTCAAGGATACTCTTCCCAAGAAACCTGATATCACCGGACGTTACCTTATACTTTGGATTCCCCATGATCGCATTTCCGAGGGTGGACTTGCCAGAACCATTCGGGCCCATGAGCGCGACAGTCTCGCCAGGCAAAACGCTCAAGGAGACTCCCTTCAATATCTCTCGCTGCTCAACACTAACATGCACATCACGCACTTCGAGCACGAACATTCACCTCGTAGTTTGCAAGACCATTCTGCAGGGTCATTACCGGAAGCATTGCGCACTTCATCCTAACAGGACTGATGTGAATACCGAGCATTTTCTGCACTTCCTGGGCCCCGAGCTTATAAGCGAATTCTGTGGGCTTATTCTTGACAGCGTCAGTCATCATTGATGCTGACGCGGTGCAGATCGCACAACTCTTGCCTTGAAACTTGATGTCTTTGATGATTCCATCATCGATACGTGCGGATATCTCAACATCATCGCCACATGAGCGATTCAGCTCACGATGCGTGAACGAAGGATTCTTGATGGCACCTGCGTTATGAGGGTGCTTGTAGAGATCCAGAATGTTCTCGCGGTACAATTCTTCGTCGCTCATCCAAACACCTTTTGCACACGCCTGATTCCCGCAGTGAGCGCGTCAATGTCCTCTTTGGTATTGTAAAGATACAAGCTCGCGCGCGTCGTCCCAGTAATTCCAAGCTTCTTCATGAGAGGCATCGCGCAATGATGGCCAGCACGGACACAAATACCATCCCTATCAAGAATCGAGGCAACATCATGAGGATGGATACCATCAAGCACGAACGAGAAAATCGCAGCATGATGCAGAGGACTACTGAACCCATACAGTCGCAATCCCTTGATACCCTTGAGTTGTTCGTATCCATATTTCGTCAGCGTCTCCTCATGTCTCTCTATGACATCCATCCTAACGCTTTGTAGATACTCAATCGCGGCACCAAACCCAATAGCACCCGCGACATTTGGGGTGCCTGCTTCGAACTTATAGGGAAGATCATTCCACGATGCATTTTCATACGAGACATCGTTAATCATATCGCCACCAAAGAGGAAGGGATCCATCTTCCTCAGAAGATCCCTTTTCCCGACAAGAACTCCAAGACCCATTGGGCCCAGCATCTTATGGGCAGAGCATGCGAAAAAATCGCAGTCCATATCTTTCACGTCAATAGGCATGTGCGGAGCGCTCTGAGCCCCATCAATAATACTTATCGCGCCGATTTCATGAGCTAACTTTGCGATCTCTTTTGTGTCGATGCATACGCCGAGCGCGTTGGAACACTGCGACGTTGAAATTATCCTTGTCTTTCCCGAGACAAATTCCGGAAAGCGCGATTCATCAAGCACACCATCCTTTAGAATCGGCACATATTTCAATTTTGCACCCGTGCGCTTGGCCAGCTGCTGCCAGGGGACCATGTTGCTGTGGTGCTCGAGTTCCGTCACAAGAATCTCGTCACCCTTCTTCAAGGTGCTAGCGAGACTGTACGCGAGAAGGTTCAATGACTCTGTGGTGTTCCTCGTGAAGATCACTTCCTCAGGCAACGCGTGGAAAAAACCTGCAGTCAGTTCTCGCGCTCTGTCGAATCTGTCCGAAGCCTCCTCGGATAGGGTGTACAATCCCCGATGGACGTTCGCATTGTACTTTTTGTAGTATTCCGACTCGCTATCAATCACTATGGCGGGCTTTTGCGTCGTTGCGGCATTATCCAAATAGACGATTGGCTTACCATTCACTTTTCTCTTCAGGAGGGGAAAATCTTCCCGGATCTTATCAACATTCATTCTACCATCAGCTTCTCCACGCCAAGAGTGATTGCGTCTATTAATTCTTTGTGCGAATTCTCGGAGATGGTGCCGCTCAAAAATCCATGAACGAGCAGCTTCTTTGCATCCTTTATTCCCCGGCTCTGCACGTAAAACAGGGCATCCTGGTCGATCTGGCCTACGGAAGAGCCATGCGTGCATGAAACATCATGATTGTTGATCTCGAGGTTAGGAAGCGCGTGACCTTTTCCACTTCCAAGAATGAGAAGATCAAGCCGCTGATACGCGTCAGCCTTTGCGGCATCTTTTGTGACGTGGGCAAGTCCGCGGGAGATAATCATGCCATCCGTTCCCGCAACACCGCGAGTGATGGAGTCAGATGAGGTCGACACCCCTCGATGCACCGCCGTTGCATACTCATCAACAATACCCTTCGCGACAATAACCGACTCGCATTTTTGTGATGCACAAGGACCTGCAAGGACGGTCGACGTTGCACAATTCACGATACTACCACCAATCGTCGCGGACAGCCAGTGAATTTTTGCGTGATCATCAAGAAGGGCACGCCGTTCGCGGAATTCCACGCACTCACCAAGATTCTGCACAGACTGGAACGAGAGGGACGCGGACTTTTCCAGACGAACCTCAATAATCTCGCTCCTTAGTCTGCCACTGCCCTGCACGTCAAAAAGCACGTCAAGGCGCGCATTCTCTTCAAGCCAGATGAATACATAATCGCACCGCAAGGCGTTCATCATGTTACTCGTGATCCTTAGCAGAGTATCTACCTTGCACTCGGCAGGAACGTGGATGAACAACCCCTCCTTGAGCGTCGCAATGTGAAACGCACGAACCTTGTCCATACCACACGACGAAAGCATATACTTCTCGCACACGAACGGGTACTTCCTGAAAGCTTCCTTGAAGGAGAGCAGCTCCACGCCCTTTGGCTTTGTCGCAACGAGCTGTTCCTGCGACGGAAGAAGCGAAAAATCAAGAGATACCTCATACTGCACGGTACGCCCGTAGCGAAATTTTTCCTGCGAGCTCGATTGAAACGCATGCCATGCTTGCATCCTACGGTCATGAAGCCATGGAGGGTCCTTCCTAGCGAGCGCCATGACCACCTCATGCGAGATCATCCTAAACCCTCCATTTCGAGCTGGATCAGTCGATTTAATTCGACTGCGTACTCGAGGGGAAGCTCCTTTACTATCGGTTCAATAAAACCCGAAACGATGAGGTCTGCAGCTTCCTTCTCTGAAAGACCGCGACTCATGAGGTAGAATATCTGGTCGTCGTTAATCTTTCCAACGGAAGCCTCATGCGCCATGTCCGTACTATCATTTCTGACCGTGATGATCGGATATGTCTGGGACGTGCTGATGCTATCCATCATGAGCGCGTCACACTCCACCTTGGATCTCGTATGTTCTGCGCGCTCTGACACTTCCACGAGGCCACGATAACTCGTGATGCCCCCATCCTTGGAAATACTCTTTGACGTAATGATCGACGAGGTGTTTGGGGCAAGATGGTGCACCTTCGCGCCCACATCCTGATGCTGTCCTTTTCCCGCGTATGCAATACTTGTGTGCTCCGACCTTGCATACTCACCTATGAGGACACTACAGGGATAGAGCATTGTGACGCCGCTCCCTAGGTTACCACCTACCCACTCGATAATGCCATGCTCATGGACAATTGCTCGCTTTGTGTTGAGGTTGAACGTATTCTTGCTCCAGTTCTCAATACTGCTATAGCGGACGCGCGCGTTCTTCAGGACGAAAATCTCAACACCGCCCGCGTGGAGCGAGGACGCATTATAAACCGGAGCTGAGCAGCCCTCAATGTAGTGAAGCTGTGCTCCCTCATCAACAATAATTAGCGTGTGCTCAAACTGACCGCCGCGCTCCGCATTCATGCGAAAATACGCCTGAAGAGGAATAGTAACCTTGACGCCCTTTGGGACGTAAATGAAAGTTCCGCCACTCCACACCGCGCAATGCAAGGCCATAAACTTGTGAAGAGTTGGCGGAAGACAGCTCGTCATGAAATACTTCTTGACCATCTCCTCATGTTTCTTTACTGCATCGTCCATGTCAGTGAAGATAACACCATGCTTATGCCACTCTTCCTTGAGGTTGTGGTAAACCGAGAGGGACTCATACTGGGCTCCCACACCGCCAAGAGCATGACGCTCTGCTTTCGGAATACCGAGGCGCTCAAACGTCCTCTTGATATGTTCTGGAACATCATCCCATGAATGAGACTTCTTCGCATTCGGACGGATGAAATACACTATGCGACTTAAGTCAAGGTCCTTAATGCTCGGGCCAAATCCCGGAAGCGGCAAGGTTCGAAATACTGCAAGTGCAGCTAGGCGCTTTGTCCGCATCCACTCCGGCTCGCCCTTGCTTGTTGAGATCTCCCGCACTAGCTCTTCCGTGATGCCCTCGTCTGCCTTGAAGAGATTATCCTCTACATCAATGTGATCGTAGCGTTCCCTATCCATTTCGATGTGCATAGTCCCCTCAGTTAACTATAGTTAAGTACGGGCTTTTTCGCACTATATATAGTTTATGGAATTCTGCGGCCGCAAAGTATAAAACGTTCCACTACTCGGCAAAGCTGATGCACGCATTCATCCAGCAATTCGCCATCCTTTTCCTTGTCGTAGTCGTTGTCTCATTCATCGTCAAACTGATGAGGCAGCCCATCATCATCGGATACGTCATATCAGGAATACTGTTCTCGCTGTACGCACTGCAAGACATGGGAGAACAAGTCATCCTGCTCTCTGAACTCGGCATCACGTTCCTCCTCTTCCTCATGGGGCTTGAATTTGACTTCAAAAGCCTGCGCTACTATGGGAAGGACATCCTCATTACGACCGCGATCCAAAGCGCCGTATTTGGGGGCATTGCGTTCACGCTCGGGTACCTCTTTGGGTTTGGCATTCGCGGAAGCATCTACGTCGCGCTCCTCTTCATGTTCAGCAGTACGCTCCTCGTCGCGAAATGGATTGAAGACAAGAAGGAGACAAGCACCGTGCATGGAAAGATCGTCCTTGGCACACTCATCATGCAGGACGTCCTTGCCATCATCGGCCTCACCATCCTCAGCATGAATGCGGGATCATGGCAGGGCATACTCCTTGCACCGTTCAAAGGGCTGTTACTCCTTGCCATTGCATTCGTGCTCGCGCGCTACGTCATGAATACACTCCTTAAGTTTGCGGCGAAGTACCCAGAGCTCTTGTTCATCTTCAGCCTTGGGATCTGCTTTTTGTTCGTGGAACTCGCGCCAATCCTTGGGTACTCCACAAGCATCGGAGCGTTCATTGCGGGAGTCATGCTCGCAAACACGATCTACCATAATGAGGTGAGCGGAAAACTCAAGTCCCTCATCATCTTCTTCAACATGCTCTTCTTTATTGGCCTCGGTTACCAGATGCGACTCGACCTTGCCGTGCATGTCTACCTCTTTGCAGGAATACTCTGCGCACTTAGCCTTCTCGTAAAACCGGTCGTTGCGTATGTCACGTTCCGACTGCGCGGATATGATATCAAAACATCATTCCTCTCGGCAGTGTACCTTGCGCAACTCTCGGAATTTGGGATCATTATCGTCGCGGCCGCAGGAGCGGCGGAAGAGCTCACGTCCATCGCTATTATCTGCGTCATATTCACGATGATCCTGTCATCATATTACATCAAGTACGACAAGAAACTCTTTGCGCGGTTTGAGAAGTACATCCGCGCGGTTGATAGGATTACGAAAACAAAGGATGCCGGAATCGAACAAGCACCTGAAACAGTCCACGTCCTGTTCTTTGGATACTACGAGATCAGCAAGCAACTATTTGACAAAGCAAGCAGCATCGGAAAACACGTCCTCGTCGTTGAACAAGATCCCGAAAATATTGAGCAACTTCGCAAAGAAGGAATACCATACTACTACGGATCCCCGTCGAATCCTGACCTCTTCGAGCATGTGAAGATCGACGAAGTCGAGCTCGTGGTGTCAAGCATTATCGACGTTGATGAGAACATCCGAGTGATCAAAGAAATCAAGCACGTCAATCCCAAAGCGCTCGTTATCGTGACCGCGAAGAATACAAAGGACTCGCTCACTCTGTACTCACGCGATGCGGACTACGTCATTTACCCCCACTACCTGAACGAACAGCACGTCTCGGTGCTGGTTGAGGACTACACGCAAGGCATTAATCGCATTCTTGATAAAAAATTGGCGGACATGGAACGGCTGAAGGAAAGCGAGAAGCGGGAGTCCGCGGACTTCCTCAACATCGACATGTTTCTCAAGAACCTCGCGAAAGATATAAAAAGGGAGAAACCCTAAGTTTATTCGGGGGTGTACTTATGAGAGCGATGCTCTTCCTTGTATTTGTATTACTATTACCTACAGCGTACGCTGAGCCATGGGAGGAGGCGCTGGGTTCTGGATATACGTTTTTACTTCAGAATGTCCGGTTCTCGCACCGGCAACTACCCATCACGACGTACAGCGTCCTTGCGGCAGAGCCTGTATTGACTCCGAACGGCTGGGAAGTGCTGTTTCGGGTGACAGCGCAGGGGTATGACCGAGACGTCTTGTTCTTCGTAAATCCGGAAACGTACCAAGTAGAACGAATGTTTCTGTCAAAAGAAGTACTTGTTCCGGGAGTTGCGTAACCCTACGAAGAACGTTCCTGCACGATTACGGGGATCACGTACTCTCGGTTCTATGCTCAATCCATCTTGCGCACGACGCCTCCATGGCACACCATGCTTACTCGCTCATGCGCACGCCATAACTATGAACACTGCCATCTTCCGCACGCCGCCTCCATGGCGGCAGACGGCCGTGGCTGCGCCACGGCCTACTCGCCACCCCGACGGGGGCGACCCCCGGCTCGTCCTGCGCCACGGCGGCGTGCTATACTGTGTTCTCTCGGAGCAGAACCGACGGAAAGCTTTAAAAACAGTCTAGAAAAACCAATGTGTGGGCTCCTGTGGTGTAGCCAACGGCAAACTTTTTCCTCCGGTCGCCAGCCTTACGGCGGCTCCCTCCGAAAAAGTTTGATCAAAAAGAAGGCTGCCTGCGGCAGCAAAACGCTCCTGTGGTGTAGTCCGGCCAATCATTCGAGGCTTTCGACCTTGAGACCCGGGTTCAAATCCCGGCGGGAGCATTA
>CAYVYK010000017.1:0-35387 GCA_964455675.1 uncultured Methanosarcinales archaeon
GGCAAAACATTTATAGCCCTCATTGCACTATACCTTCGTATGAAAACGCTCGCGCGCGGGGTTCTCATCGTCATCGACGGAACGGATGGTTCTGGCAAGGCCACGCAGACGAAACTTCTAGTTGATGCGCTGCGGTTCGATGGCTATGCTGTTGAAGTAACAGACTTTCCGCAGTATGGCAAGAAAAGCGCGGGGCTTGTTGAGGAATACCTCAATGGCGAATACGGGACTCCCGATGGTGTCGGTCCGTATCGCGCATCCATATTCTACGCCTGTGACCGCTATGCCGCCTCAAAAAAGATGAAGCAATGGCTGAATGATGGTCGAGTGATCATCTCGAACCGATATGTCTCGAGCAATATGGGCCACCAGGGCGGTAAGATCCTTGATAAGGCAGAACGTAAGAAATATCTTGACTGGAATTATGATCTGGAGTTCAACATCTTTGATATCCCAAAGCCCGACCTGAATATTCTCTTGTATGTACCTCCGCAGGTGGGTCAGGAGCTCGTGAAGCAAAAACTTCAGTCCACACTTGATGTGTTTTCCGCTACGGACGCTGCGCAAAAGCTCAAGAGTCAGAAGGACTCGCGCAGCTATCTTGTGGGCAAGACACGTGACATTCACGAAGCGGACATTGACCATCTCAAGAACGCCGCGAATGTGTACCTCGAGATATCATCAATGTATCCTGGCTGGGTGAGAATTGAATGCACAAGGAAGGGAAATCTTCTGTCAAGGGAAGCGATCCACAGGGCAGTGCTTGATGAAGTGCGAAAATTGCTCTCATCAAAAATTTCTAAACTGTAGGGGTTCTCGTCCGGACGTTTACCAAAATCTAGCAACAAGTGTATTACTTGCACATCATTACAGAAAGGGAAGGAATAAAGAGAAAAAAATGGGAAAAAAATAATCTACCGTACGATGCCGCCGATATCAGCTCGTGCAGCAATGATACAGTCTGGATCCCACTGGACACACTGTTGGTATTCGTGCAATGCTCCTCGTCCGCACATGGGTGCCGTGTGAGGCATCACATTAACGATCGTATGGATGTACTGGAGTCCGTCACCTGGATTTGTGATGACTTCGCACAGATAGACTGGGCCTCCACCGAATGACGACAGTGAGTACGTTGTTGTCGAGGATTCACCTTGGTCTGCGCAACACCACGGCTGTTGTCCATAATCTTCGCAATCCGCACCGCATATTGATGTTGATGGACAAAGCATGCTTCCCTGTTGGCAAGCCCAGGAGTTTTCCTGTGTTGTGACGAGTGGTACACTGCCGGAGTATTGTGGTGGTGCATTGAAGTTTTCGCATGTTATGGCTTGAGGATACCCTGGTGTTGTTTCGTACACTGCTCGTGCCATGATTTCAACAGCGTATGGCCAGGCAAAGAATTCGCAGTCAGTCCACTGAATGAGATCATAGTCGATGCAGCAATCAATAAATCCCATCCCATGTTTGTTGGCGGAAGTTCCTGATCCGCCACTTAATCCTCCGCTTGATCCTCCACCTAGCGGCTGGCTTCCGATAGTTTGGAGCGATACGCGTCCCGTGACCGGTTCTGTTGATTTCTTGGCGATACTATTAATTGTCATGACCATCGCAAGGCCGACAATGACAACCGCTGCGATGACAACGGTTGAATTAGAATACCAGGATTCAGCTCTTTTCTTCATACAAAGCACCTCGACAATTGATGCTCTGTTCCTGGGGGATTCAGTATTTAAGGTTTGCCATGATCTAATTGATGTACCCCGTGTTCTCCCGATCGATTCCCAATACAAATTCAATACTCCCTAATGCTGGCAACGTTTCAGACGATGGATAAATAAAATTTGGCAGGAACCGTTCGAGCCCCATCGCGAGTTCGGTCAGAATATGATTGTCTCCAAAGTGTTGCCTGCTTATTTCAAGCACGAGCTGCTGTGCCATCTGTTCGTCATACACGCCGATTGCATGCACGTATTCGTGCAACAACAAGTGGAAAATGTAGAAATTATACATTCCCCTGTTTGTCTGCATAAGGTTAGATAGTGCGCTCTTGTTGAGGACAATAATATTTGATCCTGGCGAGTAGAATGCACCAACGAATCCCTCCGGGGATACTCCAAGATCGGATAATCCGACGAGGAGTCCTGCTTGTTCCTTGCCGAGGTATCTTTGAACCATTCGCTTCATAAGTGAGAACAATTCTCCTATTGTTTGCGCGTTCCTGATTTTATTCTCCATATTCATGTTTCCAAATTATCAGAACAGAGAGTCATCCATTTAAGATCAATCCTTGACCTTAAGGATGCGGCACCGTCAATGTTTTCTCAGTTATTAACAGTGGAAAACTCTCGTCAGAATCACCGACCGAAACCCTTATAAATAACCCCCATCTACCCTTCGAATTCCGTATCCAAGGAAATCTTTCCGTGGGTATATGACCTCCTTTATCAATGAAACAACACCCTACAGGGGGTTGTATCACGTGTGTACTCAAATTAACCATTTGAGTATGAAGGAAATGACCCGAATACAATTATTTTGATAGTTTCTGCTTTAGCGATTATCCACAGTTTCCATTGATCCTGTGGAAGGACGCTGCTATCAGAGTTCGATTAAGCCATGCAAGTTCAGGGGACGCAAGTCACCGGCGAACTGCTCAGTAACACGTCGATAACCTGCCTTCTGGTCTGGGACAGCCTTGAGAAATTGAGGGTAAACCCGGATATGAGATTTTGTCTGGAACGAAAAATCTCCAAAAGGTAACGCCAGAAGATGGGTCGGCGGCTGATTAGGTAGTTGGCGGGGTAACGGCCCACCAAGCCCTCGATCAGTAGGGGCCTTGAGAGAGGGAGCCCCGAGAGGGACACTGAGATACTGGTCCCAGCCCTACGGGGTGCAGCAGGCGCGAAAACTTTACAATGCGCGAAAGCGTGATAAGGGAACTCTGAGTGCTCATACTACGGTATGGGCTTTTGCCAACGGTAAATACGTTGGTGAATAAGTGGTGGGAAAGACTGGTGCCAGCCGCCGCGGTAACCCCAGCGCCACAAGTGGCGTCCGCTATTATTGGGCCTAAAGCGTCCGTAGCCGGTTCTATAAATCTTCTGTGAAAGTGTCATGCTTCACGTGACAAAGGGCAGAAGACACTGTAGAACTAGGGACTGGGAGGAGTGTGGGGTATGGGTAGGGTAGCGGTAAAATGCAATAATCCTGCTTAGACCACCAGTGGCGAAGGCGCCACACCGGCACAGATCCGACGGTGAGGGACGAAAGCTAGGGGAGCGATCCGGATTAGATACCCGAGTAGTCCTAGCTGTAAACGCTGCGAGTTAGGTGTTGCGCAATCCTCGAGGTTGCGCAGTGTCGGAGAGCGAAGGCGTTAAACTCGCCGCCTGGGAAGTATAGTCGCAAGGCCGAAACTTAAAGGAATTGGCGGGGGAGCACCACAAGGGGTGCGGCGTGCGGTTTAATCCAACTCAACGCGGAGAACCTTACTAGAGTCGACGGCAGGATGAAAGTCAGTCTGAAGGGCTTACTTGACGAGCCGAGAGGAGGTGCATGGCCGTCGTCAGCTCGTGCCGTGAGGTGTCATGTTAAGTCATGCAACGAGCAAGACCTGTACCTGTAATTGCCACCGGTTTGGCTTGCCAAAGCTGAGCACATTACAGGGACTGCCTTCGAAAGAAGGAGGAAGGCGCAGGCGACGGTAGGTCTGTATGCCCCGAATACTCTAGGCTACACGCGCGCAACAATGGTAGGAACAATGGGATGCAACTCCGAAAGGAGAAGCTAAACCTCGAAATCCTATCTTAGTCCAGATTGAGGGTTGCAACTCACCCTCATGACGTTGGAATCCCTAGTAATCAGACGTTATCATCGTCCGGTGAATGTGTCCCTGCTCCTTGCACACACCGCCCGTCAAACCAACCGAGCAGGGTTTAGATGAGTCCCAGAAGTCATTGTCTGTGCCGAATCTAAGCTCAGTGAGGTGGGTTAAGTCGTCACAAGGTAGCCGTAGGGGAACCTGCGGCTGGATCACCTCCTTTTTCTTTTCATCGCGATTCGCGATCGGAAGAAAAAATTTGTAGATTTCGGGTCATTTCTTTCATACATTTTTTTTGCCGACTGGGCCCGTAGCTCAGTCCGGTAGAGTGGCTCGTTTGCACCGAGCAGGCCTCGGGTTCAAATCCCGACGGGTCCAATGCGAAGCATTGGAACCGTGGCGCCAAAAATTCCTCAGGAATTTTTGTGTCGCCGACGGGTCCATGCATCCGAGTCGGCATATCACAAATATCACACTCATATCAACGCAGTTCGTCATGCTCGTCATGACGGATCAAGGGCTTAGACACCCATTCCCAGTGGGGAAATTACAACTGTTTCGTATGTTACGAAACATGTCCGAGAGGACGATTTCACGTTAATGAGGCCATGCATAGGTAAGGAAAAGACGCTATTAGGTGGATGACTTGGCTCCAGAGCTGAAGAAGGACGAGACAAGCCTCGATACGCCTCGGCGAGCTGCATGTGAGCTTTGAACCGAGGATTTCTGAATGCGACTTCGCATTAGGACCGAAAGGTCGGGGAACGCGGGGAATTGAAACATCTTAGTACCCGCAGGAAAAGAAATCAATTGAGATGCTGCTAGTAAGAGCGACTGAACGTAGCATAAGGCAAACTGAATCCGCTGTAGTAATGCAGAGGAGATGTGGTGTTGTAGGACCCTCTTTACATCCTAGTCACGCGACCGGAACTTGGCTGGAAAGCCGGACGGCAAAGGGTGATAGTCCCGTACGGGAAGCGTGGAAGGATTTTGGGGAGTTCCTGAGTATAGCACCTCGGATATGGTGCTAGAATCCGGGAGGCATCAACTTCCAACCTTAAATACTTCTGGAGTCCGATAGCGGAACAGTACCGTGAGGGAACGTTGAAAAGAACCCGTAACAGGAAGTTCAAAGAACCTGAAACCTAATAGCTATAGTCCGGTAGGGCACTAAGGTGTTCTACCGTTCGTTTGGAATAACGTGCCGGAGAGTTTACGTGTGTGGCAAGGGTAATTGCTTATGCAGCAAGCACCCAAAGGGAAACCAACATGCTCGCAAGAAATGAGGAGCGCCGTATGAAAGTGCGGGGAGTCATACACGTAAGATCCGAAGCCGGGCGATCTAGCCGTGAGTAGGGTGAAGTGCGGGTAATACCGTGTGGAGGCCCGAAGCGTAACTACGGGCAAGTGTTCGTGTAACTTGTGGCTAGGGGTGAAAAGCCAATCGAGCCCGGCAATAGCTGGTTCCTGCCGAAGTAGGCCGCAGTCTAGTGGCGAGGGAGATCGCATAGGCGGTAGAGCTACGGATTGGGGATTTTGGCTCCTAACGGGGTCGGTCCCCTGTCCAACTCCAAATGCTTGTGCGTCGTAGATCTTGCTAAACGGCGGCGCGGGGTAAGCTTGTGTCGCGAGACGGTAACAACCGAGACTACAGTTAAGGCCCCTAAATATCAGCTAAGTGCTATTTCGGAAGAGCGTTTAAAACCAGAGACAGCGAGGAGGTAGGCTTAGAAGTAGCCATCCTTTAAAAAGTGTGTAACAGCTTACTCGTCAAGGTTGTAAGCCTCGAAAATGGACGGGGCTAAGTTGATTGCCGATACTGTAGAGCGTCCAAAAGACGTTGGTAGGCAGGGTGTCGCGCTTGGGCAGAAGCATGCCTGGGAGGGTGTGTGGACCGAGTGCGAATGAAGATTCCGGCGGTAGTAGGAACATAGCAGAGTGAGAACCTCTGTCACCGAAAGGGCAAGGGTTCCTTGACAATGCCGTTCAGTCAAGGGTTAGTTGATCCTAAGCAAGAGCGTAACTGTTCTTAGCGAAAGGGAAACCGGTTAATATTCCGGTACTAGCCGTGTATGTGTGGCAACACTAGTCGTGTTTCCGACGTTTTGGGGTAGATGCACACAGCTTGTCGGCTGTGCTAACTCGAGCAGGTCCGGGAAGTATCGTTGTGATGAGAACCGGAGCAATTCGAGGAATGGTACCGCGTATGCGGGATTGCGTTGATCCCTGGAGCCCTTGAAAAGGGAACACGGAAAGATCATGGCTAATCATACCCAGAACCAGCACAGGTGCCCCAAGGTGAGAAGCCTAAGGTGTGAAGGAATAAACCATCTGAGGGAACTCGGCAAACTAGCCCCGTACCTTCGGTATAAGGGGTCCCTGCTGTTGTGTACGTATGTATGCGATAGCAGGGCTCAGTGACTAATGCGGTCCGACTGTTTAACAAAAACATAACTAACTGCTAGCCTGTAAAGGTGTGAATAGTTGGTGACGTCTGCTCAGTACAGGTACTTGAAAGCCCGGTCCAACGGGTATAAGAGCCTGCAAACAGCGGGAGTAACTATAACTCTCTTAAGGTAGCGTAATACCTTGCCGTTTGAATGACGGCTTGCATGAATGGCGTAACGAGATCGCAGCTGTCCCCAGATGGGACCCTCTGAACTCACTCTTCTGGTGCAAAGGCCAGAGACTTCCAGTGGGAAGCGAAGACCCCGTGAAACTTTACTGTAAGCTGTAGCTGTAACGTGAGTTGGGTTGTATAGCGTAAGTGGGAGCCGTTAAAGCAAAGACGCCAGTTTTTGTGTAGGCAATAATGTAACACCACTCTACTTAGTTTACGCTGCTCACTTCGAAAGAAGGACAACTGCAGTTGGACAGTTTGGCTGGGGTGGCACGCCGTTGAAAAGATATCGACGGCGCCCAATGGTCAACTCAGACCGGTTGGAAATCGGTTGTAGAGTGCAAAGGCAAAAGTTGGCCTGATTGGATTGGCACTAATCCCCAATCCAAAAGCGAAAGCTTGGCTTAGCGAACCTCTATGTCCTCCTTGATGGGGGCTAGAGATAACAGAAAAGTTACTCCGGGGATAACAGAGTCGTCCCGCCCGAGAGTTCACATCGACGGCGGGGCTTGCTACATCGATGTCGGCTCTTCCTATCCTGGCTGTGCAGAAGCGGCCAAGGGTGGGGGTGTTCACCCATTAAAAGGGATCGTGAGCTGGGTTCACAACGCTGTGAGGCAGTTGGTTTGATATCTACTGGAAGTGTTGGAAGTCTGAAAGGAAGGATCCCCTAGTACGAGAGGAACGGGGGTTCGGCGCCTCTAGTTTATCGGTTATCCGACAGGGTATGCCGAGCAGCCACGCGCCACGTGATAAGGTCTGAATGCATCTAAGACTGAAGCACCCCTTGAAAAGAGACTTCCCGAACACGGGCAGAAGACCCGTTTAATGGAGCTGGCGTGTAAGTACGAAGCTTCGGCGACGTATTCAGCGCGCAGCACCCAACAGTTCATCTCCTTACCTATGCATGGCTTTTCTTTTTTCACTTTCATGCGATTGTAGTGTGAGCTATATTTTTAAACAAAAATTGATTCTCGAGGATTCATGCCCACTAGGAATGGTCTATCTTGGAAGCAAATAAGAAATAAGGAGTGTATGATAAAAGGCAGAATCGCTGAGACTCTGATCGAAGAACTTTTTCTATCTCAAGGATATAACGTCTTTCGTTACGGGATGGAGAACTCAGTCCCGGGTATAATGAAATTATTGCAGGATGTGAAATCTGACGTCGCCGAACAGATCCGGAGGATGCCTGATTTTATCGTTCAAAACCCAGAGACGAATGAGGTCTTTTTTATTGAGGTTAAGTATAGGACGAGTGAAGAATTCTCATTCAACGATCTACCAAAGGGGTATCCATACGAAAACACCTACTTCATCATAGTATCCAAGAACCATATTAAATGCCTGACATACACTGAATTGAAATCTGGGAAATCCATAAATCCGGGCTGCAAAAATTACCTAGGTAACAAGTCCGAGTTTAATATTGATAAGCAAGCCATAATTGACTTTTGCGAATTTGCGATCAAGTTTTTCGAATTTGCATAAATCACCTCCTGAAATAGTATTCCTTCTTTTTCACTTCCATGCGAAAGTAGCGTGAGCACCATCGTTTCAAACACTACAATGATCTGAAGATAAAAACAGAATACCCGGTATGAATCACTGAATCAAGCCAAACTTCCGAAGTCGCGCCCGAATGCCTCCAGGCTTTCTCTGGAAATGCGTTGCCAGCTCCCCGATGGTTTTGCCCGCAGAGAAAAGATCATTAAGCTCAGTATCCAATTGTTCCGTCCAGGGTTTATACGCATGAGGATATTTCTCCCTAATTTTTTTAAACGGGCGGCCGGACTCAAGCACAGTATGAGAACTGTTTTCAGGAGAATCGGGTGTGTGAACCTTGCGCAGGGGCATGAATGATCCTGTGTCTCTCTCGAGGTCTCTGTGTTTTTTTTTATGGCAATCCCAGCAGAGAACCTCAAAGTTATTCAGTGTTTTTTCAAAGAAATCGGGAAATCTCTTCTCAATCAACTGCCACTTGTGATTCTCATTTGCGTAGACGTAATATTTCTTCTGAATCCTGTTATTCAGCTTCTTGCATATTTCCATTCGGCTTTTTTGGGCATGAGGTCCTCCGAGCAATCGGAGATTCTTTGGAAGCAGAAGCTCGTAGGTTTTATGATGGATAGTAATATTGTTCTTACTGCCACAGAATTGGCAGGTGCTTCCTTTCCTTTGGAATATACGTTCCCGGAGGTAGGTACTCGTTAACTCCCTTTTGGCTTGCAAAGGAGAAACGATCATGTAATCATATTCCTGCGGTAAATTTAGGAACTGAATTATTGCCTCCATTTCGTTCATACGTCCCCAAAAGAGTGTTCATTCTATAAAAAGTGCCCTATTTTTTCGCACAAAATATACAGAAAATTCAATATACTTCTTCATCTCACTCCTTCCCATGGGAAAAAAACTTCTAGCTCTCGCAGCATCCGCTGCTTTGCTTACTGGTTGTGGTCAAAGATCATATCTCTGGACCGATCCTTTGATTGGTATTGGCAGCGATCTTATTGGTGACTTCCTCTCGGAAGCTGTCTACGGGTGCCCTCCATGCAATGGCGTGCTAAGGACTCAGGGCGCGAAGGGACTAGGCTTGTACACCCTCGGTATTCCGGATACGGACATTGCCACCGCAATCTGTGGTTTTGATTATTACCAAGGTCATGCTGGAGGATACGGAGACACACTAGAACTCATCGGCTGCAATGATCAGGTCTGGATGGAATGGTCGTATGGGAAGCTTGGCACCATTGCGGTGAATAGTGGATTCTCGGGACCAACGGAAGCGGGTGTCCGTATGGGTGATAGTCTTGACGCTTTGATCGCTGCGTACCCAAGCGCTCATCAAGTGGAATTCTCAAGCGAAAACCAACCAACAGTGTTCATCAGCGGTAACGCAAAGTTCAGCCTCAAGGACGGACTGGTCAACGGCATCGAGGTGAACTCGCATGAGTACGATGAGAACGCTGGCGGTGTCGGGCCGTATGAATGGTGGTAGCATCGCAGACAGCATGGCTTTTTCTATTTTCATGCGGGCCGGAGATTGAACGCTACCACTTGAACCTCTCTTTTGGCCCCCCGTGGTGACAACGCCGTCCACAATAGTTTTTATGAGAGAGTTGTTTCTAAGGCGCTGCGATGAGCTTCATCATGGACTTGTACAATCTGGTGTGTAAGTTTGGTTTTGTTACGATGGTTTATGAGTGGGAGCAGGCGCTCTATATCGCGAATGGTAAAATTGTTACGAAGCCCGTGCGCTGGCAGGGCAAGGATCTTGAGGGGATTGTTACTGAAGAGCGGAAGGTCTTGAGAGAATCTGGCGGTTACTGGACATTCTTGAATCCATTTAGCGATCCATCCCTTCCAGAGAATTGGAAGCGTTCGAAAGTTACGGGCCTGCCGCGCCACCCAAAGAGGTATGAGCGAAAAGTCCTCCTTGATCCTGGTATTCGGTGGTATGTTCCGCTCTGCCATGACGTAGTCAAGGCGTCCCAGCAGGATGACGTGCTTGATCTTGGGTATGCGGCCGTTCCCACGAATGATGAGGATCCAAAGACAGTGATCCTGTCGTGTAATCTGCATTACAAGGTCATGGATCTTGAGCGCGCGTGGCGCGTCGTGCGTGATTACAAGAATTCCGTGAAGAAGCATACCATTTCTATTCTTTCAGAGTGCGCGCTTGGCATGTCGTACAAGGATTGGGCGGTTCCGGCAAAAGTAAAGGAAGTGCGTGATAGGACCCTCAAGCGTCTGCGCGAAGTTGTCACTGAGGATTGGGGCTTGAAGATTTTCCAGATTTACCTGACGCATCACGTGCAGGGCATCGTCCAGTTCATTGCGTATGATGGCCAAGCTCCGCTCATTATCAATCCGAACGCGGATGGATCGTCGTATACACCCGACTGATAAGGTCTGTGTTTCTTCTGTATTCTAGTTTGCGACGGTAATCGTATCCGCAACGTTCAGTTCATGATGTCTGTACTAACACAGATTTTTGAACGCGTGCGTCCCTGATGCGGCGCTCGTATGGGTCGTTGAAATAGTGGTCTCCTTTTTCGAGCAATGTCACAAGTCTTTCATGTTCCTTTCCGGGAAGGAGCTCCATCTGCTCGATGCGCTTGAGGCTTTCGATTTGATACACGGCAACTCCATAATGTGTTGGTCGTGCATGTATCCCATACGGCGCGAGCATTGCTCCGACTGCTTGGATGATGGGAAGACGGTTCCTCCCTCGCAGGTGGAGGCGTGGCCGTTTTGTGTCAACGCTTGCGCCTCTGAAGAATCCTCGTAGGTACGTGATGGTAGTAGGGTTATTCTGGAGAATTGCGTATGGCGGATGAGTGTTCATTCCTGTCAGCGCGTGGATGACATGCATGACTTGGTCGCTGTGGAACGAGACTCGTCGACGGAGAGGAAGGTACGCGCTTGGCGCGGGCCGGTCGCTTGCGGCGTCTCCGAATACTTGTTCGATGAGTGTGGCAAGATCCCGTGCTTCGTCCTTATCCTTGCAGCAGAGTGAGATGCACGGTGCAGCCGTATGCTGTGCTTCTTGGTAGATTCCTACGAGTTGCGCGAATGCCGGCTTTTTAAACACCGAAACGTCATACTTCTTGATGACGATCCTCTTGTGCTGCGATTCCGCAACGATCCGTGCAAGCTCAAGGCCAGGCAATGGTTTTATCGGAACGCAGGAGGTACGCTGATGATTCGTTCTTGTCTGCCTGCGTAGGATATTCGTCCGGACTTTGTGCTCGGGAATCCCTTCAAGAATCATTTTCGCCGTGTTGCGGTGCAGGTCATATCGCGCAGCGATTTGTGCAATGGTGGATAAGGCGTCCACTTCTCCTCGAAGCCATTGGTGCACTTCGTCCCGCGCAGTCTCCATCATTGACGCGCGGACGCTTTCAACGATCCTCGCTCGCATGAATGACCTTGGCCTTCAGTCGTTATATATCTTCCGATGACTACCGTCGGAGAGGATTATTGCCAACGAATGAATATCGGTTATGAGAACAGGTTCCGTCAAATACGTTCCACAACGAATCAAATCGCGACTGCGTTCCAAGCGACCGTTCAATAACGGAAACGGCGGCCAAAGGCTGCCGTGGTCAGAGCGTCATTCCCGGTGTTCTGATTGTCGGTTGTTGTTTTTTGCCGTGCGCAAAGCGTCATTCCAAGTAGTATGTGATGTGAATTCCTTTGATAGAGGATTATGAGATTCGTTTTCGGTATGGCTCGAGTCTGTCACGGTCGTTTGTCTGCATGCCCATGGCAAAGACTATTTCCGCTCGTTCTGGGAAGTGTATCTGTTCTTGCCATTCCCCAATTCTTCCCTCGGCAGCAAATCGTTGGTACACGCCCAAACGAGCAAGAAGTGTTTCATAATCAAGAGCAAGAATGCATCCGCCATTCACTTGGTGTGACCAAACCCCGCTTGCTCTATTCCTGAATGCTGGTTCGAGTGGCCGGACAAACTTGATATCATAGCCTTGCTGATCCATCGTCTGCGCAGCTTCTGGGTCGATGACGTGTGCGATGTCGTTATCGTACGGTATCATAATAGTCTGTGGTGTCAAGTGAACGTATAAAAACCTTTCGTATAATAGTCACCTACTAGTAGTAATTAGATCCTCTCAATGCCCAAAGTCTATAGGTCGCACAAAATGCCGCTTGAGCAGTGAGTGAACATTGCGTATACCACAAACTTTTTAAGGAATTTCCTTCAACAATCCCCAGATGAAAGCATTACTAGTACTTGTGTTGGGATTGCTACTGATCGCTTGCACTCCAGTTGCACCGATTGAACCCGCAACTCCAACACCGGAGGTTAGTACGATGGATAATACAAACAACACGATCATTCTGATGGAAACTACCATGGGCAACATCAAGATCAGACTATTCGACGACAAAGTCCCGGTCACCGCGAAGAACTTCAAAGATCTGGTGGAGGAGGGATTTTACGACGGCATAATCTTTCACCGCGTGATTGACGGCTTCATGATCCAAGGCGGGGATCCGACAGGCACAGGAACTGGCGGCAGCCTCAAGACTATTCCCGACGAGTTCCACCCTTCGCTTAAGCATAGCCGCAAGGGACTCCTCAGCATGGCGAACCGAGGCCCAAACACTGGTACCTCACAGTTCTTTATCACGCTTGTTCCAACCCCTCATCTTGACGGCAAGCACGCGATCTTTGGAGAAGTCATCGAGGGTATGAATGTTGTTGAGTCTATCGGCAGAGTCCCGATAGGACCTCGTGATAAGCCGATCAGTGATGTCGTTATGACAAAAGTAACGGTCGTGTCATAGTCCGAATTCTCTTCTGGAGACGAGCGACATATCGTTTGAGGCATTTCAACTAAAAGAATAAAATCTGGTCCGTAATGGACCAGGACTCATTATGCGATTACTTAGTGTGATCACTTTGCTTTTTGGTAGACTGACGCACAGTGTTTGCACGGTTTTCCATTCATGGAACAGCGATTACAGCAGCATCCCATGTGCACCATTCCGTCCTTGTGCTCGCAAAGAACGAGTTGATCCGGACTTGTTTTGAAGTCGCCTGTGCAGATCTTGCAATTATCCATGATAAGCACCTCTTTACATGAACCTTGGGAAACCGAGTATTTATGCTTTGTGGAACTGATGGATAATGCTTGCACAATAATTTTATACTTCCATGGTAAATCATGATGCATGGCCCATGTCTGTTCTGCAGAGCATGCATTTCTGCTTGATAATTTCATAAGGAAATGGCTGCATAATCCCCATAAGATACTTTCGCCGTTCGTTAGACCTGGCATGACCGTCGTCGACCTCGGCTGCGGTCCTGGTTTATTTACCAGGGAAATGGCAAACCTGGTTGGTCCGAACGGAAAAGTAATCGCGGTGGACATCCAGAAAGCAATGCTTGATAAGATCAAAGTGCCTATGGTGAAATTGCATCTTGCAGGGAGAGACGCGATAGGCCTCAGGAGTCCCGTTGATTTCGCGCTCATGTTCTACATGCTTCACGAGGTGTCCGATCAGCGCAAATTCCTCAAGGACCTTCGGAGCATTCTGAAGGGATATGCGCTTCTCGTCGAGCCGAAATTCCATGTGTCAAGGAGCGATTTTGAGAAGAGCATTCTTTACGCGAAGAAGGCTGGTTTTTCCTGTGAAATCGGTCCTCGCATTCTGCTCAGTAGGACGTGCCTGCTGCGGTGACACGAAAAAAATCGGTAAAATAGTCGAAACTTTATTATATTTAGCCACTTTGGGTATGTCTGGGGTACGGAAATGATGCCATCTGATGTGAATTCTCCAAAATTGACCGCTCATGATAAGGAAGTGCTCCAAAGAATTATCGACCATGCGAAGATTCCAGACAGCGAGATCGCGAAAGCGATCGGGATTTCTCCGCAGGCGGTGTTTAAGATCAGAAGCAAGCTTGAGAATCTCGGAATCATTAAAGGCTACATGCCCATCGTTGATTATCGGAAAGTTGGTATCACGATGATGGTCGTGCTTGTTATCCGCCTAACTTCCTCCGTATGGGAGAAATTCACTGATGACTTGATATCTGACAGAATCTCGCGCATGCCCTACGTTCTCGGGGCGTACCGCGTGTCTGACGCGCGTGCCTCGCACATCCTTCTCATGGGTTTTCGGGACGTCCACCAAAAGGAGCAGTACCTGTCGCAGATTCAGACAAAGTTTGCCAAGGAGATCGAGATCAAGGATGTCTACTCATTTTCCGTCGATAAAATCATCCTCCAGAATCCTCTTGGAATCCTTAGCGAGATTATTGACAAGAAAGAGTTTTCTCCCTACGAATTCTTTCCGCCAATAAAGAAATGAGCATCAACTAAAGGGCGACCATCAGTTGATTTCATCTACCGAGTATTCAAATAGATAAACAGTTTTAATTCTGACAGGATACGACTCTCGTATTCGATTGTTGCGTTGGGGGATGATCTGCGCAACGCTGGATTGTAAGCTAGTTTCACAGGGAGTTTCTTGCGACAGCGGTAGGATTTATGCGTGTTGGAAGTCTGGGGGGTGTGAGGATGATGTATCAAGATAGGAGTGGGAGAATCTTGTTCGACGACGACTTGGATGAGCTTAACGCGTGGGAAGTGGAGGAACTTGGCATCCATTATTATGACAAAATGGATGTGTAAATGGACGTGTAACCGACGGGAGCAGGATGGAATCCTGCAGGATGGATGCGTGCAAGATTGGTGAGTTAGCGTGAAAGATGGATGCGATAGTGTGAACAGTGCCGGGTATATGGCAATGTCAACACATACCTTTATGAGCTAGTCTACATCTGCTCCAGCAATTGAGTAACAGAAACGAGAGTTGTCCCTACGTGGGCTGAAACAGATGGAACAAAAAAAACAGGCAGTGAAACAAAAAAAACAGGCAGTGAATGCTGGGGTGAAGTGCAGGCACTGCCATAAGCCAGTATTTGAGGTGAGGTTGCGTGGGTTGTCACTCATCTGTCCGTATTGCGGAAAGCCTATAGGATAGACCCTTCTTTGTGCTTCAACAAATATTTTCTCGATTGCTCACGTTGAAAACCTGTATTCTTGTTCTGCTGTATCCGTGCCATGCAGTCATCCTTTCAATAATTCCTATGGTTAACTATTTAAATCGGCTCTCTTGGTATACCATCGATGAAGGCGGTTCTTGCGAACATGGGGTTTGTTTTGCAGATGTCTGGGATATTTCTTGCAATTCCCATTATCGCTTCATTTGTGTATGGCGAGACAAATGCAACGATCGGGCTGTTCATCGCTGCGATGGTGTTCCTTGGTTGCGGTTTCCTCTTTAATGCCCTCTGCGAGAGGAAGGATCTTGACTCCTATAGTTCGAACGCGCTGATTGTACTCTCCTTCGTACTTCTCGGGGTCATTGGTTCTATTCCTTACATTTACATTAGTGGCACGCCAGGGATCGAGCGCGTGGTGGACGGCCTCTTCGAGTCCGTTTCAGGGTATACAACGACGGGTTTTACGATCATTGCGGATGTGGACCTGCTTCCCCGCTCTATCCTGCTCTACCGTGCGCTTACCCAGTTTATCGGCGGCATTGGTATTGTTCTCATCCTGCTTGTCTTCTTTTACAGCGAGGAAAAGCTTGTCGCGCTGTCAAAATCCCTGGGTCTTTCGAGCAACCACAAAATCAGGAAGACTTTTTTTCTCATCCTCGGCACGTACATCGGCTATGATATTATCGTCACCGCTGTCCTGTACCTTTTGGGGTATCATGATGTCGTGACGATCACAGAATACGTGCTCGCGACGATCAGTACTGGTGGTTTCTCGCCAGGATCAATACAGGATCTTGTCACCCAGAAGCCTTTTGGTCTTATGATCATTCTTGGCATGCTCATGGGTGCGTCGAATTTTGTGGACTTGACGAACCTTGTGAGGGTTCGGATTTGGAGTTTCCTCAAGTCAGAGGCCATGGCATTTCTCCTCGTTGTTGCTGGCGCGGTCATCGCGGTGCAGGTTTTTTTCCATCTGGGTTGGTATCAAACCGTATTCCACGTGGTGAGTGCCATGTCGACGACAGGTTTTAGCTACATTGACATAAATGGCATGGGCGAGACGTTCATGCTGGTGTTTGCCGCGCTCATGCTCATCGGTGGTACGACATTCTCCACTGCTGGCGGTCTGAAAATGCAGAGACTGTTCCTTCTGCTCAAACTGATTCCAAAGGTTGTAGTTGAGGTAACGACCGGCAGGGAGAAGAAGGTTTCCGTGTTTGGCAGGGAATTTACCGACGCTGAACTTGTTCAAACCGTTTTCGCGAGCCTTCTCCTCGTGGTCTCAACGCTCGCTTTTGCGTTCCTTGTTCATCTGCATGGTTTTCCGTTCGTGGATTCGCTCTTCGAGGTCGTTTCTGCCATCACATGTACGGGCCTTGGTGTTGGCATTGCCGCTCCTTCCGCTTCTGTCGCTGTCAAGCTGATTTTTACCCTCGTCATGCTTATCGGTCGTGTGGAACTTGTTGCTGTTCTCATCTTCCTCTCGTTTCGAAAGGCATAGCGCCTGATGCTTTGCAAGAGCTCCACACGCGGGAAAATTTATATATCACGACCTTCTGGATTTCCTCATGCGTTTCCAGTCCTATCTTGGGTATGCTCTGATTGCGGCAGGTCTCATATTCTTTGCGGGATTTGTGCCCACAACGACGGGAGCCGTGATCGGTGCTCCACCTGTATCGTGGGCTGGTATGCTTGCGGGAATTCTCCTTGTGACTCTTGGTGTTGCGGCTGTCGCTTCAGATCGTCTTGAGCATATTGTGGCGGCGCAGGAGTTTGGTAGGAGGTTTCGTTCAGCCGAGCCTGATGATGCGAAGCGTGTTATTGTGCTTGATACGTCCGCGATTCTTCACTATGGGGAAAGGGAGCTGCTGCAATTCCTCCAGCAGTACGACCGCGTGTATGTCCCTGATAAAGTCCTTGCCGAAATCAAGGATTCCCGCCTGCGAAGGATTGTCGAGGAGAACAGCGATGAGTGCACGTACACGAAGCAGTACGTATCGATTGCGGAAAAGGCTCTTGCCCAGACAGAAAAGCCTCAGCTTCGGTTGCATCTCATGCCCTATCTTAAGGGCGAGAAGAAGATCACAAGCCTTTCCGAGCAGACAAGGATCCAGCGCGAGACGAAGCGAGTCCGTGAGATCATGCAGCGTGAGGGTGTTGATGGCGCGCTTGCGGATTATGCTCCTGATTTGGTGCGGAGGAAGATCATTGATTACCTTGACAAGTCATGCACGGTTTCTCCTGCGGATATTGAGGTTATGGCGACCGCGCTTTATGCCGCCAGGAACAGGAATCATGCACTCATTGGAGAGAGTGATATTGATTTGCGTGGCGCTGTTGCGCTCGTTAAGAAGGAGCATCCGAAGATTGGGGAGTATATGGACTGTGTTGAGCCGTACGCAGCGTAGCATTGATTTCTTTGCGCCATTCACTCATCCATCCTTTGATGGTATCCCAGCTTGGTTGCTCTGCGCTTGCTTTGAATGCTTCTCTGCAGAGGGTATCGTCCGCGATAAGAACATCGTCGATGACGGTTGTCGCAAGCCCTTCAGGAATTCTCCGAACATTGTAGAAATTGATGCCTTTTCCAGTGTAGGCGCCTTCTGGACCGACGTGATGACGCACGATCTTTGATGCGTATGTGTCGATCTCGGGATGCTCCCGCGAAAGCCTCCAATTTTCGATAACGTGTACAGGAGAGTTGAATACAGGCATGCCATGGAATGGCTCAACACGCTGGTATGGCCCTTGATGGATATGAAAGTAAAAGTCATATTCCTTGCCATGAAACGAGATGAATGCGTTCTTTCCATAGAGCGTCGCCTGTTCGAACTTTCTGTCAAGTGCTTCCCGCAATGTCTCCGGCATGAGCACGACGCCGCGCGGTTTTGGCTGTATAGGTAACACTACCATTAACTACCATACAGTGACTACTTACTTATAAACCTTTCGCTTAATCCCGAACGTTTAAAAGCCGCTAGAAACCTCCATACGCGAATGATTCGCTTCGCCGTTTTTGACTGGAATGGTACCTTGTTTGCGGACACGCAGGCTGTCGTCGACGCCGGAAACCATGTCATTCAGAGGTATGGCGGAACGCCGCTCAGTAGAGCGCGGTACACTGCAGAGTTTGATTTTCCAGTTAGGGCGTTCCTCGAGCGTCAGGGCTGCGCCTTGCGTGATGGCTATGAGAATGTCTTCCATGAGTTCTACGAGCAAAGAGCACGGCAATGCCGCACGAGAAAAGGCGCGCGTCAGGTTCTAAGCTTCCTTCAGGACCGATCGATCGATTCCGTGATCCTCTCAAACCACATCGCAGGAGCTATCCACGATCAGCTGCTCCGGTTAGATCTTGTCCAGTACATCGCGACCGTCCTTGGCAATGAGACTCGTGAGGCGACAGGCACCGGATACAATAAAATCGAACGATTGCGGGAATACCTGGACCGAACCGGATTTGATCCCGCCCAAGGCATGGTCGTCGGTGACGCGCCCGAGGATATCGGTATTGGAAAGCAGTTCGGCATGACAACTGTCGGGATGCATGATGGCTACTATGGCGACAGAAGGGTTCTCGCATGCAAGCCCGATTACATGATTGAGAGCCTTCCTAAGCTCATCGATATCGTGAAGGAGAAATCTAGATAGTCTCGTGCTTCTTATCTTTGGGATCAGTATTCGTTTTGATGACGATGTAGTCGAGTTCTTCGAGGATCTTTTCGATCTGGTGCTTCTCTCCCGGATGTACCATGACGACATCGTCCTTACGGATGGGAACCTGTTCCCCATTGATCTTCATGATCGCTCTGCCGGCAAGAATAAGGTAATACTCATAACCTTTCTCATGGCTGTGGTAGACTTCGCCTTTCAGGAGGTCTTTTCGCTTCGTGCGCATCACGATGAGTGGTGATCCGTGCTCAGCACCGCACACTTTAATGTCTTTTGCGTGCTGTCGCGTCTTGAATTTTTTCATATGTCACAGCGACAACGCTCCCTTTAAGAATATTGCGGAATAATCTTCTATTTTTCGAACAGAAGGTCTTGTTCTCCGGGGTCGTTCGTCCGGAACATGAGGAGCACGAAATCCTCTTTGCCATGATTTGCAAACGCATGAATATCCCCCGGTTCCATGAGGAAGAATTCTCCCGGTTTTGCCTTGATCTTTTTCCCATTCACGATCACGGTGCCATTCCCCTGCGCGACATAGAACACCTCGCACCGAACGTTGTGATGGTGCTCAGGAACGCTTTTTCCCCTCGTGAATTTCAGCACCTGGAATTTAGCTCCTTTCGCGCGTAATTCTTTCTCGTATACCACGCTTCTAAGATAATCAAACCGGTCGTGGTATTTGAGTTTTTCAATACTTCCGGATTTCATGCGGTGTTCTTTCATCGTTGCCGTAATAAACCTATCGGTACATAGTTCTATGTTCAGTGTATTCACGTGGACGCTAAAAAATAATACTAGCGGGGAATACGAGACACCTGCCGTTCAGATGGGCTGATGGTTCCCCAGCCCCTTCTGGAACTGCTCGCGTTCTGGCACACCACCTGGTTGTGATCCTAAATTCAGTACTTGCCCTGTCCGTCGATCGTTGTGTGGAGGGGACAGGGCTCGCCGAAGGCTCGCAATAATTTTCTATTTTTTTAGAGAGTCTCATGTTGACAGGGCGTGCCGTAAAGAAGACTCTAGACCATGGTAGCAAGGTCGTCATGCCAAAGTTGGCAACTAGCACCATGGGATGGTACGCCCGCGTGAAGGATAACCAAGGGAACATTATCGGGATATTTGAGTCAACAGGTCTATTACCCTAACCGACATCTTTTTATGCGGTATCGGAATCAGAGGTATCATGGGCCTCTTATCAGTTGTGCTAGGATCACTAGACGAGACCGCAGTAGCGAAAGCGCTTGGACCGCATGATGATGCAAGAAACAATTATCGTTTGCAGAGCGTTATGGTCGAGGATCCAGTGACTATTCAGCGTATCGTGAATGACTATTACGCTCATCACATGCGGGCAGCACCGGTCGTCAATCCTGGTGTTCAGGATGGCGTTGATCTTGTATCCCGCCTGTACGATCCGCACGATCCTGCGCACGGTCTTCGTGTTGCGATTTCCAATGGCCAGCGTGGGAAGATGTATGAGATGCTAAACCATATGTGTGAGTATCTAAAAACTCGAGGCGAGGAGGAGTACGTGGAAAGTATGTTAAGAACTCATGTGAAGACTCCGCAGGACCAGGCTGCAATCGTTCGGGAAATTTTCGAGATCAAGGAATTGGTTCCTCATTATGCGGATCCTTCGAGGCCTCAAGATTACGTGGCTGATTGGAAGAAGCTTGTTCTTGGATTATCCCTCTGGCGTCGGGAGACCTCAAGGATATTCAGGTCATTATAACTGATAATTTTATATATCCAATTACCCGAGACCGTCGTGTGCCTTCACTCCATGATCTTCTGCAGGAAATCGAAAGGATCAAACAGCGCAACTTGCGCGTCGAAGCTGACAAGGCGTGGGAGACGAGTTGGTTGCGCAAGAGTGCAATTGCCATTCTCACCTATTTTGTGGTCGTGATTTTCTTCTTGACTGCTGGACTTCCAAGGCCTTTCACTAATGCTATCATCCCTGCGCTTGCATTCATCCTTTCTACGCTTACGCTCGATTTGTTGAAGCGTAGGATGTATACGTAAGAATATACCCCTATGGGTTGAAATATTATCTTGATGGGTACTGTTTCTGCTTTCGTGCAGTAACAACAAAGAGAACGCTCTCCCTACCTTTACTCTTCTCCTTCCTGAGACTTTCGAACTTAACAATACGGAGCGCTGCGAGTTCCAGCCGTAGCTCTCCTTCAGAAAAAAAGTGGTAGAGCCTGTTTTGGTCCACATAAGTATTTTCGCCTTGCTTGATCCACGAATCGCGAGGGTAGCTAGAATCCTCCCTGCTGAGAGCGGTCAGGAAGAGATATCCTCCCTCATTCAAGCTGTTTTGTACATTCCTGACGAGAACTTTTCTTTCCTCTGTTGTGAGACAATGGTAAGAATTTATGCATACGATCGCGTCCATTCCTTTGGCTCGGAATTTGGTCATACTACGATTGAAGAATGTGCATTTCGGATACTTTTTTTTGGCCCATTGTACTGCCTCTGCTGAGAAATCAACGCCTGTCACATTATGCCCAAGATTCGTGAGGATAGCTGAGTATTTTCCATTGCCACAGCCGAGATCAAGAATCTTTGCACCGCTTGGAAGAATTCTTGAGAATGATACTACCTTTCTTTTGAGCGCCTCATACACCCTGCCATGTTCCCCTTTTTGGAAATAAGCGTCCCAACCCTTGATTCTTTCCGTTGTGCTTTTACCCTCTTCCATAAGTGTTGTTACTGCGAGGGGTATAAGTTTATAAACTTTTTTGATTTTCCCATCGTATGGCGCGTGTTGTATTGGTGAATCCACAGCTTCCTGCCAGACCGCGTGGTTCCTCAGGTGGATTTCTCGATCAAATTCTCGCGATAGAAAAAGGCGTAATTGACAGTCATCTCTTTCGGACATTTGCGAAGCCTCACTATACCTCACTTGGAATTCAGAAGACCTTCCACGAGCATTCATCTAATACCGCGTCTTTGGGACTGCTCTCAATGGCCGCAGTGTTACAAAAGGATGGTCACCACGTGGTATACTACGAGGATAAAGGAGAGTTCACGGATGAGTTCAAGAATCATGTTATGAATGCAGACGTTGTGGGAGTTACTGGAATTTGCACTAATTGGCAAAGAGCCAACGACATCAGTAAGCAAGTAAAAATATTGAACCCCAAGGTGCTCACAATCATCGGGGGGCCGCATGCCACCTACTCTCCGAACAATCCCCTTCTGGATAATCCTGCTTTAGATTGCGTGTGCAAAGGGTATGGTGAGGAAGTCTTAAGGCGTGTCGCCCAGGATCCATTCAATAAAGAAAACCTCCATACAATTCCAGGTCTTGATGTTCGTGAAGAGGGGGCTATCCGTTTGGGATCTCCGCCCATGCCGGTTGACATGAGGTCTCTCCCGCCACCCTTATATTCTCTCGTGCGAGATCCAAATACGCAAATCTATCTGCAATTCAGTCGTGGGTGCGAACGCTCTTGTGGATTCTGCTGCGAATGGGAACGTGAACAACATAAAAGTGCTATTGGCATACAAGAGGATCTCGAAGCACTGGAGAAGGTGAAGCAGCGCAACCTTGTGTTCATTGTTGACAGCAATTTCTTTGGGAGCCAAGAGAAGCTGGCGTTCTTTCGAGAAGCTGTGGTTGGAACGACAAACTTCTTCACCGTACAAACTCGAATAACTACATTAGACGCAAATGTGGAGCGCTACTGCCAGGAGATGAAAGTTGCAAATCAGTTCATCGGTATTGAGAACCTTTCCGATGAAGTATTGGCAGCAGTCGGGAAGGGGTACACCTGGTCTGATATCCAGAGAGTGCTCGCTCAAGTAGGCAGGGCTGCCAAACTGCCGCTGTATCGTACAAATTTTATCCAAGGCTTGCCTGGAGAAACAACTGAGGAAGCGAATGTGAACCTCGTCCGACGAAAAAAAATTATGAGTGAAGGACTTATTGTGTATGTGAACGACAGTCTGTTTGTTCCAACCCCCGGCTCTCCCATTTTTTGCCACCCTGAGAGGTATAACATTCGGTTGAAGAAAGGATTCACTGTGACAGCACGAAACGAATTTCCACAGTATGAGTATGTCGGTCATAATCGACGAACTCCCTTAGAAATCTTCTTGCATCATCTTGACATGCGAAGGTTATGTAATGAACAGCTGATGCAACGTTACAATCTTGAATGGGTTCGAGATAGAACCATGGAACTGCTAAACAAAGGGGAACCAATTCCGGATTCTCTCGACCTTTACAGGTGCTAAGATGCCAATCACAGATCTCATTGTCCTAGAGTATAGAAGAAGTGTGCAAGAGTCCATACTCTCGAGATCCGGAAGGGAGCCGGAATACTTGGACTTCTTCCTGACTGAGGTGGAGCACCATTTTGATGAACTCGAGGAACTTAAGGCAAACAGGGATCCTCATTTCTATGCAGAACTGATTGACCTCGGTTACCTGGCATGCATTGTGTGCACCCTAACAGGGAATCCTTTCCAACCTCCGGAAGAAAGTGGTGATAGTTTTCCCATGCGATTGGCAGCTATACGAAAACAGTATCATAACTCGGTTATCCAGCGTGGAAACGCAGATACTGAATTCTCCAAATTCATGGGTTTAGTTTTCGGCGCTGTTGAAGCCGAACAAGAATACGCACCTATCGAACTGGTTGCGAAGAGGGCTGAGAAAATTCAGACCAAAATGAGGGAGGCGACAAGATGATAAGCCTTACAAAATTATGGGGGGATTTTCAGTATGTGGATGTTGGTAATTCCCCGACAGTAACAAGAAGACTATTCATGCAGCGACTGAGCGATCCGGATTGTAGAGAACGAGATCTCTTCATCGCATTAAACAGCCTTTCTGGTAGTATCGATATTCTGTCTGAACCGGAGGGTGTCGCCCTGGAACTGTTGCGTGGCGGTTTGACTACTCACCTAGACAGCGCAATGCAGAGAGAACTCTCAAAGCGAGGATACATATTTCCATCTCGTGCAGTGGAAGAACAGGTATATGCCGAGACATTACGGCGCGCCATCGACGCGCGGTTTACTGATGACCAGATTCTTCCTTTTTTCTCATTTGACACTACTTGTGGAATGGCATGCGAATACTGCTTTCAAAAAAGAGGAGAGGAGTCAAAACTGGACTTGGAAGTGAGCCGAATGGACGAGGAGTCTCTGCGTTCCGCATTCCGTGCGCTCGACAATATACAGGAGTACTACGGAAAAACCTCCAAGTGGGCTGTCGGATTTGGTGGTGAACCTCTTAAAGGGAATCTAACAGAGATTAACACCTTGTTTATGAGTCTTGCACATGAACGTGGCATTCCAATTACCTATTTCTCAAATCTTGCCATGACAAGCCAAGAATTGCGGGACGTCTTGAAAAAAAACGCCGGTCAGTTGCACTTCATTGAGACCACATTGGATGGACCACCTGCAGTTCATAATGCGCTGCGGATGCTTGATGAACCTTTTCAAAGAACTGAGCGCACGATCACAGAATTGCTCAAGGCAGGTGTCCCGATCACGGTGCGTACAAATGTCAACCAGGAGAATCTTGCGGGAATACCTGAATTAGCGGAAGCTTTCGAGCGTAACGGATGGTTTGGTTTACCTAACTTTAAATCAGTAGTATCTCGGATTACCGATAGGCATCACGACGGTAGCAAAATATTTCGCGAAGATGATGCAATGAGTGCATGGCTGGCATTAAAGGATCGTTATCCTGTTGTTCGAAAAATGAATGATTATAACATCGCATACGGATTGTTTAACCTTATGTTAGCATTAGGGATGAGATCCGTCGTTGACAAGGTTGATTTTCGGGTGGACACTTCACCCGTGGTCAGGCACTGTCCTACAGATACTGGGCTTGAGTTTGTGTTTACAGGAAAACCTCACAACGGAATATATACATGTGCTGAGTGTGCGGGAATGCCAAAATACCGAATTGGAACTCATTTTCCCGATCTTGTAATTGATCCCGCGCAGGCATCAAAGTGGGGGAACGCAACCTACATTGGCCTTCGCAGAGATATCCTTTCTCTTGAGCCCTGCTGGGATTGTATCGGTGCAACACAGTGCGGTGGTGATTGTTCTCTGGAAGCGATTGCGGAATATGGTTCAGCAAGCAAGGTGTACTGCAAAGACGTTCCGTCAGTCATTAAGAGGTTTCTTGAGCACGAGCAGGGAAGGATATATCTAAGATGCCGAGAACTCATTAAAGAGTCTGAGGAGTATGACCGTCTTACATAATCTCATTGCCGAGACAGAAAGAATATTTGACGACGTTTATTCCGTTCTACCCTCTCTTGGTAGTGAAGATGCTGTGGCAGAATATGTGTTGCACGTGATACGGTCAAGGGGTTTTCAACCATCTTTTAATCCATTTATTGCGTCTGGTGAGCATTCAACACATATCCATCCTGATTTTGAATCTGGGCCAATACAGCAAGGTTTTTTATTGGTGGATATTGGTATTTTTGCGGACGGGTACAACACTGACCTAACAAGGATGTTTTACTGCGGATGTCCATCTGAAGAAGAGCGAAGACATTTTGCCCTGGTTGAGTCTCTGATGGGATATGCGATGTCATCGGTACATGATAATTGCGTTTTCAGCGAAGTGGACACAGTTGTTGCTAGTATGGTGACGGAGGGTAAATACGTGATGGGCAGGCTTGGGCACGGGATAGGAAGGGAATTGCACCAATCTCCTTCGGTACGAGGTATAGACAGGATTATGGAAGGTCAAGTTTTCACGCTTGAACCTGCACTTTATTTCAGCAACTACGGAATCCGGATAGAAAATATGCTTGCTCTGCAAAATCATGTTCCAGAACTTCTTTCACGATCCACATTGTCCCTGAGGAATGTACCATGATCAATAGACCAAGAACCCTGGATGAAGCGCTTGGGATACTAGGACTTGGGAGTTATTCTGGGATCATCAAGAAACTTGATTGTGTTTCTGAGAAACCCAGCATCCATGGAGAGGGAACAACCGGAAATCACCTGAGGCTGCTCTATGATAACCTTCCAGAAATTGTTGATGAATGGTTGATAACAGTCTCACTATTGCATGATCTTGGCAAATGTCATACACTCCCGCCTAATCATGAGGGTCATGAACAATCTTCGTCTCTTCTGGCGGGTTCTTTGCCGGAAGTTTATCCGGATCGTGAGAAAATAATCTGGATTATCGAAAACCATGGTGTTATTCTGAAGGATCCCGAAAAAATACGTGAGAATCCACACTATCCTGATTGCCTGCTCTTTCACTATTTTGATTCGATCTCCATGAATCCCCCCCGGATTGATAATTACGAGCGCCTTGCAGCAATTCTTCGAATGGAATCACCTTGCTCGACAGTGGCCATACATCTGACATCCACTTGCAATCTCGAGTGTGAGCACTGCTATGCCCCAGATGTGTCCATGGATGATATCAGTCTCGAGCACATTTCTGGGATCCTAAGGGATCTTTGTATTCTCGGTAGGCCTAAGGTTGTGCTTTTTGGAGGAGAACCATTTTTACGTCAAGACCTATCTCAAATTGTGCATCTCTGCAAATCCTACGGATTACTCGCAGAGGTAGTTACAAACGGGACACTTGCAGATCGAAAGTCTCTTGAGGGCCTCAGGGATGCTGGATTACAAGATCTTTGTATAAGTATTGACGGCACGAAGGAAACCCATGACAAAGTGCGGGGTAGTGGCACATACAACGCAGCGATGACCGCGTTACGTGAAGCAAGACTGTGTGGGTATAATCTCCGTGTGAATACCGTTGTTCGCCAGAGCAATAAAGAGGTTATTCCTGACTTAATACGGGAAGTCGCACCCCTTACTGACATTCATAAACTTCTGTATTTCACGCCGTTCGGTCGAGGGGAATGGATGGAATGGATTCCTCCAGAAGAATGGACATCACTTATTCATTTATATGCCTCCACAGAGCACCAGGAGAAATTGCGAGTGCAGAATCCTTATGATACATCAACTCGATCGTGTAGCTTTGAAAATCCTGTCATTCTTTCCAATGGTCGAGTGTATCCTTGTGTGCTATTCCTGAACTCACCATATTCTTGCGGCAATGTTCTTAACGAAAGATTCCTCGACATTTGGAGAAGACAGCCTCCGAGGGAGGTCCCTCATTGTCGTGGCTACTCATTCATTCTGGAAGGGTCACCCAATATCCATCCAGAGGAGTATATGAGGATAATTTCAAAAATCGGATGCCCATTAGTCTGTCCAGAAGAGCGTTAATTTGATTCACTCTCCATCTATTCCTCCTATTGATTTCCCCGGCATCTTTATATACCTCAGGATCCAGTAACTGTCGAGGTGATGTCATGACATGTTCTAACGTGATGTTGACCCTTGGGGCCATCTTGATCTTCTTGTTTGTGGTGTGGCCTGGCGTTGGTGGTATGGCAACGAAATGGGTCGTAGGTATTGCGTGCCTTGCGATTGTGCTGATCGCCTGGACGGGCGTCAAGTGCAGCTATTGCGAGAAGTGCGTGACGACGGCTACGCCCGAGATGAAGCCTAAAAAGAAGAAGTAGTTACTGGTGCCAGATCTCTGATATTTCCACTTTTGGTAGCGCCGCGTAGATTGCTTCCTCTGCCATCATGATGAGGCAGAGAACCATTTTCCACGTCGATTACGTTTAAATAACCGGTTTGTTTCCGATGTTGGATGGATGTGTTTATCATCATCCGGGGTCCTGCTGCGTCAGGGAAAACCACAGTAGCGAGGGCGCTCGCGAAGCAGCTGAACGCCTCGTATTTCTCGTTTGATGACGTCATGCGTGAAAATGGCCTTGACAAGATTGAGGGTGATGGAATCAGCGCACAGAACTTTGTGCGGGCAAATGAGATCGTGCTTCCTCTTCTTCGCAAAGTTGAGGGCGTCGTGATTCTTGACGGCTGTTTTTATCGGAAGGAGCAGATGGATCATCTGCTATCTCGCTTGCCATTGCAGGGGATTATCATCGACCTTAAGGTTTCCCTGAAGGATTGCTTATCAAGGAATAAGGCAAGGCTCTCTCCGATGACTGACGAGAATATTCGGGCGGTCTTCCGATTGGTGCAGAGACATTCATTTGGTGTTGAAATCCCCTCATCAGGAAGGACTGTTGATGATGTTGTCCATGATATTCTTACGAGAATTCCGTCTGGACGCTCCTGAAAATATTATCCCCCTGTTGGGCAGTAGGTGCTCCTTGGGTCGTGGTGCTTCATTTCTCCAAAGAAGAGCACTCTTCCGAGGTACTGTGAGAGTGATGCCGTGACTGCTTACGTATCATCAATATCGCAGGCAATTCTTGGCTTCATGCCTGAGGTGAATACCCTTTTCAATATATACCTTATTGCTAACATTTTTATCGTCTACCGCATTCGCTTTTGATATGCCAAAAAAGATTCTCGTTGTCGAGGACGATCCTGATTATTTGATTGCCCTTGAGCGAACGCTTGGTCAGAAGTATGATGTGGATACTGTCAAGGATGGCAACGCCGCTGTTGCTGCTCTTGAAAAACCATACGACCTTCTCGTGATGGATATCATGCTTCCTCAGAAGTCGGGTTTTCTCGTTCTTGAAAAACTGCGGGAGCACGTCCCGAGATCAAGGCCGCCGTACGTCATTCTGATCACGGGCAATCAAGGTGCAAGGCATCGGCAGTACGGCCAATCTCTTGGTGCTCACGGGTATGTGAACAAGCCGTTCCGTATGGATTGGATGGCAGGTCTTGTGGACAAATTCTTGGATCACGAACTTTCTGAGTCCGAACTCGAACGATTGTTCCGCTTATCCCAAACACCTGATCGTCAGCCAATTACCGAAAAAGAGGCACCCGTCGCTCTCAACTCTCTTGATGCCGAGCTTGATGCGTTTGACGTGCTCGTCCAAAGCGCTCATCTTGATGACTGCCGCATGCTGCCGCGCTGGATGCGCTTGACTCCTTACATTCCTGCTGGCGGGAAAAGCTCGGTTGCACTTTCATTGCAGTCTGGTCAGGAGCTAAAGAAATGCGGCGCTGGAGATCCTCCCGAGCATTGCGTACGCTATGTTACAGATGGCTTGCAGTTCACGCACGGTATCATTTTTCATGGGCACTACTACGTTGGAGAGCATATCTCGCTTGAGGGAGCGGTCAAGGCGGAAATAGTTGCGTTCCATCGCTTCATGGCCCCTCTTACTCCTTCAGAGATCAACGGTTTTGCGGTCGGCATCCATTGGAAGAAAAGCCGCTTGAGTCCGATAGAACTTCCTCTCTCGACTGATTTTCTACACACCCTGCGGGATGGTGAGATTGTATTTACTCCTGACACGTCCTTGACAAAGTCAAACTATGTCGATATCCTGAATAATGCGCTTGGTTCTGCGAATGAGTACATCCATAGGATTGCGGCTTCCATTGGCGAAAAACCTGCCTGCTTCCGCATTCCCAAATAGGATAACCTTTGTTCAAAGTCTAGAAGAAAAAAACTACATTCCCTGTCCTTTGATTCTCTTCACGATTGCATCACGGATCTCTTCCGCGTGCATGATATCAACTGCGGGGAGGTACCCTTCGCTGTGGTGTCGCTTCTTGCGCTGGACGAATCCTGATTGTCCTGCTGTTTCGATCTCGATGCTCGAGAATCCCATGATCCTTGCGATGACTCCGCGGTTGATGTCAACGTTCTGTATGCGCTCGTAAGGTATCGAGATATACTTTTTCCAAACGATTCCTTTCTCGATCTTGATGCATTCTTCCGTGATGTCATAGAGCCAGAAGCGGTATGCGAGCCTTGCGTAGATCTCCCCAATGATGATGATAACAAGCGCTATCACGAGAAGTGTGACGACCGTTGACATGATGATTCCCTGCATCAATGCATCCGGAATCTTTTCCCGTAATGCATTGAACACGTCAACCGTGAAGTAGAACATAAAGATAGTTATTCCGATGAGCGGTGAGTACGCTCGAAGGCGGAAGAGCCATCTTGCTCCGGGGTGTAGCTCCTTCATGTTCTCTTGCCCGTGATCTTTTGCATTAATAATCCCCGAATTTGTTCGGCTTCCTCGACGCCTACCGCTGGAATCTGTCCTTCCGCATGCGGCTGCGCTGAGTACCCGGCAGTTTGTATCATGATGCTTGAGAATCCTGCGATTCTCGCGATGATTCCCCGGTGCACATCCACGTTCTGTATTCTCGCATAGGGGATTGTGCTGTAGCGCTTCCAGATGATGCCGCGCTCAAGGCGAACTCCTTCAGCTGTTAATTCGTAGAACCATCGGTTGTATGTCATCTGCGCGAAGATCTCCGCGCCGACGATAATAATGACGAGAAGAATAATCAAGAGTGTTAGGCCGATCGCCCATGATTTTAGGACTGCTGCTGCTCCAATGATGGCAAAGCTGCCAAATATCAATACAAGAATCCCAAGGACGTATCCGCCGATGCGGAACTGCCATTTTGCTCCAGGATGAAGTTTGTTCATAGATTCATTCCTTGAATTGTGGATATTTAAACATTGTGATCAATTCACCTTGGATGTCCAATAAGCCTTATAATCCGCGCGTGATTCATCTTCTCGATGGAATTGCTGCATGCAGTGCTCTTGTCGGTCATACAGGCCATCACGGAATGGCTTCCTGTTTCGAGTAGCGGCCATCTTGCGATCGTGCAGCACGTTATTGGCGTTCAGGACGTCGCGTTTGACGTGTTTTTGCATTTCGCGTCAATTCTAGCTGTTGTTGTGGTATTCTGGAGGGATATTGTGCATGCGCTGCAGGACGTTCCTTATCTTGTGAAGCTTGTGATTGCGATGATTCCTATTGCACTCGTCGGTTTGGTGTTCATGTCAGCGATCGAAAGGGTGTTTGATAGCCTGTTCCTCGTGGGCGTGTTCTTCATCGCTTCAGGAATTATTGTTCTCCTGACGAGATTTGCTCGACAAAAGACCGGACGCGTGACGATTCTTGATTCGATCATCATCGGCCTTTTGCAGTGCGCTGCCATTCTTCCTGGCGTCTCGCGCTCTGGCACAACGATCAGTGCCGGTTTATTCCTTGGCCTCACGAAGGATGCCGCGATCAAGTTCTCATTCCTCATGGCAGTCCCCCTCATTCTTGGCGCGAGCATTCTCAAGGCTCCTATGCTTGTTACATCAGGACTATCCTTCTATACAGTCGCCGTCTCGTTTGCTGTATCGTTTCTTGTGAGCGTTCTCGCGATTAAGTTCCTCCTTCGTGTTATCCGCCATGGGGGCTTTCATTGGTTTGGCGTGTACAACCTCTGCGTTGGTATCGTTCTGCTGCTCGTAGCATAAGGTTTATGAACTATCTCCTTCGCTTGAGGTATCATGCGTAGGCTTTTGACCGCTCTGCTTTCGTTGTTGACGATTCTTGCGCTTATTGGCGCGTTTGTTGACGCCGGAGAGTATCATCAGTATATCTCGGGCGACCTGGTTCACTTTCTCGTGCTTTTTGTTCTGACTTTCATTGCTGTGCTTCTTGCGTTTCATCATAATTTCAAGCATCCCTACGGCGCTAGTTTCGTCTATGCCCTCGCGCTTGCCGGTATCATCGAGCTTGTCCAGTTCTTGCTTCCCTACCGCTCGCCAAAATGGAGCAATCTTCTCGCTGGTGTTGCTGGCGCGGTTCTTTCGCTCGTCATTGCGCGTCTCGCACGGAAAGTCTTATAAATCGTGCATGGCGTACGTTCTATGATGGAAGAGGAGCTCGAGCTGTCTGATTATTGGAACATTGTGAAGAACCAGTGGAAACTGATCGCGCTTGTTCTGGTCGTCGTGCTCGCTATTGCCGGTATATACTCGTATCTTGCGTCTCCCGTGTATGAGGCGCGGACTCTTGTTGTCGTCACGAATCAGGATTACTCATCGCTCATCCTTTCCGGAATTTCCCTTCCTCGAATTGACATCACGACCGAAACGGAGATTATCAGGAGCCAGGCGGTTCTTGGCGTAGTTCTCAAGGCGGCGAAGGCAAAGTATGATGTTTCCGTTGAGCCTGTGCGTGATTCGAGCGCGATCGAGATCATCGTGCATGGCGGAACTCCCGATGGCGTGCAGAAGGTGGCGAACGCGATCGCGCTGCGCTATGTGAATTACAGTATCGAAGCGCGAAAGGCTGACGCGGTTGCTGTCACTTCTTTTATGACTGGCCAGATTGTTTCTCTTGAGGAGGAGATTGATATGATTAATCTTGAGATCCTTGAGATGGACCATAATAAGTCTCTCGACGCTGAGTACGCCTTGCAGACCTTGACATCCACTCTCTCGGCCAAGGAAAAGCTCCATTCCTATCTTTTGAACCGTCGTGAGGAGATCGGCATCTTCGCCCAGCAGTCGCAGGGGAATGTGCGTATTGTTGAGTACGCCGAAGCTCCGGTCTGGCCGGTCCGCCCGAATCTTGTGCTCAATCTTGCTGTGGGTATTGTTCTTGGCATCTTTGCCGGCGTTGCTCTTGCGTTCATGCGTGAGTACGGCAAGAATGCGATCCAGCGTGTTTCTGACGCGGAAGCGTTCGGGACAGTCCTAGGCACTCTTCCTCATGCGAAGGGAAAAGGCCTGTTTCAATCATCCGCCCCCCATAGTGTGTTTTCCGAGAAAATCCGTCTCTTGCAGACTCATCTCGTGTTTGCGTTGAATGATCAGTATGTGAAGGTCCTTGCGGTCTGCTCTCCTGAGCAAAAGGATGGCAAGACGACCGTTGCTGCGAACCTTGCGCACTCCCTTGCGCTGCACGATGTTGAAGTCCTCCTGATTGACGCGAACCTGCGTGATGGTCCTATTTTTGGTCATAAGGGTCCTGGGCTTTCTGAGTACTTGCAGGGAGAAGCCGAGGCTGACAGCATTGTTTCAGATCATCATGGTATCCCGTTTATTTCTTCAAAAGCTGTTGAGCGCCCGATTGAACTGATTGTTTCTCCGAGGATGAAATCTCTCTTTTCAAAACTCGCAAAGGAGTACAGTATCATCATCGTGGACACTCCTTCCCTTGAGTTTGCGGAAGGCGCCCTCATCGCGTCGCAGTGCGATGGCGCGCTGATCGTTCTTGCGCAAGGGAAAACGTCCAAGGACGCGTCTGATAAGGCGAAGCGCACGTTGCACCGCGTCAAGGCAAGGATTATTGGCACGGTCCTTAACTTTGCGCGGTAGCGTGTACGAAATTGTCACTATCGGATGGTGACGGATCGTAATCTTTTTATATTACCTGCATCCTTGAAGTACGCATGGCTCACCTCCTAGATCTTGATACGAGGAAAGTGCATCCGCTGAAAGTTCCGTTCACGCTTATCGGCAGAAACCAGTGGAATGACATCGTCCTTCCAGGCCCGTATGTTTCTCGCTTCCATGGCGCGATCGTGCATCATGAAGGCTCTGATTATATCGTGAGATTTGGCAAGAACGCGATCTATTATCCTGAACGAAGCGCGATCGAGGATGTGTGCGAGGCGGATTTCATAAGGGAATCCATGGGTCTTGTTTCCGCATCGCATTTTGAGGCAAGGCGAGAGCAGGCAGAGTCTGATGTTGCTCCCTTGCCGGGCCGCCCGAAGTATGAGAACGCGCGCGATCTTGAGCCCCTGTTTGGCATGCTTGATGATCCCGAATCGAGGGGATTGATTGTCTCGTTTGGCAAAAAGCTCGAGCATGAAGGCATCATTGCGCTGCTCCGTGATGAGCCTCATAAGTATCATCGGCTGTTGTACATGAAGTAGGAATTAATATAAACAGTTCTTGATTTCTGACGGGAATGAATCTTGCCGAGTTTGTCCGGGGTGAACTTCTGCGTCATCCAAACGCCGGATACTGCGCTCGCCGTCAAGGTTTGTTTGCTGGCGATGCTTTTGTTCGTCGAAAAGTGGATCGTGGCGTTCTCGCTCCCGGAAAAGTTGACCTTCTCGTGTTTGAGCCCTATGATGATCCTCTTGCCGTGCATGTCCATAAGACCCATCAGGACTTTCTATCTGCTGGTATTCCCGTTGCTGCGCCGCTTGGTATCGTGAACGTAAGTTCCTATCGCGAGCTTGCGAGAGCGGAATTCCTTCGGTGGTTGTTCACGTTTGAGGTTGGCCAATCATCCTATCGCTTGCCGTTTGCTCGGGAATACATTGACACCAAGGTTGTGCGTCCTGTTGTCGCGCTTGAAGCAGTTGAGGGGGTTTCGTATGGGGAACTTCATGAGTCTTTGCGTCCTCGCATGGAAGAGCTTGTTCGTTCCTATCGTGAGCGGATTCTTGCGCAAGGGTTTGTGAGCCCAGCTGATATTTATGCTGACGTGCTCTCTGGCCACGCGTTTCCTCAAGAGTGGCCTCGGTCGCAGGTGGAATGTGCCGTGTATGACCCTCTGCTTGACGAGGTTCATTTTGTTGACCTGATGAACTGGCGAAAGATTCCGCACGCTGCAAATGATATTCTTGAGCGGCTCGAGAAAGTCCGGCACATGAGGGAGGATAAAAGTATCTATAGTGCGCTTGCGCTTGCCGCAGGGATTCCTCAAATGTCGGAGCGGGAACTCTTCGCTGGCTGCACTCCTCTTGTAGGTCGCTGGCATCCGTGCGAGTTTGGCTCTGGTCCGAGGTATGAGCCCGGACTTCTCGATATCGAGGTGCCTGACGCGGACCTTTTTGCTCTAGAAGGGTTGAATGTGTGAGACTTGTGAATTCAAATGGCAATGCAAGACAGCTTCCCCGCTAGAATCCTTCAAATCCCATCGACTTCAAGATCCTTGTTATCTCCGCAATGGTTTGTTGTTGTGCTTTCTCGTCGCTCATCCTGATGAACTTGATGAGCAGCGCAGCGATCTCATCATGAGAACCGAACTTGAGCACCTGTCCGTCCGTGATGAAGTAGAACCTGAATGTTTGGTACCTCAGCTCTTTGAGAATGATGTTCTCGACATGCGAAAGCGCTTTTCCTTTTTGTGGTGCGTTTTCAAGTGACTTCATCAGAAGAAAGATGTCGTGGCTTTTTCCCTTGAATTTACCCAGCACTTCCTCTTCAAGTGCCTTGGTAATGATCACTCGGGCCATCGTTTTCGCGCTTCTTTGAGTGCTTCGTCGATGCTGACACTGTCAGACTCATCGTAGAGGTACAACGCCAGCATGTTTTTCTTCGTGAGCTCGTACATCTTCCGGATGACATCATCGTATGATTCACCAGCTTTTCCGAGATTTCTGAGCTTCTCCCTCATTTCCGTGCTGATCGAAATGGTCGTATTCATAGAACCTATAGAGTCCATAGGATATTTAATGCTTTCGATGCTCATGCTGCGAACTATGGATGTTGGGCTTTTTGTGCGTATCCGCTGAAAAAGCGAAAGATTTCCTGATCCCTGGCGGGGACTGTCCGTGACTCAATCGACCTGCTCGAATATTTTGTCGAGAATCTTTCGATACTTGCCTTTCTTCCTCACGATGAGAACAATGCCATCATTGCTGATAATGAGATAGATCATGCACGGTTGATTTTCCACTTCCGTTATGGTTCTCGTCCAGATTCCATGTAAGCTCCTTGAGCAAGTTCCCCTTATTCCAGAATTCCTCAAAAACCGAATTCAATGGTTTCAGAAAGCATTACAAGGGCATCATCTGATGCCCGAAACGTGAGAATAACACAATCACATGAACACATTGTATTTTCGCTCCCATGCCACCGTAAAGCGCCCCCCACTATTTTCGTTTTTCGCCCAAAGCCTTATAAATCCGGCGTGGCGTACGAGGAGAGAGTT
>CAYVYK010000018.1:0-31157 GCA_964455675.1 uncultured Methanosarcinales archaeon
GGTGCTGATGCACTTCAACAATGACACGGACTTTGGAGAAAACTCAAGCGTGGTGCATGACTTCTCAGGAAATGGAAACGATGGCACCACTGCTGCGGGCATGTGGATGAATTACACCGATCCCGTTACCGAAACATTCAACGGAAGCATGTTCTTCAAATCAAGCAATACGGGAATCAGCATTGCAGACTCAGCAACAACGGAATTCCTTAACTCCGGAAGCCACACGTGGTCGATCTGGGCAAGGCCCACAGAATATGGAGATGTACTTGGAGGACTGATCTATAAGAGCGATGATAACGGAGGATATTCGATCTATATCGATGTTGCTGGTACAATCGTCATCGACGCTATAAAAGGCGAATCGTATTACAAAGCACCAGGTTCTATTCCACTCGACATATGGACTCATATCGTGATCAACCAGTCAAATGACAATATCACCGTCTACATCAATGGTGAAGAGAGAGGAAATGGCTGGGCCACGTTTGTTAGTGAAGACAGAGAACCGATCTATATTGGATATGCATATGATTATCTCAGTGTTGCGCAAAGACCTTTCCGTGGAAACCTCGACGAATACGCGTACTATGACAGAACGCTCACGGAAGCAGAGATCAAGCAACTGTTCTGGAATGGTATCGCGAAGAAAGGATACATCGCACGGCAAAACGTCACCGCATACACGCAAACCGCAACAACAACGTTTGTGACACAGAACAACTACACGTTCAACGGAAGCCTTGCGAACCACAACGTCGGAACAGAACTCGTCAACGTAAGCGGAAACAAGGTAGACCAGAACTCCAAGACGGTCACGCTCGAACTCATCCCCGACATATGCAGCGGAACGGACCCCCCAGCGAGCGGCAACTGGATCATCAGCTCGGACACGAGCTGTGCGGACAGAACAATCACCGTGAACGGAGACACGATCGTCCTTGCAGGAAAAGACCTCAACCTGACGAACGTCACACTTGTGCAGAACGGACAGTTCAAGAGCGAACGAGGAAGCACGGTGAAGTTCACGAAACGAAAAGCAGCAATCGTGCTCAATTCGCACACTGGAACGTGCACCGCCCACGTCTGCGCGCCACTTGGACTTGCGTGCACGAGCGTCGGACTCAATGCTGCAGTAAATGATGGATACTACTGGACCTTTAATAATCCAACCTGCGAACAAGCATCCGGAGCGACATGCAACAGCCTGTTTATGGCAAGCGGAGGATCCTGCAGCGGCTACTCCGCAGACTGGACGTGGTGCCTGTGCGAGCCATCAGGAACACAGCCAATCCAAACACTCTGGATGAACGGAAACCTCACGATCGGAGGAGCGTTCGAGCTTGGAGGGCAGAAACTGCGGGTGAACAGCACGTACAACGGACAGTACGGCATTGTGGTGAATGGAACAGGAAACATGAGCATCAACACGGGAGCGAATATCACAAGCGGGACTAAGGCTGGCGTGCGGAACATGACATTCATCGTGAAACCCGGAAGCAACTTCACGATGAAAGACAGCTACCTCTCGCATGTCGGAATGGCGGTAACAGTGAAGTACAACGGACTTGTGATCAACACCAGTCGCGCGATCATCAAGAACACCACGATCACGGACTGCAGACGAGGCATCCAGCTGGAGAAGATGTCAAACTACAGCCTCATCGATGGAAACACCATATCCAACTTCCCAACCACAGGCATCAGGATCCTTAACAGCGGATACCACACGATCCAGAACAACAACATCACAAGCACGCAGACAGGAACGAGCGTCAATCCGATCGCGGTCGCATCGGGAACGTCAAACCTCATGATCAGCAGAAACAGCATAACGAAGAGATCAGCGAGCGGAGTAACAATATTCTCTTTCACTGACGAAACAAACAGGAACATCACCATTCAGTACAACAATGTGACCGCAAACTCTACCGGAACAACTGGAGACACGCTCATCAATCTCCGGGGAAGCTTACACACGATCCAGCACAACAAACTCAGCCTCAAGTCCGCCGGAACTGGAGTGATCACGACCGCGAGCAGTACGTATGACCCAACAATCCAGAACAACAGCATCACGTTCCTACCCGATTATGACTCACAAATTGCCGTAAGTGTAGAAGAATCACCAAGAGCCCAGATACTCTATAACAACATTACCATGAGATCCGATGGCGGAATAGCGATCTATTTCTGGGGCAGTAACACAACCATTCACGGAAACAACATCAGCATGCCAACCCGCGCTGACGGCATAATTTTTGATACCACAAATGGAGTTAATGCAACAATCACAAACAACATTATTTCCAACACCGCTGAGGCCATGCTCATTTCCGGAAGCATGGCACTCATCAAAGGAAACATCCTCAGCAACTGCTCAAATAGCCAGTACGGCTGCATCTATGTTAATTGCCTCGAATCAGGAAACCACACGATCATCCAAAACACGATCCAAAACGGAACACTTGCCATGCTGATCGATGGGAGCGCATGCGATGAACGCATCAACATCAGCCACAACAGGATCAGCAAGACAGGAAACGGCACACGGATCCAATACGCACGGCAAGTCACATATTACAACAACACACACACGATGGTTGGCGACAACAACAACACCGCATATAATGTGATGGTCGTGCAGTCACGCAATATCACGATCGAACGCAACACCATGAACGACTTCATCCACCATAAGGAATGGAATTGCGGTCCGTGCCCTGGAAAATATGGCATCCACACAACAAGCGTGCCAAACCTCACGATTAGAAACAACACGATCAAGGAATTCCAAGGAGTAGGAACATTATTACCGAACGATCCCGGTGCTGTACACGCCATTCACGTCTCCAACACGAGCACTGGACGCATCAGCACGAACTGGATCCACAACATCACGACGGGCCAAGGAGAAACTCCGGACAACCACGGCATCTGGATCGAGAACAGCCAGCTCGTCACGATTGACGCAAACCGCATCAATCACACGAACGCAGGAGTCTATACTATTACAAGCACCAAGAATATCACGATCCGCAACAACATCCTCAAGAACCACAGCTACGGAGTCTTCGCTTCCCTCAATACTACAGCACTACGAAACAATACCCTTATTGGGAACGCAGAAGGCATCCATATATCTGGACGCGGGAATGCGATTGCGAATAACAGCATTCTTAACACGTATGGTACGGGAATCTATCTCCTCTACGCAAACAAGACAACTGTTGCAGACAACCTCATCAGCAACTGCTTCACGTACAACTGTGTCTATCTTGAAGGATCATCACGCAACTACTTCTATACCACAAATATCACCCCAACGTCCCAGTACGGCGTCGGGTTCTCCAATTCACACAACAATATATTCGCAGGGCTCTCCATCAATGGAAGCGATGATGCCAGTATCAACAGCGCCTCCAGCCGCAATAACACGTTCATCAACGCGAGCTACAAAAACGCAACCGTGTCCGCCGGGGCAATCCCGAACTACCTCTACCGCGCATGGCATGTGCAGGTTAACGCTAGCAACGGAACAGAAGGCATTGGGGGAGTGAATGTCACATGGTACAACAGGACAGATTCGCAGATCAACGGATGGGCGATGACGAGCGGAGGAGAGATCGAGCCGACACGCGACAACTACGACTCTGGACTCGTGCTGCTTTACCACATGAACAACGATTCGACGTACGGAGAGAGCAATTCACTCGTATATGATTTCTCGGGACAGGGGAATGACGGGGTTCCGGCAGGAAGCGCGCGGGTTGCATACGGACTACAGTCGCACAACAGCTTCAACGGATCATATGCATTCAATGCCGAGTCTGATGGAATCACTGCCGCAGATGCAAATACCCTCGACTTCCAGGATGATGGCAGCTACACTTGGTCCGCGTGGATATACCCACAGTACTACGGAACGTTCATCGGGTTCATCTTCCAGAAATGCTCCGCGACAGGAGGATACCAGATCAGACTAGACTCAACGGGGGACCTCATGGTCGGTAACTGCACCATGGGAACAAGTGACTCATCAACCAGAGTACCAACGAATACTTGGTCACATATCGTCGTTAATTACACGAATGAATGGAACGGTATGTACCTCAATGGTGAATACCTAGGTGAAGGATTCATCGAGATGGGAGACGACACCACAACAGCTGTCACTGTTGGCAGAGGCAATCCCTACATGCTAGAGCCAGGTAGCTTTGGAGGATATATCGACGAAGCGGCCATATGGAACAGAAGCCTTTCGGAAAGCGAGATCAAGCAGCTGTATTACGACGGGCTCGCAAAGCGAGGCCATATTCCGCCACAAAACATCACGCAGTACAAGCAGACCGCCACCGTAATGTTCACTAATTACAACAACTACACATTCAACGGAAGCAGGAGCGGCTTTAACGCGGACGGCGAGCTACGAAACGTCACGGACAACCTCTTTGACGGGGAGCACACCACCGTTCCATTGATCATGACACCAGACATCTGCGATGGAGTCGATCCACCAGCAAACGGAAACTGGATCATCAACGCGAACACGTACTGCCAAAACTTCACGCGCGCGATCAACGGACACGTGTATGTGCTGTCTGGCTACTACCTGAACCTATCGAATGTAACACTCACGGTGAACGGCAACCTCTCGGTTGAGGATGATGGAATCCTCACGACAGGCCACTGCCCAAGCATCATGATGAACGGGCACGTCCACGTCGGAGGAAAAGCGTACTGGAACTGCCTCAAGCTCCGTATGAACAACAGCTTTGCAAATGAATTTTACTGGGAAGTCAACGCAACAGGAAACCTCACGGTGTACAACAGGAGCAATATAACTTCGGGAGACTATAATGGAAAGAAAAACATCACCGGATACGCACAGGCTCTGAGCAACTTCAGCATGAGGGACAGTTACATGAGCAACGGAGGGAGCATATCATCATATATAATCAACCTGTACGCGAACAACAGCTGGATGAAGAACGTCACGTTCACATCGTTTTACCAGGGCATTTATATCAACACCGCGGAACGCGTAACCGTTGAGCGGTGCACCCTGTACGACACACCATTCAATTCCATCAGCATGAGCGGACGATACCACACGGTCAGAAACAACACGATGAAAAGCATCATCAACTCAGCCGATGATACCAGCATCACCTACAACAACATCACACGTAGCACAAGTGACGGAGCAATCACAACAGCGATTGCACGCAACGTCACGATCAACCATAACACAATAACCAGCAATCTTTTCGCAATCTACCAGTACGGCCTTGGAAAAAACGCAACAGTCACCCACAATACCATCACTGCAACCAACGTAACATACCCAGCAGTCTACATAATATCAGGAGCAAACGAAATCATACAACACAACAGCATCACATCCAGCGGCGACGCAATCCAGGTCGAGTCAGTAGGAGCATTCGAGATCACAAACAACACACTGGACGTCTCAAACAAAGGATACGGAATCAGAAGCAGCTCGACCACGAATGCGACCAACAACAGAATCAACGACTGCGGAGGAGGAATCAGAGTAGGAAGCACAGCTCACGCGTATATCTACAACAACACAATCAACAACTGCACAAACAGCAGCCTGCACGGAATACGGCTCGACAAGGCAAACTTCGCGGTTGTCAGGCTCAATGTCATCAACGACACTGACGGCATTGGCCTACGCATCAACCAAAGCAATCACACGAGCACGCAGAACAACACGATCACGCGCAACATCAAAGGAGCGTACATTGTCGACACGCGAAACACGACGATCAGCGGAAACACTATCCGACTCAATTCGAACAACGCGCTCATCGGGTATGAACTCAATGTCACACGGGGAAAGAATGTCACGATCTTTAGGAACAATCTTTCCCAGAGCGACTACAGCGGATACAGCTGTTCAGACGAGAGCTGGTTCTGCGATGAGAAAATAGGAATCTCTGTCGGCTACTCAACAAATGTTAGTATCTCGCACAACACGCTCCACAAGTATAGAGGCATCACAAACACGGAGGGACCTGGAGGGATCACAACAGCGATATCGCTCTCGGCAGTAAACAGGAGCATCATCCACCACAACAGCATCATGAATATCACCTCACGGCCAGGAGGCAGCAGCCCATACATCGGTTACGGAATAACACTCACTGCGTCATTCAACAACAGCATCCACTCAAACAATGTGAGCACGCACCTGTACCCATGCCCCGGATCCGTCTGCTCAGGAGCTGGGATTAGCAGTTCTGGATACTATAATGAATTCCTAGAGAATAACCTCACGAGAAACCAGATTGCGCTCACGGTCAGCGACACGAACGCGACCATCAGCGACAACACCTGCCTGCTCAACTTTCGCGGAATCTCAGGAGGAGGAACAGGAACCAACATTGATGGCAACAGGATCACAAATAGCGAAATCGGGATCTATATCACAGGAAACAGCAACCTCATCACGAACAACACGATCCAGAACTCAACATCAACAGCGGGATTCTTCATTTCCGGCAGCAGAAACAGAGTATACGACACACACATCAACTGGAGCTCCTATGGAATCTACCTCACTACAGGCGACAATAACACCATCGTCGACAGCCAAGTGAACAACAGCGACAAGGAAAGCGTACGAGCGATGGGCGGATCGATCAACAACACGTTCATCAACGTCACGTACAAGAACGACTCCATCCTCACTGGAGGAGCACTCACGCGCGTGTGGAACGTGGACATCAACGCGAGCAACCGCACAATCGGCCTCGGAAGAGTGAATGTTACGTGGTACAATGCTACGGACGACCAAATCTTGGGATGGGCACTTACGAGCGAAGGGGAAATTGATCCGGATGAAGGGAACTGGGGCACGGATCTCATGATGCTTTTCCACCTGAACAATGATAGCAGATATGGAGAAAGAAACAACAGAGTGTATGACTTCTCGGGGAACGGGAATAATGGAACGCCAGCAGGAGCGGACCCTCTGAAGATAAATCCCGTAACTACAACCTTGAACGGGAGCTACCTCTTCGAAAAAGACTCCGATCTGATCGCCATCGGAAACGGTGGGAACAACAAGTACACCAGCTCAGACGCACAAACCTGGACCATGTGGATTCGGCCAAAAACACACGGCAGCGATCAAGGAGGACTTCTCGCAAAATGCGAACCATTCAGCGGAGGATTCTCCATCCGCCTCAGTGATGAAGGAAAAATCACGTATGACAACTGCCTAGAGGAAATGATTTACGGAGCGACGATCGAGCTCCTTACGTGGACACATATAGCAGTGAACAAAACGGATGGGGCGGTACGCATCTACGTCAACGGAGAGGTATCTGCCACCGGCTCTCTCACCCAGGATGAGGATTCAAACTCACCCGACGTAACCATTGGTACGGCAGTTGACAGCGAAGGCCCGGCATACGTTGTATACGACGGACAGATCGATGAAGTCGCGTGGTGGAATAGAACGCTCACGGAAGCGGAGATCAAACAACTGTACCTGAACGGCCGTGCCAACCGAGGGTACACTCTGCGACAGAACATCACGGCGTACAGAAGAGGACCAACATTTGTGGACTACAATAACTACACATTCAACGGAAGCAGGAGCGGATTCGTCGCGGGGAACGAATACCGCAACATCACGGGCAACATGCTCGACGAGGAGTCAAACACCGTGCCACTTGAACTGCGCGCACGAGCGCACGCGCCAGTCAATCCAAAAGCATTCGTGAAAAACAGGACACACCTGGTGATCAATTGGACCCACGGACTCAATGGATATGACTATGAGGTATTTGAGTACGTCAACTACACGAATGTAAATAACAACATTGGAAAATCAAGCGGAACGGTCGTCGGAACAAGTATCACGATCGGAAACATCACGAGCCAGCCGCGAAAGTACTATCGAGTCGCGGCCAAAACATACGAGGCAAAAAATTACAGCACGAAAGTCCTTGGAAAACAAATGTACACACTCACAAGAGAAACTGCAGGGACGACGTACAACTGGATATCACTCCCCTTCAACAGCACGAACTTCACGTACGCAAAGAACATCCTCTACCGGATGCCGCTGAACATCACCCAGATAGAGTTTTACAACAGCACCGACCAGAACTGGACGTACTGCAACCGGTTCCTCTGCCCGGATTCCTGTGACAATGGGGGAGCTAGCGGCGCTTGCAACTTCAGGCTACAGCCGGGCCTTGCGCTCCAGGTCACACTGAACGACACAAGCACAGAAGCGTTCAATTACACATTCGCGGGAGAAGTGAAGGAAGCACTCACGATCACAACGAACCGTGTGGATGGAGACACGGGACGAAACCTCCTTGACGCGCTCAACCCAAGCGCGAGCATCTGCACCGACGAGATATGGGGGCCAGGATACTTCGAGAAAGTCCCATTCCCAGACCTGTACACCTTCCAGATGGACGAATTGTACTGCTCCACGGGAGGGGCCATCGATGCGGCAAGCACATTCAACGCGGCAACGCAGGAAGCACAGTTCTGCATCGATCTGTGGGGGTTCCTGTTCTGCGAACCTGAAACATTCACCATCGATGCACGCGAGGGAGCAGAATTCTCTTACACAACAGACGGAAAGACGTACTGCCAAGCAAAGATCGGAGAAAACCCATGTCCATAAAGCAGATAGATACCATGCTGGTCATCTTCCTACTCTGCATACTCTTTTCAGTTGGCGCCTTCGCGTCCCACCCCATCTGCGGACTCGTGAACAATGCGGACGACTCCACAAGCCCGCTTGGCCTCGGCGTTGTCCTATACTATCCCGCAACACCAACAACAACCACAGGATGCACGGTCGTTGATGACGAAGGAAACAACAAGTACTGCTGCGACCTTGAAGTGCTGAACCCTACATGGAACATCGGGGATGTGGTCCATACAGAAATATACGCAACGGCAGAATTGTACTTCGCAGGCCCGGTCGCTACGACAACAACAGGAGGAGGATTCGATACCGCGCCAGTCATGCAGCTCAAAACAGGCATCAACCTCTCCGTACCGCAGAACGGAGAACTCTTCATAACAGACAGCATCCCCATCAATGTCAGCACGAGCCAGCCGTACAACAACACGCTCTGGTACTACTGCAATTCAACCGGCGTCAATACAACGCTATGCACAAACTGCAAAAACGCAACGACACTCATAACAAACCGAGATGACGGAGACCACCTCATCACTGTATACGCAAACGACAGCCTTGGCCACCAGATCACAAGAAGCGCAATCGCAGTCATTGATGCAGACAACGATCCACTCAGCATCACCGATTACGGACCAGACAATCTTACACCAGAAATCACCGAGATAGAACAGCAGGTGTTTACCATCACGGCTGCTGATCCCAACAACTACTCCGTCATCACGACCTTTTGGTACAAGAACGGCACACTCATCGATGCCGCGACGAACAGCAGCACGTACACATTCATCGGAAGACTCCATGGCGAAGATGCCGCCAGAGTCTACAACATCACTGTCGAGGTCACCGATGGCGAGTTCTTCGACACACAGTCGTGGACCCTCAATGTCACAAACTACAACACAGAACCCACGACATCGCTCGTCAAGATCAACAGCACGCTCAACCTGAACAGGACAAACGAGACACTAAGGTGCTACGCGCAAGCATTCGACATGGAAGATCCTCTGCTCAGCGTGATCTACGAGTGGTATCGCGACGGAGACCTTGGAGGAGAGGGGGCATACAGCAGTATTACAAACAACAGCCTTACGTACATGAGCAGCATCCTACCAGGCAGCACCACGAAAGGAGACAAGTGGATGTGCCGCGTCATCTACTACGACGGAACTGTAAACCAAAGCGCATGGAGCAGCGCGAATATGACAATTCGGGATACGCCGCCAGTCATCATCCGCACGGTCCCCGCAGCGAGCGACGTGTACGTTGACGAGCCAAACGGACAAACATTCAACATCAGCATCAGGGATCGGGATAGCGACGTCATCCAAGTCACATGGAAGAGAGATGCAACAGTCACATCGCAAAAGAATATCACCTCGGCGGGGTATGCAAACCAAAACTCCACATTCCAGGGCGGATACAGCACTAGCGGAACATACACGATTATGGCAATAATCTCGGATGGAGAGTACAACGCAACACACTCATGGACACTCCATGTATTCAACACGAACAAAGCACCAACGATCAACAAAACAAACATCACCTCAACAGACGCAAAGAACAGAACGAACGGGACGATCACGATGCACTACACGTACAACGATCCCGACGGAGATGCACAAACACTTTCTGAGATAATTTGGTACAAGAATGGGGTCATCAACAGCACATGGACAAACGCAAGCAGCATCGCGTCGACAAATTTCAGCAAAGCGGACATATTCATCGCACAGATCAGAGGAAGGGATGGCAGCAACTGGAGCAACTGGACAAACACGAGTGCTTTTACGATCACGAACGCAGAACCAACAATCACAGGACTACAACCACCACAAAACTCCTATAAAGGCATCGCCTTCAGTTTCAACTTCACTGCGGCAGATATCGATGGCATCACCGACATCGACCATTGCATCCTTGCCATAAACAACGGAAGCTACGTGAACAGAACCAACTACACAACAGTCACGGGATCACACGGACTTGTCTGGACAGTACCTGAAAATTACAACGCAACACTCACGTGGAACGTGAGCTGCAAGGATGATGGAAATACTGTTTCTACAACTGACAACAGGATCGTCCACGTTACAAACATAGTACCGGTGATCTCCTACCTCTTCCCACTCCCAGACAATAGCACCATCATCAGGGACAGCAACGGCACCCTATCACTTGCCGTGCAAGCACAGGGAGAAGGAATCTTCTACATGAATGTCAGCATATGGAATGCAAGCGGAATTGTGTACACGAACAGCACGCATTTCTCCTTCACCGACGTCCACACCTTCGCACCAAACATCCCGATCAGCACCTGGAAAAGCATGAACTACACGATCACAGCGTATACAGAGAATGGAGGGAACTACAGCGCGCAGCAGGACATCACATTCATGATCAACACGATGCCAATCGTGCAGACTGTGACACTAACGCCGACCACTGCATACGCTAATGCAACGCTCATCTGCAACGTTACAAACGCAACAGATGTAGAACTCAACTCACTCACTGTCCACTACACTTGGCTAAAAAACCGCAACCCAAGCATCATCGAAGAAAAAGAGTATGGCAGATCAAGCAGCTATGACTGCATACTTCGAGAGTGCGCGAAGAGCGACAACATCACATGCAGAGTCACAGCGGACGACGGAACAGAGGAAGGAGCAGCAGCGGAACTCACAAAAATCACCGCTAACTACCCACCAAACGTGAACTGGACTGACCTCATCAGCCTCGATCCATCGAACAGAAGCAACGCAAGCCTTTCACTCTATTATACCAGCTATGACCTGGATGGGGACGCAGAAGTTGAAGCGCGCATCTTCTGGTACGAAAACGGCACGATCGTTACGGCACTCACGAACGAAACATACGTCACACGAGAGTACCTACGGCACAATGAAACATGGTACGCACGCATCCAGGTCTCGGACGGCACGATATGGGGAGACCTCGCACAAACGAGGAACATCACGATCCTCAACACCGAACCAAACATTACACGCAATACCCCGGAGATCGTGCACACCATCAGGGAACCTACGAGCGTCAACTTTTCCGCGCGAATCACTGACCATGATAATGACACGATCACGATCAACTGGTACCTTGACGGGACACTCGCGGAAAGCACGACAGTCGGGCATGGAAACTTCGGCATCCACAACTGGACGTTCACGGGAGCGTACAACCAAAGCGGAAACCACTCGATACGACTGTACGTGAATGACACCCTCGACCACAATGAAATCAATTGGACGCTTGTCATCAATAACACAAACCGTGCACCAAGCGCGACACCATATATCATAAGCGACGATGCAAAGAACAGAACGAACGCAACGCTTACGCTCTCCTACGTCTACAGCGATCCTGACAGCGAAACGGAACACAACAACGTGAGCTATCTCTACAAGAACGGAGTCCTTGAACTCACAAATGCCACAAGCATCAATTCAAGCTATATCAGCAAGGGAGACACTCTTATCCACAGCGTCAAAGTAGCTGACGCTCTCGAGTGGGGGAACTTCAGCAATTATACATTCAACATACTGAATGCCGCGCCAGACATCCCAACATACTACCCTACAAACCTCATCCTCACGTACGCAGAACTCCAAACTGTGACATTCAACGCAACCACGTTTGACCAAGACGATGACACCATCAACACAACATGGGAGCTCGACGACGCAGTGATGCTGAACAACTCACTTGTCTACAACTGGACGATCAACTACAGCATGGCAGGCATTCACACCGTGCGGTTCAATGCAACAGACAACAACATCAGCTCCGCAAGCGAGATACCATCAATAACATGGGTAGTCGAGGTCACGAACAATGCGATCTGCGGCGACCAGCACTGCGACACTGGTGAAACGTGCCTTTTCTGCTCCCAGGACTGCGGAAACTGCCACGGAAGCGCTGGAGGAGACGGCGGAGGAGGAGGCGGAGGAGGCGGAGGAGGCCTTGCACCAATCTTTGATGAGGAAGAAGAATCAGTCGCAGTGCCACGAAATATTGGAGAGCCCATCGAACGCGTGCACTTCATCATCGTACAGAAAGGAAAGCCCATCACGTTCAAAAGCATGCAAAACAACAAAGCAATCATCCTTGATCGGATCATCATCGACCCGGCGTGCGAGCGAAAAGATGTCACACTCAGCGTGCAAAGAATCGAGCGGCTGCCAGTCACGGAACCCATCATCAATGGCAAACCCATAGGATTTTTTGAAGTCAAAAAGATGAACCTGGAATCCAAATGCATCGATTCTGTGCGCTATGAATTCCTCGTCCAGCGAGACGTGTACAAGGCCCTTGGCATGAAGCCTGATCAGACAGTGATCTATAGATACGGAGAGGAAGGATACTGGGAATTCCTCCCCGTCACAGCACGGATAACTGACGACGGAGAACATGTGCTTTTGCAGACACAATCCGCAAGGCTATCATATTTTGCTGTGTACGTGAGCGGAGATATTGAAGGAACGATGGAATTCCCCGCAGAGATCAAAGTAGCGCCCGCAACAATCACGGAAATCGTCAGCGGCATCGATAAGGATAAATTCCTCAAACTTTCCAAGATCATCGCACTGCGCCTTGCAGCGCTAACACTACTTGCATTCATCGCGCTCCAAACAACCAAGATCATACGAAAGCGCGAGAGCACAGCAGAACAACCCCAGACATCAGAACAGAAACCACCAGGTGAGCAAATATGATAACAGCATACCCATCATATGCAACGCATCGAGGAGCACTCCTCTTCTTCCTCTCCATCGTAGCACTCCTAGGCCTCGTGATGATCACGATGCCAATCCTTGCAGATCCCGATGATCCAGGCAATTCGACACAGAATGGCACAGAAAATTCTACGGATAATATGACTTCCATAATAAATGAATACAGCGAGGAAAAGAATTTAGACATCCTCAGCAATCACAAAAAGCTCGTGCGCGTCAGGGGAGGCAATACTGATAACCTCATTGTCTACCCTGGCGGAACAAAGATAACGAACGCCCGAGAATTCCTACTCCTGCATGAAGCCATCTCGGTCATCTGGTACCAGGACCGGACAACGGATGAAGCACACTTTTACATCAGCGAATTTGGAGGCGCAGGAGAGAATTTTGACCTCATTCCAGGCCAAAGGTACAACATCGTCGTCCGCAAGGACGTGAACATCACGTTACCATCACATTAACCGGTTTAAACAGATGAATCCTACTATGAGAGTACGGGGGAAAACATGCGAGAAAAGATGATCACGCTCATCGGCATGATAGTCATCCTGTTCATCCTCTCAACATATGCGGCACACGCAGTGCAGGTAGTCACCGGATACGTCGCTAATCGTGACGACGGCCGCGCACAAGGAAGAACGGTCGTCATCTGGAAATCTGGAACAGATATCAAGTCGGACAATAAAACAGCAGTCGTCAGCTCATCAAATATCTACGCTATCAACTGCGGATCACCAGGAGGATTCATAACACCTTGCGTCAATGGCGACAATATCAGCGCAAGAGTGGTTTTTAACGGCACGTTCTCGAGCAAGACCGAATGGGTCATCATCAACACGGGCGACGGGAGCCCCGCAACCGACGTCAGAAATCTCTCGCTCGCGATCGCGAGGCCGCCAAAGATCACGTTCCTCTATCCTGTGAACAACACCGTCGGACTCATCGGGAACGACACCATCAATACTACCATCCAGAATAACTCTATCTACGAAGTCGACAAGGCGATATACCTCTTCAAGAATTCATCGGGGAACTATTCAGAGTATGGAACAGCAGGATCAAGCAACCTCTATCCCACAGGGACTAGCCCGCCGGTAAGCGGAAGATACAACTGGACGGATATCTACAACGCAAGTCTGCTAAACAACGGAACGTACACCCTTTGCGTTCGCACAAACAACAGTCTCCGGCAGTTCAACGTGAGCTGCATCAGGGTATTCATCACAAACCTCTCCGTCGACCTTGCAGTGTACGACACGGAACTCTCATACACCCCCTCAGCGGTGATCGAATTCCTCAACACAACCATCAACGCGACGGTCAGAAACCTTGGAAAATCTTCCATCAACGCAACCATACAATTCTGGTGGGCAAGCCACAAGAACAGGAACTACACAAACGGGACACTCATTCGTAGCATTGACCTCATCGTCCAAGGCCGCACGAACCAGAGCGTAGTCTTCAACTGGACAGCACAGTACTTTGGCATGAACAGCCTCTATGTCGTTGCGGACCCACCGATCGCAACCTCAGGGAGCATCCCAGAGAATGATGAAAACAATAACGTTGGATATATCAACATCACATTACCGATCTGGCACACATTCGCTGGAAACGTCAGCGGAAGCCTTGTTCTCTCCGACCTCGCAAATTACTCCCTCCTCACGTGGAACGTCACGAACAGCTCGTCACAGAATATCTACTTCACAAGCGCAGGACAAAGCATCAGCTTTGCCGACCTTCGAGCGCTGGGAAGAAACACGAGCGGCAATTATGAGTATAAACACTTCCTTTCCATCGACACGAACCTCAACGTCTCACATGTGAATGACTCAATCAACCTATCATATACCGCGAGCGGGCAGCCGAAAGCAACGACAAGCCTCTATGTCTTTGGAACGGAGATCACGAACGTACCCGTCATCAACTCCACAAACTCCAGCTCGTTTCTCACCGGAATCCTCTGGGATACGAGCGATGATGACGGCGACGGCGGCTACGATACCACGGACAAGGAGGATATCGTGTTTGTCACGACAACGTCTGAGAATATCCCTGGCATGTATGGCACGTATGACTTCGAAGTACGAGTGCCAGCTCCACTCCGCGATTACACATCATGGGGCGCAGACGACCCGGTCGCCATTTTCGTCGAACTCCAATAGTCACATATCGAAGCGAGTCTCTCGTATGGCTCATTATTCATGTGACTCTATTCATGTGCCCCCATTTCCCTCTCCGTTCGCCTCTCAATTTAGAAGGGAGGGCGGTAAGAAGTTACCATTTCACAATACTACTAAAAGTATATATACGGATTTTTTTTAATGAGTCAGTGGCGAAAATGGGAGAAGCAGAAGTACCAGATGAACTGCCAGCGCTACCAGCAGCAGCGCCGGCACCAACAGCGGCAGCGCCGGTAGCGGCTCCTCCTCCAGCGCCGGTCGCGGCAGCGCCTCCAGCACTGCCGTCCCCGACAGTTGATCCAAGCCCACCCACAATTGCACCGCCTGAATTACCAAAAAATCTGGAATTACCCAAGTTCGAGCCGCATCTTCCGGGAACATACCCACCACATATCGACCAGAAATTATTCTTCTCACGACTTATCACTGACTTTCACAAAGAGAGCCCGATCAAGGGAGGAACAGATATCATAGCAGACCTTCAGAAGAACTGGCAGGATCAGAAACTCCAGAACAAACTCGATGAGATTGATACTGAGCTTGCGCAAAAGTCAAAACCACTCCAGGAACTTGAGAAGGAATGGAGAATCCTCCAATTTGAGATCGACGGCAGGCAAGAGCGGCTGAAAATGGTCGAAGATGAGCTCCACAAGGGAGTCCGTGACATACAACTACTTCTCGAACGGCGGGAGAGCCTCTCGCGACTTCTTGGCCAATAGAATTCTCCGTACGCGTACGATGAACTAAAAAACCAAAGAATTTAAATACTAGTATACGTAAGTGTATATTGGTTTGTAAAGTCATGTGCTTTGGTATATTAATATAGGATTATCACAACTGATGGTGCGAATGATGAAGACGGTGCGGTACATGTGGGCAATCATGATGGTTATGATCCTTCTCGGCGTCACAGCAGTATCCGCAGTTGACTCGACTTCACCAGAAGGGCCAACTCTCAGCACGATTAATACAACAAGGCGCAACCTCACAGGTTCACGCATTAGGACCGCGGTCGCGGGCAACGTGACCCAGATCACGCTCTCGGGCGCGTCAATTACGCAAACATGGCAAGGATACTACGGAAATGTCACCGGTCGCATACGCCTTGACAATGCGGCGAACGAAGCGATGTACAGCTGGACACTCCCGTATCCAAGCGGTGAAATATTCGCAAGCCAGGTGCAAGTCATCAACTGGACAAGCGACAATCTCCGATGCTGGGAACTTGACAGTACGAATAACTATGACGCAGATATCACACTTTATGAGTATGAGACAGGAAGCGTGGCCCCAAGCTTCCCAGGCCTGGGCCTCGGAGTTACGGACGTCGATGGAGTCGATGAGACATTCACGAACCACACGCCAGGAAGCACGAACGCAACAGGACACACCAGCTTCTATGTTGGAAATAGATACTTCAACGGAAGCATGACAGGCGGACCAGTCGCGTGCCCGCGAACATGGCTCTACAACAGCAGCGGAACCGGAGGATTCTGGGGAACACACTATGAAGACACTGCATTCGAAGAAGTCCTCATTTATGGAAATCTCCACGGAACTGCTGCATCACTACCTATTTATACATCAATCATCAGGCAGTACGGAGCTGCAGGTTTTGATGGGAAAACATGGAACTTTGAGATGATCGTCGCAGAAAACGGACACAATGGTAACACTGCAACTACAAACTACTACTTTTATGTGGAGCTCGAGTAAGGTGGAACAATGAAACATACACATATTATACAAAAGATCACCTCGCTCATCTTGATAGCAATCCTTGTTCTATCTACGATGTTATTTGTGGTGACTGCCGTCGATCCCGAGAAACCGGACAGAATTCAGAACTTATCCAACAGGACAGCTAACTATCCGATCGGATGGAAACTCAATAAAACACGAGGCTTCATCTACATATCGAAAATCACCCACGCGCAACCAACACTCAAATGGCTTGGCTACGTTGGAAACGTCACGGGTACAATCGCGCTCAAGGATAGCAGTTCGTACGCGCTCTTTGACTGGAGCACAAGCGTGGTTACAGGAGAAGTATACGCAAGCAAGGAAGCAAGCGCGCATGCGGGAGACATCTTTGGAGGAGGAATCCCCGACTGGGCAAACGTGATCTGCGCAAACCAGACCATGATCAACGACGAAATGGGACTCTTCAACCACAGCATCACGGAAGGCGATCGGTACAACAACACGTTCCGCAAGGAGAACTTCACGCTGAAGACGTTCTATGCTGGAACAACACTCGTGAACGACACACTCGTCGCCCACCGCGTCAACGACAACTGCAGAGGACTCATCCTGAATGTGAACGGAACCCGAGGAACAGGAACAGCAGCAAGCAAGTGGCAGGAAGTCGTACTCACCGACAGGACAACAGAGGACGAGAGCAGCGATAGCGGCTATGGAAAAGCAATACAGTACGACATCATCTACGCAGCACTCCTCGAGAACCAAACCTACGGATACAACCGGCAAAAGGTTGATTTCCAGATGCTGCTACCCCAAAGCGGACGACAAGGAAATGTCAACAATGTCGCGTTCTACTTCTACGTAGAACTGATCTAGAATTGCTTAGAATTCATTTTCATTTCTTTATCCTTTTTCTTATCCACTGCCGCTTGTGAATGCAAGGCAGTGATTATACCCCGTATCCAGTTTTACGAAACCACGCTCTAGCAGTACGTGAGAAGTCTCAGAAAGGGTGATCCACTAGATCGGAACATTATACTACTTCTTACCAACGCACCATGTAATCCCTGTTAGCACCTTGCGTAAATCATGCGCCAGCACATTATACTTACATTACTATAACTTATTTAATAATGCGTTAATTTTATATATACTTGTACTTACATTACAATAAGTACCTTCATGGTTCTTAACCCGAACAGTGGAGTTTTGACACGTTTACCTACCTTTAGCCCCAAACATCCAAAAGACCAAGCTATCAGACGCGTCCTCAAACTCGCGGCACGCGAAGGCATTCAAGCACGAGACCTTGCCAAATACCTTGCAGAACCACCAGCAGAACAGATCCTGCCCCTCACCATATTCCGGAATCGCCGACTCAGCCCACTTGAAACAACCGTGAAGTATCTGAAAGAGACGGGAATGAAAAACCGCGAGATCAGCACACATCTCTCGCGCAGCGACCAAACAGTCTGGTACACCTACAGAAACGCGAACCGAAAACACCCCAGCCTCCTCACTGTAGAAGAGGGTCCTGGAATACCCCTTCAAGAATTGCAACGAGAGGACCTCAGTTTTCTTGAGACACTTGTTGTATGGCTCCAAAAACAAGGACTTCGCTACCGGGACATCGCAAATATTCTCGGCAGAAATGAACGCACAATCTGGACACTTGCCATGCGCGCCAGGCGAAAGACTGGAGGTGCACCATGAGGAAACACTCAATTATCCTCATACTGATGTTCCTCCTCCTCACAGTCATGGCACTCGCAGCAGCACCAGAACCACGCTCGCCCACGAACTTCACGAATGAATCCGTCGAGATAGCAGTGCCAAGCTCAGCGCAGGAGTACAATGTGAGCGGAGGAACGATCAGCACAATACAACTTACCGGAATCACGCAAAACCCGCACTGGAAAGCGTTCGTGGGTAATGTCACAGGATCCTACTCATTATCAGACTCACAGAACAGAACAATCTATGACTGGACCCTTGCCACAATAACGGGAGAAGTCTACGCAACACGGCGCTCAACGCTCGTCAGTTGGGACGATGTGCGGTGCGCGAACTCGAGCAGCATCTATGATGAGGAACGGTTGATCAACTTCACGAACAGCAGTGTTGACCGCATCAATTACACATTCAGCACGGGAACACACCCAGCGTTCTACGTTGGAACCGTACCAATAGCGGCAAACACGTGCCCGCGCGTGTACACCTATGTCAACAGCGCGAGCGGCAGCACGAACTTCCCCGAGGTACTGCTCCACGATGAACAGTACCTCATTTATTCATCACTCGTGAACACCACGCAGCAGGGCTTTGACCAGAGCCACTACCACTTCCAGATGATCGTGCCAGACTATGGCGATGAAACCATTGACAACCAGATCGTATATTACTTCTATGTAGAACTCGTCTAGGAGTGACCTTACGCATACCTTTGCGGAAAAGTTTAAATAGTATTCTTGGGCGCATGAACGAGTACGATGAAACCGTGGGGGAAGGCAGCAATCGGAGTCCTTGCGCTTCTGGCGCTCATGCTAGCCGCAGCCCCAACAAACGCAGCCACCATCGTTGCAAATTCAGACCAATGGCAAAATGTCTATTCAGTCATGGTCTACGCAGCGCTCACTGGGCAGACAAGCAAGTTTCTCGTGAGCGACAGGCACGGCCCGCTTCTTATCAAAGAAATATCCAGAACCGCACCGGTTGAAATCTACAGCGCGGAAGAGGGAGCATACTTCTACGGATACGGAGAATTCGCAAAATCTGAGGGGTATGAGGCAACTGAAGTAGTGACCGATGATTTCAATATGGAGCTCGCACGACTTTTACCATCGAATGTCACGAACTTCATCATCATTGATGATGCATATGGATACAATGCCATCGCGGTCGGATCATACGCAGTCCTTAACCATAGCTATGTACTCTTCGCGAAGCGAGAGAACTTGAACGAAGTACGCGCATACCTTGAAGGCAGAAGCGTTGATCATATCCTTATCTATGGAAACATTGACCGAGAAGTATTTGACGCGCTTAAAGAGTATAATCCGGATGTGATCAACGAGGGAGGAGACCGTTTTGCCAACAATGTTGAGCTCGTCAAAAGATACAAGGCAAGCATCGACAGCAGGCAGATCATCCTCACGAATGGAGAATTCATCGAGAACGACCTCGTCAACGGCGCATACCCAGTCCTCTTCATCGGCAACCAAGAAGTTCCGGAACAGGTGAAAGAGTACATCAAGAACAGCAACATCGAAGTAGGAGTCCTCATCGGAAACGAACTCGTCAACACTGCGTCCATTATCAGGAGGCAGATCGGCATCAGCACGTTCGTCAAATTCGCCAGAGGCGCAAGGGATCCCCAAGGACCTGTCGCACAGATCGAAGGGCTTGACATCTTCTACATGCCCATTATCGACCTCAACCTCAAAATCAACAGGGTGAGATACAACCTCATCACCAAGCAAGTTGAAATCACATTCGAAAACAGAGTAGAGCAAGGAATCTACTTTAAAGGCACGTACACGCTGCGCGGAAGCGAGAACAGCCAGACGTTTGGAGACATCACACCAATATTCATCGATGGACTCGACCAGAAAACGATCACGTATGATATCGATCCCGTCGCTGGCCAGCAAGACCTGACGTTGAAAGCATACGTCATCTATGGAGAATCAAAAAACTCCCTTGAGCGAGTCATCGATGAGACGTTCACCGTCGAACAAATAGAGTACCTTGATGAAACACAGATATCCATCACCAAAGTGGTGTATGACAAGTCCAAGAAGAGATTCATGGTATACCTGCAGAATGTTGGGGAAAGGGACGCATACGCGAAAGGAGAGATCGTTGACTTCCAGACATTTGATGGACTCCAGACATATACTGCCGACAAAGCAGTGTTCATCCCTGCCGGAAAGAAGAAGACGAGCAACATCGCTATCAGCGTCGTCGAAGAAGACCTTGCGGCAAACTCAAAGGTCCTCGCGCGAGCGTACTATGGAGAAAACGAAGACGTCCTCGCGAAAGTCGTCGAGGGCGAGTTTGACCTCATCATCAGAACTGCAAACATCGCCATGTATGTCCTACTCCTCATCATCATCCTACTCCTCATCCTCATCATCCTTGCAGCAAAACGAAGGAAGAAAAAGAAAGAAGAAGGAAGCAGCTGAATCTCTTTCTCTTGATTGCATTGATTGACTCTAGCTATATCTCTATTCTAAACGCCTCAACAAGGCAGGGGGCATGATTCTTCTTATACTTACATTATATTCCTATGCTACATATTTATATACTCAGATTGATACTTACATTATATCTCTATGAATCCGCGGGTCCAGCAGCAGTTACGAGCGCTCGAAACAGAATTTCTCAAGCTTGAGCAGGCAGGAATAGCACCTCGAAACGTGTTTTTACGCATAGAGCGAATGATGAAAGCGCGGAGCGTTCCCATATCCATCTTCCACGAAGAACGACTCGCGCCACTCGAAGCGCTCGTAAAATATCTCCGCGAGGAATGCCAACTATCATATGAAGATATCGCGCACGTTCTTCGCAGAAATCCGGGGCCCATTGGAGTTACGTACCGCACAGCACGACGGAAAATGCCGGGGCGGCTTGCACTTTCAGGCATGAGGATGGAACTCGCCATATTTTCGACCGGACTCTCCATCCTCGAAAGCCTCGCAACACATCTTCACGATTCCGGCATGAGCCTGCATGAGGTAGCACAAGTACTTTCGCGAAACGACCGCACGATCTGGACTGTTGTTTCCCGCGCTCGGAGGAAGCGATCATGAGGAGGCAACCATTCCTCGGACTGTGCATCATGATGGCCATCCTTATTATTACTATTATTACGAGCGCCGACGCAGTTACCTACAGCTACAGCGTACCCGACGGGCCAAACATCACCACATCGAACACGAGCAGACGAACGCTGGACGCGAGCGCGCAATACCCCGCATACGCCGGAAACGTCACGATGCTCACCATTTCAGGAATCAGTATCAGCCAGACATGGCAAGGATACTACGGAAACGTCACCGGCATGATCAACCTTGAAAACGGAGCAAACGAAGTGTTCTACTCATGGGATCTCGTGTACCCAACGGGCGAAGTGTACGCATCAGAAGCAGCGTCCATCAACTGGACGGCAGAGAACCTTGATTGCTACCAATTTGATATGGGACGAGAGAGCGTCACGTACCTCTCGCTCCCCGAATATGAGGGATGGGTTGAAGCACAACCGGCCTATGATGGGTTTGAACTTACCGAAACGAGTCCTGATGGAATCGACGAAACGTTCACGAACGCGACAAACGTCGGTCACACGAGCTTTTACGCCGGAGTCAAGTTCTTCAACGGAAGCACGAGTGGAGGACACGTCGCATGCCCAAGCACTCGCACGTACAACGCAAGCGGAGTTGCCGGAACTTTCGAGGAAGCGATTATCTACGCAACAAGCAACCAAAGGCCGGTGTACGCGGCGATCATCCTCCCCTACGGCGGAAAAGGATTTGATGGACGCACGTGGAACTTCCAAATGCTCGTACCTGAGAAAGGAAGGGGAGGGGATACGAGCACAACGCCATACTACTTCTACATGGAGCTTGAGTAGATAGTCCGCTTCGTGACTTACCATTTATTGAATCATTGATTACGCAATAGGATGCCACAATTGGATAGCAATTCCTAGAAGGGAGGATAGGATTCTTAACGCCGGCGTTATCCCTTAGCCAAGATACTTCGTCAGTTTCTTTTCCGTTGAAGGCCGGCGCAGTTCCTCGTGCCATGAACGCCCAATCTTACCAGCCTCTTCCATAAAGCGATCTGATAGCTTATAGGTACGCTTGTACAAATCATAGTAAATCATACCCATGCTCTTCATGGGCGTCAGGATACGATCATAGAACTGGCGCTTATTATAGGAAAGCTTGACGGTCTTCCCCTTGTATTCCGGCTCATCAATCTCCGTGATTATTTTTCCCTCATGGAGAGCGGTTGCAAAGTTGGACATCTCAGATTTGGTGATTTCACCATTCTTTTCCTTCATCGCTTGGAAGAGAAGCTTGGCAACAATCTTTTGCTGCTTAGTTGCAAAAATAACCTCAAACACATCCGCAGGCATATTAAATATGTCAAACAAAATTACCATTACTTACACCCCCAATTGTTGCAAACCACAATTGGTATATAAATATTAACAAAGGCAGAGGCACGTATCAATTAGGCAGTATTATACTCTCGGTTATACTTAGGTGGGAGGAGCACTATTCTTATGGGATATGATGAATATAGTATCATAAATGGATACCATCTGTAATACTTATGTAATACAATAAGCATATATACCTCGTGTTTCTTGGTGAGCAGCATGTGTAGTTTTTTTCTGTATACGTATAGTGTAATATACTAATGTCATACATCTTACACTTGTCATACAATCATGAATTCTTACCAAATAAAAACATTTATATACATCTAGTGTAATACACACAGCTTACACAAAGATTACATTTCCCCGTGATACCATGGACGACCACATCCAAGTTCTGAATGTACGCCTTCCAACAGATGTCGTAGCATGGATTGACAAACTCGTGAAACAAGGCGTCTACTCCAACAGGTCTGAAGCACTGAGGGACTTCATCCGTGATTACGTCCGGAAGCGACAAGCATGAATACACTCGTCAGCATACGCATACCAAAAAAACTGGTTGAGGAACTTCGCGAAGCAGCGGAAAAAGACCATTACCTTGATATCAGCGAAGCAATCCGGAGCGTCGTACGCAAGAAATGGATGGAATACAAAGACCCACAAGCGTACCAATTAGAACAGCTTAAAAAAGAGATCAAGGAAAGAGTCGTCAAGAAAGTCGAAGAACACTCAAACGCACAAAAACAGGATGAGCTCATCCAGGAACTCCGCGAACTACGCGACAGCATCCTTAAGAGCATTGACAAAGGTGGAGATCATGCGTAAACTCCACATTATTCTCACATTCCTCGTGGTATTCTGCTTGTGCATGACAGTTCTGTACGCTGAGGACCCGGATACTCCGGAAGAACCTGAAGCACCACCAGAACCAACACCAGAACCAACACCCGAAACAACACCAGAAGAAACACCAGAACCAACAGCAGAACCGACACCAGAACCAACACCCGAAACAACACCAGAAGAAACACCAGAACCAACAGCAGAACCGACACCAGAACCAACACCGTGTGTTGACTGCAGTCCAGCTAACTCTACAGAACCAACCAATACGACAACGAATACGACGGATCCTGATGGAAATCAGACCGAAGAAGCACCAAGCGACAAACCGGCAAGCACACCGGAACCTACAACCGATCCAACGGAGAGAACAAACACAACACTCTTCCCACAGATCAACCAAAATCTCGTGCTCCTAAATGAACTTATTGGAGGAGCAGTGTTTGGCATCTACACGGACAAACATGCGTATCTACCCACGGAAGACGTGTGGGTCACAATCATCGCTCCCGACCACACCCCTGTTGAACTCATGCTCGCATACAACGGGTACAAACAGTACATCAAGATACCAGAAACAAATACGTACCCGATGAACTATCTGCTGCCCCTCCCTCGCAATATCGAAGAAGGGTATTATATCCTTGCCGCAGCAATCCTCCACAACAATAATCCGCTCAGAACACAAACACTATTCCAAATTACATATGATACCCTCCCTGAAAAGACTGTTCCCACAAGCAAGCCAGGCATCCTAATACTCAGCGAGGAAGTAGAAAACACAGAAACATACACCCCGCCGCAGGAACCAGAGTACTTCAGGAAGGAAAACCTGGAAAGCACAGAAGCGCAGAAACAAACTGCACCAGAAACCCGAACTGAGGTCGAACTACCAAGAGATACCGGCGGAAGGGCAGTTTCAGGACCTATTGAAGTTGGAAAACCAGTAAAGTGGCGCAAGACTGTCACGGTCGAGCGACTCGGTGCTGAAGGACAGGAGATTGACCTCCTCGTCCATGTACCAACAAGCGCCCGAAATGTCGTCACGAAAAATCCCACCGCACGAGCATTCAGCGCGTCCATGGAAGAAGAGGAGATACAGATCAAGGATGAATTTGGAACGAGAAGGGAACAGACATACACCATTGAATTTGAGACACCAGGCCCCACTATACATGAAGATGAAACGTTCTACCAAGGAGACCAGCTCAAGAAGAGAGTCACAATCAGCAGCCCAAGTGACATGGAAGGAGATTATGAGTACCGTGATGTCATCAGCAGAACAGTCGTCGATGAATCACCAAGAGAGCATGTCAGGATCATCTGGTACGAAAACGGCGATCTTTCAAACGGACGAGACATCACGGACGAGCCAACATTTGATGTCAAGCTCATGGATACAAACGACAACGGACAGATCGACCTTGTCTCATGGATCACACCACACCTGTCCACGCAAGTATTTGATGTCATCATTGGAATGGACAGCGTCACTGGTGATGACGTAGCTCTCGACGTCAACCTACTCTCCCCAGGTAATGGAGAGCACATCAATGAGAGCCCGATAGCAATCCACTACAGGGTTGTGCACAACTCGAGTACAACCGTGAGTTGCTCGGTCTTTGTCGACGAGAGCTTAATCGACAACGTGCAGAATGCAACAGGCCACCATGACGCAAACACAACGCTTCTCCTAGAAGAAGGGATACATACGTGGCAAGTGGCATGCACTGATAATCTTGGCCACAATGCAACTAGTCCGACAAACGCATTTGTGATTGACCTTGCATCACCAAGCATCGAGTTGATCACGCGAAACAACACGCTCACGCTCACAGGAAGCATCACACTCAACTGGTCCGTCCAAGACAACCTCGCACTCGAGACGGACTGCGAGTTCTATCTCGACGGCCTACTCAACAGAAGCTACATGAGCGTTCATTATGATACCGTCCAAACCACATCATTTTCGGGAATCGCAAACGGCACGCACTCATGGAATCTAGAATGCACGGACGAAGCAGGAAACATACAGACAAGCGAGACATACACATTCATCTCCTACACCGAGCAGGAATTCAACGTACTCCTCGACCAGCCAACATATCGCATCGGTGAGAAAGGATATTTCATCATCACAGGGCCACACGGAGCGGATGTCATTGTACTCATCAGGCATGCGGAGAGCGGAGAATCAAGCATCTGGAACTACTACGATGCATCATTCCCAATCATAACTGCAATGAATTTCACCACGCGACAAGGCGAATACACACTCCGGGCAGTGCTCAACCATCTTGGCGCAGTCAAAGAGATTAACCAGACAATCACGGTTGAGAACAACATGCATGTAAATATCAGGACGACGGCCGATACGGTCGAGAAAGATCAGTCAATCTCATTCACCGCAGAGGATGCTACAGGAGGAATAGGAGAAAAAACATACACCTGGGACTTTAAGGACGACACAAATACGGCAACGGGAACGAGCGTCTCCCACACATTCGCCAAGAAAGGCACATTCAACGTGGACCTCACCATGCAGGACAAATATGGAAATGCTAAAAAATTCATCAAACAAATCGTCGTCACGAACAAACAAGATGTGTGGGTCCTTGTGACCGACGAACAGGATCACCCGATCAAAGATGCAGACGTCTACATCGATGACAACAAGCATGTCACAAACTCGAACGGCTACATCAAGGATATTCTCTTCCCAGGAGAGTACACCCTCCTCATCCAGCACCCACTCTACCAAAACAGATACGATGAAGTCGAAGTTACAGGGAATGTCACGCTCACGTACAAGCTCAAGATCAAGAATATTGTAAATGCCACAAACTTAACAGTCATCAACCTAAGCAGTGCTATCATTCCAGCCCCAACACCCTCCACAAAAAATAACGAACTGCAACCAACCACGATCCAAACTGATGGATTTGACTCAGCACAGCTTGACGAACTCAAGGAAGCGGTAGAAAAGGCAAAAGACAACCTTGCGAGATATTCGGGACTAGCGGATGAGATGGCACTCGCTCTCAAACTTCCAGAGAAAAATAAAGAGTTTGAGGCGCAGATAGGCCGCATCGAACGCGATCTTGCGAGTATTAACAGGATAACAAATTCAGAAGAGCGAAGCACGCGCATCACGGACATCATCGGACTCATGAACACCATTCGAAACGAACTCGTCATAGACATCGAGGCCGGCGGAAAGTACCAATTCGCCCAAGAGCTTGGAGACGATGATATTGCCGGCATCATAAAGTCATACCTTCAGGGCATTTCTCGAAACCTATCCAAACAAGCTCTCAAAGAGTACCAGCAAGAAGTCAAGGCTAGCAACAGCAAGACAATCATATCGACAAAAGCCATCAGCGGGGAGATCACCAAGATGGAAGGCAAGGAGGAACTCACCGTGATTGAACAGACCATTGATTCCCCATACAAGATCACCAAAGAAAAAATCATCACAGCAGCACCGGACGTGCCAATCAGTTTCAAGGACGACGTCACAACAGATGGCAAGGTCCTTGCTGGAGTTAACATCATTGAACATACGTCGGAGGAGGACACCGTGAGATTCACCATTGCAGACATTCTCTCAGAAGAACAAGCCAAACAAGTATTCACCATCATCATGCCTACACCAAAAGCGAGCACATCAAAAGAGGACAATGGAATCTTCGGAGTGACAGGATTTGCGGTATTTTCCAGCATCGCAGGAGTCGATGATCCTATCCTTGTCATCGAAATCGTGCTCATTATTCTCCTCATCCTTGTGTACCTTACGTTCCAGTTCAACATCGCGAGCAAGATACTTAAGAGCGGACTAGGCGGGAAGTTGTTCTCAAAACTGCAAGTCTTTGGCAATAAGAACATGAAACGTTTTGCAGAAATCCAGGAAGACTTCGCAGATATGATGGCAAACCAAAAAATTGCGGAAGCGAAAAAGCTCGCAGATGAAGCACGAGCCCTCGCCTCAACAATAAAGGGAAAGAATCAGGAAACCGCGCAAGCGATCGTTACCAAGCTCGATGAGGACCTCAGAGTGCGCGAAATCAAGGACAAGATCAATGAGGCGCTCATATTCCTCAAGCTTGACCATCGTGACAAAGCAGCAGCCGCATACACCGAGATTGCGGCAGACTACAAGGCGCTTCCAAAGAACCTCAAAGCACGCATCGGCAAGGAGTGCACGTATCTCTACGAAAAACTGCTCTCAGACAATCCATTCCCTAAGATTAAAACAGACGAGTAACAACCCATGCGACGAAAAACGTGGCTGGACAGCAAGGTACTTTTTGCACTCAGCATTCTCATCCTCGTAGCAAGCAGCCTCTTTGGACTCTATAGCACCAGGACATACCTAGGAAAAATAGGATACATGCTGAATGGAACAGCAGGATACATCTATGAGATAGCCATCATCGTCGGAAGGGATGTCGACGCCTGGGCAGGTTTCTACGGAAACGTATTCAGAATGTCCGACGATGAGACGCTCAATTTCAACAAGACAATCTCCGGCGGCGAGATCAAAAGATACGACTTCACTCCAAACTGCATCGGCGTCACCGGGTATGACATGTATGCAAGCCTCGTCAATTGGGATCAAATCGTGCTTAATCCGAACACAACAACAAGCGCGACCATGAATGATATCATTGATTTTATGGGATTTGTTGAGGATATCGAGTCAACAGAAAGCCCACGCGACTTCTATACAACAAATTATACCGTAAACTACGGCGGGGTGCCCATCAACGCCCTCGCCGGATACACTTACCAGGCCGGAGTACCTGGCGATGACTTCGTCAATTTCGTACTCAAGGACGAAGCAGGCCACCTCCTATTTGGGTATGATGTTCGGTACGGCTATGTTGGATTTGACAGCCAAGTCCATAATTTCCAGCTCATGCTCCCCATGCCCGCGGGACAGACAAACGTCACATGGTATTTTTTCCCTGATCCGGTTTCTGATAATCTTTCTCTGTGCCCCCTCATCTTTGTCGCACCCATCGTAGGATATGTCACGGATAAAACTACAAGTGCTGGAGTCTCAAATGCCACGGTCAACATAACCGGGCTTGATGTTGGATTCAACACGCTCACCGATAGCAGGGGATACTACGAATTCCCGGAGATGGAATTAGACACACAGTACTTCATGATCACGTCAGCGAATGGATACCACTCAAAATATGAAGTCGTCAGTCATGTTTCCATGACAGTCATCAATTACTCCGCAAATGGATCGGCGAACAATGGAACGTACCACAATATCTCACTCCTCCCTGACTTTGTTGGAGTCAATCTGAACGCATCGGTCCAGGGATATGTCAGGGATAATAGTACCGGCTTACCTGTCGAAGGAGCTCTCGTCGCAGGAGCGGGGGGATCTGACTACACGGCAGATACTGGACACTATGGATTTGCCACCAGATCTGGAGCAGACCAGCTATTCATCGGGTATCGTGATGGATATGAAATAGCCGTCTTCAACCTGACATTCGTGACATATGAGCGCAAGAATCACAGCTTCAATCTCACGCCCGCGGGAGCGCTCGCTGACATCAATGCAACATATTATGGAATCGTCACTGATGACTCTAGCGGAGAGATCATTCCAAACGCCACAATCGTCATAGGAGCGCACGTCACAAACTCCACCGTAAATGGAACCTATAATCTCACCGTCGCAGCTGCGGAGTACAGGTACATCGTTGCGCTCAAGGACCTCTATGACCCATACATCGGAGAATTAAAACGCAACTTGACAAACGCCACGAACGGAACGTACATCCAGTGGGGAATCGAGGAAGGAGAGAGCATCGGATTCAACATCAGCATGCATAAAACAGCAGTAGAAAATCCCGCCACAGACACCGGATCAGGACCGGGCCTTGGGCCTGGAAGCGGGCCTGGAAGCGGAGAACCCGCCGAACAGGAGAAAAAAGCAGAGGAGTTACCTGCACAAATCAACGTTTATGTTAGCATCGACCAGATCAAGAAACGCGTCAACCAGGACTCATTCGTTGAGGAATCCTTAAGCATCTACAATTTTGGCGATCAAGTCCTCCAGGTCGAGCTCAGCGTGGAAGGAGCGGTCGCGCCACTCGTACAAATCGACAAACACAAGATAAGCCTCCTTCCCAACTCAAGCCAGGATATCAATATCAAGATGTTCGGACTTCTCGAGCCAAACATCTACTACGGCCAGCTGCTCATCAAAGGAGACTTTAACGCAGTCATCCCTATCGAACTGACCATCGTCAAGGAAAGCAAGATCCCGGTCCATAGCCTTATAGTCAAGATCGAATCACTCAAGAATAGCATCTTCCGCGGGAGCGAATTCAGATACAAAGTTGACCTCATCAACCTACTGTCTGACAAGAACTATCAAGTTTACATGAATTTTACACTTACGAACGCTCTCACCGGTGAAGTGCTGCCTCTCGGAGGCCAAAATGCCAGTATCCAGACGTTCCGCAGCATCCTTCGTAAAGGAGGAGTGCCAAAGGACATCACGCTTGGAGACTATGTCCTAAGCGTTGAAGCGCACTACCTTGGACAGAGCTCTGTCGCAAATGCGCTCCTCACAATTACGGATCCGTTCTACAAGTACAACCTCTTCGGAATTATTCCCATCTGGCTTTTATCGCTATTCATGAGCCTTTTCGTCATGGGATTTTTCCTTTTCGTCATCATCAAACGCAACATGGAAAAGAAGAAGCGCTTCCATGCTAAAATAGACTATGGACAAATGCCGCAGAAAGGAGAACGCAGCATCCTCG
>CAYVYK010000019.1:0-30687 GCA_964455675.1 uncultured Methanosarcinales archaeon
TACAACCCAGAACAAACAGACACCGACGCAGACGGAACAGGAGACGCATGCGACACGTGCATAAGCGATCCAGACAATGACGCAGACGGAGACGGCATATGCGGCGACCTTGACAACTGCGCTGAGATATACAACCCAGAACAAACAGACACCGACGCAGACGGAACAGGAGACGCATGCGACAACTGCCCACTCGACGCTCAAGATGATGAAGATGGAGATGGTATATGCGGCGACCTTGATAACTGCCCAAGCGACTACAACCCAGAACAAGAGGATCATGATGCTGATGGCGTCGGAGATGCGTGCGATGCATGCCCTCACGATGCGGAGAATGATATCGATGGCGACGGCACGTGCGGTGATACCGATAATTGCCCAAGCGATTACAACCCAGGTCAAGAAGACACAGATGTTGATGGAATAGGAGACGTATGCGACAACTGCCCAAGCGACCCAGGAAATGATCTTGATATGGATGGCATATGCAGCGGCATCGACAATTGCCCAGCTATCTATAATCCAGGACAGGAAGATGCTGACACCGATGGAATAGGGGACGCATGCGACACGTGCATTGATGACCCTGACAATGATATTGATGGTGACCAGGTTTGCGGAGACTCCGACAACTGCCCAAGCGTCTACAACCCAGGACAGGAAAACAGCGATGGGGATGGTACTGGAGATGCGTGCGACAGCTGCCCACTTGATGATGAGGATGACTTTGATAGTGATGGAACGTGCGGTAACGAAGACAATTGCAGATACACGTACAACCCCCTCCAAGAAGACAGCGACTCTGACGGAATTGGGGACCACTGCGACAACTGCCCAAGCGATCCCTTGAATGATGCAGACGGAGATGGCTACTGCGCTGACTATGACAATTGCCCGCTCGTGTACAACCCTGATCAAACAGACAGCGATTCTGACAGTATCGGGGATGCATGCGATACGTGCGTGAATGATCCACAGAACGATCCTGATGCGGACGGCATCTGCGGAGACATCGATAACTGCCCGCTTGACTACAATCCAGGACAGGAAAACAGCGATGGGGATGGATCAGGAGACGCGTGCGACGAATGCCCATACGACGCTGAAAATGACGCGGACGGAGACGGCGTGTGCGCAGATACTGACAACTGCCCAGATGCATTCAATCCAGACCAAACAGATGAAGATGCGGATACGATCGGGGATGCATGTGACGCATGCCCACTTGACGCAGAAAACGATATCGACGCAGACAGCCTATGCGCTGACGCTGACAACTGCCCAACAGCATACAATCCATTACAAGAAGATGAAGATAGCGATGGCATTGGAGACATCTGCGATGCATGCATGAACGATCCAGAAAATGATATCGATGGAGACGGTGCATGCGCGGATGGCGACAACTGCCCAACCACGTACAATCCAGATCAAGCCGATAGCGACGGCGATTTCACAGGAGACGCGTGCGACACCTGCCCACTCGACGCAGAAAATGACGCTGACGGAGACAGCGTGTGCGCAGATACTGACAACTGCGCAGATACTTACAATCCCGACCAAATGGATGCAGACGGAGACGGAACGGGAGACGCATGCGATACCTGCCCACTTGACGCAGAAAACGATATCGACGCAGACAGCCTATGCGCTGACGCTGACAACTGCCCAACAGCATACAATCCAGATCAGAACGATACCGACGGAGACGGAACGGGAGATGCATGCGACACGTGCATGGATGATCCTGACAACGATATCGACGGGGACGGAGTCTGCGGAGAAGTAGACAACTGCCCAAGCGACTACAACCCAGAACAAACAGACAGCGACAGCGATGGGCTTGGAGACGCGTGCGACGAGTGTATTTACGATCCAGACAATGATATTGATGGGGATGGAAGCTGCGGGAATGAGGACAACTGCCCAACGGAATACAATCCAGATCAAGCCGATGCCGATCACGACGGCACCGGCGACATCTGCGACTCCTGCATGAATGATCCAGAAAATGATGCGGACGGCGATGGCATTTGCGGAGATACTGACAACTGCCCGCTCGCGCCCAACCCAGATCAGGCAGATGAGGATATGGATGAGGTAGGCGATGCATGCGATGCGTGCACTGACGATCCATTAAATGATATTGATGGTGACGGTGTGTGCGGAGATATCGACAACTGCCCAGCAACTTACAATCCTGACCAACTAGACACTGATGGAGACGGAACGGGAGATGCATGCGACACTTGCGGAGACGATCCAGAGAATGATATTGACGCAGACGGCGTGTGCGGCGACCTCGACAACTGCCCAAGCGACTACAACCCAGAACAAACAGACAGCGACAGCGATGGAGCGGGTGATAGCTGTGACATCTGCCCCCTTGACGCACAGGATGATGCTGATACTGACGGAATATGCGGAGACGTCGACAATTGCCCAGATGATTCCAATCCAGATCAAACAGACAGTGATGATGATGGAACGGGAGATGCATGCGACGCATGCACTGACGATCCAGAGAATGATATTGACGCAGACAGCGTGTGCGGCGACCTTGACAACTGCCCAACAGCATACAATCCAGACCAGAACGATACCGACGGAGACGGAACGGGAGATGCATGCGACACTTGCGGAGACGATCCAGAGAATGATATTGACGCAGACGGCGTGTGCGGCGACCTCGACAACTGCCCAAGCGACTACAACCCAGAACAAACAGACAGCGACAGTGACGGAATGGGAAATGCGTGTGACGCATGTCCTCATGACGCAGAAAATGACGCGGACGCCGATGGATTCTGTGCGGACACTGACAACTGCCCCGACGTATGCAACCCAACCCAAGAAGATGCAGACGAAGACGGCATCGGCGATGCATGCGACACGTGCCCACTTGACTCGGAAAACGACGGTGATTCTGATGGATACTGCGGAGACACCGACAACTGTCCAAGCATGAGCAATCCAGGACAGGAAGACTGCAACGAGGATGGAATCGGCGATGCGTGCGACGCGATAAATCCCGATGCTGCCGAAGACTGCAATGGCGTAGACGACAACTGCAATGGCGAAACTGACGAAGGAATATCACAGGAATGCGGAACGGGAGTCTGCGCTGGAACACGAACATGCATCGATGGCGAATTCAGCGCGTGCTCAAGCAACGGCAATGACGCAGGAGTCTGCGCATCATGCAATACCGACGGAGACGCCGCATATGATGAGGCCCAAGACAACGACTGCAGCCTCTACAGCATTGCACCAATCGAACAATGCACGTACGATCCTGATGGAATAGATACAACACTTGACAGCTACAGCGGATTTACCTCAGCATGCATTGCGATCAACGAATGCAGCCAGGCAGGGGAATGGCAGAACGAAATCACCCACGCATGCGACAGCGCGTGTGGGGCAAGCTGCGAGATCGACAGCGATTGCGACGATGGAAATGCCCTCACAGATGACACGTGCACGGCCGACTGCGGCTGCAGCTATGAACCTGTGAACGACTGCGTCACGGACTCAGACTGCGACGACGGACTCTACTGCAACGGCGCAGAGATATGCGACACTAGCGGCTACTGCCAGAGCGGGCAGATTATCGACTGCAGCATGTATGATATCCATGTGAACGAATGCGCGTACAATCCCGACGGCAACAACGCAACACTTGACAGCTATCACTACACATCAATCTGCGATGAAGACCAGAATGCATGCGTCGCGATAACGGCATGGGAAGGATACATCTCACACTCCTGCAGCATGAACATCTGCGGCGCAGAATGCGAAAGCGATGCTGACTGCAACGACGCAAATCCTGGAACTGCCGATACTTGCCTCTCGAGCTGCGCGTGCGAACACGTGCTCGAATGCACAGAGGACGCGGATTGCGACGTCAAAGACGGATGGTATGACACCGGCAAGACCCAGTATGTCAAGGTCGACCGGTACGAAGAAGCAGAGGAGAAAGAACAGGAATACCGGGACTACCACTGCACAGAATTCGGATGCCAGTACGAGGTTACTGGAACACACTGGACAAGAAGCGGACAAACGCGACAAGTCGACAATCCAGAACTCTACATCGGTAATATCAACATGGATGAACGGGTAAAAGCAGGAACGCCTCTTGACATCAGCTTCAACCTCGTCAACTCCGGAAATGTCGAACTTAGAGGAGTAACGATCACCGCGGTCATCGCAGAACTTACGCTCCGCGACCGTGTCGGACCGTTCAGGCTCTCGGATGGAGACGTCACGAGCAAACAGCTCAGGATTGACATTCCGCGCGGAACACCACGAGGAGAATATTATGTCCGGTTCAGCATCATGACTGACGATGGCATTACCCGCGTGAAGTACCGGCCCGTAATCGTAGAATAACTAACACTTTTTTTCCCTTGTTCGATCATTTGAGAATAATCCATTCTTTCCTAATCATCCGCCCTTTATGGATGTCTTTGTTCTAATGCCATCCACGATATTTACCTAGCCAAGCAACTTGTGGTTATGACGGATGAGATGGCGTATCACGAGCGGGAACGTTACGGTCGTCAGAATAGCCATAATGACAAGCCCCGTGTAAATTTCCGGCGTGATGAGACCTGCCCTCCTCGCAACCTCTGCAATGACGAGCTCAACAGCACCGCGTGAATTCATCGCCCAACCGATCACGTGAGTCTGGCTGAAGGACAAATCCGTGAAGGGCGTTGCCACAAGAGCACCAATCAATTTACTTGCAGTCGCCGCGAACGTGATGAGGATAATGAGCCACCAATGCTCTATGAGTGCGGCAAGATCCAGGTTCAAACCGATATAGATAAAGAAGAACGGAACCGCAATACTGAACGTGACAATCTTCAGCTCATGAACAGTCTCATAATGCTCGGACCGCTTGCGTTCCACAAGATGGATGAGAATACCTGCAATAAACGCACCAATGACGGGACCCAAGTCCAGCTGATTTGAAAGAACCGCGACGAAGAGCGCGAAAATCAAGATGGCAGAAAACGTGGAAATCCTCGAACGCTCCTGATGAACAAAGCGGATGAGCAATGGAAGGAACCGATACGAGAGATAAACGATCGCGATGAATAACAGGATCTTTGCGGGAATCCACACGAGCGCAGCAACGTCACCAGCAGCGAGAAGGATTACAGCAGAGAGGAACAGGATCTCAAAGATGTCGTCCAGAATACCCGCACCAATGATAATCACGCCAAGCTTTGTATTGAGGGCACGCAAATCCATAAGCACCTTGAGCTTCGTACCTTCCGCCGTAAGACTGAGCGCCGCCCCAACCACAAACCCCACAAGGGATGAATATCCAAGAAGCTTCATGAGAATGAATCCGAACACAAACGGGAAAAAAACACTGAATGCCGCGATGATAAGCACATCACGCTCAACTTTTACAAACTTCGCGAGATTGAGCTGAAGCCCCGTCAGCAAGAGCAGGAAGATGACACCAAGATCAGAGAGAAAAGAAACGGTAGAAAGAGCCTTATCCGTGAAGACCACATGAATCGCTGGAATCGTCAAGACAATACCTGCAAGAATTTGGGCGATCTCAGTCGGATAGTGAAGCTTACGAAAGAGTTCCGAGAGGACAAAGGCCGTGAAGAGGCACAGGACGACAATACTTAAGGTGTCCAGCATACAGACGGTTCCAGGATTTCGTGGTTTAAATACTTAATGCATGGCATCCAGGGCCTTCCTTATCATTCCTGCTGCTTTGCGAGTGTCCATGACACTCCCAACCATGAACATTGAGCGAGCGTGACGGTGCGCAAACCATTTATAATGAGCCACTCTTACCTTCCGGCATGGAAGAATTCATCGCAGAGTTTGTGAAGGAAGTCCTGGCTGGCGAGAAAAACATCCATTCACTCAAGATGAGACTCTGCAAGAAGCACAGAATAGCGCGCGTTCCTAGCAACATCGAGATCTATGTGCAACTCCCGGAACTCCCTGATGTTAATGCTCACCGAGTACAGCAAGTGTTACTGACAAAACCCGTGCGATCACTCTCAGGAGTCGCTGTCATCGCCGTCATGGACAAACCAGGTCCTTGCCCGCATGGGAGGTGCCTCTACTGCCCTGGGGGAATTGGCAGCCCATATGGGGACACCCCGCAAAGCTACACCGGAAAAGAGCCATCAGCACTCCGAGCGCTGCGTCACGAGTATAACAGTTACAGAATCGTCTTCAACAGGCTTGAACAGTACATCGTCGGCGGACACGTACCCGAAAAGGTCGATGTGATCATTCAAGGGGGAACTTTCCCCGCAACGAGCTACGAGCACCAGGATGAAGTCGTTAGCGGGATATTTCAATCACTCAACGATTTCTCGAGGGAGTTCTTTCCGCACGGAGAATTCTCCTGGGAACGGTTCAGGACATTCTTTGAGCTGCCAGGACACAGAGAAGACAAAGCGAGGGAAGCGCGTATCAACGAGCGAGTGATACACCTGCAGGCGGCGCATACGAACACGCTCAAACATCTTCAAGCCGAGAATGAACGGGCAAAAATACGATGCATCGGCCTTACGATCGAAACAAAACCAGACTGGGGAACATGGAGCCATGGAAACGAAATGCTCGAGCTAGGCGCAACACGCGTGGAACTAGGCATCCAAACCGTGTATGACGAGGTCCTCGAGAGGGTGCATCGAGGACATGACATAGAGACATCAGTGCATTCCATCCGCGAACTCAAGGACCTAGGGTTCAAGCTCAACTTCCATATGATGCCCGGGCTTCCCGGCGTCACAAAAGAAGAGGACATCGCGGCGCTCCGGACAATATTCACGGATCCCAACTACATGCCTGACATGCTCAAGATCTATCCAACGATGGTGATGCCCGGGACGGGCCTTTGGACTGCATGGAAAAAGGGAGAGTATACACCGCTATCAACCGAGAAGGCCGCAGAAATCATCGCGGAAGCGAAGCGTGACGTGCCAGAATGGTGCAGGATCATGAGAGTACAACGCGACATCCCAACAAAATACACGGGAGCAGGCGTTGACAAGACAAACCTACGACAGTATGTCGAACAGAAGTGCAAGGAAAAAGGTATAGAGTGCAGGTGCATCAGGTGCCGCGAGATCAAGGATGAAGTCGCCGAAACGTGGAACATCAGGGTGAGCGAATACACTGCGTCACATGGACGAGAGTTCTTTATTCAGGCAGAGCACAATGACAGACTCCTAGGATTTGTGCGCATGAGATTCCCCTCGCAAATCCTTCGGCCGGAAATCACGAAACACTCCGCATTGATACGAGAGCTTCACGTGTACGGCCGAACACTCGCGCTCGGGGAGCGGCACACGGACAGCATCCAGCACCGAGGCATCGGAAAAGAACTCATGCGGCGCGCAGAAGAGATCGCAAAACGCCATGGAAAAGACAAGATGCTCGTCATCTCAGGAGTTGGAGTGCGGGAGTACTTCAGGAAGATAGGGTATGAGCTCGAAGAAGTCTACATGGTCAAAAAACTTACTCATTCAACATCAAGAACGGATGATTCTCCAAGTACAGTATCCGTACGATCATAGCAACGGAATTCCACGATATAATGCGCTACTTGCTTATCGATAACCTTTGAAGGAGCAACACCAGGGTTCAACAGATCCCAGACGTGCATATCTGCAGGAGAATAAGCACGACCCTGCTCGTGATGCACTGCCTGCAAATACTCCACAGCAGACGCGACCATACGCAAAAATGCGTCCTCTGCTCGTGGAGCACGTAAGGTTATGGGAAGCTCAAGACATTCTGCTGTTACCTGCTCCTCGAGCGGAAGATTATACGGCACACGATAGGCAACGATGCGAATACTGTCCTTAAAAGTTTTTTGCATACGAAAGAAAGATAGAACAGAGTATAAAATGATTATTAAAAAATAAAAGGGATATCCTTCCCAAACCACATATTCATCTGACGATACTGTGCAAACGCGACCTTCAAGTAATGGGAGGCAGGATCGTAGGACCTCTCAGTAATACCAAGAAGTTCTAGTTCCGCCAAGACACCATCACGCATGAGAAGCAGGTCTCCCCGTGAGGCATCAAGCCCATGCTTGCAAGCCAAGAAGCGAACGCCCGCGGCAACAGCATACTCTAAACGCGGATTTGCGAGAATCCACGAGTAATCAAGCACATCATTTCCCATACCCTCGAGAGCGCACTACCATATAAAAGGATTCCGGAAAACCAAGCATCACGAAAACCAGGCATCACAATGGAAGTGATGAAAGGTTATCCTTATCGCTCTCTTCTCCGCAGCTCGTGCATATAGAGCATGCCCTGCTGTATGCCATTCACGGAGCTGTGACTCCAACCCATTTTTGCAGCATACCCATATTTCTTACTTAATCCCTCGGGATCAGAGAATTGACCCCCAAGACGGAACGAAGGGATGAGCACAACGCCGTCATCAGCAAGGTAGCTACGGGATTCATCAAGAAACCTTTCCAGCATACTCGGAGGCATGATCATGCTCGCGGAAATGGAGTCACCTTTAGGTGGAGTGCCATGAAAAAACGGAATCATCCAGGTTATCAAGTCACCTTTCTCGTGAATGTTCTCAAACAAGTCCCCTTGAACAACAGAAACCTTGTGCTCAAGCCCGTACCTTTGGACATTTTCTCGAGAGTTCTCGACAGCTGCAGGAGAGATATCGGACATGATGACGTTCCTTGCGCCATACCTGGCCATCACCACACCCATCAGTCCAGTACCTGATCCGAGCTCGATAACGGTTTTTCCATGGAAAAGATCAGTGTGATAAAAAAGATACCTCGCATGATACCTACCGGAGGCGAGGAAAGGATTCCAGACACCTTTATTCACACGAAATCCCTCGAGCATATCACCTTCGCCGCTCACATCATAATCTGCCACAGTATCCTCGTGCTGATGCCTCTTCCACTGTGTCTCCACGATTGCCCTCTGCTTCGGACTCATCAGTTTTAGGCTCTCTTCCTGCAATCCTTCGTTAAGCATACGAATCACCTTTTTAGATAATCAGATTTTGGATAATCAGATTGATACTACTAATCCATAGTTCTGATGAACAATATAATTTTTAGTACCCCCTAAGGGGGCTCCATATGACAAGATTATTATAGGATGCCTGACACACTACCCCTGCATGGATAGGCAAGTACTGCACAACATCGGACTCACGAAGGGAGAGGTCAAGGTGTACCTCGCACTCCTCAAGATTGGAGAAGCAAAAAAGAGCCAAATCGCCAAGGAAGCAGAGGTGTCATCATCAAAAGTGTACGAAATATGCGACCGACTGCACACGAAGGGGCTTGTTGGCCATATCTATCGAGGGAAAGTACGCCATTTCAACGCGATGGAACCCCAAAGGATACTGGAGTTCTTCAATGAAAAAACGGTCCAAATGGAGAACCACAGAATCGCCCTTCAAAAAATGATTCCGGTCCTTATGCACACGGCAAAGAAAGAAGAGACAAAAGCCGTACTCTTTGAGGGATTCAAGGCAATAAAGAATGTCTATAAGAACATCCTTGATGAATTACGACCCGGCGAAGGGTACTATGTGATCGGGGTAAATTACGGGAAAAACCTGCCGGGAGTGAGGGAATTCTTTGAGAACTACCATAGGCAACGCGCAAAAAGGAAGATCCACGTGAAAATGCTCGTGAATCATGATGCACGCGAAACGCTCGTGAAGACGATCAGGCAACACTCTGAAATCAGATATTTACCACAGTACCTCATCAGCACCATGATCATCCTATTCTATCACAACAAAGCATTCATCTTCTTCATCAGCAAAGAATCCATCGGACTCCTCATTGAGAACAAAGAGATAACCAAAGGATTCAAAACATACTTTGACGCGTTCTGGACTATCGCATCGCGATGATGCAGATGTTACGCGCAGCCATGCGCAATGGACGAGATCTCCAAGGAGTCATATCCAAAGGACTGAATACCAAGGCCATATCTTTTTAAACCATGAACGACTGTACTAGAAGAATGCAGGAGAAGGAACCCGAATACAAGGAAGCGTTCATCAAACGGTATTCACAGCTGACAGAATTTGCTTCGTTTAAGGCAATCAGCGAGACGTTTCTCCGGAGATGCATCAGGGTAAACACGATCAAAATCAGCGTTCCTGAGCTGAAAAAACGGCTTGAGGGAGCGTGGGAACTCACGCCAGTCCCATGGTGCAAGGAAGGGTTCTGGATAAAAAACACGAAAGACGGACGCAGAGACATTGGCAACCTCATCGAACACACACTCGGATACATCTACGTCCAGGAAGCGGCAAGCATGATCCCGCCAGTAGTGCTGGACGTCAAACCAGGGGACGTCGTACTCGACATGTGCGCGGCCCCCGGAAGCAAGGCAGGACAGATCGCGCAAATGTTGGAAGGAAAAGGAATATTATTTGCGAATGACTTCAAAGGAGACCGCATTGCAGCACTCGGAATCAATCTTCAAAGGATTGGTGCGACGAATGTGGTGTTCACACACATGCGCGGGCGCGGTTTTCAGGAACAGATATTTGAGAAAGTGCTCGTGGACGCCCCATGCTCAGGGACAGGAACGATACGAAAAAGCTACGCGATCCTTCGCATGTGGAATCCGGGCATGGTTAAGAGGTTATCATACGCACAGAGGAAGCTCATCCTGACAGGATTTGACGTGCTAAAACCCGGCGGAACGCTCGTGTACAGCACGTGCACAATGGAACCAGAGGAGAACGAGGGCGTCGTCGATTACCTGCTCAAAGAGCGGAAAGATGCACGCGTTTCGAAGATCAAACTACCTATCAAGCGAAGCCCGTGCGTGCTTGAATTTGAAGGAACAACGTTTGATTCGTCCATCGCGGAAACCTTGCGCATCTGGCCGCAGGACAATGATACTGAAGGATTCTTCGTCGCAAAAATCAGCAAAAGAAAATGATTATTTCCGCAGAGTGCAGGGTTGTTCAACACGGATGAGCATGCCTTGGCAAAGATACGGATCCAGACCGGACACTCCGCCCGTCTGAACGGTTGTATCGTATTGCACCCACGCAGCTCCATCCCAGTAATAAATTTCTGCAAACGTGCAATCACCAGCGAGGGTTTGCCAGTTCATCGTTTTTATTCCGGACTTTACATCCACCACGAACATATTGGGATTTACCCCGACGAAGTTCCAGCCAACCTTGAGTGGAATAGTCCCCAAGTTTGCCCGCTGAAACTGGTATGTCAGCGAATGGCTCTTAACACCCGGCTTAATCAGAACCCACTGAGCATAGAGAACCAAATCCGCACCATAATACGAATCAGATGCAATATCTGACAGATCTGCAAGCTCATTCACCGGATAGACTTGAACATATGATGAGATGTCCGGAACGAACATATACACTGCCTCAATATCCTTCGCGGTTATCTCGCTTGTTTTTGTAATCCGCGAGGGATGGAAACCCTGCAGCATATTCAGACCAGGCTTAACCGTAACCGTGAGGGTATTTAGCCCAGAGAGTTCAGTCTTGAAAATATTATCATCTGCAAAGGAAGCAGAGCATACCGCAACGAACAGCACCAGAAGGACCATAATCTTGCGCATACTCCATCCTTAGAAAACCCAGTATAAATAGCTTACGATATGGAGCACTGGACAGGCGTGCGACGAGGGTATAAGAATACCCGGGGCTAACGTATCGCATGTTTTCCCAAATCATGCGCAACGCGGATCCCCTGCTACAGCTGCAGCGTAGCGAGTTCCGGAGAAGCTTCCACCTTACCCCCGTGGAACGCAGAATACTCGAACAACACGGCTATGATGCCATGAGGCAATTCGCGTCTGATATCATCCAAAAAAGGCTAACCGCGCCATTTAACGATGGAAGGCAAACGCCAAAAACAGGACACCCGGTGTTCATCGCACAGCACGCGACCGCCACATGCTGCAGAAAATGCCTCCAGAAGTGGCACCAAATCCCCCAGCACCGCGAACTTACCGAAGAAGAACAAATCTATATCACTCTGCTCCTCCTCCGGTGGATCAAAAAAGATGTGCAAGTACCCCTTGCACGCATTCAGCAGGAGCAGTATGCTCTCAGGAAAAAATACTTACGGCGGTCCCCACTCTTTCGGTCTTCATTCTTCGGGAAGGAAGACATTCGCATCCCGGTCAGCACCCACGGATAGCATGACTGGCCGTACATCCACCTGATCCCTAACATATTGCAGTATCCTTGTCATCTCCGGAGGAAGTGAAGTGTAGTCACGAATACCGGCAGTTCTGCACTTCCAGCCAGGGAAGCTGACATAGCATGGCTTGCAGTGCTTCAACACCTCAGCATCAGGAATGGCAGTCATGAACATGTTACCGCTCTCGAGCCGAGCACCGATATCCCGACTGCCAACAAGACGGCCAGGAAGATTATACGGAGGACCTTTGTAATCATAGACAGTACAGACCTTGATCTCATCACATTCATCAAGCACGTCAAGCTTTGTCAAGGCAACGTGCGGACCATTGATCTGCACAGCATACCGCAGAAGAGGAAGATCAAGCCAACCCGTGCGACGCAGTCTTCCCGTCGTCGCGCCATACTCCTTTCCAGCCCTTCGAATGGCAATACCCTGCTCAAATTCATCCTTGCTATTTACCGAAGCGTCTCCATACGTTGCCTCCTCATCAGCAAGCTTACGCGTGCTGCACCAGGCATCGGACTTCTTCCCTCCTAGCTCCGTCGGAAAAGGACCCTCGCCAACGCGCGTCATGTAGAAACCTTTCATGACACCAATCACGAAGTCAACATCACGCTTCTCGAGGCCGACACCAGCCGCAAGACCATAAATCGAGGGATCCGAAGACGTCACGAACGGCTTACTGCCGTACTTCACACTCAGCAGGAGACCCTGCGCACCCTCAAGCAATATCTTTCTCTTGCCATGCGCATCACGAACGAGACGCTCCACGTCATCGATGAACGGAGCAAAACGCTCACCAAGCTCAACATATGCATCAACGATCGCATCAGTATTGAACAACATATTCGCGTCGAAAAAGCGTCCCTTCTGCAACCGAGACCCGTGCAACACCTTTGCAGCAAACTCACGATCCCTACCATCAATGTGATTGATCGGATGACTCATGTTGCGAGCGAGCTTTGAGCGCAAGATGTCAGGATTAAGCATATCATTGATCGTCAGGCCGATGCGTAGGGGCAGATCGGTATACGCAGGACCAATACCCCTACCAGTCGTACCAATTGCGCCAGTCATCCTATGCTCGGTGAGAACGTCCTGCACGATGTGCTGAGGGAGAACTAGCGCGGCATTATACGCGATGCGTAGATTGTTGTAGGTATGACCAGCACGATCAAGATTGTTCATCTCCTCTGCGAGCTGGAAAGGATCAACAACCACACCAGGACCTATGCAGTTATAATTACCCTTCCCATCATGACGGATACCGGACGGCATGAGATGCTGAATTAATTCCTCATCACCGACACGAACAGTATGGCCGGCGTTCGCGCCGCCATTCCCACGAACAATGATATCAGCCCAATCCGCAAGCAGATCAACAAGCTTGCCCTTCCCGGTGTCACCCCATTGGTTACAGACAACAGCAATGGTCTTCCTACCTGCGATCAATTGTTCAATACCCATCTCACTACCTCCCCGCATAATTTGGCGCGGCAACCATAACCGCAAGATCGTGTGGATGCGACTCCTTCAATCCCTCAGCGGACTGACGAATAAATCTTGCCTTCACGTGCAGATCCGGAATGCTTTGCGCACCGACATACGCCATACCCGACCGGATACCGCCGATGTACTGCGCAAGAACGTCCGCAACCGGACCACGGCACTCAACCGCACCCTCGACGCCCTCAGCGACAGGCTTTGCCACCGCCTGCTGACCATAACGCTGGCGACAAGCAGCGCTCTCTTTCATCGCCGAAGGAGAACCCATCCCACGATACCGCTTCAGGCGCCTCCCGCGCTCATCCATAATTATCTCGCCTGGGGCCTCATCCGTAGAAGCAACAATGCTACCAACCATCACCGTCGAAGCACCCGCAGCCAGCGCTTTTACCATATCACCAGAATAACTAATGCCACCATCAGCACAGATGGGAATGCCACCAGCTCCAACCGAGCACTCATAAATCGCAGTAAGCTGCGGACAGCCAATCCCCGCAACAACCCTCGTCGTACAAATTGAACCAGCGCCCTGGCCAATGCGCAAACCATCAGCACCGGAGCGCACAAGACACTCCGCAGCTTCCCTCATGCTGATATTCCCGGCGACGACATCAACCCCAAAGTGATCCTTAATCCACTTCAGAGTATTGTAAACAGGCTCTGAATCACCGTGCGCAGTGTCGATGACAATGACGTCCACATTCTCATGCATCAACAATTCAAGACGAGACTGTGCATCCGCAAGGACTCCAACAGCCGCGCCCACACGCAGCTGGCCATTCTCGTCAACATTGTAGGCAGCGCAATTCCCCGAGAGAACGCGATGGACATCATTAAACAAATATAACCCGACGAGCTTTCCATTATCGACGAGCGGCAACGAGTTGACCTGCCTCGCCTGCATCAAAGCGTGCGCTTCGTTAAGGGTCGTTCCACGCTTGCCCACAACGGGATCTTTCTCCATCACGTCAGCAATCAATGCGCTATGATCAGGGCAGAAACTGAACTTCCTCGCAGTCATCAGACCACGGAACGCACCATCGCGGGAAAGTACCGGAAAAGTATGAAACGCATACGCCCTTTCATCCCTTCTCGCCAAGACCTGCGTTACAGTCTCATCATCAAACACCGTAATCGGATTCACGACGAGAGCGTTGAGATTGTGCTTGACCTTAGCCACCTCACGAGCCTGTTCATCCGGCGTCAGATTCCGATGGATGATACCAAGGCCGCCAAGCTTTGCCATCGCAATTGCCATCGGCGCCATCGTTGCCGTATCCATAGGCGATGAAATAATCGGCGCGTTCACCGGAACATTCTTCGAGAAATACGATCTCACATTAACGTCAGGCGGCAGCACATTCGTCCTTCCCGGCAGGACGAGCACATCATCAAACGTTACGCCCTGATATTGCGATGCCATGAACTCAAAGAACCCACTACAGGCACGGTCCATCTTTGATCCCCCATGGTTTTAGAACAACCATAGCATGCAAACAAAAGCGGAATTAATATAGATTTGTATTCTAGGGAAGGGACGAAAACGACTACTGATCTCCCCATTTCTCAATACCTAGCTGACCCTTACGCTTGCGCTTTGAGATGGGCTCAACCTCTGGCTGGTCAAGCTGCTCCTTGACCTTAACGGCGATTCCTTTACCCAGAATTTTCCCGAGCGCATCAATATCAACCGCCTTGATGTCGCGAATGGACTTGAGATTGTGCTTAAAGAGTAATCGCGCACGGACACGACCAATCTCGCGAAGCTTAAGCAGGGGAAGAAGTTCCTCCTTGACACCATACCTGATACGGAAGCGCACACGGCTGATATCCTTCGAGCGAAACTGCAAGATCCTTGCGAGCTCTTCACAAGCGTACAATAACCAATCAGCGAGATCAAGCTTGGCACGAATCTCGCCAGGACGGACCTGATACTTCTCGAGAATATCAGGCTCTGTCATCTCATCACACCAGTCATTGATGAAGAGGGCGGTCTTTACACTCGCGAGAAAATCATCGTACTCAGGCTCGTAAATACTCGGCTCAAGATCGAGCAAGTCACCGTCAAAACGCGCAAGCTGCTCCTGAATGGTATCAAACTCCTTGACTTTCACACGAAGAAGAGGACGCATCTCAATCGTGTGAGAAACCACCTGCATCCACGCAAAATCAGGAATCAATTCTTTTCCGTCAGCACGGCGCATACACGTGATCAGATAATTTGCAGTCAATGGATCAAGATAGAGCTCAGCAACACGCTTTCCGAGAGCCGTTGGGCGATACGACTGCGCATCGAGGGCATCAGCACTTTGAAAATCAGATTTTGACGAAGACATGATGAATTCCCACTCCTCAAGGCGAAGAAGCGTGCGCTCGATCGTCTGCTCAAGGCGCCAGATGTCCTCATACTGAAACGCCCAGAACGTCCGCCCAAAAAAATCCATGATCTGCTCCTTCGTACGCACAAGCTGGCTAGCGATGAGACTCAGCAGGTATGTACGAAGGACTGGCTCAACGGCAAGCTTTGATAGGATCTCCTCGGGCTCGCCATTAATGTAGCGGTCCTCGATCTCATCCTTGACTGCGTCCGAATCGGCGATACAGAGCGCCTCACCAACAACATCATACTTTGGACGGCCGGCCCTCCCAGCCATCTGCTGGTATTCAAGCACGGGAATAAAGTCCATGCCGTGAGCACCATAGCGTTTGAGATCACGAATAATTGCACGAAACGCCGGAAGATCAACCCCTGCCGCAAGCGTTGGCGTACAGGATATGATACGGATCCTACGCTCACGGAACGCATCCTCGATGAGATGGCGCTGATCCGCAGTAAGGCCGGAATGGTGGAAGGCAATACCTTTTTTCACACAAAAGGCAAGGCGCTCGCACTGCTTTGTCGGCGAGGAAAGAGAATGAAGCACCTGCTCAGCCAGTGAATCCCACTCAAGGTTTGATTCCTTGATTTTCTTCGCAACCTCCTCAGCAGTCTTCTCAGCACCGGGCCTCGTGTTTACAAAAATCAACGCCTGCTTACGCTTCGCGATCGTGTCGAGGACTATATTGATCACCGGATCTTTCGCGAGGGATGGAAGTGACTCCTCAGCCATGCTCTTTAGGGATGAAGCGGCCGTATAAAAATGATATGCTGAAATGTGGCCTGTGAACAGACTCAGGGTACACCGATGACTCCCTCGCGCAGAGGTGATGCGCTCAACAAGAACCATCAATCCTCTCAACACACCATTCTACGCTTGGCAAACTTTTATATAAGGTACGCGAGCACTGCTGTTCATGCCGAAAGAGGCAGTTCTCAATGTCAAGATGCGACCAAGCATCATCAAGATCCTGAAGAACGAAGGATACCAACTTGTAGATATGCATTTTCATACGACGTATTCTGATGGTACATCATCCGTCCAAAATGCGCTGCGTAAAGCGTATCGGCTTGGAATTGGCCTGGCCATCACCGACCATAACGAGATCAGAGCAGCACAGATCGCGTGCAAGCAGCAAAGCGTGATGGTCATACCAGGCATGGAAATCACGTGCAAAGAAGGCATGCATGCACTCGTTTACTTCCACACAATCGACGACGGAGTCAAGTTTTTCGAGAAGAATGTCAAACCATTCCACGGAAAGCACAAAAGCTCATTCACGACAATACCATTCTCCCAGCTGATTGTGGAAGCACGGAAATCAAACTGCCTACTCGTCGCGGCACACCCATACGGCATTGGACTTACCGGCATGATGCGCAAGAAGCATGAAGGAATCGTCACGCCAGATCTCATCAAACAGTTTGATGCACTCGAGGGCCTTTGCGGAAGCAGCATCCGCTCATGGAATACCAGAAGCCAGCGCCTTGCACAGCTCATGGGAAGACCCATGACCGGAGGAAGCGACGGCCACACCTTGCGAGAAATGGCACACGTCCTCACGTACGCAAAAGCATTCACGACGAGCGACTTTCTGAACGCAATCAAGCATGGAAATGCTACTGTGATCGGAAGGGAAACAAACCTTATGTACAACGTCGGAGCTCAGGCCGTAAAGATCAAGAATGTCCCTAGCGTCGGCGTTTATGTGAAACGCAATATCCAAGGGATCATGCAGAAACTCAATGGCAGTAACCAAGAACCTCTGGAAGACTGATAGCTTTATAAAACAACAGAGGTTTTCCAGAGGATGAGCCCTCGTAGTCTAACCTGGATAGGACAGGGGATTGCGGATCCTCTAGTCCGGGTTCAAATCCCGGCGAGGGCGGTTTCTTCACCATGCAACAAGGAATGTGCCACTATTACTCCGCCGGGATTTGAACATGCACAGCCATGCATTCGCATCGCTAGCAACTCCTCACTCCGTTCGGAGTAATCCCGGCGAGGGCGCTTTTCAGCGCTGTAGACAGACTATTCTTTCAACACATCATCCAAAAGATCGTCAACTTCGCTTTCTTTGTATCCTGATGAAAGAAGCTCATTCCTAATTTTCGGAAGCGGCTTTCCGCTCCTCAGCTGACGGACTACCCATGATTGCAGGGGCGGGCGATGGACACGGTTCAGAACGATGACAAGAATGAGGAGCGCGATGAGTGCACCAGCAATGACAATAAAATAGAGGGGAGCTGACCTTGAAGAAGCACTCACCGTTCGCGGCGAGGGAAGAGTCGTCGGGGTCGGCATGACGAGGGGAATCGCGGTCGGGGAAGGGGTCACAACGATAAGAGGAGTGGGCGACGCAAGAGGGCAATCAATTCCGCAGGAATCAGATGATTCACCGTTATTACATAGACCATTTCCGCAGAACGGAACATAGAGCGCAAGACTATACGTTTGATCCACAATCGAATCCTTCATTATACGGACTTCCACTGCATTGTTAAAATATGGGAAATTCAGAATGGAAACACCGCCAGGCAAGTTCAACGGAGTCTCGTACAGAACGGAACCTTGGGACGAAATAATCTCTAGAGCATACGGAGCCGACTGATTCTCAAGATGCGCGACAAACTCACCAGCGCCAACCGTCGCGCTATCAATCGTCAAAAACCCAGCAGTATTAATGATCGACAGCTGCACAAAGCGATCAGGATCAATAGATGCATCAGGAGTAGGGGGATCATCAAACTCATCAAAAGACACTGCTTGGACAGCGGAAACACATACAATGAAGAGGATCACATACAGTCTCATGTGCAATATCCCTCCTCATTACAGCCACGGTCAAGCGGGCATGCAGGAAAGTCCTCGCCACATCGGACACTATCACAATGAGCCATAACAGATTCATCAGCAGGAACCCACGTTCCACGCCCGTAACAACAGAACGGATCAAGATCAAGGGAAGCCTCGCACGCACTAGCCCTCGCGGGATCAAAAGGATTCCCAAACGTCGGAGCTGCCGTCGCGGGAACGGACTCCATATTCGCATACCACACATCTCTTGGAGTACCCGGAGGACAGTTCTCCTCATTGAAACCCTGACCGGGACCCACATCAATCGTCACGGAATTCACGTTATAATTGTCATCCACATCCATCACGCTGCCAGCGAGGATGTGCACCTCGTTTGAACGCAAGCACGGAAGGCTCACAAAATTCGTGATGCCCTGATCGACTTCTGCATTCAACGAATCCAGGGGCTGATGATTCAGCATGAAACCAACGGAAATCCTTCCAGGACGGTTATCCTGCACGGTGTAGGGGATACGATAGTCCTCGGGAAGCGGCTCATCACGCGCCGGAAGGAAGGAAAACTGCGCAGGAGTATTTTCTTCGATAACTTCGCGAAGTAGCGTCTGCTCCGTCACAATATGCTGACAGAATACCCCGGGATCCTCAAAAAGCTCATTCGCCGACACTCCCTCCAACGTATCAAAAGTAAAACTTGGATTGACCCTAATAACCGTCGGAGAAGAACCATATTCGAAGCACTCGGGCTCCTCGGGATCAAGGAGGAGAATGAAATCGTCAGAGCGTATCATGCTGCACTCAGACTGCGTCTTTGCGCGAATTGCGGAGAGCGTACCTGCAAGCGGGGGATCGATACGATGGAACGTTGCGCCACGAGCAAGCTCGCGCTGCTGGACTACCGAGTAAAGCGCATCAGCCGCATGCGTCACCGCGCCCTGAAATGTAACAGGCGAATCCGCACGGAAATTCTTGTTCACGATCGCAATATCAAGAGACTTCTCAAAATCATTTCCCGCATAATTGCCCATGGGGACACAATCAGTACCTCCCACGACGGCAAAAAAGTTCTCGTAGCGCTTCACTTCCGGCTCCTTACCCTCACGATTAATGCTGAGCTCAACCGTCAGGTAATTCACGCCCGATGGTGCGTTCTTACTGTCCCACACATTACCAAAGAGACCATCATTTGGTCCGCCATCATTGTATTCACCAGTGTCAAAGAGAACAACAGAACCAAGAACCGTATCACGCTCATCAAGAAGTTTTGCCACAACCGTCGTCACGAGTTCAGGATCCTCCATGATCCTCGTCGTCAGAGAAAAGACAGTATTAGCACGCGCAGAGGGAGGACGAACCTGAAGCATCGCATTAGGAAGATCAGCTTGACGGCACTCAAACTGGCTCTTGATCGCGCCAAAGCCGGCATAACACGTATAGGGAACCTCTGGATGAGGGGCAACACAGTCCCAAAGCTCGTTGCACATGTTACGAATGAACGTGAAGTCATTACGCACACAATTTCCCTTCAGATAGTTCGTGTAACAATAAAAGTCCTCGTCCATACAGCAGCCCACATTACACGCATCCAAAGCACTGCAATCCTTCCCAACCGCGAACTCACCAGGAAACGGACAGTCAACACTCTTCGATTCCTGACAAAACCTCATGCAGCAACCCTCACTATCAGCATCGAGCGGTTTACTCTGCACGACAAAACCGGTTGGAGAAGCTGATGGTTTAATGAATGCATGAATAGAGAAAAGCGAGATTACAAGCACCACTACGACCACTGTAGTCCTCAAGGCACGCATGTTGATCCACCTGCTATTTGAAGTTAATAAATCCTACCGATACTCCGTCTTACACTCAACCTCGCAGCTCTTCCTCTTTGGGTCATTGCAACTATGCATCGTCACGCACAATTCAACGGGAACTCCTGCAGATACCTCCTTATCGCCTCTATTTGGGCGACACTGACCGGAAGCCATCCTCTCCTGCTTTTCAATCGTAATCGTCTGATCACAGAGAGGGATAAACGTGATACAGCTTTGACCTTCGGATTTCTTCTTCGTCGTCTTCGCCATGTGCGACGCCTGAAACGCACAGTCAGCAACCACGAGGCTTCCAAGCGAAGAGATATCCGCCTGGATATATCCATCAATCTTGTTTGTGGATGAAGGAATAGGCTCCCAATTCATTCCATCATAAAAGAGCACCCCAATTTCTCCCGTGGGATTAGGAAAGAGGTGGGGATTGGTTTGGGACGTGTCCCAATTGAACGTCCAGGTCCTTGGAAGAGTCAGGAGTGCAGCGGGGCTGAGGGTGTACATGGGATATTGCAGCTCGGTATACGCAAAATTCTCACGCTTCTGCACCTCTCCATTCTCGACTTCTGTAGGAACCATTGTCCTTGTGACATATCGCGGATACGCTTGAGTTATATTGATCACGCCAGGACTTTCGAGGAAAGGATCCTCAATCGCATGCAACGCAGACCGCTTATCCAAAGAATAGAGATCAAACGCGTTACCGGTCCGTCCTGGAACACCCTCATCAACAAGACGAGGGAGCGTTCTCCCGTAAAACCTTGCCGCAAACAGGATCGCAAAGTCCCTGCGGCCTTCAACAATATTCTCGGGGTCAGTAATGTTGAACAACAGAACTTTCGTGATCGAGTCTTCGATCGGATCAGGAAGAATCGTGTAGGACGCATTCATCCCAAAATGAGTCACGTTCCGCAACGCATCCTCATACATGAAATCAGGATCAAAGATACGCGTGTTCACCTGCGTCGCCAGCTCAAACATCCGACGGAACCGGAGAGGATGACGCGCCTCAAAAGTTTCAAAGGACCGCTCAGCACCACTTTTACGAAATGTCATCGGATAATACAGCTTGACAGAAACCGATTCCGCATCAAACGACACATTCGTGCGCGGAATTCCAAGCGTGATGTTCACGATCTCCTCATTCAGCGCCTCAGCAGTCACACAATTCGCCATATTCTGATGGATATAATCCACCAATCGCAAACGTACCTCTTCCATCGTCGGCTGTACATTTGTCTCGTCAAGATACCAATAGGTGTACCTATTCCTGTAATTGGCCTTCGGAGGCGTCATGATCCAGCCGCCATGCCTCCCAAGGGCAAGCAAGCCATCAAACGAAACTTTTTCCAAACAGGATTCAACGCCCTTACCGACGCGAAGCATCTTTGAATCAAACGCGTCCGCACGAATCATCTGGGCGTTCGAATCCTTGACACGGTTCAACTTATTAATATAGAGACCAAGGAAGACAAATGTCAGCATGACTCCAGCGATCAAGATCGCGATGGCGAGCTGACCCTTCCTCATGTATAGCTCACCTCGCAGGAGAGCGTACACGTGCAGCCACAGAAGCAGTCACAATCACTGATGATCGAGCAGATCTGATACGTCTGGCCGCCCTTCACTTGGGTGCCGGATTTCATCGAGCATTTGCCCTTCGCCTTATCGTTTTTCTCAGTGACTGTTATCGTACCGTCACACGCAGGCTTGAAATTGATGCAACCCTCTTCTTCCTTAGGCGGCTGTTCGTCCTTCTCCTTTTCCTTGTCTTTAGATGCGTTGACCGCCTGATCAACACGGCTGGTTTGATTGCCCTGCATTGTGTAATTCGCAGGAGTTGCAGGACTCACGAGACCCGTGTTCGTCACGGAATACTCCTGTTCCTGAACGGTTGATGTTGAGAAAAGCGGCTGGGATGGGGGGGATGTCGTGTCAGTGACATGACCTGTCACAGCGGAGATTCCGGTTTTGGGAAGGTGTGGGAGCTGCATTGGCAAATTCTCGTTCGTAATCTTATCGACTGAAACAGCCGCAGTCGCGATGACAGCACCTGCACCCGCGGCACCAGTAGCGACCGCAAGAGGACCGCCGAGAGCTGTAGCCGTTCCCGTAAATGCGGATACTGTGCCCATCGTGCTTCCGAAACCTACAGCTGACAGACTAGTGGAACCAAATAGGCCCACCGAGCCGGTCGACGCTGTCGCCCCCGAAAGAGCACCACCAGTGGTTACTGTTGTTGAACCCGCTGGACCAGCAGGTCCAATAATTGAACCGGTGAGCAGAACAGGGTTCACAAGAATAATAACCACGATAAGCACAATAACCACGATGAGAATAATGCAGGAGATCGGGGACTTGGTCATAGAGTTCTCGGCGGTGACTGTCTGTTTCTGCTGGCTATCACAATCAATCATCGTGTAATTGCTAAAGCCGTCAATCTGGGTCATGACAAAGCCAAGCTCCCCGCTCGCGTCACACTTCACAGGCTCCCAGTTCATACCGTTCCACTTCAGCACTGCTGGCTTCCCTTTGGGGGCATGTTCTGGATCCCAGAAGTACGTCCACGTCGTTGGCTCGGAAAACATCATGCCGTTTGGTTGGTAACCATAGACGGGATAATCAAGGTTATAGGTGATCGAACCAATCATCGTGAGTTTATCCTTCTCCTTCTTCATCGGGACGCCCATACGCGTCGCATTCTTGAAATGCATCTGCTGCACACGGATCTTGTTATCCGTCCTGGAATCATTCGAGGTGTCATCCTCCAATTTAGGCCCACGCAAGTAGATGTCCTCGGGAATAGGGACGAGCGCATCTTTGTCCGTCGAGAACACAAAAATGGGCTTTGTGGTCTTGGAGGTGTTCTCAAGATCAATCGTCCTTGGCAAGTCCGACGGATGGAACCTTGCAGCAAACCGGAACTCAAAGTCCCTTCGCCCCTCAGCGACGGATTTTGGATCACGAATGTGGAAGATAAGCTCGCGCATCGCAGAATCATTCCTCGAAGCATTCCTTGGCGTCAGAGGAGTGGCAGAAATATTCAAGTCAAAGGGGAAGACAGCAGCAAGCGGATTACGTTTGTCAAATGTCGTGTCAAAGACGCGGTTATTGATCTGGGTCGCCATCTCATAGATTCTGCGGAAACGCAAGTCAAACTCAAGCTGATATTGATGATTCGAGCGCTCGAAATTATCCTTACGAATGGTGAAAGGATACGAGAGGTTCATAACAACCTTTTCCGCTCCAAAATGCACAAAGGGAACCGAGCCGAAGCGCTCGACAGAGAATTTTTCCGGAAGGGAATTCCAGTCCACGCATGCATCCATGTTCGCAACGATATAATTGTTCAACTCAGCCTCCATGTCTTCAATATTTGGCTGGATATTGACCTCGTCCATCGCCCAGTACCCAATTCCAAGCTCATTCCTTATGGATTCTGGCGGAGCGGTATAGCCACCATATTTCCCCATACGCTCAAGGCCATCCCAAGCGAGACGATAGAAGCAGGACTCGGCCATCGTGTCAACCTTCGTAAATTGCTGATTCAGTTCGCGAAGCATGAGTTGCTGCTGGTTCGCCTCACCAAGACTCCTGCTCCTCGCGATATATGCTGTGATGACAATCCCAATGATAAGCAAGGAGATCATGATGATGATCAAACTCAGCTGGGATTTTTTCCCCGGCATCCCCACACGGAAAATGTCGTAGGGATCCCTCATGCTCTCAACCTCATGATCGGCGAATCCTTATTGAGCACATAGAGCTTGAAGCGCGAAATGCGCACTTCCTTGAGGATATTATCTTTGACAAGCCTTCGAGTAATGCGGAGGGTTGTCGCTGGACTCACGTCAGATTTCGCCGCGATCTCCAGGAGGTAGAACTCATGCGATGGATTGTCAAGGAAAACCCTTAGTATCTTCGCGAGCTTTTTTTCCGCGATGAGGCTTAGAATGTCATCCATCACAACTTTCCTGGCGTTTTCTGTATTTAAGAATTTCTATTATGAAATAGTGTTTCATTAATGAAATCTTATATTATGGGGCTTGGGGAGTGGTAAATCCTTACCCGATAGCTTTAAAACGATCGTTGTATTCTCAGAGGATATGGTATTTTACCTCAGATTCACGGATGGAAAGCCAGCGGACAGGGAAACTGTGCGCGAAGCGCTAAGAAAAGCGCTGCAGCCAACGTATGAACTCCTTCCCGCAGAATATGAAACACGGGAAGACCAACGGCGACCAGACGCACTCGTCCTTGGAAGGGTGAAACTCACAGTTGTGTACGACATCATGTACCGGGCAGAGAAGCGAACTAGGGAAGAAACACCGGTCGCAAGGATGATGAATGTTGACGCAATCCATGGGTCCGTGCGATTCACACAGCCCGACGACACAGGAATAGGCGTTGTACCAGTGCATGAAATGTATTTCCACCCAACCGGAACCAACCTTCACTTCATGCTTTGCACGGGGCGCGAGCTTAAGAAACACCTACCGGGCCTTGAGTCCCTCACAGTTGGCTACATGCCTGAGCCGGATCATGAATTCTTCCTCATACAACCGTGAAACCATGCTCATCGTCCACGAAAACATGCCACGAGAAGCGGAGTACGTTGCACAATTACTCCAAGAAGTGTACGGATTTGCGAGCGCACTTAGAAACCAAGATCTCGAAGGAATCTTTGTGCCCGCGGCACTTTTCCCCGGACACATGGGATCATCAGTACAGCTCAAGGACGAACTGCTGACCGTGCCAGATCAAAAGGTCATGGTTCTCACTCCACGGGATATCTATGCAGGCATCGGCAGCCAAGATGACGACTGGATCTTTGGGTACTGCTCAGGAGACCTCACACTTGCAGCGACTGCACGAATGAAAAGAAAAGACAACCAACCGAGCGCAACCGTGGAAGTTCCAACGGAACTCTATCTCAAACGAGTTGGAGCTCTCGCCGTCCACGAAGTTGGGCACGACGTCGATAAAGCACCTCATTTCAGACTCGCAACGTGGGTCAATGATAGAACAGGACATGAGCTTAGACTTGGACCTCACTGCACGGACAATAGATGCGTGATGTATGAGATTGTGGATATCCGAGCACCACCGGAGGGACACATGCGTTTAGGGGATAAGAAATGCTATGACGCCGGGCTTGATGATGTCATCGAACGGATGCATATCGGATGGTTCTGCCCGCAGTGCAAAGACCATATCCATGTGCCCGAAGAATACAAGATCTGACAACGCATTATCGCTTCTTGCCTTTTTGCTTTCCGAAGAGATCCTCAACAAAACCTAGGGTAGAAATCTCATCAGCAGTACGGTCAGAACGCAAACGCACGACCCTGGGAAATCTGAGCGCGTATCCTGAAGAATAGGTAGGGGACTTCTGTATCTCTTCATAGTTCACTTCAACCACGATTTCAGGCTTGACGGTGACGTCACGGCCTTTCTGTTGTGAGATGAGCGGCCTCAGAAGCTCGGTGAGTTGGTTAAAGCTCAGACCTTCCTCGTCTTTCTCCTTGATGCCTGTGCCAACACGGCCAATCTCGACAAGCACCCCATCATGTTCATCCCAGCACGCAAGCGTGAAGCTACTCAGCCAGTTCGCACGCTTACCCTCACCCCACTCCGCGGCAACGATGACAAGATCAAGCGTCTCCATCACAGGCTTGAGCTTGACCATGAAACCAACACGCGCGCCGGGCTTATACGGAGCATCAAGAGCCTTCAGCATGACACCTTCATTCCCCGCCTTGAGAGACTCATGATAAAAGGATTCCACGTCCTTTAGCGAATGAGCAATGATTCTCCTCGCAAGCACAATCTTCTGCGGCTTTTCCTTAACCATCCTCTCTAGGAGCGCACGACGGTCCTTGAAGGGAAGCGCAAGAAGGCTTTTGCCGTCATGGAACACGATATCAAACACATTCAGTTCCACCGGAAACTTCTTCGCCATCTCCGCGATATCATACTCACGACGGATGCGCTGAGAAATACTCTGGAAGGGAAGGTAACGCTTCGTCTTTGGATCAAAACCTACAGCCTCGCAGTCAATAATGAAACTCTTCCCCACAATGTGCTCCCTTACGACCCCAACGACCTCGGCAAACTGCTTTGTCACTTCCTCAAGGCGGCGCGTGAACAATCGGATTTTCCCATCCATAACATGAATCTGCATACGAAAACCATCATACTTGTACTCCACGTCAGATGGAACACCAACCCGGAGAAGAGCATCATTTGCCGTCTCTTCCTTCTGGGCAAGCATGACCTTGATCGGAACACCAACGGTGAGCTCGGCTTTTTCCAAACCTTTGCGTCCATGATCACGGGCTAGCGCTGCAACATGCGCAAAGTCATTACACACATCATACGCAGACTGAACAGCCTCCTGCAATGCAGTATACTCTTCACGATTCAACGCTTCAAAGTCCTCCGCAGATTCATCATACTTGAGACCAGCATCCTTTGAGAAGAACGCCCAGACGATCGCGTCACGGAGCGTCCCATCAGCGACACCAACACGAAGCTCCTCGAGGATGGTGCGCGTAATGAACCTCGCTTCCTCAGGGGTTGATGAAGAAAGAAGCTCAGCAATCAGCTTCACCTTCTGGTCAACAGTGCCAGGACCCTCAAGCCTTGCGAGCTTTTGAATGTTCTCAACAACTTTCTTTACCGTGAGCGACTCGGAGAACAGGGTTGCTTGAGCCTTCTTACCCGTAAGCTTTTTTGCCACATCACCAAGATCACCAATCTTTCTCCACTCATCCTCAATCTTAGCAATCGGTTTTGCGGTCACAAGGTTCAAAGCTTTCAGCATAAGCTGAGTGGATACACCAATCTTACTCTGATCATAGGGAGGAAAGACGCGGCCACGGAGGAGCGCCATCACGTACGGAAGATCATCGGAGGGCACTTTCGCAATGAATTTTGACAGATGATATGTCTTTCCCAAACGCTTCGGATTCTTCTCAAGTTCCATGTATAAGGATATGAGCTTCTCGTATTGCATACGGACACGAAATGACCCCTGAAATATAAAAATGATGGCATTCAATCGATTACCCTTGTGTGATATTAATCTGCTCACCTGACAAATTATTCCATTGCATGGGGCAGTCAATCCTAGCAGGTGTTGGGAGTACATGCATCGCTGTGTTTCACCCTAAGAATTTTGACGAGTCTTCGGCACCGGGCATTAATGATCCAACAGTACTACATATGCTAGGTTACCCTCAGTTCAGATAGACGAGAAAGAGGAGGTATTTCGATAGGTGACAAATTATATATAGATGCGATGCGGACATGAAGCACATGGATGCGATGGAATGCCTGCACACCAGGCGCGCGATACGCAAATATCTCGAAGTTCCTGTGGAGCAAGACAAGATTGGAGAGATCGTGCGCGCTGGAGCGATGGCACCAAGCAGCGGGAACCTCCAAAACTGGAAGTTCATTCTCGTCCTTGACGCCGACAAGAGAAAACTCATCGCGGAAACATGCCTTGAACAATGGTGGATGATGAAAGCGCCCGTGCACATCGTCGTCATTTCAGACCCAGAAAAAGTCAGACGATTCTACGGCCTGCGCGGAGAGCGCTTGTACTCGATCCAGAACTGCGCGGCAGCAATGCAGAACATGCTTCTTGCCGCGCATGCACTGGGCCTAGGCGCAAACTGGGTGAGCGCATTTGACGAGGACAAGCTCCAATCGCTTGTCGGGCTACCCGCGCCATGGCGTGTGCAGGGAGTAATAACCGTTGGTTACACGGACGAAAAGCCCATCGTACCCCAGCGATACCCGCTCGAGACAACCGTGTACCTCGAAACATTCGAGAACCGCATCCGCGACATGAGCGCGGTTCTTGGAGAAACAAGCCAATACGTCCAAAAAGTACTCAAGAAAGGCGGCGAACTCCTCCGAAAAATAAGGATCTGATTCTGACGCAGCTGTTAATGTAGCTATTCGTTTCCTATATCTATGGATGCATGATTTTGAAGACCGAGGGAATTCCGACGGACAACTAGTCGCCCTTTTGGTGATATTTCTTGTTATCATTCTAAGGTAGTAGAAATCGAGAATTGACTGCCTAACGGCTGGAAGACCCGAAATATTTATTGTATTTAATATAGATTTCAATCTACCAATATGTATATAAATAAGATGATTAATAAATTTTAGAATAAAAATCGAGTTTTTGGCGAAACTCGGTAGGCGTTTGGATCAACTGATTTTGGCGAATTAGTTGAACCGTTATCGAACAACTAGTGAACATCACTCGTTGGCGCAAGTGAAGTTGGCGTGTTCTAGGGAAAATACAAGGGGTACTTCCATATAAAGATTTCGGTAGGTAAACCTATAGTTCAAAGCACAGTTTGGGGGGACACCAATGGAGCTCACAGATAACGGCAAAACGGTGATTGGTCAAGCAACTATCAAAGTCATGGGTCTAGGAGGAGCAGGAAACAACATGGTTAACTGGCTCTTCAAGAAAGGAGTCAAGGGCGCGGATGTCATTGCGTGCAATACCGATCAACAGCATCTCAATATCACTGAAGCAGATCACAAGTTTCTGATGGGCAGAGAACTCACAAAGGGACTCGGCTGCGGCGGATTCCCCCAAAAAGGAGCAGAAGCAGCGCAGGAAAGCCTTAGCGAAATCAAAGCATGCCTCAAGGGAGCAGACATGGTGTTTGTCTGCGCAGGTCTTGGGGGAGGAACGGGCACGGGATCAGCGCCAGTTGCGGCAAAAGTCGCGAAAGAAACAAACGCGATCGTCATCGGATGCGTCACCATGCCATTCAAGATCGAACGCGCAAGGATCGACCGCGCTGAAATCGGCCTGCAGATGCTACGCAAAGCATGCGACACGATCATCGTCATCGACAATAACAGGCTCGTACAGATCGCAGGAAACCTGCCGCTCGCGCAAGCATTTGCGGTCGCGAACGAACTCATCGCGATCATGATCAAAGGAATCGTGGAAACAATCGCAACACCAAGCCTTGTCAACCTCGACTTTGCAGACGTAAACGCAATCATGAGCAACGGAGGAGTTGCTGTCATCGGAGTTGGAGAGTCCGACACCGCAAACAGGATTGAAGAAGCAGTGAAGCAAGCACTTGAAAACCCACTCCTTGACGTAGACTACCACGGCGCAACAGGAGCACTTATCCATGTTACTGGTGGAGAAGATATGACACTCGACCAGCTCAACCGTGTGGGAGAGCTTGTAACGGAAGGCCTTGATGAGGACGCGAACGTCATCTGGGGAGCACGCATTGATCCCACCATGAAGAACAAAGTCATGGTGATGAGCATCGTGACGGGAGTCACGAGCCCATGGATCGTTGGCAAGAGCAACCCGGTTGCCGAAGCAAAGGCCGCACCCATTGATGTGCAAAGCGCATTCGATGTGGTAGAAATCAACATGAACGAATCACCACAAGCAGAAGAGGAGGACATGCTCAAAATCGAAATTGTTCACTAAACTCATGGTCACGCAAGTGGCACACCCTCTGGGTGTTTGTTTCTTGCCTTCATTTTACCACCCCCAACAAGACCAACGAAGTGAAGGCGATTACCCCCTGCTTTAAGGGGGTATTTTTTCTTTTTACCGACATGCAGATGTGGTTATCTTGATGAGAAAACCGACCACCCCCTCATTTCCAGTGCAGCACGTGGATTTCACAAAAGTTCTTGCTGCGATAATTATTCATTTCAAAATAAGAATTCTGGTGGGCGGTTCCGTGATTTGCTCGTTCCATGCTACAGATAGCCCCACCAAGCCCCGGGACGTGAAATGAGCATGAGCCATTACAGGTTTCTAACAGGATATCAATAGAGTCATGATTATGATTCTGGTGGGCGGTTCCGTGATTTGCTCCCGCCATGCTACGGATAGCCCCAAACTCACTGTCGTTCGTAGGTTCGCTGACGCGAACCACCA
>CAYVYK010000020.1:0-17993 GCA_964455675.1 uncultured Methanosarcinales archaeon
GCCGGTGTAACTTAGCCTGGTTAGAGTGCCACGCTCATATGCTATGAGCTAAGAGGCAAACGCCGATGACTTAGAGCACGGAGCCACGTGGAAGTCGGGGTTTCAAATACCCCCACCGGCATTCTCCATCAAGTAAAGAACCCAGGATCGGGGGTTGGTTCCACAGGCCCAATAGAAGGATCTTTGTCATCTATGTGGTCCTCGGAATCCTCGTGTTCCAATTCTGTGGGGACTGGGTTCGATGTACATATACATGCATGAGATGAGTGGCTCCAGATACACATTTGACTCGGTGGACAGGGCAAAACACGGCAACTGCATGCCCTGCACGCCCATGTTCCCAAGTCATACGAACAGATTTGGCTCGATGCACAGGGAACATCCGCTTGACAATTATGACAGTTCTCCCCAGGGTCTACCTCACCATCCGAACAGGAAGTGTATTCAAAGGGCCAGAGAGGATTGTAGCCACCAACACCATCACATTCAGGATCATTCTCATCGATCAGCAGATCAAAGTCATTGTCCACACCATCCGAGCAGTCGGGCTTCTCACTCCAGTCATCAGCAAATTGACAACCGTCATCAGACAATCCAGGATCAGGATATCCGTCACCATTGATATCATAATCAATCAAGCCATCTTCATCATTGTCGATGCCATCCCGACAGTGCGGCAAATCAAAGTCCTCCGCGTCCAAGCTCGGATCGTACACGCTCAAGGGAGTACAGCCGCGATCATTCTGGTCGATAGCAGTATCACCATCGTTATCGATACCGTCACTGCACTCGGGCTTTTCCGAGGAGTCAAGAGCGGAACTGCATTGACTATCCGGAGGATAACCCGCAAAGACGCCATGACCACCATTCCAGTCAACTCCCCCATCAAAATCATCGTCCAGATTATTATTGCACTCGGTTCGCTCATCGTGACCTGAAGGGGCCACTGGCAACCCAAGGCAAGGATACAGCTCGCAAGTATCGAGGAAGTTCTGGATGGATGAGGGATCAGTCATGTCAATCGTAGGCTTATCTATCGTCGGATCCGAGAGATTTGAGAAATATCTGTAGAAAATAATTGGCTCCCCATAATCAAGCATGCCATAGCGCTCGAGAGCACAGCAGTCACTCTTAAGCCACCGGGCAATCATCATAAAATCAGTCTGATCCGCAGATGCAATACTCGAGTCGATCGCAATTGCACTTGGGAGGGAATCAATCGCACAACCAGTCTCGTCCGGATCCAGAGCCGTCGGACATGTCACGGGATCCCGCTCACGACCAGGATAGTACATATCATTGAAATACACCCAATCAAGGAGAGGCTTATTGAGCGGAGGTTGGCCCACATCAAGCGCAGCATCAGCATTCACAAAGCTTTCAATCCCTAGCAAACCTCCAGGATTAAGCATACCATCATCAACAGGAACCGTCCTTCCATAAAACCGCTCGAGAAATGATGGACCGGAAGGAGACGGACGGTAGTAGGAATGACCCGATGGGCCCTCCAAATACGCGGCAAGAGGAGTAACATTCGCAATTCCGGTCCCCGAATCAAGGCTGAGATCGGCATAGATGTACTCGCCGTCCTGCGGGAAACGCTGCACCCGATTCTGCAGCTTACCACCAGTCATACCAGAGTACAGAGGATCCTGAAGGTTCGTGATCGGAACCTTCACGACAACCTCCTTATCCACAATGCGAATATCCGCAACACCCGTACGATCAGAAATGTTCAGACTGTAATACAGCACAAATTCCACGTATCCATACTCACTTTGGCGGACCGTGATATCATACGGGAGGACAGCATTTGTATATCCTCTCGACGTAATCGATGCATCATACGGGACAGGAACGACACTCCATGTCCCATCAATTCCTTGACGGTATACCCAGATCATTGGGTCCTGTACCTTCACACGCTTAACATCCATGTGCACATCAAGCCCTGCTAGGCTACCCTGCTGTGCAACGCTCTCAATCCACTCTGGAAGGGTACTAGGCGTCTGCAATTCAAACATGGACTGGACGCGCGATCCCGTGGACAATTGGAGTTGGTTATTTTGCGTAATGTTGTACACTATCATAAATTTGGATTTCTCAATCTCACCCGTCACAGGATTACGATAGGGAATCTTCGCATTCCATGATGACACTGAATAATTATTTAGCTCAACTACAGGAGCAATACCCGACGTCATCACGCGACGGACGTACACGCTGATATTCCTTCCACCGTCTGGGACAAACTCCGGCTGATCATTATACGAACTCGCATTCCTGATCCAGTCATTTAAGCCAAGAAGCGCGCGAAAGCCAGAAATATACACAGCACGCTCAAGATCGCGCTCAATGTTTGTGGAGAGCGACGTCATCGAACGAGCTCGCGACTGCACAGGAACCATCTTACTTGAATAGCGCTCAGAATTCGTGATAAGCGCGGCAATAATGACGAGAAGAACTATGAACGAGAGCGTGATGATAGTAAAGACTACACCCCTTTTTGAATATACCACACCCATAACACGGAATCCTAGCAGTACCCCTTTATAAGTTTTTCCAAGAGCATTGACAACAATCTGACATCCGTTCAGAAGGAATCAACAAATTCGGTACGTAGAGAGTGGTACAATTCCTTATCCTGAGAAATCAGCTGCAGGCGCGATAGATAGGGTCCACGAGTTGCCAGACGATCGAGCACCTTCTGCATTGCAACACGCGCTTCACTGTGGATCGCACCGATTTGGCGAATGGTGAAGTCGAGCTCGGAAGCACGACCAATCGCCCGATGCCAAGCCTCACGCTCAATCCCAAGCACGATCTTTACGTCGGCTAACTTCATATCGCGGTCCCGACGGTTCACCCTCCACATTGCCCACTCTTCTCTCGTCACAGTCCATGGGCTCTTGTAGTAATAATCCCACGCATGACCATACTCATGGAGCATCGTTGAAGGAAGGTTCACGTCCTGACAGAAATTTGGCAAATCGATACACTCCTGATGATGATCATAGGTGCCGTGGGATGTCGGCACAAAACCATTCGTTCCCCTCCGTTCATACGCCCATACACCCATCCCTTGAGGCAAACCATGCAGAAGCGATACACCGGTCTCCTCAATCACGAGATCGGAAAGCTCGTGCTTCCACACATAGGTATCCTCCTCCCACGCATTCGTAAACCAATGCTTCATCCTCTTTTGAGTAAACGTGGCTCGCAGATCCCCATGCCATTTCGTGTGCAGTATTCCTGGATTCATCATCACGTGGAACTTTGGATACATTATTTAAGAGTATTCATTCTGTAACCACTAACTGAGTACGATCTTTTTAGCTTCATACGTGTTCCAAAAATGTTATTTCACCTCATGGAAAGGGCATTTCGTCTCACGGCTTTTGGATCAAGGGAAGAATGTCGATACCGCTATTGTGCAAGATGGCAAGGGCGTCACAGCAGTACCTGCTTTCCACGTAGCACTTGGTGCACAATTCCTCAGATTCCCGATAGGATTTATGCAACGACCAATCATGCTCACCATTCCTTAGCGCAGCTTTACTCTGAACCATGCTCGCAGCGATCCTAAACACTTCCTCATGGAAGGGGTGGTCGGGAGTGTATTTTATTATCGGGGAGAACTTCTGCACGCCTAGAGGCCTTGGAAGAGCGGAAGCCCGCTCAACACCAAAGAACAAGTGATCAAACGGATTACGGTCAAGACAGGTGTAGATATTACCCGTGTTCAATCCTGAATCCTTGAGATGACGCAGAATCAATGCACCATACAGGAACGTCTGACGGCGATAATGATGCTCAGGATAGGGAGTCACACGCTTATTCTTGATATCGATGACGACAACATGATAGGTATCGCCATCTTTCAGGAACATGAACTGATCAGGATGAAATGAAACGGAAAAATCACCGGCGGATCCACCCACACGCATGAAGAAGGGAACTTCTGCGTAGGTATCCGAAGAGATGGGCGGGACACCGATCCTTTGAAGCGTGGTGTAATGCGCAAGGCCTGGTAAGGGCGACGTGGAAAGCTTGTGAGCTGCCGTGCCCGTCACAGCATAGATTGAATCCAAGGATCCAGGAACATGGCTAGCAAGGAACGCAGCGCGATCCGATGGAGACAATCCCGCAACACACTCCTCCAAAAACCGCGTCTTTTTCGCGGGATCTAGGGAGCCGATGATCGCTTCCGCAGGACAAACGCGCGAACCAATCGTAAACTCAGAACCGCGAAAATCACCCACTTGGGAACTCGTGGGCCACGCAATATTCAGCTGATGCGGAAAGACAATCTGAAACCCCCGAATTTCCTCCTGCCATTTCCTATTAGTCTTGTTTGTCACGCGGTCGCCAAGATAGATGGAAGGGTCAGCAAGGAAAAATTCAACTGTTCTTGGCTCCCTGCGCTTGTAAGCTACCCCACGATCCCTCGCAAAGCGCGCGAGCAGGTCCTGCTCTATTGGAGAGAGACACTGCTCGAACACGTCCTCAATATTTGGGCGCATATGCAGCGCTTCAGGCTCAAGAAGGAGGAAGGGATATTTTTCTGAAGGAGCGTAATCAATGACCTGCTTTTGCGACGAATACCTCGTTCGGGCAGGCGCAGGAACCCGATCAGGTGATATAGCGCGTCTGCGATGCTGAAAGATACCGAACAACCGCTCCATCGAGGAAGGATGCGCGATACCTCTCTCGGTGTACCCCTGAGGGTCCTTTGCAGTCGCCATGGGACCTTTGCAACCCCCGACAAACTCAAAAGTCAGAGGAACATCATGCATCGCAAGCGCGTACTTCTCAGCCTTGCGAAGAATGTGTGCGGCAACCGACGTCTTCTCCGCAAACACTTGAACATGCCGCAGGCCATGCTCATGAAGCTTGTCTATGCACTTTGGCCACAGTTGACCGAGCAGAAGACCATACTTTAATGCAAGAAGTTCCTTTGCGAGGTATGTCTCACGCTGACGGTATTTCAGATATTCTTCCGCATCCTTGCATCCCGTACGGGAAAACTCAGTTCGTACCAACTCCCAAGACGAAGGAACCGCAGGATTAAAGAGGTCAGGCGATACGCGCATCAATCCCAAACGATCCGAAAAATCATCAGCCTTTCGGAAGTCTGCAAGACTGTACCCATCCCACACTGTATCGTCCAGGACCGCACACTCAAGACCATACGGGCCGTTCCGATCAGAAAACACCATCGGAAAATCTACGCAGGAAAGAGGCCAGAAGAGATACTCATCAAGAACTTCCTTAGGAAAGACTGCACGTTCATCGGGAGCATGATGAAGCACGGTTCCCGGAGCTACCTGCAGAAGGAGCGACGTCGGAATGCAGGAGTTTGAGAATGGATCAAGCCACTCCTTACCTCTACCACCAAACTCGGTGAGCGCAAGACCATTCATCATCACGAGCACCTTTCCCTCAAGAGAGGAAAGGTCCCTCGCGAGATTTGCCTCATGCAAGCGGTACATATCATGACGCGCGAGCAATCGTTCATCTACCGCGAGCGCAGACTCAAAAACACGCGGACAGGGATCGTTACCCTTGCGGCAAGCTGGCGGGAGTATCAATTCATCCCAGATGCGTTCGGGCGGAACATTGAACGAATCAAAAACACCCGAGGAAATGTGCAACAGGCTATAGAGCCGCTTGATACTCCGTATCGTATCGACATCAACCATGCACGGCGAGGGTGTGGACAAGTATTTTAAAGGTTCCCCTATTACTCACTTACGGATAGTAAATATTTACGCAAGTATTTTGGTGGAAGGCATGCAAGCACTCCTCATCAGCGCACGACGAGACACAAGCATCAAAGGCAGGAAAGAGTCCAGAATAACAGTTCTTGGAAGGCAACTCATTCCTCAAGATGGCGTTCTCTCCATTGGCCCAAGCATCGAACTTGAAGCCCGCGTGCGGCACCTCATCCCAACACGGGCCGTCCACGCATCCCTTCGAGTGCAAGATCTCGTGGAAGAAGGAAAACACCAAATCGAAAAGATGTACCCAAGCTATGCGGAGACTGTGAGAGACATCGTTCTTTACGGACCATTCCCCGTAGGAAACGGCCACGTCAGGTACCAACTTGCGATGCCACACCTTCCCACAACGATCCAGATCATGTGCTTTGGAGACCCATTCCAAAGCGCATCACCGCACAACGCAATCACGCAAGTCATCAACAGGAGACTAGCCATCCCGTACTCGATCGCAGAATATGAGGACGGACGAATCACCAAGATAGCTCGACCTGCAGATGTCGGTCTACTGCTGCGCGGAACATCCGTCACGTTCGATGAAGAAACACACAACTGGCAGACACTTCGGATCATGACGGACCTCGCGGAACTGACGAATGAAACAATAGATGCCATGTACGAGGCAACGCATGACACGCATCATAAGATCCTTGAGCGCATGACACGACGGGACAAGGAACGAGCACTTGAAGATGTCGCAAACCTTGCGAGGGATGAACGCGTCACGATCCTTGCCGCAGAATATGGTGAGGAGGGGGTGCTCTTTACGACACTTGACGCAGGAACTGACACGATCATGGTGGATGTCAACGGGAAGAGCACGCGCTACAGGATTGTGCGACTCAACGACACCAGGGAGATACAATCGGCGTTTGAACAGTACGTCGCAACGCACGATCCGCTCGAGATCGTAGGGTACAACCACCAGAAATTCGACATCATGAAGATCGGGGAAATCACCGGCGAGCGACTAAGGATTGGCACTCAAGGAAGGAAAGCACGAATCGTTTCAGGAAGCAATTTCCTCATGTATCTTGACGTACCCGGCCGCGTGGTGCGCGACCCATTCCCCTACCACCAGCATCGCGGAAAGACAGTGAACAACAAACTCGCGACAGTGGCACACGATGTGCTCGGCATCCCCACACAGAAAGACATGACCCACGCCGAAGTCGCGATCATGACACGCATCGCAGAAGAATCGCAGGACGCGACAGAGAGGCAGAAGAGCGCGCACAAACTCCTGACATATTGCGCAAAAGACGTCATGATCACAGGGCAGATCGCGGACGCGGAACGAGAAGAGCATTATCGGCTCGCCCGATTTCACGCTTCGCCATGCAGCAGGATCAACACGGTATCACTGCGCAAACTTATCGAGGATGACTGGACGCGATGGCACGTGGAAAGGTATGGCAATTATCCACAAAAAAATGTATCACGGACAGACTCATGCGAAGGAGCGTGGAACGCGTTTGACAGCGCCGCATGGGTTGCACGGCAGCTCCAGACACATCACAAGCATGACCGTTTCTTCTCCCCGGAACAAGGACTAAAAGAAGGCCACCTGATCGCATTCTTCCCGCTCACCAGGTTCTACGCACAAGAAATGAACGCACATCCGCGATTCCAAGAACTGCTTGCATTCATTTCGCAGGACAGCGATCCCAAACGACGGACAAGGATGAATCAAGATCTTGAAGCGTACGCAGAATGGCCAATCTTCCAAATGATCGCGGACAGTCCAGGACCACTCCAGCTCGTCGACCGCGTTTCCCCCGAAGCGGACAGAGCATACTCACGCTGGTTTGGAGGGAGCGCACTCCTGAAGAAACACATCGACGCATGGCACGAATTCCTCACAAAGGTCCAAGGCGATTTTCGCGGCATGAATGTCATCAATAGGAGCGACTTCCTGTACGTTGTCCTATCAGAAGCGCTAGATACAATTCCAACCGGAGCGGTATACCTTGGAAGGGGAAGATTCCTGTCCGGAAATCCCGGAAGATTTGTTGCGCTCATCGACGGACAGTACATCAGCCCAGGCATCATGGACTTTGCGTCACAGAAGGGCGATCGGAACTCGTACACACGCGAGTTTAGCACAGGATTTATCGACCGTGCACTCGTACAGGATGATGCCGCAGGCGCACTTGCATTCGTCGACGAGCAATGCAAGAGATTCTGGAATGATGCGGCAGACCTCACATATACGCGCACCCTGCGGAGGGACCCTCATCACTTCTCGCGCCGCGCACAAGCAGGGTATGTCGATATCGTCGCACGCATGGACGCGCGAAGCGGGGATGAAGTCCAGTATCACTATGAAAAGGATGAACTAGCGAGCAAATACTTCGGCATCCAAACAGACGCGCGGGAAGCACAACTGAAACGACATGAACAGTACCTGAACGAACTCGCACATTGGGAACAGCACCAAAAGGAAGGCGGAAGCCTCTTTCCAAAACCGGAAGCTGTAGAAAAACCACAGCAGCACGAAGGATTCCTGAGGGAACTCGTGATGATGAGGTTCCCCGTAGATTACGGGTCAGCAGAAGCACAGGCACTTCATGAAATTCTCTCAGGGCGCGGAACGGCAGAGCACCACAGAATTCTCACGGAACGCTGACCGTCTCATGCTTCTCGGTGACACTAGTCATCTTATACAGCTGCATGGCAGGAATGGACGCCATATCAACTAGACGATACGCAAGTTTGTCAGAACGATCATTCACAGCCGCCACGATCTCGATTGCAGGCACATAACAGAACCCCGGATGATCATCAACGCGGCTGCCACCGGGCACTAAGCGTATACGAAGCTCTGCTTGGGGCTCTATGTGCAACGCGGGAGCCAATCCGACAAAAAGCCCGTACTCAAACAAGAAGCCAGAAAGAGCATCAATCGAAAGCGTCTCCCTCCCCCTGGCGTACGCGAGACGAACCGTGTCCATGAGGGCTCCCTCCCGCTCTGGAAACCTCTCATCAAGAGCCTTCTGAAATCTAGCGATATTCTTCGGAAGATCCAGACGATCCATGAGAACCTTGCCATGCAATCCGTCCGTCAGCAACGGAACACGCTTCCCCTCATTCCAGTAGCTCTCCCTCGGCCTCGGAGTACCAGGACGGTCAAACTGCAATTCCGCGTAGATCATCTCATTAAAGGCTTCAACAGAATCAAGATCGGCATCTGTAGCGTTCGGATGCAGCCTCTTCGCTTCCTGCCGAAACATCTCCTCAAGCGTCTCCTCGGAACAATGATGAAAGTCAAGCACGCCATGACGCGCCTCAACATGCGCCATCGTCATGTACTCGGAGAATTCCTTTGGGAGAATACACGTTGTATCGATCACCATACGTCTGGATATACAGTGCTTCTGTGGATGGAGTTTTTGCATAGCACTCGGAAGTCTGTCCTGCGTTAAAAAGATTTCTTTATGCGTACGGAGGATTATTCTAGGACGACCTCTGCAGTTGAAGGTGCTTGCTTAGAATTGGAATGCCGGCCTCCCGACGGTCAAAGAAGAACTCAATACAGAGCCTCATAATACTTAAGGAGGACGGTCAGCCTCCCGCTGGTCGGCTGGTTTCGGTCGCCATCTTAAAGACGGGCTTTAATGATGGCTTTGCTGTGTGGATGGTTGATGGGGAGTACAGATACGCTAGGAATAATTACTATCCACAATATAGATCATCTTTAGTGTGCATGATAGATACGTTCATTCCTCAAAATGTCTGTCCATGGAGTACATTTTCATATAATTGTGGAAGAGCCCCAAGCACGGTTTGGTTCTCAGTTTGACTTTATCTCCAGGATTGAATGCCGCAAAAATATGTGTGTGCTCGACCGCACCTGAACCACGTATTCCCTGTGAGGGCATGATATGGTAATCTGCGCTATGTTTGACTCCAAAACACGCGAGAAATTGCTGAAGATACTCTCGCACAGCACGTGCAATGACGTCTCCCTCTCTTCCGCAGGATCCTGGCGCGCATCGAATGATTGTACCAACAAAAATGTCATCAGGATGGTGGTCTTCCGTCCAATGTTCTATTGAGTAAGGATCTGCATTCACCGTACCCTCTCTCGCATATCTTTCTGTGAACTTATGAACTCTCTGCCACACTTGGTTGGAAACGTTATTGAGGATATTTCGGTCTGTTCCAGGAAGTTGTAACTGTCTATGTTCCTTTTCAGATGCCGCTTCTAGGAGAAATGCCAAACTTGCCTCTACGCTGCCATACACCCTCACCATTTCATCTGCTGCCACGCCAGGAACCCCTCGGTTCCAGCCACCGTAACAGCCATGCCTCTGGAGGATAAGACGAAGCGTTTTCACCTCTCTTCGTCCTCTATCATCAAATGGTGTAATCATCTCGTTATAAACAAATTCAGCATTCGCCTGATAGACCTCTTCTGTGTAGAGAGCCATGCTGACATTAAAATCCCCGCAGTTAAGCACGCCGATCACTTTGTGGTATTTCTCGTCTGTATGCGTGTGCCCTCCACGACTGAATGGTGCCATTAAAGATCTCTCAAGCCCTTTGGGTATTTCTGAAACGTCAACAATGACATTGAGGTCAACATCGGGAGGAAATAACTTGTATTTTCCTCGAGGATCAAGAATGTAGGTCTTGCGTGTTTTTCCCGTGGAGCCATTATTTACGACCCTTCCTTGAACTCCCTGTTCCCTGAGCACTCGTTCGAGGCGCGTCGTGACATACCGTTCATACGTTTCAATCTCTTCCTCTAAATGAACGCTGTCCACCTGTTCCCTAACATCATCAAGAGTGCAAAGGTCCCCCACCATCCTAGAAAGGATTCCTCCTGGATTTATTAATATTGCCGGAAGCGAAACGGTGCTGAAAAGGGAAATCGCCAGGACAGATCAAAGATTTTTAAGCCCTGGCACTGTCTTCGTGCGCTTCGCTCACTACGCCAGCGCCAGGATTTGGAACCAGCCTTTCTTTTAGCCTCCCCTACGGGTCGGCAAAAGAAAGCCTGGGGAAAGAAAAAAATCGCCAGCGCCAGGATTTGAACCTGGAATTCCTTGCGGAAAGCGGTTTTCGAGACCGCCGCAGTACCGGATTGTGCCACGCTGGCAGGATACTGTAGCAAGTGGGTCAGAACTTTAAAAGGCTTATGCTCACAATTCTTTTTCGCCAGCATTTTTCTTGCCGATCGGGCGAGGTAAGAAAAAGCTGCGTCTCTACCGGATTGTGCCACGCTGGCAGGAACCAGAAGCTATTCGATACTTTTTAAACTTGCCGCAGGTATGAAGTGTGGGATTATTGTAACGGCAACTCAATAGGCGTGGCAGCAATATACATCGAGAACTTTGTGGGCGTCTGGGTCAGAGGAATGGGCTCAAAATAGTAATGACCCTCCAGCGGAACAGATGCTGCAAGAGTGTGCCTACCATCAAGCGAACCGCCAAACTTTCGCTCGTATTGATTACCTCGGACGTCGGTAACAAGGATACTTGAAGGATCAAAAACCGCAGACCGATTCGCGGTAACCCGAAGATCGATACGGTAATAGCTGGGACTTGTGCCAATCGGGACAAGTGGGCTAAAATGACCCGCACGGATGACCGTAATGTTGTAGATACCACTTGAGATCCTGTTTGCTAGGAAGTGAGCGGATGCCTTGAACAAGCGATCATTCTCGGCTTTCAATTCATCAACAGAAAACTTCGGAAGATTGTCAACATTCGCCTGGACCCTGTAAACCTTACCAAACACGGTAACTGATAGCTGCGCAGTCCCCGCCGATGTCGGCGACTTATTCACAAGCGCCGTCGGAATGAGGTACGAAAACGCCACTCCTTGCCTTCCGGCAATCTGCTCCGTCACGAAATCAGCATATACCATCGGGACAGTCTCGCTATAGACGATATTCTGCCCCTCGCTTACGAGGTTAAGCTGTATTGAACCTGTCTGCGCGACATACTTACCCTGCAAATCCTGCATGGCAAAGCGGAGCTCATAGTGGGTTGAATTCCGCATGAGCAAGCGTAAGTTGCCAACTGATGAAGGCTCACCCACAGCGCCAAGCACAACCGGATTAATCTCGGTCACGGGGGTTGGCGTCGGAACCTGTGAAGCCGTGGGAAGTGGAGGAAGGGTGATGAGCGGAGTTGGAGATGGTGTTCTTTCCTCCGTATCACAGATATTATTCTGATTTGCATCCAAACAACATGAAGTTCCTACGAGGATGTAAGGATCATTACAGACAACCTTTGGGGAGCACGCTGCAAGGGTAATCACAAAAAGCGCAATCAGGACGGGCATGAGATATTTCATACTAGGTATTTATAGCTATAAGTATAAAAATGCTGTGCTGAAATACCAGGATTCCTCTCAACAAATCCTCGTTCGTTTTCTTCCAACATGAAACCCTTTCCCGATATACACATACGCTAATCATGGATTAAGTCCGCACATGTAAAATTTATGTTACATTTTCGATACATTTATATATGTAATATATTTTTTACATTGCGGTGAGAATATGATCGGTAAACCAACATGGTTCGCACGACGCAAATATTCCGGATGGGGATTTGTCCCCCGGACATGGCAGGGATGGGTATACATCGCCGCACTGATACTTCCCATCGTGGCATTCCAGTCAATTCCTTATTGGAGCACAACTACCAGGATTGCCGTCACAGCAGTGTGGTTCGTCCTATTCGGCATTGACGCAATTGACATCATGATCCACCTCAAGAAGGACGAACGAGAAGTGATGCACGAGGCAATCGCGGAACGCAACGTCGCATGGTTCATGGTGATTGTCCTTGCCGCCGGAATCGCATATCAATCCGCCAGGAGCGCGGCAAGCGGTAGCGTTAGCATCGATCCATGGATGGTCATCGCGCTCGTCGGCGGACTCCTTGTCAAGATCGCGACAAACCTCTATATGGAGCACAAGGCATGAAGACACTCATCACGGAACTACGCAAGAAGAAAAAGATGACGCAGGAGGAACTTGCCACTCGCGTTGATGCTACAAGGCAAACCATCATCGCGCTTGAGCAAGGAAGATACAATCCGTCACTATTCCTTGCGTACAGGATCACAGTTGCGCTTGGGAAGAAGAATGTCCAAGATGTGTTCATCCTCAAGGAGCGATAGATTCCTCAAGGAGGTTACGCAATACTATTGTTCATTGTTTCCTATCCGACGTCATTTTCCTGCCTTTCTTGGGATTCGACACCCTCATGAGCACAAGACAAATCATCGCAACAGAAGCAAGAATTATTCCGTCAAACACTTGGGGATTTCTTGCCGTGAGACTATCGAACGTGCTATGACCGGTCAGTGCTTGGACACCTCCGCTGCCAATGAGTACTGAGAGGATACCTATGCCTAGCCCGATGAGCACGCCTGTGAGGAGAACGGTATACTTCATCTTGGCTTCCTCCGACTCTCAAACACCCAGATGATTCCATCGGGAGTGTACTCCACTTTCTTACTCTCCCACAAATATTTCAGAATCTGCTGAAGTGTCCCGTGCATAACCTGACGGGAGAGACTTTTCTTTAGGCCAGGAATCTTGATAGGACTCTTCCCTTTTCTCAGAACACGCTCTACCATGAGGACGGTTGCCAAGTTCGGCATTCGGCCGGAATTATGCATGCTATGTGTTAATAACACTACTGGTATATTAATATATCTTTTGTGTATCTAAGTATCTATTTTGTATATCAAATGATACTTACAGCTGTTTATCTCCACAAGAATACGAAGAACATGTAATCGGCTCCAGATGAGAATCATTGCCGCTCTGAATAGATCTACACTGCTAATTCAAGGATTACGCCTTTTTTACCAGTAATTATGAAACAATAGGGTGGTTACTCATCCTTTCACAACACTCATACGGTCTCGCGATCCGCATCAAGCACCCGCTGCACCAGGGAGCGATACATACTGCGGCCACTCACACCATCCAACGAACCGAGCAAGTCCTTGTCACGATCAAACAGAACCACTACATCACGACAATCGATCGGCCACAAGATATGAACTTCCCCAGGAAGAAAATCTGCCACAATACGATCTGGGATGTACGGCCGGACATCAATCGCAAGAAGAACAGGATAACCAAATCGAAAACTCGGAAGCAAGAGACCTGTAACAGAATCATACCGGCCCCCCTTGACACGCGGAAGGTAGGACCTTTCCGGAGAGTTATGTAACACTTCGGAGGGCTCCTTCGCTGAGCGCGACAACGCATAGAGGATGGCATCCGCACAATTGTACGCAACAAGCGTCCTCTGCGATGAAGGATCCCCCGTATAGAACTCCGTCCCTCGCCTTGAGGTTATGGACGAACGAAATTTTCCACGTTCCCCGCCGCGAAAACGAAGGATCGGGCGAGTCCAGTCAAAGGGGGGAACATCAAAACGGTCAAGGAGGGGATCCTTTTTTTCGCGAAGAAGAGCGATAACATCATGCTCGTCCATATACCGGGTGAATACAACTCGATTTAAAAGAATAGAGGTCAGATTAATAAATCGCAAAAGATTCTCCGCAATCATGAAAAAACGCCTTGGAATCCTCACAGGAGGAGGGGACTGCCCCGGACTCAACAATGCGATAAAGCAGATCGTTCTTGACGCACAGCACCATGGATTTACAGTGGAAGGACTCACAGAAGGATGGAAGGGCCCTTTGATGTACCTATCCGGGAAGGCACCACTTCGGACAATCACGCTGCCTTTAAACATTGTTGCCGTACGCAGAGTCAACCGCGAAGGGGGCACGATGCTCATGAGCAGCAGGGCAAACCCCTTCAGGTATCAAGAGCAGGACCTTTCCGACAAGATGGTCGACTTCCTCAACGGAAGGTACCATAGCGTGATCACGATCGGAGGAGAGGACACGAATGGCGCAGCAGGACGCCTTGTACTCAAAGGAGCTCGGCTCATCGGCGTCCCAAAAACGATCGATAAGGACCTCTGCGGAACAGACGTCACCCTTGGATTTGAGAGCGCCGTAGACTTCGTCGCAGAAAGCCTCTACAGGCTGCGGAGCACGGCAGGGTCACACGGCACCGTCTACTTTGTCGAAATCATGGGAAGACACGCAGGACACCTCGCCTACCACGGAGCGCTTGCAGGAGACGCACACTTCCTGACAATACCTGAAGTTGAGATTGAACCAGAAGAACTCTACGAGCGCATCGCGGAACGACGAGGATCACTCCCCATGCAGCGAGGGTATACCCGCGATGGACGAAGATATGCCATCGTAGCCATCGCAGAAGGAACACGGCCGAAAGGAGAGGGACTGATCGGCGAAGAAAAAGTCGACGATCACAACAACAGATACATCACAGGAGTCGCACGACGATTCGCGGAAGGATTTAAAGTTGCGACGGGATATGATGTACGAGTGTGCGAACTGCGACACCTGCAGCGCGGTGGATCCCCATCACATAAAGACAGAATCCTCGGACGGATGTTTGGAAAACACGCCGTGGCACTTGCAGAGGAAGGAACGTTTGGACGAATGGTTGCAATCCAACAGAATTCCATCACGGACGTACCACTCGAAATGGTCATCGGACGGATGAGAGTGCTTGACGCATCTGAATGCTATGACGCAAAGAACTGCATCCCAATCCCAGGAACCAAACTCTATCATGAAGTCGAGGTTGCAAAACCCAACAATGATTAACGCTTCGCAAGAACGTCGGCAAAACTTCTTTTTTTCCTCGCAGCCTCTTTGAGGAGCTCATCCTTCCTTGCTTCCCACGCGCGCCCAGTCTTCGTCTTAGCCAGGCCTCCGCGCGCGGTCTCCTTCAAGTCCTCATTCATACTGTCGCCAATCCAGCACATCGCCGTCGCAACCTCATCAAAAGGAATGTAGGAATGAATTCCTGACAAGGCAAGCTGCGCTGACGTAAACGCGATGGACACCATAATAGCATTACGCTTCCTACAAGGAACGCTAACAACACCAGCCACGGGATCACACACCAACCCAAGCGTGTTCTTCAACGCCAAAGCAGCAGCATTCTCGACCATCTCGGGATTTGAGGAAGAAGGATTCAGCAGCTGAACGATCGCGGCTGAGGCCATCGCGGCAGCTGAACCGCACTCGGCTTGGCAGCCATGCACTGCGCCAGAGATGGAAGCATTCTTGACAATCGACATCTCGACAGCAGCCGCGGCAAGCAGGGCCTTATAGCAATCGGTCTTTGACAACCCATAATCCTGGGCAACAGCCAGAATGCAGGCCGGAACAACACCTGAAGCACCAGCAGTCGGACACGCGATCACTTGACCCATATTCAGATTGTTCTCCGTGATGGCAAGCGAGAACACGCATGCGTTGTGAAGAGTCGTCCCAAGAATGCGGACCTTCACGCGGTTCAGACGCCTTGCATCGTCCGAGAACATCAAGTTCGTGAACTTGTATTTTCCTTTCAACCCCGTACGGACTGCCTTGTCAAACACGAGGAAGGAACCCTTCAGCCTCGCATAGACTTCCTTTCGCGACCTTCTAAAGCGCTCCATCTCATAGTCAACAACGGCATCACCAAGCGTCTTCTTCCCATGCCTCGCCTTCTGGGCAAATTCTCTCAATATATACTCAGTCATAACGAGCTCACCTTGAATCTGCCGCCGCCAAGAGAGATTCCCTTGAAAGACTTTGGAGGAGCGCACGAAACAATCGCATGCAGAGTGTTTGGATGTATGGACTCGTCACGCTTATGCGCCCAGATGATCTTGAGATGTGATTCCTCAGCGTACCTGAACGAGAAAGGAATCCTCGGATCATCATCATTCCAACGCAAAAGCCCTGCGACGAGCGCGCTCTTTGTCATGTGGGCATCTCCAGTATCTGCCAAAGAATTGAACAGCGTGATCTTTACCCGCGAAAATTTCCCAGACTTTTCGGCGATGGTCCTGCCGATCCGCATGACGCCAGCAGTGTGCGAGCTTGAAGGGCCGACAATCTCAGAAGTCACAAGGTCCAAAGGACTGATACCGGAAGGCTTTTTCATTAACACAAGGCACAATGCAGGGATTAATAAGCTTTTGGACGGCCAGCACGCGTTCACGTCCACAAGGGGCTGGGGAACTATCCGTATCACGTGTCAGGCGTTCGGAGCGTATTCCCCGTTAGTATTATCATATTCATGTTTAGTATTCAAAGTATGATTACGAGCCTTCGGCGAGCCCTGTTCACAAAGGAATTCTCCATACAATCACACTTGTCACTCTTAACATTCAAAATTATTACGAGCCTTCGGCGAGCCCTGTTCCTTGCACAACACGCTCAGGGAACAGGTCGCCTGTTTTTGGATGCGCGGAAACGGGTATCCATTGTGGGTTTCCTGTGTCTGTCCATTGTGTGTGTCTCTCCTGCTCGTGACAAACACATAAAAAGGAAGAATTACTTCTCTGAAACTATGGGGCGATGGAAGGATGAGTACTGGGCGATTCTTCCAGTGGTTGCAGCGCTGGTGCTGATCGTGTGGCAGATGCCCGTGATGTTCTCGACGCACTTTTCGAGCGGAGGAGACTCGATCTGGCACTACGCGAATGCCAAAGCGCTACTTACCCGCATGAACTTGGGCGAGACAATAGTGTGGTTTCCCGACGACGGTCTTGGATGGCCCATGACAAGGGTGTATCCTTCGCTCTTATACTATCTTGCGATCTCGCTAACGGGTATTACCGGATCACTCGTACTGTCACTCAATGCACTTGCGGGAATATTCATCGCGCTCACGCCCATCTCAATCTACTACTTTGCACAACAACTCCGATTGTCGCGACTTGAGGCGGGAATCACGAGTTTTCTCTCGCTGTTCCTCATCGGAGGATGGGCATACTCAATCGAGGCATTCTACGAACTTGGAACACTCACATTCGCACTCCTTACATTCCTGACCCCGTTACTGCTTGGACTCCTCGCAAAATTCATCCATGAAGGCAGCATCCGGATTGGTATCCTTGCTCTCACTATTGAACTACTGTTCCTTCTCAGCCACAAGATGGCATTCGCTTACGCGGCATTCTTCATCCTGCCATTCATCCTCGTGCTCGCACTATCAGAGAAGCAAGGCATACGATGTTTCCTCATCGGATTCGGATTTATCATGATACTCCTTATCATGACAATCCCCCATGCACTCATATATCCGGAATTCAGCAGCAACATACTCTATGAAACATTCGGGGGAGCGCC
>CAYVYK010000021.1:0-13196 GCA_964455675.1 uncultured Methanosarcinales archaeon
CAGCAGTCCTCCTCTCAATCTTTCGGACAATGCCCTTGTCCGCGTCCACTTCCACATAGTCCCCGTCCTTGAGTACTTGCGTCGCGTTTCCTGTTCCGATGATGCATGGTTTGTTCATCTCCCGTGAGACTATTGCAGCATGGGAAGTAATCCCTCCTTCGTTTGTCACGAATGCCGCTGCTTTTTCCATGATGGGTACATAATCTACTGACGTCATTGGCGCGACGAGGATGTCTCCCGGATTCAATTTGGTAAAGTCTTTCTTGCTATGAATGATCTTGACATGTCCGATGACTTTTCCCGTGTTTGCGCTGCTCCCCTTTACCTCAAGAGTGGTCTGCTTTGGTGCTTCGTGTATGAGGTGCATGAACTTCTGGATTTCATTCTGGCTGAGCGGTGTTTGTATTCCGTTCTTTATCTGCATTCCAGCGATTGCGCGGTTCTGAATGAGGGTGCGTGGATACTTCTTTCCTCGGATGACGGTGATCATTTCTTCTGGTGTTAGGTAGAAGCAGTCTCTCCAGTCGGAAAAGTCTGTTTTTTTTGCGATAGCTTGGAATATCGGACGATACTCAAGAGAAATCCTGCTGAACATATTTTTTCGGTATTCATTGAGGTATGTCCCGTTTTGAAGCGCATACGCAAGATTTCGTATCCTTTCATTCATTTGTCTGAGCGCTTTGGAGGCAACCGTTGCGCGCGCTTTGTGGTTCTTCGCTAGTTTTATGATTTCCTGTGCGCAGTCTTTCTTCATCACTTCATTGAGCTGGGCTTCTGCATCCTTCATTGTCCATGGCTCCTCGCAGAAGTTCACTGGGACGTGTTGGTATTTCTGCAGCCATTGTTGTAACTGGTTATATCTTCTCTTGTTTTTTGTCTTCTGAAGCTTTTTGCCGATGTGCAGTAATTCAAGTTGTGACATGAATAATGGGGTGTGCTCCTTGGGATAGGTGATCTGGGCGAGTATTCGAGAGATCTCCTGTTCAGGATGCCCTGCCTTTCGTAGTTCTTCGGTGAGGAGATGCGCGCCATGCCTGCCGATGACGGATGTGAGGAAGAGGCCTGCTGCAAATCTCTGCATGTGTGAAAAGAAAGTTTGGATGTCTTCTGCCTTCATACTTTTTCTCGCGCGGTGGAGTGATGCAAGCGTTTGCTGTGCGAATTTGTAGTACTTAGTCCTGAGGGATCGCACCTTGTGTGGTGTGGAGACGGTGTTCATGACGGCTTCGTTATACTCTTTCAGATTTTTAGGAGAAGAAAACATGTGGGTGTGAGTCCCATGTTCTGTAACAAAAACTTCTCCTGTGTGTCCTCGTACTCCGAAATCTTTCGAATTGTGGTAATGGCCTCGTTGAGAGAGGCATTGGTGCCAGAATGACATGTTTCTTGTTATGACATGCTTCCACTGTTCTTCTGTGATCTTGCGAACGCTTCCTGTGTCAGCATCAACCTCCACATAGTCCCCGTCCTTGAGTACTTGTGTCGCGTTTCCTGTTCCGATGATGCACGGCTTGTTCATCTCCCGTGAGACTATTGCAGCATGGGAAGTAATCCCTCCTTCGTTTGTCACGAATGCCGCTGCTTTTTCCATGATTGGGACATAATCTACTGATGTCATTGGCGCGACGAGGATGTCCCCTTCCTTGAACTTGTGGAAATCTTTAGGGCTAAGGATGACCTTGACGTGTCCTCGAGCATTGCCAGCGCATCCCGTGACTCCTTTGACCTCGCTGCTTTCTTTTGCCGCGTTGTGGAGTGTTTTGATATACGCATGGAGTTGATGTGTTTCATCTTTGGCAAGTTCTCGCAGTTCTCCATCCTCGATAATGATGCCGTACTCGTGGCGATCAGGTATTGTGACCGGTGTTGAGAGTGCCTTCCCGATCTCTGTTTCTGTCATCGCAAGAGCTTTGGTCCAGTCTCCTGTAGCTCGGGCGAGCACTGGACGAACGATGAGGAGCGCTTTGCTCATCACGTTCTTGCGGTATTCATTGAGGTACGTTGCTTCCTGGAGCACCCGTGCATAGTGCCGCTCTTCCTTCCCGAGCTGTTTGAGGAGTGTGTCTCTCTTCTTGATGCGTTGGAGGTGGTTTTGTGAGAGGCGCTTGAGCTCTTGTGCACAGTTTTTTGTGCGCGCATCCGAGAGCTGGCGCAGTGCGTCTTCCATAGTCCAAGAGCTGTCGCAGTAGTTTGCCGGGATGTGTCCATACTTGTGCAGCCACTTTGTGAGTTCTTTCTTGGTTTGTGCTTTTGTGCCAATTTTGAGCATGTCTCGATAGGAACAGTACAGCGGTGTGTGGTCGTCTGGATACGTGATGTCTGCTAGGCAACTCTTTTCTTTGAGCATCTCCTGGAGTTTTCGCGATCCTATGCCTCCAATGACATTTGTGACAAAGAGCGCGGCCATGTAGATCGTGAGATGATTGCAGAATGCGTTCCACGTCGTGCTGTTTGATTTTTTTGCGCATCGTTCTGCTGCCGAGATGAGTTTTTTACCGTACTGCGCGTATAGTGTCCTGAGCTGTTTCATCGAGTTCTTGTTCTCGATGAACTCGATGATGCGTTTCGTGAATTCCTGCACATCATCTTCGCTGTAAAAGACGTGGATGATCCTTCCATCGATCACAAGCGAAAGCGGTTTTGGTTTAGCACGCACTCCGAATGTTCGCACATGTTCGTATATTCCCCTGTTGTGCATTCCAGCTATCCAAAGCGGCATGCCGCGCGACACGAGCAGCTTCCATTTTCTCCCGCGCACGGTGGGAATCTCTTGGATTGTGATCTTCCTAACGATGCCTTCCACAATATTGAGTTCAACGGTTTCGTTGTCCTTGAGAGAATGCGTTGCGTTTCCCGTCCCAATGATGCATGGCTTGTTCATCTCTCGTGCGACGATTGCGGCATGGCACGTGACTCCTCCTTCGTCGGTTATGAATCCGAGCGCTTTCCTCATCGCTGGGAGATAGTCCGGGCTTGTCATTGTTGCGACCACAATATCTCCAGTATTGACTTTAGTAACGTCTCGTGGTGATAGAAGAACCTTGACATTGCCGCGATATATCGAGTGACTTCCTTTGCACGCCACAATTCCTTTGATATCCTGATGGTCAGGTAAGTGTATTCTTTTCTTCAGTTTGTCATATTCTTGCGCGCTCATGATGCGCGCTTCGCCCTCTGCCGTGTATGTTCCAAAGTCATGCTCCATGCGTTCCTTCGCGCGCCTATGGAGATCGGTAGGATTCGCTGCAATTTCTTTTAGCTCCTCGGTGAGTAAGTACTTGAGTTCTTTCTGCGAAAATCCGTATGTTCTGCCAAGCTTGTCAAGTGCGCAGCCATATCTGTAGAACAGTTGATAATCAAGCTTCTTTCTCTCATCCGTCCAAAGTGTTATGCTTTCGAGTACTTCTTGATAATAGCGCAATTTCCCGTTCTTTACCCTCGTGATGATATCCTGTTTTTTTTCAAGATTTGATGCTTGTTGCTGTCGAATCCTGTCCAGTTTTTCTTTGGCGTGGTTCTTTTCGGAATCTATTTGGTTAATGAAGTGCCGCTCGTCCCATACTGTTGGCCCGTCATATCCAAACGGGACAAAATAATAGGTTTCTGCAAGTTTTTTCGCTGATTTTTTACCCTCAACTTTAATGGCCGCGGTGAGAATCTCAATTTCCATCTGCGTGGCGAATGTGGGTTGCGAGGGCAGCGAGAGGATGTCAACGTCCTCGTGCGTGATGCCTAGCTTGTGCTGAATCATGGATTTGAGGTGTTCTCCGGCGATGAACCAGGAAAATAGGCTTGCGGCATCGTACGCGATGAAGAGTTCCTTAATGTGTGATACTTCAAAGGTGTTTGAGCGAAGATACGCTTCGATTCTGTTCTTGGCGAGTTCCGTCTTTCTTTTGATGCGGAAAAAATATGCCTTGTCGTCAATGATTCGTTGTGCGATTGCCTTTCCGATCTGTTCCCATTCTTTCTTTGGCATGAGGCTTCTCATCCGCCCTTGAGCATACGTATTGTACTGATGGGACAGTGTGTATCCATAGATTTTCTTGGTTTCGTTGCTTGTCTGTACTACTGCGTTCCAGTACACTGGCGTGAGCATGCATTCCCGATCGCGCATGATGAGGAGTTCATCGTCCTGGGGTTTTTTCTCTTGGGTATTAAGTGTCGTTATCGGCCTGCTCTGCACGATGTAAAATTTCCTCTTCTCAAGCGCCCATTCGATGTCCACAGGGAATCTGTAATGGTTCTCGATCCGCACAATGATCCGGGATAGCTCCTTGATCTGTTCATCGCTTAGTTTCTGCCCCTTTCCAGCAACCGCTTGCCATGCATTTCCCGTTGCGCTTCTATAGAGTCCTTTCTCTTGCGCGCTCACGCTTTTACTTTCAATCGCAAGGTTGTCCTTCTGTACCACATAACTGTCCGGCGTGATTTGCCCAGATACAACCGCTTCCCCAAGTCCCAGGCCAGCCTCAATAATTAATTGATTCCTGTCTTGCGTCACGGGATGCACAGAAAATGCGATTCCGGCAACCTCGCTCTTAACCATTTTTTGGACGACGACCGCAACAGCGATCCTGTCCTTATGGAGTTTTTTCTCAAATCTGTAGAATATCGCTCGTGGCGAGTAGAGGGACGCCCAGCACTTTTTCACGTTCTCCAAGAGTTCCCGAGATGTCGTGTTCAAATAGCTTTCGAGCTGTCCTGCCCATGCTGCTGCCATGCTGTCTTCTGCTGTCGCGCTTGAGCGCACCGCGACGTATGAGCATCCAAGTTCCGTGAATGCTCTCATGATCTCATGCGCGATGTTTTGCGGTATTTTCTGCGTGAGAATGAGTCCCTTGATCTTTTCGGATGCGTGCTCGATCGTGTGCATTTCCTTGATGTTCACTCCATCAAGGATTGCGTCAACTTCTGTTTGCATCCCTGTATCGCTGAGGAATTTTTCGAAGGCTTGGGAAACGATGACATATCCTGGTGGCACGGGAAATCCATTCTTTGTCATTTCCCCTAGTGACGCTCCCTTTCCCCCAGCTGCGTGGACGTCCTCCTTACATAGCTCCCTAAACAGCCGTACATACTCCATACACTTGATTTGGGAGTAGACCTATTTAATCTTAACTCGATGCATTAAAAAAGACTGGTGTATTCTCCCCCTCTGTGGAGGGGATGGTATGATTGATGACTTCATTGATACACCATTTGCAGGTATTGTGAAATCCAACACGGGCTGTGCGCTGATTCTCGCGGGTTCGGACAGTGACCTGCCTCATATTGAGAAGATAGCTAAGGCGTTGACTGAGTATGCCGTACCATATCGTGTGCGGATCATGTCCGCGCACAAGCAGCCAGATCAGGTTATGGGCTTGGTGAAAGAACTAAACGATCTTGGTGGTTCGTTGACGTATATTGCCGTTGCTGGTGGCACTGACGCGCTTTCAGGTATGGTATCCTTCCATGCGGTTAACCCTGTTGTTTCTTGTCCTCCCGACGGTATGAACGCGAGCTGCCTGACCAATCCTCCGGGAAGCTCCTGTTCGTACATCATGAGGCCAGATAATGTTGCTCGTCATGTGGCCCAGACCTACGCTGGTGTGAATGCCAAGTTTAGAGATCGGTTGTATGCTCATATGATTGCCAAGGTTGACGCTTTGACCGAGGCTAACGAGAAGGCTACCTCGATGGGTAGGTAATGTTTGAAAAGTTTTATTAAGGCAGTATCTAGCTATTCGTGCATGAAGCCGAGAAAGCTCTCTGGTGTCATCTTTGACTTTGATGGTGTCATCACAAATGACGAGCCCTTGCGCTTCAAGGCTATTCAGAAGGTCTGTAAGGCGCACGGCTTCAAGCTCGCGCCAAAGGATTACAGACTCATGCTTGGCGAGAAGACGATCTTTTTCCTCCGCCAGAAGTTTCCGAGTGCTGATCGCGAGCTTCTTGACCGCATGGATCGCGAGAGGCGGAACCTTCAGCGTCGCGATCTCGCGAAGTCCGTCAAGGAAATCCCAGGTATTCGTCCGCTCCTTAGCGAGTTGCGTCGTCGGGATCTCAAGGTAACGATCGCGACTGGCAGTCATCGTGACATTGTCTACGCAATATTGCGTAAGCTCAGGCTTGACCAGTACTTCCATAACATCGTGACAAGTATCAAATACTCAAAGCCCCATCCCTGGTGTTATCGCGAAGCATTGCGATCGATTGGTACTCCAAGGGATGAAACGATCGTGATCGAGGATGCCGCTGCCGGCATTCTTTCGGCGAGGAGAGCTGGCATCTACGCGATTGGTATCACAACCACCACATCAGTTTCAGCGTTAAAGAAAGCTGGCGCAGGTATGACATTCCACGGCCATAACGAAATCCTCGCCTGGATGAAGAAAAATTATTTCTAGCGAATACAGCAAGATACAAGCCATCCAACACGTTTCGTTACCTCATGGAACTTAAGAACACACCGACAAACATTGCCTCCTTGGCCCGCAAGGGCGCAATAATTTCTTTTCAAAGTCTTTGCCGAGAGACTTCACATCCGAACATTGTCTCCTTGGCCCGCAAGGGCGCGATGATTTTTAATTCCAGTGTCAAAATCATCTCCTAAGCAAGTCAGTGTAACCTTCACCAATAATCATAGAATGCTGTTTCCACTGTCCGCAGCGATGCGTGCAATCTCAATAGAGCATTGACTACTATCATCAAACGATTAAAGAGAATTAAAGAACATTCCTAATCTTTTCAATGTGCTCCGCGACTTCGTTTCCTTTCTTCGTAAGCGTGAGCAATTTCAGCCTGCCTTTTTTATCAAACGTTAAAAGGTTAGCTTTCTCCATTTCCTGTAATATCTTGACAACATGAGAATACGTGCAGTCGATTTGTTTTGCAAGTGATGATGCGTACACTTCTGATTTTGCGTTCCGCAAATTCACAAGCATCATTGCTGGCTTTTCCCGAAAAAAGATGTTAAATACCTTCTCGTCTGGCACATTTCCCCCTCTTATCACTTTTGAATGACTATATGCCATTCAATCATATATGTTTTGAACTATAGTTATTAATGGGCATAGGTATATAAATGTTTTTATTTTTTCTATTTTGACGACGGTAGATTTCTTTATGGCAACAATCCTCTTTCCGCATAGTACCATTCGTCCCATTCAGCAGGACATGGTTGATCTAGTACAAACTGCGCTCAAACAAAAAAAGCACGCGCTCATCCATGCACCAACTGGTATTGGAAAGACAGCCGCAATTCTGGGTCCCGTGATGACGCATGCGCTTGAAAACGGCTTGAACGTCTTCTATCTTACGTCAAGGCACACTCAGCACAAGATTGTGATTGATACAATCAAGAAGATCCGCGCGAAAGCTGATAAGCCGGTTATTGTGGCTGACATGATTGGCAAGCGCTGGATGTGTTTGCAGGGCGGCCTGACAGTGATGAAGAACGTTGATTTTGGTCCGTTCTGCAAATCCCTGGTTGAGGATCAGAAATGCGAATTTTATCTGAACGCGAGGAATAAGAATCAGCCTTCGCCAAGGGTGCTTGGATTTATCGAGGAGGTTTCCTCCTCCGGCATCCAGACTGTTGGTGAGGTTATGGAGTTCTGCAAAGCTCATGAGCTTTGTCCGTATGAAGTGAGCTTGTTTCTCGCGGAGCGTGCGAATGTTATTGTTGGCGATTATTCCTACATCTTTAATCCCCATATCAGGGAGATTTTTCTCACGCGTGCGCATAAAGAGCTCTCGAAGAGTATCGTAATCGTCGATGAAGGCCACAATCTTCCAGGAAGGCTCCGCGAGCTCTTAAGCGAGGGCCTCAGCATGATCACGATCAATAAGGCGATTAAGGAGGCTCAGGAAATTGGTTCAGACGGTCTGGCAAAATTCCTCATGCGGGTCCTTGATGTGATGGAGGAGCTCGGTGATGATCTTTCTATTGAAGAGGAGCGTTTCATTACGAGGGAAGAATTCACGAGTAAGGTGAATGGCGATTACGACGTGATGGTCGAGGAGCTCTATAAGCTTTCGGTCGCAGTGATGGAAGCCAAGCGTACAAGTTTTGCCGCGCAGGTCGCTGGATTCATGGAGTCCTGGAAGGGTGATGACGAGGGGTACGCTCGCATCCTCACAAAAAAGCAGGTGCATGGCCACACGATCGTGAACATTCGCTACCGCTGCCTTGATCCCGCGTTGGCAAGCAAGTCCGTGATTGAGCATTCTCCGAATGTTTTTTTGATGAGTGGAACCCTCTCTCCACTTGAGATGTACCGTGACCTCCTGGGATTCGGTGAGGATACCGTGCTTGGGGAATTCGCAAGTCCCTTCCCTAAGGAGAATAAGCTTCACTTGGTTATCACGCAGACAACGACGCAGTACAAGAAGCGTGATAGTGCGCAGTATGAGAATATTGCTCGTGTTTGTACAGAGATTGTGAATCTTGTGCCTGGTAATGTCGGGATTTTTTTCCCTAGCTATCAGATTATGAATGACGTCGGAAGGCTTGTGAAGAAAAAAGTGGAAAAAACCGTGTTTGAGGAAAAGCAGGGTTTGCAGAAGCACGAGAAGGAGGACCTTCTCGAGCGATTTTCATCCTACTCGACCGCCCTCCTCCTTGGCGTGAGCAGCGCAAGCTTTGCGGAAGGCATTGACCTTCCCGGTGTATTCAAGGCGATCATCGTCGTCGGGATTCCCTTGCAGGTTCCTGATCTTGAGACAAAGGAGCTCATCAAGTATTACGATGCGAGATTTGAGAGGGGCCGTGAGTATGGCTACATTTGGCCTGCGTTCACGCGGACCATTCAGAGCGCTGGCCGTTGCATCAGAAGCGAGGATGACCGCGGCATTCTGGTCTTCCTTGACGAGCGTTACGGCTGGCCTTCGTACATCAAGTGCTTTCCTGCTGATTGGGATTTGAAGATTTCCAGGAACTACAAGGAGGAAGTAGGGAATTTTTTTAAGAATGGATGAGTCAACGTTTACGAACGCACTCGTTCTTCTACTGCGCTCGCGCTGAGGACTTCTTCTGCTTTTCTAATGAATGCGTCTTCAATATCCCGTGGTATCAGGGCTCCAGCGGCGAGCTTATGCCCTCCTGCTTCCCCGCCAACTTCTTCGACGATTCTGCCAACGATTGCTCTCATGTCAACATCTTCATCCGAGTTAATGCCTGATATGCGGAGCGAGACTTTTGTTGTTCCATCCTCGTTCCATGCCATCGAGAGAATGTGTGTATGTTCCGGCAACTTCCCTGACTTTGCAAGCATCGATGCGAGCGTTCCAATCATCGTCGATGGAATGCTTCCTTGTGCATTGATGATGACGTATCCCGTTCCCTTGGTCACGCTTGTGCCAAACTCATTTTCTTCATACCACCGCATGAGGCTGACGATCTCTTTCTTGTAGTCGTTCAGTAAGGCTATTGCCTGGAGTTTGCTCTTGCGGTTTCCGATGCATGCTCCAATGCCAAGGGTCGCTTTGTTCATTCTGCCGCATGCGTTGAGGAGTGTTGAGAACTCTTTTGCTTCGCGAAGCGGCGTGTCAGGTTCTTCATCGAGCAATATGTAGCTGTTTCCAAAGATGTTTTCGGGATGTTTTTGTCCTAGTCGGCGAAGGATGATTGCTTCTGCGAGCCTTCGTTCCTCCTCAGCCGTCAGGTGCGAGAGCTTCGTCCAGTCGTTTCCTGCTTTTGGATTGATCCCGATCTCCTGGAGGAATTGCACGGCGCCAGATTCGCTTCCGGAAACACCCGGAATGTAAACGTCTGTGCTGTACTCAAGCGCTTTGTAGAGCGGCCTTGAGTGTGTGCCAAAGAGCCTAAGCCCTTTTTTGACTTCTATCTTGTGCGCTTTGACCGCCTTCGCAAGTATTTCTGAGTTGATGCGGCAGAATCCGTCTTGTTCTTGGACGTCACCTATTGCTCCGATGATGGCAAGGTGCGCATTCTCCTCGTTCTTGTTGTCAAGTTCGCTCGTGAAGAGGTACACGACTCCTGCGCCTGAGATTTCCTTATCTCCCGTGATTCCGGCAAGGTGCGGGTTGATATGGATGAATCCTTCCGCGGTTGTACCCTCTGGGTCATGGTGGTCGAGGATGAGTACGCGCTTTCCGGCGAGGTTTTCAGCTAGGATCTTGAATTGTCCGCTCCCAAAGTCCGTGAAGATGTATGTACCATCGTCCTCGCGCGATAGTTCCTTGATGACCTGTTCGTTGAGCTGCTGAAAGATGCTGACCTTGTAGTGCGAGCCCTGGGCGTCAAGTGCCTTGATCATCAGGCTCGCGCTGCAGATGCCATCCGCGTCAAGGTGTGAGATGATGCGAAAGGGCCCGTTCCATGTTCGAAACGTGGCTGCTCCTTGCGCGATCAGCTCGTGGAAAGCCTTGTAGCTGTCCATCCTTAATCCGTGTAGATCTTGGCTTGTTCTGGGTCGTACTTCCATGTTTCGGGTAGTTTTCCCGTGTTCTTGTAGTACTTCACGAGCCTTTTAATCTTTGATTCTGTGAGGAGTAGTCCTCGGTGCGCGGTCATGTCCTGTTTGTTCTGTCCTATGTGCTTTCTGATGCTGACCGCTTTTGTGATGAGCGCAAGGAGATCTTCTGGTAGCTTCTGCCCAAGATTCTTCTCGTCCAGGATTTCCACAATTTTCTTGTTTGTGAGGGTGCGTACATCAGGAATTCCGTACACGTCGCGCAGGATCATTCCGATCTGTGACGGTGTCTTGTCTTCTTTGGCAAGCTTCATGATGAGAAGCTCAACTTCTGATGCGGTGTATCGTACCCATGAGGGTATTGACTTTGTTGCGGGTTTTGTGCTTCCAGCTTTTCCTTTACGTCGTGAATGCATTCGTGCCATAGTGGCATCCTCCAATCGAGAGAATCTCTCCAGTGTAGCCAAGCTTTTGACCGAGCTACCTCTCGAATCTCGTCAGAAGAACCAAAGGCGCTTTATAAGCGTTGCGCTTCTAGAATATAACAAACCCTGATAGTGAGTAGTGGAGAATCACCATGAGGATTACGGATAGTACTGCGAGAATCACTGGTTCTGGTTGTTTGCTTTTTATGAGCGTCGCGCCGAGGTGAATGACAAGATAGCTGTAGAATGTGGTCGTGATAAGATACCCAAGGGCAAGGAGGAGTGTTGGCAACAGTCCAAAATATCCGAGCTGTGCATGCCAGTCTTGTTGGAATGCGAAAGCGATTGGTACTACGGCTCCGACGTTGACCAGCCTGTCCTGGTTGATGATGCCCGCCTGGACGGGGAGTAGCACTGCGATGATGACGGCAATGCTGAGTTTTGTCCATGTGAATGAGTACATCATTCGGATCGTTTGTTTCTGATACTGTAGTGTTTGGAGGATGACGCGCATGATCCAGAACCCTGTCGTTACAGTGAGTAGGAAACTTAGGAGGGGAAGGAGTGAAGATCTCGTGAGCAGCTCATATACGTGAGGTGGAAGTACTGCGCGAAAGAGCAGTATGATCAGGAAGAATATGGCGATGAGCGGCACAAAGAGCACGACTCCAAGGTAGATTGCATCCTTTTCCTTCATACGTCTGTACCTGGGTAATACAGTATATATATATTTTTTCAAGAATTAAGCAGTTCCGTTACCGCCTTTGAGGGCGATGCTCTCAAGGTAATTTGTGACAAGCCGTACTCCGTATCCCGTCGCGTATTTTGGGATGTACTCTTTTTTCTTGTCAAGCCACGCCGTTCCTGCGATGTCGATATGCGCGAATGGTGTTTTTTTCACGAAGAACTGCAGGAATGCTGCCGCGCTGACTGCTCCGCCGTACCGCCCTTGTTTTGCTCCAAGTGATCGATAGTCAGCGATGTCGCTTTTCATCTCCTCCTTGAACTCATCATAGACTGGAAGTCTCCATAGGAGTTCGTACGTTTCTTGTCCGCTCGAAAAGAGTGCATCGCCTAGCGCGTGCGCCTCGTCGTTCGTGAAGAGGCCTGCGATGTGATACCCAAACGTGATCATGATTGATCCCGTGAGCGTTGCGAAATTGATGATTTCTTTAGGATTGTATTTTTCCTCGACAAAGCTCAGCGTGTCAGCTAGGATCAGTCGTCCTTCGGCGTCCGTGTTGCTGATTTCGACGAACTTCCCGTTGTACGCTTTGAAGATGTCTCCTGGCTTGTAGCTTTTTGCGTCGATTGCGTTTTCCACGAGGGGCATAGCTGCGACGATGTTAAGGGGCAGATTGAGTTCTGCGGCTGTTTTGATGATACCAAAGGCTGTCGCTCCTCCCGCCATGTCCATGCGCATTTCCTCGAGCCATCCGCTTGGTTTGAGGTTGATTCCTCCGGTGTCAAAGCACACCCCCTTTCCTACGATCGCGATTGGTGGTTGGTTCTTTGGTCCGTTGAAGTATTCAAGGATAATGAGTTTTGCTCCTGTTTCGCTTCCGCGGTTCACGGCAAGGAGTAGATTCATCCCAAGTTTTCCAAGCTCTTTTTGTTCGATCATGCGTGCTTTCATCTTGAGCTTCTTTCCACCGTAGTAATAATAGTCACCAAGCTTGTCGATGTTGGTCTCATAGCTTGTCTCGTTCACAAGGTCCCGCACCATGTTTGTGTTTCTGCAGACAATTTCGCTCCTGTCAAGGATGCGCTTGACTTCATTTTCAGCAAGGTTCTCCATGCTGACGATATCTATCTTGGTTATTGGTTTTGTTTTCTGTTCGCTTTTGTAGCGGTCGAACTGGTAGTTTGCGAGCTGGAATCCTTCCGAGAGGCTTTCGATGACCGTAAGGGTGTTCATTCCCTGGATCGGTCGTAGCATGACGACTGCGTCCATAACGTTGATGTCCTTGAGCTTATCCGTGATCTTTCCTGCGGCTCTGCGGAGTTTCTCCTTGTCCATCTTCTCGTCTTTCCCAAGGCACATGAATAGGTATCGCTTGAACTTGTCTCCGTTGTAGATGACTGTGGAGCTGTAGAGCTCATCTTTGATGTCTGCGTGAGCGGGTAGCTTGCTCATCGGGTATTGGTCACGCTGCGTAAGCTGCTCTGAACTAAAGAAATACACGAGCGCTTCACCTTCAAGGATCCCCGCATCCGCTTTTCGATAGTTAATCTTCATGACTCCCCCTGACAAGGATGCGGGGGACCAGGGTATAAAAAGCTTTTGTTAAGGAATGAAGAGAAAAAAGAGAGAAGAAGTAAAAGAAAAGAGGCTTACTTGCCTCCTGCC
>CAYVYK010000022.1:0-9544 GCA_964455675.1 uncultured Methanosarcinales archaeon
GAAGAGCGTCATAACACTGCTTGTTTTTTTGGCGTTTATAACTGTTGCTGAAATTATTCTAAAAAAGGTATCACCATGAACCTAAGGCTCGTCCTGTCCACCCTGAAGGAATCCATTACATTGATTATTATGGCAGCCTGACGGCAAGCCCTGATCGAAAATACGCTCTCTGAATTAAATTATTACGAGCCTTCGGCGAGCCCTGTTCCCTGCACATTACGATCACGGAACAGGGCAATGACTGTTCTGACGATCACAACCGCGTGCGTATTCGCCGCAACGCGTCGAATTCCAGAAGGGGCTGGGGAACCATCCGTTTCATGTGTTCGGCGTTCGGAGTGTATTCAAAAAAATCGCTTCGCGATTTTTTGATTAAAAACTTCAAGGGAGTTTTTAATTCCCCCCTGTACTAATTCATGAAGCCACTCGAGATTGTTTAAGGACGCATCCTAATTGAGTCGGCAGCGTTATCTCATTAATGCGTGAATCATCGCGGATGCCAGCGCAATGGTCGATCAAACGAGTGCTTGTGGTTGTCGCGAATAAGCATACCATCATGATAGCGATAAATCAGGGGCTTACCCATGGGAAGCTCGAGATGAGGGATATCACGATCGGAAATGTTATCAATGTGCTTGATGATACCGCGCAAGCTGTTCCCGTGCGCTGAGACGATCACGTTCTTCCCCTGACGGATGTGCGGCATGATGTGCTTTAGGAAGTATGGAACAGCACGATGACAGGTGTCCTTCAAGCTCTCCCCACCTGGCGGGCGAACGTCATAACTCCGGCGCCAGATCTGGACCTGTTCCTCACCGTACTTCTTGCGCATATCGTCCTTATTCACGCCCTGAAGCTTGCCATAATAGCGCTCATTCAAGGCGGAACTCGTAAAGATCGGAATTTCTTCCCTCTCAAACATGTCAGGATGCAGCGACCAGGTTTTTTCCTTTCCGGACTCGTGCAGGAAGATACCCGTGCGGTTCTGACGAGAGAGGATGAGCAAGAGCGTCGCCTGCGCGCGCTCAAGCTTGGAAGTGAAGGCAATGTCAAGATTAAGGCCGCGAAGATGGGAAGCGCTCGTCACCGCCTGGCGGATACCGCGCTCACTTAGCGGAACATCAACCCAGCCAGTGAACTTGTTCACAAGATTCCAACGAGACTCACCATGACGCACGAGTACGAGATACCCCATGATACACCTCTTTTCAAGAACCAGGACAATTTACGGTTAAATATCTTTCGCCAGAAGATCCTCAATGGTTGCACGGAACGGAACAAACGGATTGTCTTTGCTCTTATGACGATCCTCAAACCACCCAGAGTATACCTGAAATACCGGATCACTCACGGCGCGGATGGCAACTGCGTGACCCTGCTCATGACCGTGCACGAGCATGTACCGCCCGATCACGGGCTGCGAGAAGTACTGCGTATTGATGGGAAGCGCATAAATGCCACCAAACCCCCACACCTTGCCGGCCGAAGCATCAGCGATGCGGACACTGCAACCCTCAGTGTGCTGAAGGATGCCAAGCATCAGATGTTCAGGAGTAGATTTTCTCGCGGCAGAACGAGCGAACAAGTACAGACGCATGATATGGGATTCCTGATCAAGACCCTCAAAATAGTCCTGAACAGATCTCATCTCAAAGAAGCCCTTGATCGCAAGACCGCAGACGTGTGGAAAAGCAAGCGCAATATCCCGAAGCGGCAACTCGCGAGTCTCTGTCCGTCCCGCACGATCTCGGGCGAGGGCTTTCCAACGGTTCGCCTCGTCAATACCTGGACGGTCCTTGAGCGGATAGCAGGTCGCAAGATATCTTAACTCTAGAGGGGTCAGTCGCAATTCCATATGAGAAGGGAACCGATAGAGTTATTTAAGGACTGCGGGAACAACATTTAATAAATACAAAATACCATAAGTAGGATATGTGGGATGTAATATTCTTTGCATTTGGTGCGATGATTTCATGGGCGGTCGGAGACTTCCTTATCCAGCGATCAACACGAAAAGTTGGGGATGCAAACACACTCCTTGTTATTGGATTCATTGGATCAGCCATGCTGCTCCCATTCGTATGGAAGGAGCTATACCTTCTGACATCAGGACCATACTTGCAATTCCTCCTCTTGTTGTCGATCGTGAATGTGGTGGTTTCACTCATTAACTTCGAAGCACTCAAGAGTGGAAAACTCTCGGTTATTGAAGTGCTGCTCGAGATAGAACTGCCGGTCACGATTGGCCTCGGCATCATCTTCTTCTCGGAAACATTAACGATTACACAAGTTGTCCTCATCATCCTATTATTTGTGGGTATGGTCATGCTCGCCATGAAAGAGTACCCTATAAAAATTGAAAAGCTCGAGCACGGTTTCTGGCTTGCGGTGCTCACCGCGCTCGGTTATGGGGTAGTGAACTTTCTCGTCAAGAAAGGTGCTGTAGACGGATCACCGCTCCTCACGATCTGGGTAAGCTGGACGATGATTACCGTCGTCTGTTTGGCACTCGTCATTTCCAGGAACGGGATTGGATCACTGCAGCAGGCTGCACGCAAGCACAGCACACTCTTCATCTCGATGGGAATACTGGACACTCTTGCGTGGGTATTCTATGCATTCGCTGTACGAGACAGCAGCCTGTCCATTACGACGGCTATCACAGAAAGCTATCCCGCGCTTGCACTCGTGCTTGGCCTATGGATCAACAAAGAATCCGTAAAGAAACATCAGCTTGTGGGAGCCGCGATCATGCTCACGTCAAGCATCCTCATTGGGCTCACCACTACATTATAAAAAATAATAAAAAAGGTTAGTCCAGGCGCTCCGCGTAGACGAGTCCGTCCTGAATCTGATATTCTCTGAAACCGTCCTTGGCAAGCTGCCTCCTCGCAGTACAATTATCCACGCTCGTTTTCACGAACCATCGACGGTAGTTGGTGTCATCTGCCACTTTGTTCAGGAGTTGACGCGCATGACCGCTGCCGGGATGACGCATCACCCCAAGCCAAAGGTATAGATCACCCTTTGCTTCGTACCAGACCATGACGCCCTCGATTGCCTCATGATCACGCAACAGGACAATACCATGGTTACGGCTGCACAAGCGGTCGCGAACCTCCTGCTCTGTCAAGCCAGCCTTTTCAGGGATGCTCTGCCTAATCAGCGGCAGGCAAGCGATGAGGTCGTCTAATGATCCTTGAATGATGTCCATGCTACCACCCGCTGATGCAGATCATCCAGGTCAGTGTATGAGGGGACGGCAACCCTGCAGTAGCCCATGCCTTGAATTCCGGGATTCTCGTTCAGGTTCACAACGCAAACATTCAGCTGCCGCATCGTGGAATATAGATTCCCATTCCTTGCCATGACAAAATGTGTCCGACTTGGGACAACATGGCAATGGAGGTAACCAGCCAGCATACGGGATAGCAGGTTCCTGCGCATATCCACATCATGAAGGACTCTACCAGATTCCGGATGCGCAAATACGCAAGCCGCATCGTACAATGAGTCCTCCGAGGGACGGGATACCCTGATACGCTCGAGCAATCGCGGATGACCCAGCGCGTAGGCGACACCGGGCATTCCATAAAATTTGGAAAAAGTCCGGATGACGACTAATCCCTCGTTATGTGGCACAGCTGACGCTAGCGAGTGCGCTTCGCGATCAAATTCAGCGTACGCCTCATCAACAACAAGGCACTGGCCTTGCGCATTCGTTTGGCGAAGCAGCCGCGACAGATCATGGACAGTACCTGTGGGATTGTTCGGATTTGAGCAGAGGATGGTATCCACTCCCAATGGAATTTCGGGAATCGTGAATCCGCGCTCGATAGGCTCGTAACTCGCACAAAACCGGGGGAACTCCACGTAGTCAGGAACAAGGATACCCACATGGCCCATCTGAGGCATCAAGCAACGCAACACATCAAGCGCGCTTCTTGCCACAAGCACATGATCTATTGGCAGTCGGTAACGGTTCGCAATCCGCTCCCTCAAGGGCACGCTATTCGCTACCGGATCGAAGCGTGCGTGCGTGCACAGCGTGTCAAGATCGAGGCTTTTCCCAGCAATAAACGCCTTCTTCGCAATGATCTGTGAAAGCGTCTACGCTATCTACCATACGATCGAACTGTGTATTCAATTGATTCATGGGTCTCACCTCAGAGACAACAGTGTAATTGCTGGACTTTTACCATCAAGGAGAATTACCTGCCATGGTTCATTTCTTAGCAACACTGATGTTTAGCATCAATGAGAATCAGAAACTTATGATGACAGTGGCATCTACTTAAACCAGTAATGCACAGTCCACTGTTCGTACTGTGATGCCATAATTCCAGAAGGAACCGACGGTGGTATAAATATTTTTTGCTTACGCAATCTCCCGCAAAACGTCATCCAATCTCTCTCGATACTGCGCTGTACCGTTACCGTACCGCACGCATGCGTCTTTCCAATCATTCCAACCGACGATACGGACAGGATGATACTTCACTTCCCTATAGGTGACAGACGTACCTGGAACAGGCTCGACCTTAGGTGTGTAGCGAGCAATGCACGAAGGAGCAGTGCGCAACTTTTTTGCGAGCCGGTCCGTCGGAAGCGTAAAGGATTTCTTATTCTTATCTAGATCGGATGGCTTAATCGTATACGACTTTACCTCGCCAATCTCGTCGTAATTCTTGAACACCGCGGCTTTCAGCACGAGGCCACCGAGGCCGAGCCAGAGCATATCCCCGGCGGAGAAACGTCCATCACGCATGAAGTCAGAGTAATCCCAAACCTGCGACTTCGTGAGGGGATTTCGCTTTGCTCTTGGGACGCCTTTGTACTTTTGAAAATCGCCAATCAGACGGACAGCATCGTTCCCATTCGTGATGTGATCAAACAGGGGATCTCCCTCATGCAGCATACTCAAAGGATCATGAAAGAACTGATTGTACGAGGGCACTTTGCAGCAGCGGTGAAGTGGAGAGCCGGACTCCACATGAATCATTGCGAGCACGATTGAAGGCTCAAGAGGACTTGAAAATGCAAAACGCTCATTATACCAGTCAACAAAATCATGCACCGGCTGCCGATACGTCTCCAAGTGGGCATATTTTTGCGGAACGGATCCTGCACGATGTTCCAAGGAATGCTGACCTTTTGACGCGGGAGAATCATTGCATCCAACACCATAGACTGCGAGGGCTGAGGAAAGAATCGTGAGCGCTCCAACTCTAAGGAACTCTCTGCGTTCCATATCTTCATTACCCCCAGTCATTATGTCACCATTAGATAGTGGTTATACTCCATCGTCTAGTTTAAATAGGTTATATATAAAGGTTGCGGTCTTTTTGCTCAGTTTCTTAAGGGGGGAAGAATCAATGGGTGCTTCTTCGAATAGCGTAGCAGTCCGGATGGCGCAATGGCAGATGCTCAGAATACGGAAGCCAAACACCGGACGCGCAATGAATGGACTTGTAGGTTCCGATCAGCTCGAGCATCTCTCGAAGCGCCATAACCGCACCACCAGTCGAAATATCCTCAGCAACAATCCATACATGCTTGCCGTTCAGAAAGTGCTGATGGTACTTTTCCTCCTCTGCAACCGGATGAGGATTGTGGGAGCCATCAGGAAGAGCGGAATTCTTAATGCCCCACGCAGGAACATCAAGCGCAGCAGCAACCGCAAGTCCCGTGCGATAGCCATCATGACCATCCATCACAATGCAGTCAACCTTCCGGTGGCTCATCTTTGCCGCAAGATCCTCAAGAATTGAAGGGGCATAGGAACACCAACTGATGAAGTCAGGCTTCTCACGCACAGGAGCCGCAAGCAAACTTCCGGACACATATAACGCATTCACGAGCGGCCTCGCCTTTGCATATCTCCCCTGAAAGATGTACACAGCGGCTTTCTCAAGCAGAACCTTATCAATGATAACATTTCGCTTCTCGCGCAACGCAAAATCCGTCAAACCGCTCAAGAGCCGAGGAGTGTCAAGGAACAAATGCAGCGCAGAGACATTCAACTGAGGATTGTCAAGCGCTGAGGCGACAGTATTCAGAGTATCAAGAAAGTTCCCGTCATAGTCCATAAATTTGCCCGCATCAGCTCGACCGAAGGAAATGTAACCTCTTTTCTCAAGCCGCCCAATCCGCTCGATGAGATTCATGCCGACCACGCCCTGAGCAAACCAGAGGCAGCGCGAGGACTCTGATGCAGAGACTTATACATGCGATATAGACTATCCGCGAGCATCGCAACACCGACCGCAGGTATGGCACAGAGCGCCGCACCACCATAGCCCCCCATATCGACACCAGCAGTCACAAGATTCGTCGTCTGACCGGCAAGCGCGATCGGAACCATCGTCTCGGCAAAATGCATGGCATTCATCTCAGCAGGCGTCAAGGTATTCATCATTTGATCATGCGAACCAAACAGGAAAACAGCAACTTTTTTTCCGAGGCTCCCATAATATTTCTCGATGTCAGTCTTTCCACAGAGCGCGTTCAGAGAGAAAACCGGATAGCGATGATCGCGCGGAAGCATTCTTTTTGACACCGCCTGATACTGAATGTCTTCAGAAGCAAAAAGCCTAGCCATATCCTGATGAAATCCATGCATGGAATTCACCCTCTCTTGAAGCGTCCCATGCTTCGTCGCGTTCCTCACAGGATCAAGCATTTCCCGAAATCTTCCTTTTTCGACGACAGTCGAGGCAAAAGGATCCTTGGAACAGCAGGGAAGCACGTAAGATTCCGCCGGACAGATAACGCCTTCTGGGACAGTGCCTTTCCCGACAGCACCCTCAGGATGAAGCGTCGCGTAATACCATCCTGCATGGAGGAACTCCACTTTAACATTATCAAGCTGACGCATCCGGACCATCAACGGATGCGATTCAACATAGAGAAGCGGACCACGAGCCACACCAGGAAGGGCCCACTCATGAAGCAATACCGAGTAGGAAACCGGATCATGTTCTGGAAGGTTCACATGATTCTTCTTGTAATACCGTCTCGCCTCCGGAAACGCAATATTGCGCACACCCACAAGTGTCGCCTGATAGGAATGCCTGAAGTACTCATCGAGCATCGCATCAAGATCGACACCCTGACCGTCCGATATCGTCGTTACCGCTGAACCGATGAGGAGAGACATGACTACTGGAGAATACCACGAGCAATATAAATGGTGCTATATCGACGAGAGTCCACGCAACCGTATCTATATATAGTACTTAGCGGATGATGATAGTCATGAACGCACGGATTCTCGAGCACGATTACTCAAAGCATTACAGTAGTCTTATGGCAATGGCGTACAAGACACTACGAAACATCCATGACGCGGAGGAAGCAGTCGCGCACGCATACGCACGAGCAACAGAGCGAATCAACAGTTACGACCCATCGAAAGGAACAGTATTCCGATGGCTGCGCGCGATCACTCTACATTCAATCAGCGACATTGCGGAGCGAAAGACCGTACGCGCGAGCGACGGCAAGGGAATTGATCTTGCGCAGATTGCCTCACGGGAACAGGTTCCTCTGGAACACGTTGTTCGCGAGGAAGAACGCGGCGAAGCCGCACGACACATACTCTCAGATCCGCTGCTCATACAGCATTACTACCAAGGCCTCACGTACGAACAGATCGGGAGAATAGCAGGCATTGGCCTTGGGACCGTGCGAAGCAGATTTCACCGAGCATACATGCGCGCGCGGAAAGCACTTGCACATCTTGGGCCTTGAAGAGGTGGTGAACTGATGGCGAAGAGTTATCCCGTTCAAGATCAGATTGTAAGGATCTTCTCTTCATCTGCAATTGGATTATTTGCGGAGTCACGCAGCTTACCTGCAGCATATTCCGTATCATCAGCCGTGGTTCCTGCAACAAGTATGTAGTGCTTTTCGTTCACATCGATTCGCTTCAGAAGAGCTTTGCCAGGAGGAAGTGACCAGTCACTGCATCGGTAGCCAGGCATGTCGCGTAAAAGATCCGCAACAATACTGTTTGCGCATGGACCTCCAATTAATACAGCTATCTCATGATTACCAGCAGAGGAAGCATGCCGGATATTGTTTGTTGATTGTGGTAGTATCTCCGCAAGTCGACGTGCCGCTGCATCGTCAGCTGATGTTTCTCCCGTGATGACGGTTGAGGAGGGATTGCTCTTAGCTCCAAGGAGAAAGTTGTTGATGCTCTTCCCTTTCGCGAACCAATCATCATCCGCTTCTATGGCAACAAAAACATGAGAATCACTCGCCACATCGATGAGGCCCCGTTCCTTCAGGACAAGCGTAAGCTCAAGCTGTCCTTGGAAAAAATCCCTCATGGGCACCGGCTTTCCGGTTTGAAAACTGACAAAATTCATGTAGGGATGAAGATCAATCGAAAGCTGCCCGCTATGTTCACCGGGAGCAATATTTACGAGGCTACAGCTCGGATTATACGAAGGAGAAGTCAATGGATCGCAGATAAAGCCTCCGAAAATGTTCTCATTCGAAGACAGTTGTCTTGCATCAAGTCGTAATTGCATTTCTGACAAACTTTGAGAGCTCTCTATCGTGAAATCAAACGTAATTCGCCCGTCCTCGGACTTAAAGTTTTTTATCTCAAGATTGACCTCATCAGCCCCATCATCCTCACAATCTTCGGGGCAGTAATACTGCCGAGTCCATTCTTCTTCGTGGTATCCGCACGTGCCATCGCCACACGTTGGATAACAGTATCTCATGCATTCATTCTCATCATGCAAGAATGTAATGTCCGCCTCACAGCCAGGCGTTGGAAATTTCTTGTCTATCCATGCCAATATAAACTTGGTACCACGGAACTCCTTAGCCTGTCCAAGTCCAATCGTAAAAGAGTCAGGATTTTCAGGGTAAACTCGAAGAGAAATTTTTTGGGGATCTGGATCTAAATAGAAATCCAATGTCAGCCCACCACACACTAACTTTTGAGTACTAGTTAACGTACATTCATTTCCGTCAACTGATACGACGGCAGTCCTACTGTGCAGGTCAGCAGTATCAATATCTGATACAAGGATAGTCCTACTGTCATACGTCACAGACTGTCCTTCCGACAAAGTTCCCAAAGGTTCAAACGGAACAACAACCGTCACCTCATTGCCTTCAACTCTACTCAGTGTGAGAGCATAATCAAAGTAACCGGAAGCGTGCGGTGAATTACACGAGACGCTTGATGATTCTAAAGAATCACACTCGTCGATATCGCATGCCAGTGCCACAGGGACAAGTAATACCAGCAATACAAGGATCCCAATAAGTTTCATGTCCTTCACCTCCAATCTGATAGCCTCTTCTTGGAATTTATTAATCCGGATTCGAAATTCCGTGCCTGTCTATTCGCCCGATAGCCCCGCCCGGTACAAAAAAATCCAACGGATTTTTTGGCCCGTTCGGGTCTATCTCACATCGTTCGATAGCCCCGCCCGGATTTGAACCGAGGTCACTGGCTTACCACCGACCACAAAGGCCGGCCAAAGGCCAGTATGATTGGCCGCTACACCACGGGGCT
>CAYVYK010000023.1:0-5089 GCA_964455675.1 uncultured Methanosarcinales archaeon
TGTGGTGATACCATGAAATCGATGTCCATGTTTCTCTTTCTTATAGTCATGTCATGCCTCCTATTCATCCCGAGCGCGCTTGGGTACGCAACATACGAAATTGACTATGACGAATTTGTCGATGGATATACTGCAGACATGGCTCCGGGCGACGCCATCGAGACAAGAATCCTCACGGATACGGGTGAGGAAACAATCAAGGTTACGGTTCTTTCTGTTACCATGGGAAGCATGGACGCTGTCGTTTCCCACAACGAGAAGCAAATGTACATGCTAGACGACGATAATTTCCCACGAGAACGTATGTTTGAGCTTACCGAGGATGAATATTATGATATCCTCATTAGACTCGACGGAATAACGTATAATTCCCCGCGCGACAAGCGTGCAAATGTATTTGTCCAACAAGTACATGAGGGAATCCCTGCGAATGTCATTCTTCCCTATAGCTGCTGGAAGTATTATGAATGCCCAGACGGCGAGAAGATCAAGATGTGCGACATGAACGATCAGGGATGCCTATGCCACTCCGTCAGCGTGCATGACTGTCCGAACTACAAGCCACCAACATGCGAAAAATTCTTCACGTGCCCGGATGGATCAACCGTCCGGTACTGTGAGAGAGTGCGGACGCAGGCAGGTGCGAATTCTGGCGGGGGAGGTTGCGGCTGCTTTGCGGCTCCTGAAAAACTCTGCAGGAGCGTCAGCGCATCACTACAGTATGCAACAACCAACCACAATCTTGGGGTAATCGCGGGAACGCACGGAATAGATGACGGAAGCGCACAGATTGTTGCAGCCCTCAATCCCCAAGCGGCCGTTGGGCGCAGCACAGAAGATGCATCGGAAGATTATGTTGTCCTCATCGGCGGACCATGCGCAAACCAGGCTGTCGCAGACCTACTCGCAAACAGTGAGTACACCTGTTCCACTTGGCCACTGCGGGCCGGAAAATCTCTCATCAAACTCATCCGAGGGAATAAGAACTATATCATCGTTGCCGGAACGACAGAAGCGGATACCGCAAAGGCTGCGCAATTTGTGAAAGATTTCCAGATCCATGACATCAGTGCGGACGAGATGATTGTATAACTGAAGAGACTATATCCCGCCAGTGATGTACACTTCACTCATCTCATCGTTCACGATTCCATCATGCTCGGGATCAAGAGCCTCAAAGAGCTTTCCGGCAGCGTGCTGGAACGAATCATCAAGACGGTAGAGCACCTTTCCAGGAACATACGCGCATTCCCGATCTCCGTGATAGTCAAGAGGAATCGTGATATCACGCACGCCGCTCGGAAATCGTACCATCCAACGGCAGCCAACCGCGTGCTTCATCTCAGGTGCGAGACCCATCGACGCAGTATAATACACTGAAGTCTCAAAGCACTGTTCGTTACCGCCACTATAATCCGTCATCCGAACTGTATAAGAATTGAATGGCTGCAGGATACCCCGCGGAATCGGGAAGACGAAAGGATCACCGCGGACCATGTACGGAGGCTTGAACTCCGTAACGTCATACAGATTCTGACCGTTCACGTTGACACTTTCCGTCCAGAACGTACCAGCCCAGGAGAGTATCTCGGAGTCCTCAATCGTCAACCCTTGCGGAAGCATGAATGAACCCTGACAATCCGCGTCCTTTCGCACGTGCAGCTTAATGCTGTTTTCTGGAAGAGGAGGCAATGGAGTGTATTGGTAGTCAATGCTCCCCGAGAGGAGCTTAGATGGAATGGGACGCAGGTCTCGCGCGCCCTGTACGTACCGTGTGTGCACGGCGCGCTTTGAGGCGATCTGATCAGCAAACCGACGGTAAATCTCCTGCAATTCCGAGGCATTAGAGCTCTGGCCGTAGTTTGAGCAATTGTCAATGCATGCAAGCTCGTGCATGAAGTTCTCATCCGCGCTGATACCAAATGCGATCGCATAGATATGAATTCCCTGATCAAACGCTGTTTGCGCGAGCGCTAGAGCGTCCGAAAGCGCTTGACTGTCCGCGCAGTCATAGCTACCAGTCGCACCTTGCGGACACCAATTCGCAACACCATCCGTCATGACGACCATTGCCCGGTAGCGGTCAGAACCCTGCAAGAGCTTTGTCGCGTCACGGATACCGCAACCAATGCAGGTCCAACCATCCGCAACATACATGTTAATTTTCGTCTCCAGCTCATACTTATCCGAGGTCAGATTCGCGATCTGCTGGAAATACGTGTTTGTGCTAAAACTGACCAGGCCAACGCGGTTCTCTTGAAGCCTATCGATAATTATGTTTGAGAACTCCCTCGCAAGGCACTTTGCGAGGGAAACCTTGGCGGTCGAGGGATCATAGATCATAGGATCAGTACACACGCGAAGCGCGCCATTCACATCATCCTGATCGAGCCTCCATGCCATGCTACCCGATACATCGCTGATCAGCACGGCATCAATCGGCTGGGGAACATCAATCTGCCTCATGTTCACACCCTTTGAGTCGATACCAATCCGCAGAGGATTCATACCTTGCCTCAGAGCGGAGAGCGGAACAGGGATAACTCCGCTCCATATATGATTGGATACTATGTCGCGATACACCGTGGTATTTCCAATGTTCACGTAGAAATCCGAACCATTTAATTCACCAACGGAATATGCAAGATTGATGTTCATGCTCGTTGGGGGCCCAGGGAAATATACCCCATTGAAGTAGTTCACCGCGCCATCAATCGCAGGAAGTTCCATCACATGCGTCTGCGCAGGCTGAATCCTGCTTTCGTAGAGGACGCGCAGTCTTCCGCCAGCGATGTGCTTGCGGAACAGGTCGCCTGATAGGAAAGATATACGAATGCGTGTTGGATCTGCGATCAAGTTCTTGCACGAAGTTAGATCCCAGGAGTCAATATCGCCAGACGTCGTAAATATACCCTTGCAAGGTTGATCGTTGAAATATACCCTGAAATCACCGCCTGCGATAATCTCGAGGCGGATGTCAAGAATATTGGCACTTTGTGGAATGCCCGAGAGATTTCTGACTAACACACCATTTCCCTCAAAGCCGCCAAAATCAATGTTGACGACCTGAATTGTCCGGTTACCACGCAGTGCGCTCTCGGCAGGAGTGATGTTCAATTTCTCATTGTGATACCGTACTTCAATAATTGCGGGAAGCGTGATGTAGTCAAGCACGACATCTTCACGCTCGCCGCAACCGTACGCTTTTGACTGAATCGTGCCACAGAGATTGTTTTCTAAGATCAGCTTGAAGAACGACTCCTTGTCGAGCACTCCGGAACTCGTAAGATGCAACCGCATCGTCTCATCAGTATCACTAAATTTATTTGCTTCCCAGAAAGCAAGCACCTCCTCATAGAATCCTGGTTGATCAACAGACTGAAACTCAAATGTCTTTTCGCGAAGCAGGGTACTCTTCATGTACTTCCCAAAACTAAGGTAGGGAATATCCGTGATAAAACTCATGAACACAGCGCCGACAATGAGTGCGACAACCACAAACACCGCAACCTCCACAGCCTTCATCAGCAGGTCACCGTCTGTTCTAATTGGTCAAGTGGCGGGTCGCAGTCGGACATCATGTCGATCCGCAGAATAAACTCAAGTGTCAGGGGCTCAAAACGCCGGGGGCCATCCATAACCTGCCCGATCGTTGGGTCACTGCAACTCACAAGGATCTCCATGCTAAATGTCCTGTCGATACCAATATACTGATAAGGGCTCGCAGCAGAACACACTTCATTCAGTGGTGAGTTTGGACCGAGCAGACCGAGCCGGTAACTTGAGTTAATCTTGAGGAAGTCCTCACGCGCGGGCGAGCCGATCAGTGGGCACTCCACCCTTGGAGTGATACCATCAACGCTCGTCTGGAGGAACGTGCCGTTACCAAATGGCATGTTAATTGGGATAACCGTCGGCTGAACACCGAAGTTAAACAGCGGAGTGTTATTCACATCAAACTGCACGAATGACGATGTACACGTTATGTTTGTTTCAAGAAGGAATCGGGCCATACTCCGGTCAATGTCCTCGAGAATCTTCAAGGGCCGCATGTCCTCATTACTGAGTTGCATGTCAAGGAATTTCTCAATGCTTGAATTGTACACTCTTCCAGGTGACGGACATCCATTCGTGTCATAAAACACCGCACGGCACGGCTTGTAACTTGCGAGCTGCTCCGGAATGGAACCGAGAACCCCCTGCTCACCGTAGAACACAAGCCAGTTCACGAGATTCTTATAGAGGTACCATGTCTTAAAATTCCACACATACGAATCAGAAATGTCCTGCCTAGTCATAAGATTCTCACGATCTATACCTGCGGTTACGTTCGTCGCAATCGCCATAACCTGATCGTTCTCAAGACGCAGGTAGGTATAATTTTTTATGACATACTTTGCGATGGCATTGCCAAAATTCGCGTAGATTGCGGCGAGCTCCGCAGGATCTGCCGCGTACGCGAAATTATTTGGGTAGTTGCTGCCGCCCACTTGCGCAATCGTCTGCATGGTCGCAAGATCAAAGTCCCCTCCTGCCTCTCCAAAACCAACGGCATACACCTCGATCCCATACTTCTCATGGGCTTGCCTGGCAAACTCAATCGCTTGAGACTTCGGATCTCCTGAGGCATCAAGCAGCAAGCATTCCTCCTGCACGTCACTACTATCAAAGTTAATGTTGGCCTCACCATCGCTCATCACGACGATGTTCAGCGGCTTGTCGCTCGAAAAATTCGCCGGAGGAGGCGCAGGAACAAGAAGCTGTACTGCCCGATAGATGCCACAAGCTATGCACGTGCCGCCAAGGGGATCAGCCATGCTCTCAATCGTGTGCTCCAAGGATGCTTGATCATCACTCACCTGATGATCAACACGAGCGTCATAGTCATAGGACACGAGTCCAATCTTCGCACCGGGTGTACGATTAAATACCGTCCTGATGAGCACGAGATTCACGTCCTTTGCCGTCACCCATTTCACCTGACCGCCCATCATTTGGGCCATGCTTCCCGAGTGGTCAGTCACGATCACGGAATTTCCAGGAATCTTGATCGTCGCATTATCAATCGCCGGAAAACTGATGTTGTAAA
>CAYVYK010000024.1:0-4123 GCA_964455675.1 uncultured Methanosarcinales archaeon
CTACGGATAGCCCCAAACTCACTGTCGTTCGTAGGTTCGCTGACGCGAACCACCACCCCCGTGTTGTGGAACGCTCAGGAGCAACTATCGGAATTCCTTCGCGTCTCCAGGCGGACAATAACGCAGACAGCAATAAACAGAGGCAACTTCAAGCACCGCTAGTTGCCGACTGAAACCGGCCGACCAACGGGAGGCCGACCGTCCTACTCTATGATGATATTCGACAATTCAAATCATCAACGACGAATCCGGAACGGGGTTTATACTCAAATTATTATATCAGCACCTGATACTTATGAAGATGACACTCGCCCAAGAACTCAAAGCGCACGCTGACAAGAAGCAAGCACGACTGCTTCAAGGATTCTTTAAGACGGGACCTGGAGAGTATGGCGAGGGAGACATGTTTCTCGGACTCAAAGTTCCCCTGGTACGAAGCATCGCGAAAAAATATGCTGGGATGCCACTACATGAACTCGAAAAGTATCTCGCAAGCAACATTCACGAAGAACGGCTTGCCGCACTCCTGCTACTCGTCGAAGGGTCGAAGAAAAACCCAAAGGAGTCATATGATTTCTATCTCGCGCATCTCTCGGGCGTGAACAACTGGGACCTGGTGGACTTAAGCGCGCCATACATCGTTGGGAGATATCTTCTTGTGAATCCACAAGAAAAGGGTATACTTTGGAAGCTTGCAAAGTCAAACACTATGTGGGAGCGTCGCGTGGCAATCGTTGCAACATCAATGTTCATTCGAGCAGGGAATTATCAAGAAACACTCAAGATCGCACACCTGCTGCTACGAGACAAGCATGACCTGATCCACAAAGCAGTTGGGTGGATGCTTCGTGAAATTGGTAAAAAAAATGTTGAAGTTCTTGAAAAATTCCTTAAAACACATTATCAAAGCATGCCACGAACAATGCTACGGTATGCCATTGAACGATTTCCTGATGAGAAACGAAAACGAATTTTGTCTGGAACGATGTGGTAACAAAACTATATAAATTACCCCTGTATCGCGTGGGGGCAGATGGGGCAGAAGCGTATCAAAGATTATGTCGGATCACTCATACGTCTATTCTCAACAGCGCGCAGCGATCATCCCGTAGAACAGGAACTTCACATCCACGCCATGGACATGACCACCCGCAAAGGAAGGCTCTCAAGCACGACGAGCATGCATGATGCACTTGAATTTCTTGCATATGCGGTGCAGGCAATGCATGTTGAAATCGCAGCAAGCACGGACTATCAAGCAGAACTCCGAAAGCTCATCACGTGCGAATGCCAGCATGTGAAACAGTACGTCCACGGGCATGCGGCAGAAATCCACAAGAAGGAGTCAGGCTATACACTTCATCACCGCAAGCGCGAAGTCAAGGATACCGCAGCACACGCAAGACTCTGCGATATCGCCGATGTAATCATGGAACATGATAACGATCCACCGGATCTTGAACACATGAACACAGAACAAGTCGTCTCGTATGTTCGGGTCGGCATCAAGTACATGCTCCTTGACTTTGAAGCCACATACCGCGAGACGCGAGCGATCGAGCGCCTCGCCGACCCAAAGCCGAACTAAGCATAGTACTTCTTATCAACACCAACCTTCCTACAGAATCTATTGATCAAACATTCTCTACACTTTGGACCGATGGGCCTGCAGACCGTCTTGCCATGAAAGACAAGAAGATCATTATAGAGCAACCAATGCTCCCGTCGAAGAAGACGCATCAACTCCTTTTCCGTCTGGAGAGGACTCTTCGTTGCCAGGATACCGAGCCGGTTACTGATGCGATGCACATGAGTGTCGACGGGAATTGCAGGAATACCAAACGCATACACGAGCACGCAGTTTGCAACCTTTCTTCCGACACCTGGAAACTTAAGCAAGCCTTCCATATTCTTGGGAACACCGCGCTCCCTGATCATTCCTGCAGTATCAATAATGAAACGAGTCTTATTGCGGTAGAAACCAATTTTTTTTATAAGCCGCTCAACATCCCTTGGGGACGCGTCTGCCAAGTCATCGACGGTCGGATACCTCCTGAATAATTCGATGCACACAGGAAGGGTGGTCTCATCCTTGCTTCTTGCGGAAAGAATTGTTGAAATAACAATCTGCCAGGGCTGCCAAGCGCTCATACTGGAAAGCATGGTATTCCCCTGATTCTTGCTCAGGATAGAGATCAAACGCTCAAGAGATGAGTTTTTCCTGGCGGGTGGCATCCTTTACGACCTCATCAACCTTGGCATGCAGCTCTTGAAGTGTCCCAACATTCTCGATCAGGTAATCAGCATCTGCAATGCACTCCTTGAGCTGCATGAAGAACGGATTCCCACTCGACTCGCGCGCCTCCTTTGCCAGAAAATCATCAAAACTACCATAGTGCTCACGGTTACGATCCTTTTCGCGCGCAAAACGAACCTTCGGCGGAGCATCGACAGCGACGAGAAAGAACGAGGGCTGCATGCGCAGTGATGCCACCTCCTCAACATTGCGGATCGCCCCGATCACAAAATTCTTCTTCTTCGATTTCCTCAGAGAAGCTAGCGCTCGCTGAACAAGTACATCCTTTCCGTGCTCTTTCCTCATTTCCTCAGCGATCACGCCAAGCTCGACGCGGTCAAGAGAACGAAACTGCTTCTTCGCCTCATCACGAATAACGTCTGAGAGCGAGATAGCGGCAAAGTCCTTCTTCTTTAGGTAATCAAGCACTGTATCCTTACCCGAAGCAAATGTACCGGTAAGCCCAAGAATCATTTCTTCTCACCCCTAAAGAGCTGCTTAATCTCCCGCATGAACTCATCCATATCCTTGAACTCACGATACACCGAAGCAAAACGGATGTAGGAAATCTTGTCAGCAGTACGAAGCTGGTCCATAACGAGTTCTCCAATAACGCTACTTGGGATCTCCTTACTCTCGTATAACCGGAGCTCCTGCTCGATATTCTCGACCATCTTTGCTATCTGCTCCTCAGTCACCGGACGCTTCTCGCATGCCCTACGGATGCCGCGGATGATCTTCGTTCTGTCATACGCCTCACGGTTCCCGCTCTTCTTGATAATCGTCATCTCGAGAATCTCGACGCGCTCGTACGTCGTAAACCGCTTATTGCACGAAGTGCACTCCCTGCGGCGGCGCGTCACCTCCTCATCTTCACTCTCGCGCTTGTCAACAACCTTGTTCTCCATTTTACCGCAGTATGGACACTTCATGAAATCCCCAAGAAAACAAGAAGAGGGTGGTTAATAAATGTACCTAGCGGTTTTACGCTGCAGCATCCTTTGTCAGCATTGCTCCCCACCTCCCTCTATGCCTGCGCGAGTGGCAGGTTCAATTTACTTCCACAACTGCAGCGCTTCCTCCTCGACGAAATGGAGCGTGCCAGGAATGACGAGGCACTGGGGTTTTAGGGAGAACTCACCAAGATCCGATAGCTTCGCGCAGCGAATCTCAGGTTTATCGGAACCAACACCTGCGCAACCAACAGCGAGCGCGTCCTTCTTTATGCCTTTCGCGATGAGGTATTCCACTGCTTCGGATACGGACATAAAGCGTTCGGTTGATGGATCCAGATCAAGAAGCACGAGGGAATGAAGGCCCATCTTCTGGTTCGCGCGTATGACATCGACGGGAGTCGTGACGTGCTCATTATGGAATGGGATAGAAGTAGTCTTGCCAAATTTGTACAGCTCAAGGCCAACAATACCAATCGCGTTCAGAATGGAGGCATTGTTGACGACTTCCACGTTGACGCCGAGCTTCCTTGCACGCAGCATGAGATCAACATGGGTTGTTGCACCAAAAGGATCACCGATGATGAGAAGAGCAACGTTTTTCTTCAGAGCAGGCTTGAGGAACAGGGTCTCGGCTTGCTGTTCGACCATATCGCGGCTTGCGAGCATGATCGGCTTACCATAGGTTTTTTCCAATTCCTTCACGGTGCAACCCATCCTTGACGTGTAGTTCTCAAGGCACACGAGGTCGGAATCCTTGATGCATTCCAAACCCTTGAGCGTAATGTCTTTAGGGGACCAGAGACCAATACCTATGAGGAAGAGCGTCATAACACTGCTTGTTTTTTTGGCGTTTATAACTGTTGCTGAAATT
>CAYVYK010000025.1:0-3551 GCA_964455675.1 uncultured Methanosarcinales archaeon
GTTCTTGACAAAGCTATTTAAACGGAAAAGGAACTGCCCATGCAATGGGCGTTTGGGATCGTCTGCGAAAAGCGTGGGGAAGGGCGGATGAGGGCACGAGCGTGCCCATCCGGGGGGAAGCGAGTGCTCATGAGGCAAGTGACAAGCTCACGTTCTTAAGACCCTCTGACTGGAAAACGGAGACTGTCAGGCTGTACGGGCTTGAGACCAGAATTTTGCATGGTGAGTACGAGGAGCATGATCTTGTCGAGCAGTTGCACAGCGCACAAGGAGGCGTACCGCTACAAGGATTGACACAGGTCAATCAGTATCTTGCGGTAAGGACTCTGGAGGCTCTTAGTGCGCTCGATGATGCCAAGATCGCTGGTAACCCATTCCCGATGGGCTACGTGGAACCGGTTCAGTTGCTTTCTGCCCCGACTATAGAGCAGTATGTGCATATTCTCCTTCATGACTATCCTGAATACGCTTTGTTTATCCCGGAATTCACCAGGGAGTCGACCGTGGTTGGAAGGCGCGTGCAGAATGTGACAATCACGAGCGTCGAACAGCTCATGCGCCTCACACAGATGGCTCCTGATGGTGTGGGAAGTGAGCGTAATCCCAAGGATAGGTATGGTATTATCCGTTCTATCACGAATGATTTTGATGCAATCGACGAGCCATTAAGCCTTGGGAGGTTGCGGCTGATTAATCCATACAGTAGAATTCTCGCTGATGCTCCGCTTGATCGCCGAAGGGACATGCTGTGGAAAATGATTCATTGTATCTATCCGTTCCGAGCAGAAAATAGGTATTGCGATGATAGCGACAATTGGATGACCGAGATTCTCGCTGCACAGGACATTGGAAGATAAGGATGATAGAATTAGAGGTGTTCGTGCCGTTTCTTGATCTCAAGCGCGAGGGTTTCAAGCAGAGCATAGTCCGCTTGCTTTGGTGCTCCTTTCACCAATATTGGCGTAAGTATCTCTGCGTGCAATCGCTTGATCATCTGCGATGCGTCCTGCGCAACCGTTCCTCCCCAGCCATACGATCCGATAATTCCGACAAATCGTGTTTTCGGATTGAGATCATTCAAAAGGTAAAGCGCGGAGCTCATCGACGGATGCAAGCTGACGAGAAACGCGGGGCTCCCGACAATGAGCGTTGCCGCGTCAACGAGTGCCATTGCCAGCAAACCAACGTCAGCATGTTCCATATCAAACATGTGGACGGTGATACCTTGCTCCCGCAGTTTCCCCGCAACGTGTTCCATCATCTCCTTCGTGCTGCCATGCATCGAGATGTAGAGAAGGATCGCTTCGTTCTTCACGGCATCTGATACCCAATCCTCGTGCGCCCGGATAATAAACGACGGATTCTGGTATATAGGTCCGTGTGATGGCGCGATCATGGTGATGGGGATGCCTTTTATTTTCTCAAGGTTGCGCTTCACATGCATCCGGTACGGCATCATGATTTCTGCGTAGTATCGTTTTGCCGCCGCATACACCTTTGCCTCGTCCACGACGAAGAGTTCGTCGGTTGAGTAGTGCGATCCAAAGAAGTCGCAGGAAAAGAGTATCTGGTCCTCCTTGAGATACGTGCTCATCGTTTCCGGCCAATGCACCCATGGTGTCATGATGAACTGTAGCGTCTTTCCGCCGATAAAGAGTTCCTCTCCATCCTTCACGGTCCTGATGCGCTCTGGAGGCAGTGGCAAGAGATCAAGGAGCATGGGCTTGCATAGCTCGCTGCAAAGCACCGTTGCCATCGGATACTTCTCAAGGATGATAGGCAGGCATCCTGAGTGGTCCTGCTCCGCGTGGTTTGCGATCACGTAGTCGATCCGATCGATGCCGGATAGGTTCGCAAGGAGAACGTCTTTCATGCTTGGGTCGACGGTGTCGATGAGTACTATTTTTTCTGATCCAAAGAGTAGATAGGAATTGTATGTTGTACCGTCGGGTAGCGGTATGATCGCGTCGAAGAGCGCGCGCTTTGGGTCCCGTGCCCCAACCATCCGAATTCCAGGTTTTATTTCATCAATCATCTGTGTAACGCGATGTTCACGTTATATGAATATTTCGTTTAATCCGGAAGTATTCCGATTTTTTCCGGTGAGGGCATATTAACCAGCGTCAGCTGACGTGAAAAGTATGGATAATCTCAGAAAAGGTTTATGCATCGGCGCGATCGCTCTTGCGTCAAGTGCTGTAACATATTCGCTTGTTGCCTGCAATGCCATGCCCGTCCGCACGGATCAGCCGGTGATGTACACAGCTGCGCTCGAAGAGCGGGTAGTGACCCCTCCTGAATCCTACACAAACGAAGTCCGGCAACCACCCACAACAAGACCAGCGGTTACGGTTATTGCAGGCTCACCTGACAAGGACTATCTCGCGTTGAAACTGAACATTGAGGTAGACTGCAGGATTGATGACATCGTGAGGAAATATCAGGATTGGCGCGCGAAGCATAAGAAATTGTTCGACTAGTCAATAGTGTGGATGCGACAGTATTATTGTCACTATAAAGTAGTCAATAATAGAAAGGTTTATATACCACCAATTCCAGTGTCGTCGTAAGTAGAGTATGAGCTGGAAAAACTATCTTGCGGCAGCAACGGTGTTTCTTGCTTCATGCAGCTCTCTTGACCAGAGGATTACACCAAGAGCTAGCGCTACAAGGCAAGTGGTAATCCCAGTAGTGAAGGAATCTGATCATCCATTTCCTCCAAAGGCGTACCGAATGGCGCAGGAATTCTACGGAACACTTGGAGTTGATATAGCGTTTAGTGAAGAGTCTTCTGGAACTCTAGCTCCGTTTCGCATTCACGAATTGGACCAAGAGGAACTGACAGATCTGTTGATGGACCAATTTTTTTCAAATGGCTCTTTAAAGAAAAGGGATGAAGTGAGTCCCGGCTGGCGTGAAGTCTACGACCTTCTCTGTCGTAGGTCAGAAGAACATGCAGGTGAAGAGCAGTATCGTGAGACATTAAATTCGATAGTGTATGCAAACATTGGTGCGTACGCAAATGCGTCAGAAGGTATGATCTATCTTTTGAACCAGCACGCATACATCGACTGGCAGCAGAATCGCGCGCGTGAGAACTTCGAGCACGGCATGAACCAGGCAAAGTCCGAACTGGAAGGGTCAACTGAGTTGTTGCGTCAGACTCGCGAAATGCTTCGCGCAAAAGGCAAGGATACTGCTGAGCTTGACAAACTCATCGGGGAAGCTTCGGTTGCCATGGACAAATTAGCCCAGCCAGTGCATAGTCAGGTGTTGGACACTCCCTCCATTCGTTCTTATGCAGCGATGATTGCGCATGAGATTGGCCACATGGCTGGACTGCAGCACCCGCCGCTTGAGAATGGCCCCGAAAAAAACTTGATGTATCCGGTAACGAAGGGTAGCGATCCAAGCATGGATCTCGATCCTGCACAGCAACGCCAGATCCGTGAATATTTCTCTCAAAAGTAGATTGCACGCTCTGGCCGGGACAAAAAAAATCTTTGCGGATTTTTGAGCCCCGACCTACGCATTCGCTTCGCTCACGCTCC